>NZ_JBIDBG010000005.1:940-413751 GCF_043202855.1 Micromonospora sp. NPDC048063 | reverse complement strand
CCGCCGCGCCCCCCCGGGGGGGGGGGGGCCGGGGGGGCCGGCGCCGGGGCCCCCCCCCCCCCCCCCGGCGCGGGGCCGGGCGGGCCACACCCCCACCGCAACCACCGACACCCAGCACAACCAGCACCGACAAACCGCGGACCTGGCGTTACCCTGACAGCATGCACGGCCTCTCCCCCACCGCGACCCGCGTGGCCCCCCTCGCCCGCCCGGGCCGGCCCGCCGTGGTGACCCGGACGCTCACCGAGCTCGCCGGCCCCACCCGCGGCGTCGTGGAGCTGCCCGTGCAGCTGATGTGGAACGCCGACCGCACGTTCGACCTGGGCGACCCGGACGAGTTGCTCTGGATGTACGAGAACGTCCTGCGGGAGACCACCCGCGCGGAGGACCTCCGCGTGCTCATCAACGGGCGCACCCTGCGCCGGGTGTGGCGGCTGCTCAACCTCCCCAAGGGCGTACGCCAGGCGTGGGAGATCCGCCACCGGGGTCTGCGTACGGCGTGAGCGGCGCGCACCCGCACGACTTCTACCGGGAGGTGGCCCGCGTCGCCCTGTCCGCCGCCGGGCCGTACCGGTTCGTGCTCGGTGGCGGCGTGGCCTGGGCGGCGCACGGGCTGGTGACCCGCCCGACCGAGGACGTGGACCTCTTCGCCGACGTCGAGGGGGCGGCCGCCGCGGCGGCGGACGGGGTGCGGGCGGCGCTGGAACGGGCCGGGTTCGAGGTGAGCGACGCCGACCCGGACAGCGAGCTGGCCGAGCTGTTCGACGGGTTCGACCGGGACCTGAAGGACTTCGTGGTGAGCCGGGACGGGCGGCGGATCCGGCTCAGCCTCGCCCGCCTCGACCGGCACCGCAGCCCGGTGGTGATGGACCTCGGCCCGGTGATGGACGTGCGGGACCTGATGGCGAACAAGACCGCCGCACTGGTGAACCGGCGAGAGGTTCGGGACTACATCGACGTGGCGGCGGCCCTGGAGCAGCACGACGTGGCGGAGCTGCTGGAGCTGGCCCGCCAGCTCGACCCGGCCCTGGATCCGTCGGACGTCCGCGCCGCCGGCCGCTATCTGGACCGGCTGCCGGACCGGCGCTTCGCCCGCTACGGCCTGGACGCCGCCGCCGTCGCCCGCGTCCGCGCCCGCCTCGCCGTCTGGCCCCGCTGACCCGTTGTTCCGGGGCGCGGGGCGCGGGGATTACTTGGTGGGGCGGCCACCCGTCACGCCGAGGACCTCGCCGGTGACGTAGCTGGACTCCTGGGAGGCGAAGAAGACGTACGCCGGGGCCAGCTCGGCCGGCTGGCCGGGGCGCCCCTCCGGGGTGTCCTGGCCGAACTGCTCGACCTTCTTCCGCGGCATGGTCGCCGGGATCAGCGGCGTCCAGATCGGGCCGGGCGCCACCGCGTTCACCCGGATCCCCTGCTCCGCCAGGTCGGCGGCGAGCGCCTTGGTGAAGTTGGCAATCCCCGCCTTGGTGGTGGCGTAGTCCAGCAGCTGCGGCGACGGGTCGAACGCCTGGATCGACGAGGTGTTGATGATGGTCGAGCCCTCGGACATGTGCGGCACCGCCGCCCTGCAGAGCCAGAACATGGCGTACAGGTTGGTCCTGAGCACCCGGTCGAACTGCTCGTCACTGATCCCGAGGATGCCCTTCTCCTGCGCCATCTGGTAGGCGGCGTTGTTGACAAGGATGTCGATCCCGCCGAGGTCCCGCACGGCCCGCCCGATCAGCTCCTCGCAGTGCCGCTGGTCGGTGATGTCGCCGCGCACGGCGACGCCCTTGCGGCCGGCCTCCTCGACCAGCCGGACGGTCTCCCGGGCGTCGGCGTCCTCCTCCTCGCCCAGGTAGGAGATGAGCACGTCGGCGCCCTCCCGGGCGTACGCGATGGCGATCGCGCGACCGATGCCGGAGTCGCCGCCGGTGATCACCGCCCGTCTGCCGTCGAGCTTGCCGCTGCCGCGGTACGACTCCTCGCCGTGGTCCGGCTTCGGGGTCATCCTGCCGGTCGCGCCGGGCGGCGTCTGCTGCTGCCCCGGTTGCCCCTCCTGCTGGCCGTACTGGCTGGTGGGGTCCTGCTGGGTGTGCTGGTCCTCGCTCACCGACGTCTCCTCGCGCACCTGCTCGGGTTCCTGGTATCCCACCGCCCTACCCAGAGCCGACGGGCGGAAACGGCCGGGGCGGTGTTACCCCGGGCGGCCCGCGGACGCTGGTGCTGTGGGACACCTCGGGCTGCTGTGGCAGGAGTGACGGCCGCTCGTTAGGGTGCGCTCGGCGCCCACCAGGCGCCCCGACCCCCATGGAAGGGCACGTCATGACCTCTCCCTCCGGCCCGTCGCGTCGGACGGTGCTCGCCGCCGCGGCCGCGGCGGCGAGCGTCCCGCTGATCGCCGCCACCCCCGCCCAGGCGGCCGGCGCGGCCCGGTCGCGGACCTGGGACCTCACGATCCTCGGCACCTCGGACACCCACGGCAACGTCTACAACTGGGACTACTACAAGGACGCCGAGTACGACGACAGCAAGCACAACGACGTCGGCGTCGCCAAGCTGGCCACCCTCGTCAACCAGATCCGCACCGAGCGGCGGGGCAAGGCGACGCTGGTGCTCGACGCCGGCGACACCATCCAGGGCACGCCGCTGGCCACCTTCTACGCCAAGCAGGAGCCGATCACCACCACCGGGGCGACGCACCCGATGGCCAACGCCATGAACGTGCTCGGGTACGACGCCGTGACGCTGGGCAACCACGAGTTCAACTACGGCCTGCCGCTGCTGGCCAAGTGGATCTCGCAGCTCGGCTTCCCGGCGCTGGCGGCCAACGCCGTCAACGTCGCCACCGGCAAGCCGGCCTTCCTGCCGTTCGTCATCAAGAAGGTCTCCGTCGGCTTCGCCGCGCCGCCGCTGCGGGTCGGCATCCTCGGCCTGACCAACCCCGGCAGCGCGATCTGGGACAAGGCCAACGTCGAGGGCCGACTGCGGTTCGACGACATGATCGCCACGGCCGCGAAGTACGTCCCGATCATGCGGGAGCGCGGCGCCGACATCGTGCTGATCTCCGCGCACGGCGGCGACAGCGGCACCTCCAGCTACGGCCCGGAGCTGCCGAACGAGAATCCGACGGCGCTCATCGCCGAGCAGGTCCCCGGCATCGACGCGATCCTCTTCGGCCACGCCCACGCCGAGGTCGCCGAGAAGTTCGTGACCAACGCGCGGACCGGTGAGCAGGTGCTGCTCACCGAGCCGTCGAAGTGGGGCCAGCGGCTGAGCCGGATGGACTTCACGCTGGCCCGCGAGAGGGGCCGGTGGAAGATCACCAAGAAGACCGCCGCCCTGCTGAACACCAACACCGTGGTGGAGGACCCGGCGGTCCTCGCCGCCGTGCGGGCCCAGCACCAGAAGACCGTCGCGTACGTCAACCAGGTCGTGGCGCGCTCCACCGTGGAGCTGTCGGCGGCGGAGAGCCGGTACAAGGACACCCCGATCCTGGACTTCATCAACCACGTCCAGACCGAGGTGGTCGGCCAGGCGCTCGCCGGCACGTCGTACGCGGCGCTGCCGGTGCTGTCGATCGCGGCGCCGTTCAGCCGGACCGCGGTCTTCCCCGCCGGCGACGTGAAGATCCGCGACGTCGCCGGGTTGTACGTCTTCGACAACACCCTCGAGGCCGTCGTGCTCAGCGGCGCCGAGGTGCGGGCCTACCTGGAGTACTCGGCGAAGTACTTCCGGACCCTCGCCCCGGGCGCCCCGGTCGACCCGGAGACGATCAGCGATCCGGCGGTGCCGGACTACAACTACGACGTCTTCTCCGGCCTGGAGTACGACATCGACATCTCCCGGCTGGTGGGCCAGCGCGTCACCCGCCTGGTGCTGCCCGGCACCGACACCCCGGTGGCGGACAACGCGCAGTTCGTGGTGGCGGTGAACAACTACCGCCGCAGCGGCGGCGGCAACTTCCCCGGCATCGTGAAGACCCAGGTCTACAACGAGCAGCAGGAGATCCGTCAACTGCTGATCGACTGGGCGCAGGCCAAGGGCGCGATCGACCCGGCCGACTTCTACCAGCCGAACTGGAAGCTGGTGCGCGAGGGCGTGCCGGTCTTCTGACCGACGATCACCGGACGGGCCGTGGGCGGATCGCCCGCGGCCCGTCCGCGTACCGGGCAGGTCGCGCGGACGAGGCGACGCCGCCGCGCGCGACGCGCCGTCAGGCGCCGTGCCGCAGGTCCCACCGGTCCGAAGCCTCCGAATCCGGTCGGTCCCGGCGCGGCTCGGTCTCGGTCAGCGCGACCCGCTCTTCCGGCGGGACCGCCGGCGGCATCTCGCCGAAACGCACGTGCCGCAGGAAGGCGTACTCGTCGTCGGTGAACGGCGACTCGGAGCGGTCCTCTGCCATCTGCTCTCCCCCTCGACGCCGTCATTCTCCGCCCGTGGCGCCCGGCGTCACCACCCCTAAAGCATCCTAGGATCCTGGGTGAAAGACGGGATCCTAGGCATCCCCGGTCAGGACGGCAGCTTCGCCAGCGGCGCGCGGGGGGCCGGCAGCCGGTCCAGCAGCGCCAGCGCCGCCCGCACCGGGGCCCGGCCCAACGTCTCGTCGAAGCTCGCCCGCCCCTGGCAGAACCGCACGAACATCCGCCAGCCCGGCGGGGTCGCCAGCAGCGCGTGGAAGACCTCCGGCCGCCGCGCGAACACGTCCAGCAGCCGGTGCCCCGCGCGCATCGAGGGCACCAGGTCCCGCGCCACCGCCCGCTCGTAGCCCGCCGGGTCACCCGCGGCGACCGCGGCGCCGGCCAGCTCGCCGGAGCGCAGCGCGTAGCTGATGCCCTCCCGGCTCCACGGTTCCAGCAGCCCCGCCGCGTCGCCCGCCACCAGCACCCGGCCCCGACGCAGCGGGGAGTCCTCGGCGCGGCAGCGGGTCAGGTGCCCCGAGTCGTGCGCCGGCTCCACCCCCGACAGACCCAGCCGGTCAACGAACGCGCGCAGGTAGGCCCGGGTCCGCTCCCCCTCGCCCCGTGCGGCGATCACGCCGACCGTGAGCCGGTCGCCCTTCGGGAAGACCCAGGCGTACGAGCCGGGCAGCGGGCCCCAGTCCAGCAGCACGCGGCCCCGCCAGCGGTCCTGCTCCCGCGGCGGCACCGGCAACTCCAGCTCCAGTCCCAGGTCGACCTGCCGGTGGCGGACCCCCACGTGCCGAGCCGTCACGCCCGAGGAGCCATCCGCGCCGACCACGGCACGCGCCCGCACCGTCTCCCCGTCGGCCAGCCGCAGGCGTACGCCCTCGGGGTCCTGCTCGACGGCGCGGACCGCGGCGCGCTCGCGGACCTCGGCGCCGGCCGCGGCCGCGGCGAGGCGCAGCCGGTCGTCGAACTCCTCACGCCGCACCATCGTCACCAGCGGGCCGTCGGGGTGCCGTCGGGTGAACCGGCGTCGCCCGTCCCGGGTGAACGTCACCCGGTCCACCCGGTCGTGCGCCGGGACGTCGATCCGGTCGGCGACCACCGCGAGCGAGGTGCCGATCAGGCCGCCCCCGCAGGTCTTGTAGCGGGGGTGGGCGGCCCGTTCCAGCACGAGTGTGCGCAGGCCCGCGCGGGCGGCGGCATGGGCGGCGGAGAGGCCGGCGGGGCCGGCGCCGACGACGGCGAGATCCCAGATGATCACCGCTGCAGCGTATGCCAGGAGGCCGGTTCCGGGGGCGTCGGCGCGACCGGACCACCGCCCGATCGGGTGGGCATCTTCGGCCGGCCACGGGGTAACCGCGCGGCGCAACCGCCCGTGGGGCGGGCAAGGCGAAGGAGGACATCATGCGGCAGGTCCAACTGTCGGACGTCGAGGAACGGGTGTACGACGCCGTCGCGGCCCTGGAGGCGCGCGGGCAGGTGCCGTACCCGGACCTGATCGCCCAGGAGGCCGGGCTGACCGAGGAGCAGTTGCGCGCGCCACTGCACCTGCTCACCGAGAAGAACCTGCTGCACCGCGAGGACTCGCCGATGGCCGGGCTGGACTTCGGCCCCCGGTTCTGCGCCCAACAGTTGGCGTGACCCGGCGGGCGGCCCGCCACGATTCGCCTCCCGCGGACCGGGGTAGCGGACAGCGATGCCCGACCACCGGTCCACGGGAGGCACGATGAGCGCGGCCCGTACGCCGCGACCGGCCGACGCCACCGCCTCCCCGGACGACCGGCGGCGCTGGCAGGCCCTCGGCGTCGGGCTGGTCGCCGCCTTCATGACGCTGCTCGACGTGAGCATCGTCAACGTCGCCGTCCCCTCGATGGACCGCGCCCTCGGGGCCTCCCCCAGCGACCTGCAGTGGGTGCTCTCCGGGTACGCCCTGACGTTCGGGCTGGTGCTGGTCCCCGCCGGACGCTTCGGCGACGCGCGCGGCCGGCGCACCGCGTTCGTCTTCGGGATCGCCCTGTTCACGCTCGCCAGCGCCCTCGCCGGGCTGGCCGCCTCCCCCGCGTGGCTGGTCGCGGCCCGACTGCTCCAGGGCGCCGCCGCCGGGCTGGTCAACCCGCAGGTCACCGGCCTGATCCAGGAGCTGTTCCGGGGGCCCGAGCGGGGCCGCCCGTTCGGCCTGCTCGGCGCCACCATCGGCATCTCCACCGCCGTCGGCCCGCTGCTCGGCGGCCTGCTGATCGCCATCGGCGGCGAGGAGCACGGCTGGCGCTGGGTGTTCTTCGTCAACGTGCCCGTCGGGATCGTGGCGGTGGTCCTCGGCTGGCGGCTGCTCCCCGGCCGCCGGGCGGGCCCCGCGGACCACCGGCGGCTGGATCCCGTCGGAGTGCTGCTGCTCGGGCTCGGCGTGCTGCTGGTGCTGCTGCCGCTGGTCCAGCAGCAGCAGTGGCAGGGCCGCGCGAAGTGGCTGCTGGTGCCGACCGGACTGCTCGCCCTGGCCGGATTCGGGGCCTGGGAACGGTGGTACGCCCGGCGCCGGGATCCGCTGTTCGACCTGCGCCTGTTCCGATTCCGGTCATACGCCCTCGGATCACTGATCGCGCTCGTCTACTTCGGCGGGTTCACCGCGATCTTCTTCGTCTTCACCCTCTACCTCCAGAACGGCCTCGGCTACAGCGCGCTGGTCGCCGGCGTGGCCATCACCCCTTTCGCGCTGGGCTCGGCCGCCGCGTCCGCCCTCGGCGGCCGGATCGTCAACCGCTTCGGCCGGCCGCTGGTCGCGGTCGGTCTGCTCACCGTGGTCGTCGGGCTCGTCGCGGTGGTCGGCGCGCTCGCCCTGGCGCCCGCCGGCGCCGTGGTGCCGTGGCTGACCGCGGCGCCGCTGCTGGTCGCCGGGCTGGGCAGCGGCCTGGTGATCGCCCCGAACCAGACCCTCACCCTGTCCCAGGTACCGGTGCCCCAGGCGGGAAGCGGCGCGGGCATGCTGCAGACCGGCCAGCGCATCGGCTCCGCCGCCGGCATCGCCGCCGTCGGCTCGGTCTTCTTCTCGTCGCTGGCCGGCAGCGACGGCGACTACGGCGTCGCTTTCCGACACTCCCTCCTGCTGGCCGCCGCGGTCATCGCGCTGGCGCTGGTCGCCGCCCTGGTGGACGTCGCCCTCGGCCACCGCCGCTGAACGCCACCGCACGCGACCGCCTCCACCCGGGGACCCGGACCCGGTGTGGGCCTGCCCGCTCGTGACGCGAGGACGCCGCTGGCCGGTACCCCGCACGGGGGTACCGGCCAGCGGCGTCATGCACCTGTCGTCAGCTGTTCCAGTGCTCGGCAACCAGGTCGGCGGCCTGCTGCTCCCACTGGGCGTAGTGGTCGGGGTACGCCGACACCTGCACCGTCTGCGCGGCCTCGGTCAGCGGCATGTCCTGCCACCCGTCGACCTGCTTCAGACCCTTCAGGAACGCCGTCGTCGAGTACTCCGGGTCGGTGATCTGCTCCACCGTGCCCCAACCCGAGGACGGGCGCTGCTGGAACAGGCCCTGCGAGTCGTGGTCGTTGCGGTCACCCAGATGACCCAGGTTCTCCAGCTTCGACTCCTGCAACGCCGTCGCGATCGACACCACCGCGGCCCGCTCGTCCATCCCGGCCTTCTTCGTCGCCGCAATGATCGCCTTCACGTTACCCACCTGCTCGTCCGACAGGTCGATGCGCGACTGCGCACCCTGCACACCATGCGGAACCAGCTTCGCCATGTCCACGGCCGGCCTGTCCGCCTGCACCGCCACAGCGGTGACCGGCGTCGCCGCCACGGGGGTGGTGTCGGCGTGGTTCAGCGGACCAGCAGCCAGACCACCAGCAACAGCCAGACCAGCAATACCAAGAACGCTCTTACGCATGATCGTGTTCATCAGACGCTCCATTCGGGGGTTGGCACCACACGCCGAAGGGGGGGTTCAGCGGGGCACAAGCACCGTCCGGCGCTCAAGAAATCGGGGGATCCGGCGCGTCACGCGCCGGGAAGAATCAGACCGGCCATCTGGAGACCGGGAGCGGCCCGCGTCGCGGGGCGAGGGGGTCGCCCTCCACCGGCCGGGACCATGTGTAACGACCGGCGGCCCACCAACATTCCGGGGCCCGCACGCCAGCCCGCCGGGGGGCGGGGGTGGTCTTGCTCGGCCGTACGCAGGGTGTAACGACCCCGCCCCGGCCACGATTCCGCCCCCACGATGCCCCCGGTCACACCCCGAACCGGACCCACGGAACGCTGCCATCTGGCCCGTGTCGAGCTGCCCTCACAGACGGGACACAACCGGACCCCACGGGTTCCGCTGCCTGGTCCCTGTCGAGCTGCCCTCACAGATGGGGCACAGCATGCCGCCGCAGGCGACCGAGTCTGGTGTGACGGGGGTGGTCTCACAGATGGGGCAGCTCGACAGCGCCCACGGCACCCCACCCACCCGGACCCGCCGACAGCGGGTCGACCGGTCGCCACGCCGCAGGCGACACCAGGCCAACCCCACATCGCGACGCCTCACCGACGCCACGCCGACGCCTTCGCGGACGCCTCACGGCAGCCGTACCGCGAAACCGACATCCAGGCACGGACGGCGCGCGACCACCGAAGGGGTGTGGCCCGCACACCCCCACCACCACGCACCACAGCACAGCGCCGAAAGAGCGCGCCGCCGCAGGCGCAACCGGCCGGCCCCTGAAATCGGGACCGGCCGGTCGGGTCATGCGGTTGTCACGCGGTCGTCACCAGAGCTGGGCGACGATGTCCGCCGCCTGCTCCTCCCACTGCGCGTACGCGAACGGGTAGGCCGAGACCTGCACCGTCTGTGCGGCGGAGGTCAGCGGCAGGTCCTGCCAGCCGCCGACGTTCTTGAGCGCCTCGAAGAACGCCCGCGAGGCGTACTCGGGGTCGGTGACCTGGTCGGGCGAACCCCAACCCGACGACGGGCGCTGCTGGAACAGGCCCTGCGAGTCGTGGTCGTTGTACGCGCCCAGGTGGCCGAGGTTGTAGAGCTTCGACTCCTGCAGCGACGTCGCGATGCCGATGACGGCGCCCCGCTCACCCACGCCGGTCTCCTTGGCCTCCTTGATGATGGCCTTGGCGTTGGCGAGCTGCGCGTCGTCGAGCGGGATGCGCGACTGGGCACCCTGCACGCCGTGCGGGATCAGCTCATCTCGGGCGGGCTTGTCGGCGACCGGCTTGGCCGTCTCGCCGCCGGTGGTCAGGGCCGACTCCTCGCTGGAGGCCGACTTGCCCTGGCCGGTGGCCTGCTCGATCGCGGCCACGGCGCCCTCGTGCGGCGTGCTGGTGACAGGTGCGGCGACGGCCGTCGGCCCGAAGGCCAGGCCACCGAGGGCGGCGACACCCACCACGCTCAGCGCGATCTTGCGGTTCGAGTCCTTCGAGTCCTTCGCGATGGCCGGGAGCCACCGAGTGAAGTCGTACTTCACGATGGTTGCCCTTTCGGTCAGGCGAAGCGCTCCGTGCTGAGCGCTCCTCGGGGGAAACTTCCGCGCCGGAGGAGGTTTCGGTTCCGGCGGTACGGGGGACACAACCAGCCTGCCCTGTCGGGCATTCCGGATATGAGCCGGTGGTGGCGTGCTGCGGTCCCCGTCACTCGGCACGAGGGACGGGCGAGAACACTCCCCTGCGTTCGGCACGGGAAAGGATGAACCAGACGATCGACCCCAGCCGGCCGAGTCCGGGCCGGGACGCCAACACGTCCCGCAGAAGATCGTGGGTCAGCAGAGCCGGGGCACGCTCACCGCGAGGCCGGACCGGTGAGGGCCGGCAGGGTGCCGGACCGGATCGGCTCAGGCGGCGTGGGGCGCGCCGAACCGGACGAGGACGTGCCAGAGCTGCTTGAGGTGCTGGAGGGTGACCTCGGCCGGCCCCCGGTCGGCCCAGCGGGACGGCTCGGTGACCACGGAGACCGCCGCGCGCCCGATCAGGGCGGCGTCGACCGGATCGCCCGGCCGGGCGAACTCGGCGTGCACCCGGGCGGCCAGCGGGGGGATGGCCGGCCCCCGGAAGTCGGGGTCGATCCGGTCGACGGGAAGCGCGAAGCCGGCGTGCCAGTGCAGGGCGACGCCGTGCCGACGGGCCAGCGCGTCGAGGGTCTCCCCGGCCTCGGTGCCCCGGAAGGACGGGTCCATGACCACCGCCTCCACGTCCCGGGCCAGACTCAACTCCCCGTGGATCTGGGCCTCGATGTAGTCGTCGAGGGCGCGACCCGCGGCGCCGGGGGCCCACGCGGCCTCCTCGCGACGGCGCAGCAGCGCCCGGACCAGGGCCACCACGTCCCCCGGCACGCCCAGGCTCACCCCGGTGCTGTCCGTCGCCGCGAGGAGGGCCGCCAGCACCGGCTCGAAGACGTCGACGGTGCCCAGGTCGCGGGGGCCCAGGTGACTGTCGCCGAAGCAGAACGTCGCCCGGGCGAGCACCTCGGGGCGCAGCCGCAGGTGGCAGGAGCCGAACCGGGGGCTGGCACCGTCCGGGTGGTCGAGCAGGTTCAGGCCGCCGTACTTCGGCCGGTCCGTCGGGGGCACGCCGGGGACCTGGTAGGCGCCGCCGAAGAGCGTCTCCTCCCAGCGGTCCCGGTCGCCCCCGGGGAAGGCGGTCAGCCCGCCGTTGGAGATGCCGGTCTCGAACTGGCTGCGGTAGACGCCCTCGGCGGCGAGGGCCGACGCGACCGTACGCCCGTCGGCGCACAGCCGGTCCGGGTGGAAGTTGAGGGTGAGGCGGCCGTGCCGGCCGACCGCGGCGATCAGGCACTCCGGCCGGTGGGTCACGCCCGAGCCCGCGAGCGCGCGGGCGATGACGGCCAGGGCGGCGGGGCGGTCGCGCAGCGCCGCCGCGCGGACGTGCCCGATCGCCGCGCGCTGGGCGGGGGTCAGTGCCGCGTCGACGGCGGCCGGACCGGCCGTGGGCTGCATGGCTGCGAATACTTCCCGCGCGCGGGCCGGGACGCACCCGATTTTCGGTGCCGGCCGGAGCAGCGTCGTGCGGCGGCGGCAGACGGTCACCGACCTGCCCGGCCTTGGCCGATCCCGGTTCCGCCCGCGACGTCGTTGCCGGCCACGGTCCGAACGGATCGGCGGATGCCTTCTCCGGTTACTCCTCGCGCGCCCGGTCGGTGCCGAAGCCGTCGAGGGTCGCCCGCTCGTCCGCGCCGAGCAGTTCCTGGAAGAGCGTGATCTGCAGGCCGGCCGGGGCGTCGAGGCGCGCATTGAGCGACTGCCACGGGGTCACGGTCGGCGGGGCGATCTCGGTGGCGCCGGCGGAGACCAGGCGGCGGGTGGCGGACCGGCTGTCGTCCACCTCGAACGCCACCCTGATCTTGGGGGCGACCTGCCGCCCGACCTCGACCTCGTCGATCATCCGCTTCTGCGCCGGGTTGGCGATCTCCAGCGTCGCCCGGCCGGCGTCGAGGATCACCACCCGCGCGTCGCCCTCCCCCGTGAAGGCGGCCTGCTCGGGCAGGCCCAGCGCGTCCCGGAAGAACACGACCGCCGCCTCGTAGTCCTCGGCCTCCACGACCAGACGAAGCTGGCGTACGGCGGGTGGGCGGCCGGCGGCGTCCGTCGTCATGCCGGCAGAGCCTAGTCGGTCACGGCACGCCGGGCGCCTACGGTTCACCCGCTGGGCCGGTACCGAAACCGGGGATTACAGTGGGAGCGCCGACCGGGAGGCAGGGAATTGACTGTTGGTGCGGTGGTCGACCAGGCCGCCCTGGGGGACCACGCCTGCTGGGCCGACGACGACGAGACCGACGCGCTCGCCGCCGTCGGCCGTTTCGTCGCCCCCGGTCCCCGCCACGGTCGGGCCGCCGCCGACTCCCTGGACACGTCGGGGCCGTCCCCCGTGGGACGGGCGGCATGACCGGGCCGGGTGGCACAGCGGGCACCTTCGTGCACGAGGGCCTCTTCTACCGCGACCCGGACGAACTGTTGGCGGGCACGGTGCCGTTCATCACCAGCGGGTTGGCCGCCGCAGAACCGGTGCTGGTCGCGATGCCCGGCGCCAACCTGTGGCTGGTCCGCGCCGAGGTCGGCGCGATGGACGGGGTGCGCTGGGCGGACATGACCGAGGCCGGCCGGAACCCGGGGCGGATCATCCCGTGGGTTCTGCAGGCGTTCATCGACGAACACGCCGGCCGGCGCGTACGGATCATCGGCGAGCCGATCTGGGCCGGGCGCAGCGACACCGAGTATCCGGCCTGCGCCCAGCACGAGGCGCTGATCAACATGGCGTTCGCCGGCCGCGACGCCACCATCCTCTGCCCGTACGACGTGGCGGGCCTCGACGACGACGTGCTGACCGACGCGTGCGCCACGCACCCGGTGCTCGTCGACGACGCGGGGCGGCGGTCGAGCGGGGCGTACGCCCCGTCGGAGGTGGTCGCCCGCTACAACCTCCCGCTGCCGGCACCAGCGGAACCGGTCGCGGCACTGGCCTACCAGGTCGACAGCCTGCCCGCCGTGCGCGCGTTCGTCGCCGGCCACGGCCGGGTCGCCGGGCTGGACGAGGACCGGGTGGCCGACCTGCAGATCGCGGTGACCGAGCTGGCCACGAACAGCATCGCGCACGCCGGGGGCGCGGGCGTGCTGCGGGTCTGGCGGACCGCCGAGCACCTGGTCTGCGAGATCCACGACGACGGCTGGCTGGCCGACCCGCTGGCCGGCCGGTTGACTCCGGCGAAGGACGGCGTCGGCGGGCGGGGCCTGGTGATCGTGCAGGCGCTCTGCGACCTGGTCCGGGTGTACAGCACCGCCGCCGGCACGACGGTCCGCCTGCACATCCGCCGCCCGCTCTGACCGACGCCGACGCTCCTCCCCCGCCCGCCGGGTGGGCGGCGTCGCCCGGACCGGGCCGGCGGGTCCGGTCCGGCCGGCGGGCTGACCGTGGCCGGCCCGCGCGGTCAGTGCCCGCCGGCCCGCGCGGTCAGTGCCCGCGGGCCAGCCACTCGTCCAAGTGCGGGGCCTCCGCGCCGACGGTGGTGCTGTCGCCGTGCCCGGTGTGCACCACCGTCTCTGGCGGCAGGGTGAGCAGCCGGTCCCGGATCGAGGCGACGATCGTGCCGAAGTCGCTGTACGAGCGCCCCGTGGCGCCGGGCCCGCCGGCGAAGAGCGTGTCGCCGGTGAACACCACGCCGAGCGTCGGGGCGTGGAAGCTGCACGCGCCGGGGCTGTGGCCGGGAGTGTGCAGGACGGTCAGCGCGACCCCGGCCACCTCGACGGTCTGCCCGTCGCGCAGTTCCCCGCCCGGCGCCTCGTCCGGGTGCACCATGTCCCACAGCACCCGGTCGGCGGGGTGCAGCAGCACCGGCGCGCCGGTGGCCCGGGCCAGCGCCGGGGCCACCCGGACGTGGTCGTCGTGGGCGTGGGTGGCGAGGACGGCGCGTACCCGCCGGTCGCCGACGGCGGACAGGATCGCCTCGACGTCGTGCGGGGCGTCGACGACGACGCACTCGGTGTCGTCGCCGACGATCCAGACGTTGTTGTCCACGTCGAAGGTCTGGCCGTCGAGGGAGAAGGTGCCGGAGGTGACGGCGTGGTCGACGCGGGCCGCCATCAGAGGACCACCACCGAGCGGAGCACGTCGCCGCGGTGCATCCGGGCGAACGCCTCCTCGACCCCGTCCAGCGCGATCTCCTCGGTGACGAACGCGTCCAGGTCGAGGCGGCCCTGCAGGTAGAGCTCGGTGAGCATCGGGAAGTCCCGGCTGGGCAGGCAGTCGCCGTACCAGCTCGACTTCAGCGAGCCGCCGCGGCCGAACACGTCCAGCAGCGGCACGTCGACGGTCATCTCCGGCGTCGGCACGCCCACCAGCACCACCGTGCCGGCCAGGTCGCGGGCGTAGAAGGCCTGCTTCCAGGTCTCCGGGCGGCCCACCGCGTCGATCACCACGTCGGCGCCGAAGCCACCGGTCGCGGCGCGGATCGCCTCGACCGCGTCGTCCTCGCGGGCGTTCACGGTGTGCGTGGCGCCGAACTTGCGGGCCCAGTCGAGCTTGCGGGGGTCGGTGTCCACCGCGATGATCGTCGTCGCGCCGGCCAACGCCGCGCCGGCGACCGCCGCGTCCCCGACGCCACCGCAGCCGATCACGGCCACCGAGTCGCCCCGGGTGACCCCGCCGGTGTTCATGGCGGCGCCGAGACCGGCCATCACGCCGCAACCGAGCAGCCCGACGGCGGCGGGCCGGGCGGCCGGGTCCACCTTCGTGCACTGGCCGGCGTGGACCAGCGTCTTCTCGGCGAAGGCACCGATGCCGAGCGCCGGGGCGAGTTCGGTGCCGTCGGTCAGGGTCATCTTCTGGGACGCGTTGTGGGTGGCGAAGCAGTACCACGGGCGGCCCCGGCGGCAGGCGCGGCACACCCCGCAGACGGCCCGCCAGTTGAGCACCACGAAGTCGCCGGGCGCGACGCTGTCGACGCCGGCCCCGACCTCCTCGACGATGCCGGCGGCCTCGTGCCCGAGCAGGAACGGGTAGTCGTCGTTGATGCCGCCCTCGCGGTAGTGCAGGTCGGTGTGGCAGACCCCGCAGGACAGGATCCGCACGACGGCCTCGCCGGGCCCCGGGTCCGGCACCACGATCGTCGTCACCTCGACCGGTGCGCCCTTGCTGCGGGAGATGACTCCCCTGACCTGCTGGCTCACGATTTCCTCCTGCTCCACGCCGGCGCACCACGCCGCCGTCATCCAGGGTGCGCTGCGCGCGGCACCGTGGGGTGACGTCCCCTCGGCGACGCTACCGCTGATCATCCGTCGTCCCAACGCCAGATCGGGCGGTTATCACCTCGCGGGCGGGGTAGGCGGGGGCACGGTTCGACGGTGGGACGGGAGTGCGCCATGAAGGTCAGTCATCTGCCGCTGCGGGTCAGCACCGGCGCGTTCATCCTCAACTCCGGCCTCGGCAAGCGGAACCTGGAGGGGGAGGCGGCGCAGGGCATGCACGGGATGGCCGTCGGCGCGATCCCGCAGCTCGGGCAGCTCGATCCGAACCGGTTCGCCCGGCTGCTCTCCCGGGCCGAGGTCGCCCTGGGCGCGGCGCTGCTCGCGCCGTTCGTCCCGTCGGTGCTCGCGGGGCTGGGGCTGGCCGCGTTCGGCGCGGGTCTGGTGCAGCTCTACCTCAGGACGCCGGGGATGCGCGAGCCCGGCAGCCTGAAGCCCACCCAGCAGGGCATCGGCCTGGCCAAGGACGTCTGGCTGCTCGGGGCCGGCCTGACCCTGGTGCTCGACGACCTGACCCTCCGCCGCCGGCTCCGCTGACCGTGAGGCGGGCCGGGCCCGCCCGCGCCGGGCTCAGGGCGCGGCCGGGGTACGCGCCCGCGCGGCGGCCTCCCGACGGGCGGCGTTGCGGTAGCGCAGGACCTGCACCGCGCCGAGCGCCCAGAGGGCGTACTGCACGGCGAAGGCCCAGCGGAAGGCGGCCAGGTCCGGGGCGGCCCGACCGGCCGGCGTGGCCAGGTCGAGCACCACGCCGACGGCCAGCACCAGCACGATGGAGGCGAGGAAGCCCCCGACGTTGACCACGCCGCTGGCGCTGCCGATCCGGTTGACCGGGTTGGCGGTGCGCGCGTAGTCGAAGCCGATCATGGAGCCGGGGCCGTTGACCGCCAGCACCAGCACCAGCGTGACCAGCAGCCAGCCCGGCGCGCGTCCCGGCCAGGCCAGCACGACGGCCCAGACCGCGGCGGTGGCGCCGGTGATCACGAAGACCAGCACCGACCGGTGGAACGGGTGGCGGGCGCACAGGTGCGCGATCACCGGCCCGGTCAGGAACATGGCGACGGTCATCAGGGTGAGCAGCGACGCGGCGGCCGTCGGGCTGAGCCCCTGCCCCTGCACCAGGAACGGGTATCCCCAGAGCAGGGCGAACACGGAGCCGGAGAACTGGGTGACGAAGTGCGTCCAGAGGCCCAGCCGGGTGCCCGGCTCGGCCCAGGCGGCCCGCAGCTTCCGGCGCACGGCGGCGAGGTCGGGTGCCGGGCCGGGGGCGGTCTCCCCGTGCGGGGTGTCCCGGACGGCAACCACGATCATCAGGAGCACCGTCGCCCCCACCGCCGCGACGGCGAGGAAGGCGGGAGTCCAGCCGGCCCGGTGCAGCAGCGCCACCAGCGGTACGGCGCCGAGGATCGCCCCGAGCTGCCCGAGCGTCCCGGTGAGCTGGGTCATCATCGGGTTGCGTCGCCCCGGGAACCAGAACGCCACGATCCGCAGCACGCTGATGAAGGTCATCGCGTCGCCGAGCCCGACCAGGACGCGGGCGGCCACGGCGAGGCGCACGTCCGTGGCGAGGGCGAAGCAGACCTGCCCGGCGACCATCAGCGCGCCGCCGGCGATGAGCAGCCGCCGGGAGCCGAACCGGTCGAGCAGCACGCCGACCGGCACCTGCATCAGCGCGTACACGGCGAGCTGGGCGACGGAGAAGGTGGCCAGCACCGAGGAGTTGATCTCGAAGCGGTGCGCCGCGTCGACCCCGGTGACACCCAGCGAGCTGCGGTGGAACACCGCGGCCACGTACGCGCTCACCGCCACGCCCCAGACCAGCGCGGCGGCACGGCGCGGCGCGACCGGCGCGGGCGCCGGGGTGGTCAGGACGGTCACGGCAGCGCCCGCAGCACGTCCGCGGCCTTGTCGATGTGCGCGGCGACGGCGGCGAGCCAGGGCCCGGGGTCGTCGGAGTCGAGCGCGGCGAGCTGGGCGGCGTGCTCGGCCAGTGCCGTCTCGGCCCAGCCGGGCGAGAGCCGGAAGCTGGCCTCCCCCATCCGCAGCTGCCGGTCGCGCAGCCGCTGGTACAGCTCGGCGAGGATCTCGTTGCCGGCCGCGTCGACCACGATGGCGTGGAAGGCGCGGTCGGCCTCCATCAGCGCGGTCACGTCGCCGGCGGCGTGCGCGGCGCGCATCTCGGCCAGCCGGGCGGCGAGCCCCTCCCGCAGCGCCGCCCGGCGGGGCCAGATCCGCTCGGCGGCGTGCAGCTCGACCAGTCGCCGCGCCTCGATCACGTCGGTGATCTCCCGGGCCGAGACCGGGCGGATCAGCGCGCCCCGCTTGGGGTAGAGCTTGACCAGCCCCTCGGCCTCCAGGCGCAGCAGCGCCTCCCGGACCGGCGTGCGGGACACGCCGGCGGCCTCGGCGATCTCCCCCTCGCTGACCAGCGAACCGCCCGGGTGGATCTGCTCCAGGATCGCCCGCTTGAGGTGGCGGTAGGCGCGTTCGGCGGCCGACGGCGCGGCGACCCGACGGGACGGGGAGGGATGCGTCATGTATCTATGATGCGCCCCTGGCGTCGACGCGACCGATCGCCCCGTCCTCGGGGTGGCGCACGCCACGGCCGGCGCGGGCCACGGCCAGGACGGCGACCGTCGACGCGGGGAGACCGCCAGGCCGGGCCGTCGGCGCGGGCCCCCGTCGGGCGGGCCGTCAGCGCGGCTGGAGGGCCAGCAGCCCGTCGGGGTCCACGTCGAACCCGGAGGCGAACGGCGGGCCGAAGCCGCCCAGCAGGTCCGCGAGCCAACGGGCGTCCCCGGGCGCGGCCCGCTCCAACCGCATCCGGCGCATCCGCACCGGGGCCGCCCGCAGCCGACGCAGCGCCCCGGTCGCCGCGTCGAGGGTGGGCAGCCAGAGCAGCCGCAGCTCCGGCCGGTACGCCTCCTGCCCGCCGATCCCCTCGTAGTCGTCGACCAGGTCGCCGCAGCCGTAGAGGACCAGCCGGTCGTGGTACACCTCGACCGGGCGCGGGTGGTGCGACGAGTGGCCGTGCACCACGTCCACCCCCGCGTCGACCAGCCGGTGGGCGAAGTCGGCGTGCTCGGGCGGCACGTCGTACCCCCAGTTGGAGCCCCAGTGCACGGAGACCAGCACCCGGTCCCCCGGCCCCGCCACGGCGGCGATCCGGCCGGCCAGCGCGTCGGCCGACGCGGCGGAGACCTCGGGCAGGTACGCCACCCCGGGCGCGTCGGCGGTGGCCGCCCAGGGCGGGGGCACGCCGCTGGACGGGGCGGCCACCGACCAGACCAGCAGGCGGCGGCCCGCGGCGAGCGGCACCCGGGCGGGCGCCCAGGCCGACGCCTCGTCCCGGCCGGCGCCGGCGGTGGCGATGCCCGTGCCGGCCAGCGCGTCGAGGGTGTCGGTGAGGCCGACCGCGCCGAAGTCGAGGATGTGGTTGTTGGCCAGCGCGCAGACGTCGAGCCGGGCCGCGGTCAGGCAGGGCAGGTTCGCCGGGTGCATCCGGTAGTGGATCGCCTTGGCCGGGGCGTGTGCGCCCCGGCCCGTCACCGCCGTCTCCAGGTTGACCACCCGCACGTCCGGCCGCAGCGCGTCGAGCAGGTCAAGCGCCTCGCCCCACGGCCAGGCCGGCGGCGCCGGGCGCGGGACCGGGCCGGCGGCGGCCTCGGCCAGGCCGACGTAGTCGCGGGCGTCCCGGACGGCGGGTTCGCGCAGCTCGGGCGGGCCCGGTGCGGGCAGGATCGCGTCCACGCCTCGGCCGGTCATCACGTCGCCGCCGAGGAGGAGGGTCACGTCGGACATCCCACCCGCTTTCCCCGCCGGGCCCTCCGCTCACCCCGCCGGCCCGGCGCGCTCGACGAACCCACCTCGCGGCCGAGCGCGGGGACGCCCGGTCGGGGGTCGGCCTCGGCCCGGGAGCGCACCGATGCCGGACGGGACGGGACCGGTTGGACGTCAGCCTGCCTCCGCGACCACCGGTCGATCCACGGCGGGCGGGGCGACGCCCCCGGGCGGCGCGCCGCCGCCGGACGGAGCAGCGTCGGGCGGAGCAGCGTCGTCGGGCGGGACGGCGCCGGCGGGCGCCGGGGCGGCGTCCGTTCCCGCCGTGGACCAGAAGTCGACGAGCAGGCGGTGGAACTCCTCGGCGCACTCGATCTGCGGCATGTGCCCGCAGTTCCGGAACAGGTGGGTGCGGGCTCCGGGCAGCCGCGCCCGGGCGGCGTCGAGGTGCGACGCCGGGAGGATCAGGTCCCGGTCGCCCCAGACGACGAAGGTGGGGATGTCCAGCCGCTCCACCTCCGACAGCAGTTCCTCCCGCCACTGCGCGCTCACGCCCCGGAACGTGCCGAGGTGGTGGGCGGTCTCCAGCATCACCCGGGCCGCGTACGGCAGGCGGGCGACCTCCAGGGCGTACGCGACGCGTTCGGCGGTGGCGAAGGCCGGGTCGTGGAACAGGGACAGCTCGGCGCGGCGGGCGGCCCACCGACTGGGCCGCAGCAGCAGCCGGCCCAGCGGGCGCAGCGCGAGCAGGCGCAGCGCGATGGTCACCTCCCGACCGAAGCCGGCGCTGTTCACCAGCGTCAGGCTGGCCACCCTGGCCGGCTCGGACGCCGCGAGGCGCATGGCGATCGCACCGCCCAGGGAGTTGCCGACCACGTGCGCGGGCCGGTCGACGCCGACGGCGTCGAGGTAGCGGCCGACGAACCCGGCGAGCGCCGGCAGGGTGCAGGGCTGGGCCATCGGCAGCGAGCCGCCGCAGCCGGGCAGGTCGACGCTGTGCACCCGGAACCGGTCGGCGAGCAGCTCGTGCAGCTCGGTGAAGTCGCGCAGGGTGCGGCCGATGCCGTGCAGCAGCACCACCGGGGGCCCGTCGCCGTCGACGCGGTGGCACACCCGCCGGCCGTCGACGATGACGTGCCGGGGCCGGCGCGCGGCCGGGGCGGTCACGCCGGCTCCCCGGCCGGGTCGGCCGCGGGGGCCGACTCGGGTCGCCGTGGCGCCGGGACGGACGGCGTGGTCGTGGCGCGGCGTGCGGGACCGGCCGCCACCCGGTCGAGCCCGAACGCCAGGACCCGGTGGTACGACGCCGGCGCCACCCGGGCCAGCAGGTCGGGCAGCTTCGCCGACCAGCCGATCAGCACCCGGCCCCGGCGGCGTTCCACCCCGCGCAGGACCACCTCGGCGGCCTTGGCGGGGTCGATGGTGAGCAACCGCTCGAACTGCCGGCGGCCCGTCTCGAACTCCTCGGCGGAGACGCCGCTGCCCACCCGGGCGTTCTGCGCGATCCGGGTGCGGATGCCGCCCGGGTGCACGGAGGTCACCCCGATCCCGTCGTCGGCCAGCTCGTGGCGCAGCGCCTCGGTGAAGCCGCGGACGGCGAACTTGCTGGCCGAGTAGGCGGCCTGCCCGGCCGGGGCGATGACCCCGAAGATGCTGGAGACGTTGACCAGGTGCGCGCCGGGCTCCGCCCGCAGCGTGGGCAGCAGGGCGTGGGTCAGCTGCACCACGGCCCGGAAGTTGACGTTGACGACCCAGCCGAACTCGTCGAGGGTCACCTGGTCGAACCGGCCGCCCAGCGCCACCCCGGCGTTGTTGACCAGCAGCCGGATCGCCGGATGCCGCTGCCGGACCTCCTCGGCCACCCGCGCCGTCGCGGCGGCGTCCGCCAGGTCGACCAGGTAGGTGGTGACCTGCCGGTCGGGGTGCGCGGCGCGGACGGCCGCGGCCACGGCGTCGAGCCGCCCGGCGTCGCGGTCGAGCAGCACCAGGTCGCTGCCCCGGCGGGCCAGCCCGTGGGCGAGGGCCTCGCCGATCCCGCTGGCGGCGCCCGTGACGACTGCCGTGCCGCCCGTGAAGACGAACCTACGCACGGACGGTCCTCCTTTCCGGTGTGCCGGCGGGGGAGAACCGCACGCCGGAGTCGGTGAGTCGGCCGTGCCGCATCAGCAGCACGTCCCGGGGGTAGTTCTGGTACAGCCGCCACGGCGCCCGGTCGCCCTGCTTCGGCAGGGCGTCGACGCCGCGCAGCACGTACCCGGCCGTCAGGTCGATTATGGGCCGCAACTCGCCGTCGGGGGGCGGCAGCGGGGTGACGACCTGCTGGCCGGTGCGGTCCAGGTGCCGCAGCAGCCGGCAGACGTAGGCGGCCACCAGGTCGGCCTTGAGCGTCCACGAGGCGTTGGTGTAGCCGATGGTCATCGCGAAGTTCGGCACCCCGGAGAGCATCATGCCCTTGTAGGCGACGGTGCCGGCCAGGTCGACCTCGGCGCCGCCCACGGTCAGGGTCATGCCGCCGAGGGCGAGCAGGTTGAGCCCGGTGGCGGTGACCACGACGTCGGCCGCCAACTCCTCGCCGGAGGAGAGCCGGACGCCCCGCTCGGTGAAGGTGTCGACGGTGTCGGTGACCACCGACGCCCGGCCCCTCTTCACCGCGGTGAACAGGTCGCCGTCGGGCACCACGCACAGCCGCTGGTCCCACGGGTCGTAGCGGGGCGAGAAGTGCCGGTCGACGTCGAAGCCGGCCGGCAGCCGGCCCCGCGCGGCCCGCAGCAGCAGCTTCCTCACCAGGGCGGGGGCGCGCCGGCTGAGCTGGAAGTTGGCGGTGGCGAGCAGGACGTTCTTCCAGCGCACCACCGGATACGCGGCCTTCGCCGGCAGCCAGCGCCGCAGGGCGTCGGCGACGACGTCGCGCGAGGGCAGCGCCATGACGTACGTGGGTGAGCGCTGGAGCATGGTCACGTGGGCGGCGCGCTCGGCCAGCGCGGGCACCAGGGTCACCGCCGTGGCGCCACTGCCGATCACCACCACCCGCTTGCCGGCGTGGTCGAGGTCCTCGGGCCAGTGCTGCGGGTGCACGATCCGCCCCGCGTACCGCTCGGTGCCGGGGAACCGCGGGGTGTAGCCGGCGTCGTAGCGGTAGTAGCCCGCGCAGGTGAACAGGAACGAGCAGGTCAGCTCGACCGTCTCGGCGGTGTCGTCGCGGTGGGCGTGCACCGTCCAGCGGGCCCGCCCGCTGTCCCACTCGGCGCGCACGACGCGGTGCCGGAAGCGGATGTGGTCGGTGACGCCGTACTCCTGGGCGGTCCGGCGGACGTAGTCGCGGATGGCGTCGCCGTCGGCGATCGCCTTCGGGTCCGTCCACGGCTTGAACGAGTAGCCGAGGGTGAACATGTCGGAGTCGGAGCGGACGCCGGGGTAGCGGAACAGGTCCCAGGTGCCGCCGATCGCGTCGCGGGCCTCCAGCACCGCGTACGTCTTCTCCGGACAGTGGCGGCGCAGGTGGCAGGCGGCGCCGACGCCGGACAGGCCGGCACCGACGACGAGCACGTCGACGTGGTCGGTGGCCATCTCGGTCTCCCGTCCGCGGAGGTGACACCGGACACTAGTCACGGCCGTCGACGCCAGTCAACACCCTGTCGAGTCCCGTCGACACCGTGTCGATCCGGTGTAGAGTCAGCGGCCATGACGCCCGCCCGTACGGCAGCCGGGAGCGCCACCGCGCGCGGACGCCGCGGGGCGCGGTCGGCGGGGGACGAACGCGAGTCGGCCATCCTGGCCACCGCCGAGCGGCTGCTGCGGCAGCGGGCCGTCGCCGACGTCTCCGTCGACGACCTGGCGCGGGGCGCGGGCATCTCCCGGCCCACCTTCTACTTCTACTTCCCCTCCAAGGACGCGGTGCTGCTGACGCTGCTGGACCGGGTCACCGAGGAGGCCGACGCCGCGGCCGGCGACGTGCTGGAGCGGCTGGCCGAGGATCCGCGGGCGCGCTGGCGGGAGCTGATCGACCGGTTCCACGAGACGTTCGGCGCCCACCGGGCGGTGGTGCTGGCCTGCGCCCAGGTGCGCGGCACCAACGCCGAGGTGCGCCGGCAGTGGGCGAGCGTGCTGGAACGCTGGGTGCAGGCGATCGAGACCGCGATCGAGGCCGAGCGCCGCCGCGGCGCGGCCCCCGACGGCGTGCCGGCCCGCGACCTGGCCATCGCGCTCAACTCGATGAACGAGCGCGTCTGGTACGCCACGTTCGCCGGCGACGGCCCGGCCGTGGCCGAGCGGGACGTGGTCGACGTGCTGCTCGACGTCTGGCTGGCCGCGATCTACCGCGGCACCGCTCCCCCGCCGACCTGACCCCGCCGCGCGGCTTCTGCGCAGGTGGTCGAGCGCTACGTCCGATTGCCGCCAGCATCGGCTGGGATGGCGGGCGCAGAGTCGTGGGCGGGGCCGCCGTGGCCCCGAACGACGGTGGAAGGCGGACGTGTGCACGTGGTTCCCGGCCTGAAGGTGCTCTACTTCGGAACCCCCGTGGTCCTGGTCAGCTCGCGCAACCCGGACGGCACGGCGAATCTCGCGCCGATGTCGTCGGCGTGGTGGCTGGGGCAGCACGCCATGCTCGGGCTCGGCGACAGTGGCCGGACCACCGCCAACCTGCTGCGCGAACGCGAGTGCGTGCTCAACCTGCCGTCCTCGGCGATGGTCGACGCGGTCGACCGGATCGCGCTCACCACGGGCCGGCCGGACGTGCCGGCGCACAAGCTGCGCCAGGGCTACCGGTACGAGCCGGACAAGTTCACCCTGGCCGGGCTGACCGCACAGCCCTCGGAGCTGGTCCGGGCACCCCGGGTCGCGGAGTGCCCGGTCCAGTTGGAGTGCCGGGTGATCGCGGCCCACCCCTTCGCCGGGGCCGACGTGCAAGCCACCGCCTTCCAGGTCGAGGTGCTGCGCGCGTACGTGGAGGAGGAGCTGGTCATCCCCGGGACGAGCCACGTGGACCCGCTGCGCTGGGACCCGCTGATCATGAAGTTCTGCGAGTTCTTCGGCGGCGGGCAGAACGTGCACCCGTCCCGGCTCGCGGAGGGCTGGGAGATGCCCCACCGGCTCGGCGTCGCCGCCGGCTGAGCCTCCGCGCGGTCAGCCGGCCGGCCGCCGGGTGAAGTCCATCGTCCAGTTGGTCTCCCAGGTGCGCCCGCCGTCGGTGGAGAACGCCTGCTCCCAGCGGCAGGAGGTCGCGGTGACGCCCGACCAGACGAACCGGCACCGGATCGGCCGACCCTCGTCGACGTCGTCGGCGAGGAACGTGCCGACGCCGTCGGTGAACCGGCCCACCACCGGCGGCAGCTCCAGCACCCCGTGCCGGCTGTTCATCCAGTAGATCGACCACGTGCCGGCGGCCGGGTCGAGGATCCGCACGGTGGCGCCGGAGAAGCCCCGGGTGGGGAAGGTGATCTCGTCGAAGCTGCCGGCGCCGCCGAAGAAGCTCCGGGCCACGGAGACGCCGGGAAACTCGTCCCAGTCGTCGCTGCCGACGTGCCGCTCGCGCAGGCGCCGGTTGGCCACGTCCCAGGTGCCGACGAGGAAGTCGAAATCGCCCATCAGCGGCCCACCGGCCCCTCGGCGCGGGTGTCGGCGAGCCAGCCGGCGAGGTCCGGGCGCTCCGGCGCCAGCACGTGCCGGGCCCAGGCGGCCCGCTCGTGTTCCAGCACGCCCAGCTCCCAGACGCAGCCCGCCCACGGGCGGGTCAGGTCGACGAAGCGGGTGGGGTCGTCGTCCGGGCAGTCCAGGGCGGGCTGGCCGGCCGCCGCGACGCGCACCTCGACCACGTTGTCCCAGACCCAGCTGTACGCCAGCAGGTAGGCCCCCGTGTCGGCGCCCCGGTGCAGCACCACCCAGCCCGCCGACGGGGTGTCGTCGCCGTCGCGGGCCGGCAGCAGGCGGGGCAGCACCGCGTACGCGGCCCGCTCCACCTCCGGCTCGATCCGCCGTTCCGGCTGGTCGACGTGGTAGCGCTTGAGTTGACGGCCGGCGACCGTGAGAGGTCCCGGCACCCGCAGTTCCTTGTCGCGAAATGCCATGCCGGGACGGTACGGACACTTCACTGACAGCTAGTGTCAGCGGAGTGCGGGCCAGTCGACTCCTCTCCCTGCTGATGCTGCTCCAGGCCCACGGGCGGATGACCGCGGCGCAGCTCGCCGCGCGGCTGGAGGTGTCCACCCGCACCGTCTACCGGGACGTCGAGTCGCTGCACGCGGCCGGCATCCCGCTCTACGGCGAGGCGGGGCACGCCGGCGGCTACCAGCTCGTCGAGGGCTGGCGTACGCGGCTGACCGGGCTGACCGCGCAGGAGGCGGAGCGGCTCTTCCTCGCCGGCCTGCCCGGGCCCGCCGCGGAGCTGGGTTACGGGGCGGCGGTGGCCGCGCTCCAGCTCAAGCTGCACGCCGCGCTCCCGCCCGAGCTGGCCGACCGGGCCGCGCGGATCCAGGAACGGTTCCACCTGGACACCCCCAACTGGTACGCCGACGGCGACGCCTCGCCGCACCTGCCCGAGGTGGCCGAGGCGGTCTGGCGGCAGCGGCGGATCGCGGTGCGATACCGCAGCTGGGCCGGGGAGGTCGACCGGGTGCTGGAGCCCTACGGGCTGGTCCTCAAGGGCGGCCGGTGGTACGCGGTCGCCGCCCGACGCGGCCGGGACGAGCCGGCCGCCTACCGGGTCAACCAGGTCCTGTCGCTGACCACGCTGGACGAGGGGTTCGCCCGGCCGGCCGGGTTCGACCTGCCCGCCTGGTGGCGGGCGCACGTGGTGCGGTTCCGGGCCCACCTGCACCGCGACGACGCCACGGTCCGGCTCTCCCCTCGGGGCCGGGAGCGGCTCCGGGAGATCGGGAGCGAGCTGGTGGTGGCGTCCGTCGGCGCCACCGCCGAGCCGCCCGACGAGGCCGGCTGGGTGACGGCCGTCATCCCGATCGAGTCGCTCACCCACGCGCACGGCGACCTGCTGCGGCTCGGCGCGGACGTGGAGGTGCTGGCTCCGGCCGCGCTGCGCGAGCGGCTCGCCGCCACCGCCGCCGACCTCGCCGCCCTCTACGCTCCGCGCCCCGCTCCCGAGGTGTCGTCGCCACTCTCCTGACCTCCCAACCGCGCCCGGGCGGCCCGACAACGGCGCGGCGGGCCCGCCGCGACGGCAATCCGACACCCTGCGGCGATCCTTCGACCACTCGGCGTATTGCCTGCCGGTCGGTGGAGTCGTTGAGTGGGCAGGGGAAGGCTTCGACCGCCGCGTCAGCAGGCCGGGAGGCGATCGTGGGGCTCATCCAGATCGAGGGCACGGCAGAGGTGCTGCGCGGGCTGCGCGGCATGGCGGGGCTCGACCTGATCGACCCGAGCGCCGCGTCACTGGGCGCGGACCGCTACCGCATCTCGGCGTACGCGCCGGAGGAGCTGATCCCCGAGCTGGAGGCGCGCGGCGCCCAGGTGCGGGTGATGATGTCGTCCGGCCAGTTCGACGCCTTCCACGCCGAGGTCGCGCAGCACCTCGCCCCACCACCGGAGGCGTCGGCCCCGCCGGAGAGCACCGGGGAGCGCTGAGGTGCCCCCGCCGTACCCGGCCATCACCGCGCCGCTGCGGGCGCAGGAGATCGAGGACGCGCTCGCCGACCTCGCCGCCAGCTTTCCCGCGCTGTGCACCCGGACGGTCTTCCCGACGAAGACGGCCAGGGATCGGACGCACAGCTACGTAAAAATCGCCAACGGCAGCGGCCCGAACCGGCCGGCGGCGCTGGTCGTCGGCGGGGTGCACGCCCGCGAGTGGGCGCCGCCCGACGCGCTGGTCACCCTCGCCCGCAACCTGCTGGTGTCGTTCACGTCGGGCACCGACATCGTCTTCCCGGCGATGACCGTCACCCCGCTGGTCGGCGCCCCGGTCCGCTACCGCGCCTGGCGGATCCCGGCGGCCGACGTCAACGACATCGTCACGAAGCTCGACCTCTACATCCTGCCGCTGCTCAACCCCGACGGGCGGGAGCACGACCTGACCCACCTCAGCGAGCCGGGCTGGCGCAAGAACCGCAGCCCGCAGGCGGGCGGTGAGATCGGCGTCGACCTGAACCGCAACTTCGACATCATCTGGCGTTTCGAGGACTACTACGACGTGGCGCTCTACCGCGCCCGGTACGGCTCCGACCCGGCCTCCACGTCGCCGGCCGACGACACCTACCGCGGCCCGTCGGCGCATTCCGAGGTGGAGACCCGCCACCTGGAGTCCCTGCTGGACACCCTGCCGATCCACTACTACGCGGACGTGCACATGTTCGGCCGCAACATCCTCTACTCCTGGGGGCTGGAGGAGGACGGCGACGACCCGGCGATGCACTGGCGGGCGCCCGCCTTCGCCGGGACCCGGGACGGACTGATCGCCGGGGACCCGGCGCTGCCACCGGGCCGGACCGACTACAAGGAATACCTCCCCGACGTCCCGCCGCACCGGATCCGCTCGCGGGCGCGGATGATCGCCACGGCGATGCACGACGAGATCCTCCGCTCGGCCGGGGTCGATCCCGCCGCGCCCGCCTCCACGACCCAGCGTGCCCACTCCGAGTACACGGTCGGGCAGAGCGCGTTCCTCTACCTCCCCGTCGGCGGCGGGCCGAACTCCGGGTGCAGCGACGACTACGCGTGCAGCCGGCAGTTCGCGCTGCCGAACCGGCAGCCGATCTTCGCGTACACCCTGGAGTCGGGGCACGCCGAGGAGCAGGGCTTCCACTGCAACTACGCCGACCCGCCCGGCCACTTCCGCAAGATCAACCGGGAGATCCACGCGGCGGTGACGGCACTGCTCAAGGTGGCCGCCACATCCCCGCTGCCCGCCGCCGGCGGAGGCGGCGGCGGGCCGTGCCTGATCGCCACGGCCACGCTGGGCCGGCCCGATCATCCGGACGTGCGCTACCTGCGGCACCTGCGCGACGAGCGGCTGCGGGCCACGCCGCGCGGCGCGCGGGCCGCCGACGCGCTGGACCGGGTCTACTACAGCTTCAGCCCGGCCGTGGCCCGGCTGCTGCGGCGGCACCGCCGGGCGCGCACGGCCGTGCGGGTCGGGCTGATCCGACCGCTCGTCGCCGCCCTGCGCCTGTTCCTCGGGCCGGAGCGGGCGCCGGTCCCGCGCCGGACCGCATCCGCCGCCAGCCCACCGCCGGGGCGGACCACGTCCGTAGACGGCGCACCGCCGGGGCGGACCACGTCCGTAGACGGCGCACCGCCGGGGCGGACCACGCCCGTAGGCCGGCCGCCGGGCGGGCGGCACGGCGGCACCGGTCCGGGGGGTGGGCGCTGATGGCCGGGACCGCCGAGCGGCTCGCCGTCGAACTGGCCCGGCTGCTCGACCCGGTCACCGAGCGGCTGGCCGCCGGGCAACTGGTCGACCTCTTCGCCGAGCTGGGCCTGCCGCTGCCCGGCCCGGTCGCGGGCGCGCCCGCGGTGGCCGCCGCCGCCGGCACCGCCGGCACCGCCCTCGCCGCCCTCCCGCCGGCGGTCACCGCGCTGGTCGACGCGATCGCCGACGACGACAGCACCGCGATCGCCGCCGCCCTGGGCGACCTGCTGCCGCTGATCGTCGAGGCCGTCGACGCCGTCCGGGCCCTGGCCGGCGCGGTGCAGTCCGCGTACGCCGGGGGCGGTGCGGTCAGCGCGCCGCTGGCCGCGATCCTCGCCGACCTGCCGCAACGCCTGGTCGACTGGACCGCCGCCAGCTACCTGCTGGACCGTCGGCCGGCGCTCGGCCGCGCCCTCGCCTTGTTCGGGCTGGTCGACAACGTCGCCGTGCCCGCCGACGGGGACCGGCCGGCCTACCTGCGGCGCGGGCTCCGGCTGGACCGGCTCGGGGTGCTGCTCGACGACCCGGCCGCCGCGCTACGCCAGGTGTACGGCTGGGGCGAGCCCACCCTGGACGCCGCGCTGCTGCTCGCCCGGCTGCGCGACTGGCTGACCGCCGTCGGCGTGCCGGCGGTGGTGCTCGACGGGCCCGGCGGCCGGCCCGAGCTGGCCGCGTTCCTGTTCCGGCTGCACGCCGTGGCGGGACTGCCCCCGGGCACGCCCACCCCGCTGGAGCTGACCCTCGACGTGTTCGACTTCGGCGGGCTGGACATCCCCCTGCCGATCGGCGACACCTGGGCGGTACGCCTGCGTGGCCAGGGCAGTCTCGACCTCGGCGCCGCCCTGCGCGTCGAACCGCCCGCCACGCTGCGCCCGCAGGCCCCCGCGCCCGGGGTCGCCGGGGAGCTGACCGTGTCGGTGGAGCGGCTGCCCGCCGGGCCTGGGCCGATGGTGCTCTTCGGCGAGGCCGACGGCACCCGGCTCACGGCCACCGCCGTCCGGGCCGCCGTCGGCGCCGCGTTCGCCGCCGACGGGGGCGGGGTGAGCGCCCGGCTGATCGTCGACGCCGAGGTCGCCGCGGGCCGCCTGGTGATCGCCTTCGGCGGCGCCGACGGATTCCTGTCCAGCGTGCTGCCGGCCACCCTGGAGGTCGACTTCGACCTCGGGCTGCACTGGGACCCGGTGGACGGGCTGACCCTGCGCGGCGGCGCCGGCCTGGTGCTCGCCGTACCCCTGGCGGTGAGCCTGGGCCCGCTGCGCCTGGACCGGCTCGACCTGGCCCTGCGCCCCGGCGCGGCCGGCATCACCCTGGAGGTCCGCCTCACCGGCGGCATCGACCTCGGGCCGTTCGCGGCGAGCGTGGCCGGCATCGGCGTCGGCACCGACCTGGCCGTCCGCGACGGCAACCTCGGCCCGGTCGACCTGACCTTCCGCTTCCTGCCGCCCACCGGGCTCGGCATGGTCGTGGACGCCGGGCCGGTCACCGGCGGCGGCTTCATCGGCTTCGACGAGCCCGCCGCCCGCTACTCGGGCACCCTCGCGCTCAAGCTCGGCGTGGTCGGGGTGGAGGCGGTCGGCCTGCTCGACACCCGGCTGCCCGGCGGCGCGCCCGGCTACGCGCTGCTGATCCTGCTGCGGGCCAGCTTCCCGCCGATCCAGCTCGGCTTCGGCTTCGCCCTCTCCTCCGTCGGCGGGCTGCTCGCGCTGAACCGGCAGACCGACGTGGACGCGCTGCGTGCCCGGATGGCCTCCGGCACCGTCGGGCGGATCCTGGCCCCGGAGGACCCGGTCCGCAACGCCCCGGTGCTCCTGGCCGACCTGGCCGCGGTCTTCCCGCCCACGCCCGGCGTGATCGTGGTCGGGCCGACGCTGCAACTGTCCTGGGCGGAGCTGGTCCGCTTCGACGTCGGCGTGTTCATCGAGCTGCCCGGCCCGCGCAAGATCGTGATCCTCGGCTCGGCGCGCGCGGGCATCGAGAACCCGTCCGGCGGCCGGCCCTACCTCCAGATCCGGCTGGACATCCTGGGCGTGGTCGACTTCGCGCAGCAACTGGTCGCCTTCGACGCGGTCCTGATCGACAGCCACCTGCTGGAGATCCTCGAACTGACCGGCGGCGCGGCGTTCCGGCTCAGCTACGGCGCCGAGCCGTACGTGGTGCTGACCGTCGGCGGCTTCCACCCGGCGTACAACCCGGCGCCCCTGGTCTTCCCCGCCAGCCTGACCCGGATCGCCATGACCCGCGGCGAGCCCGACGACCTGCTCTACTTCCGCTTCGAGGGCTACTTCGCGGTCACCACGAACACGCTGCAGTTCGGCGCGGCCGTCGAGGTCATCGTCAACCTGGGGCCGTTCAACATCCGGGGCTTCCTCGGCTTCGACGCGCTGATCCGGTTCCAGCCGTTCCACTTCGACTTCGCCATCCACGCCTCGGTGCGGGTGCGCTGGCGCAGCCGCACGCTGGCCGGGCTGGACCTCACGGGCAGCATCTCCGGCCCCGGCCCGGTGGTCTTCCACGGCAGGGTCACCCTGGAGATCCTGTTCTTCGAGATCACCTTCGAGGAGACCATCACCCTCGGCTCGTCCACGCCACCGGCCGTCACGCCGGTCGCCTCGGCCGTGGCCGAGCTCGCCGGGGAACTCGCCGACCCGGCCAACCTGCGCAGCACCGGCGCGACCGACGCCGCCGTGGTCGTCGAGCCGGCCCGCACCGCCGCGCTGCCCGTGGTCTCGCCGCTGGGCCAGGCCGTCTGGACCCAGGAACGCGCCCCGCTGGACCTGCTGCTGCAACGCTTCGAGGGCGCGCCGCTGACCCGGCCGGAGACGGTCACCGCCACCGGCCCGCAGGTCACCGGTACCGAGGTCGACTGGTTCGCGCCGGGTGGCTTCGCCGACCTCTCCGACGCCGACGCGCTGAACCGGCGCGCCTTCGAACGGCTCACCGCCGGCGTCCGCCTGGGCGGCGAGGGCGCCGACGCCGGGCCGTCCACGCTGCTCACCGTCACCGTCAAGCAGATCCGGCTGCCGGCGCCGCCGGTGCTGCTCACCGCCACCGCGCTGCCCCGGTGGCTGCTCGCCGCGGCGGCCGGCCGCACCGGTCGGCCCGAACGCGACCCGGTCACCCCGGCGGTGGGCGTGCGGGACGAGACCTGGGCCGTGCACGGCGCCGGGGGCGCGGTGACCACCGGGCTGTCCCAGGCGCAGGCGCACCAGCTGGCCACCGTGGGCGGCGTCGGGGCCGCCGTCGCGGCGACCGACCCCGTGCCGGCGATGAGCTTCTAGAGGGGCGGCGAGGATGGCCGACGAACAGCTCACCTTCCACGGATGGTCACGGGAGCGGATCGCCGCGCTGGCCACCGGCGTGCAGGACGGGCGGCCCCGGGTCGAGACGGCCGTCACCCTCACCGGCACCGACGCCGCCGGCGCGACCACCACGGCCGCCACCGGCACCGTACGGTTCCTGCTCGCCGGCCCGGCCGACGTGGTCCGCCTCGCCCCCGGGGCGATAACCCGCCGCTACCCGACGCCCGGCGCCGTCGACCACGAGTCGGACCGCTGCCCGCACGTGGAGTTCGCCGACGCCACCCTGCCGTGGCGGTACACCCCGGCGCCCCGCCCGGCCGCCGGCACCGGCGCGCAGCACCCCTGGCTGGTGCTGGTCGTCGGGCTGGACGGCGACGAGCTGACCCTTGCCGGGGACCAGGTGACGCTCAGCCCGGCCGTGCAGGCGATGCACCCGCTGGGCACCGGCACGACGGCGTACCGGTGGGCGCACCTGCAGGTGGACACCGCCGGGAGGCGGATCGCCCGGCTGCTCTCCGGGCGGCCCCTCGCCCCGGGCACCGACTACGTCGCGGCGCTGGTGCCGGCGTACGACCCGGCGGGGCAGCCGCGGTGGACGGGCACCGGTCCGGCCACCGTGCCCTGCTACGACACCTGGCGGTTCCGCACCGCCACCCCGGCGGGCAGCTTCGAGGACCTGGCCGCCGCGCTGCGCCCCGGCGCCGCCGAGCCGGAGACCGGCCGGGCACCGCTGGACTACCCTCGGGTGCCCACCGCCGGCGACCTGGCGGTACGCGGCGCGCTCGCTCCGCTCGGCGGCACCGACGCGGCGCTGCCCGGCGAGGTCCACGACGACCTGGACGCGCTGCGCACCCCGGCGCGGGACGACCGGGGCCGGCCGATCGTCGGGCTACCCCGCTACGGCGAGGCGTGGCGGGCCGGTGCCCCGGAGGAGACCACCTGGGGCGGCAGCCTGAACACCGACCCCCGGGACCGGGGGGTGGCCGGGCTCGGGCTGGAGCTGGGCATCCGCCTCCAGGAGGAACTGGCCGCCGAGGCCCGCGCCCACCAGGGCGCGCTCGCCGAGGCACGGCAGCGGATCCGGGACCTGGTGCTCGGCCTGCACGCCGCGGGCGGGCTGTGGCGGCGGCGGACGCCCGCCGACGCGTACGAGCGGCTCTGGCTGCTCGGGCCGGCGCTGGGCCGCGTGGTCACCCCGGACGGGACGGTGGCCGCGCTCGCCACCGCCGCGGACCGGCCGCTGCCGGCGGGGCTGTTCTCCGGCGCGGCCCGGCGGATCCTGCGCGCCGGGCCGGCGCGCACCGCGCTGACCGCCGCCGGCGCGGTGCCGCCGGGCGAGGTGCTCAAGGCCGCCAACCGGTGCCCGCGCCCGCCGCGCCCGAGCGCCGACGGACTCCCGCTGGACGACCTCGGCATCGACCTCGACGACCTGGAGGAACGCCGACGGCGGGCGGCGGAGACCGGGGAGGTGGACCTGCCCGCCGCCGCCGGCCGGGCGAAGGAGCTGGCCGAGGCCGCCCACCCGAAGCTGCGCGACCTGGCGCACGCGGTGGCGGAGCGGCTCGCCCGGGCGGCGCACGCCGGGTCACCGGCGCCGTGGGCCGAGGCCCTCGCCCTGCTGGCCGCCGCCGCGACCGTCGACGACCGCGCCGAGCGGGAGCTGGAGCGGCTCGCCGCCGCCCTGCGGGAGCTGCTGGAACGCTGGCCGCAGCCGGCCGGCGAGGACGACCTGCCGGTGCTGCTGGACGGGCTGGCCGAGCCGGAGCCGGTGGAGCCGCCGTGCCGCCCGGTCGACCTGGACGCGCTGGCCGCCGGGGTGGCCGCCGCGTTCGACCCGACCGGCCCCGACGCCGCCGCCCGGGTACGGGTGCTGTCCACCATCGACGGTCTGGACCCGGCGCAGCCACTCGCCCCGCCGGAGGTCTGCGTCGGGCTGGACCGACCGGTCTGGGCCGACCTGCGCGACGCCTTCGACGAGTGGCTGCTGCCCGGGGTGGGCGCGCTGCCGGAGAACTCGGTGATCGCGGTGGAGACCAACCCCCGCTTCGTCGACGCCCTGCTGACCGGGCTGAACACCCAGCTCCTCGGCGAGCTGCGGTGGCGCAACATCCCGGTGGCCACCGGCTGCACCCCGCTGCGGGTGTTCTGGAGCCGGGCCGACACCGGCACCGGCACCCGCGTCGACGACATCACCGGCATCGGGAACTGGCCGGACGACAGCGGCCTGGGGACCCCGGCGCACCGCCCGGCCGGCGCCTCGGGCCGGGACCTGGTCGTGGTGATCAGGGGGCGGCTGTTCCTCCGCTATCCGGCCACCGTGGTCTACCTGGTCACCGCCGAGCACGCCGGCACGGTCGACTTCGGGCAGGACCCGCCGGCCGGGGCGGTCCGGGTGCTGCCCAGCTTCCAGGGGCGGATCGGCACCGACGTGACCTTCTTCGGCTTCCAGGGGTTCGACCCGGCGGACGTGCTGCGGCACTGGCTGGTCTTCGAGGAACCCCCGGCCGGCTACCGCTTCGCCAACGACGCCTCGACCTCCCCGGTGCCGGAGACCTGGGCGCGGACCAGCTTCGCCCGCCCGGTGCGGGTGCTCATCCGCGGCGACCACCTCGACCCGGAAGGACCGTGATGGCGGAACCAGTCGTCGGCGTGCTGCTGCCGGTGCGGATCGAGACCCGGTTCTCCCCCGGCCTGCTGCGCCTGCTGGTGGTGCCGGACGAGCCCTGGTTCGCCCGGCACGACCCGCGGGTGTCGCCGGGCGAGGTCGACGCGGTGCGGCGTTACCTCGACGCCGGCGGCGGCGAGGTGGCCTGGCGCGAGCTGACCGTCCACGTCGGCGGGGCACGGGCGGTCTGGCTGGTCCGGACGCTGGTCGTCACCGCCCCCGACGGCACCACCGCGCTGCGGCCGGTCGGCGCGGGCGAGCTGCGCACCGAGCCGGCCTTCCCCCGGATCGAGGAGTTCCCGGACACGCTGCACGTCTGGCTGGCCCGCGGCGGCGGCCCGCCGGCGCAGGTGTTGACCCTCACCGTCGACCGGGGCCGGCTCGCGGTCGACTTCCCCGACCCGGACGCGCCGGCGGACCGGCGGTGGTGGGAGAACTGGGACGAGGCCGTCGAGGCGGGCCTGGCCGGGAAGGTGCCGCTGGACGGCGACCCGTCCGACATCGACGCGCTCTACGTCACCGGTCTCGGCGACGGCGACCCGGGCGCGCTGTTCGGCAGCCACCGCGACGAGGGACGGCTGTCCCTGCTGGCCCCCGGCTCGGCGACGAACACGGTGGACGGCGCGCCCGCCGCGCCCGTCACCGGGGACCCGACGGCCTGGTGGGGGGTGCTCACCGGTACGCCCACCGACACCGACCGGCTGGTCTCCGCCACGCTCACCGGCGACCCGGGGCTGCTCGGCGCCCTGCCCGGCACGTCGGAGCCGCACCGGCGCTGGGCGGGCGCGGCGGTGGCCGGGCTCTGGCCGGCGCTGTGGGGTTTCGCCGGGGCGGACGTGTGGGCGCTGCCGACCGGCGCCGCCGCCGAGTGGGCGCCCGGCGCGTTGCTGCCCGAGGGGCCGTTCCCGACGCTGCGCGTCGGCCCCCAGCCCTACGGGCTGCTGCCGGCCACGGTGCTGCGCCGGTGGGTGCCCGAGCCGAAGGACCCGCCGGTCGAGGCGGGCCTGGTCGAGCCGCTGTGCCACCTGCGCGCCGAGTACGCCGCCGCCGCCGAGCAGCGGGGCACAGTGGTCGGGGCGTCCACCGAGGAGCTGCTCGACCTGATCGCTCAGGTGCCGACGTCGCCGCTGTTCCGGCACCGCCGGGCCTGGCCGCTGGAGCTGTGGTGGCTGGTGCTGCTCCTGCTCGGCTACGGCGCGTCCTGGTCCGACCTGGACGCCGCCTGGCGGCACCGGCACCCCGACGCCGAGCGGCTGGGCCTGGCCCCGCACCGCCGCTACGGGGCCACGGGCGCGCCCCGCCGGCTGGAGATCCCGCTCGTGACGCCGGACGGCCTGCCCGCCGGCACCGGCGTCGCCGACGTGCTGAAGCGGCTGCTGGAGGTCGCGGAGGAGCAGCCGTGGGCGTACGCGAACCGCGCGATCCTGGAGAAGGAACTACTCAGGGAGTACCCGCTGGACAGCCTGCTGCTGCGGCTCGCCGTCCGGTCGTTGCAGGTGGCGATCGGCGACGTGGGGCGGGCGCTGGCCGGCGAGGCCCCGCCCGGCCCGGAGCCGGTGGCCCGGGACGCCGCCACCGCCGGCCGGCTCCAGGGCTGGATCGCCAACACCCCCGCCGCCGCGCTGCACGGGCCCACCCCGCAGGCCCGCGCCTACGAGCGGGTGGTCGACGGTCTGCTCACGCTCGGCGAGATCGAGCCGCCCCGGTTGGAACGGCTGCTGCGCGCCACCGTCGACACCGCCGCGTACCGGGTCGACCCGTGGTTGCTGGGGCCGCCCACCCGGCGGCTGCACGACCTGGTGGAACAGCAGGTGGCCAAGCCCCGGCTCGGAGCGTACGGCTGGGTGGACCGGCCCCGGCCGGGCGCCCCCGGGCCCACGGCGGCCGGTCTGATCCACGCGCCGTCGGCCGGGCAGGGTCTCGCCGCCACGGTGCTGCGGGACCGGGCGGTCAGCGACCCGTCGCCCCGCTGGGACCTGGACCTCACGTCCCGGTCGGTCCGCGACGCCGACCGGATCGCCGAACACGTCCGGGTCGGCGCGCACCTGGCCGAGGCGCTCGGCCGCGAGGTGGAGCGGGTGGTGGGCGCGCCGGCCGACGTGGAGCGGCTGCGCCGGGACTTCCCCGTCCGCACCGAGCACGCCGGGCGGCGGGTCTGCGACGGGCTGGCCGTGCTGGCCGCCCCGCCGGGCGGCCTCGGGCTGGACCCTGACCGCCTGGCCGGCCTGGACCGGCTGCGCGTCGCCATGGACGCCTACGGGGACCTGCTGGTCGCCGAGGCCGTGCACCACGTCACCGAGGGCCGGGCCGAGGTGGCCGGAGCCGCGCTCGACGCCGCCGCCGGGTTGACCCGCCCGCCGCGGCTCGGGCTGCTGCGCACCCCCCGGGAGGGGCGGGCGGTGGGCACCGGCGTGGTCGTCGTCCTGCCGCACGTCGCCGACGCGGCACTGCCGGCCGACCCGACCGACCGGGCCACCCTCGCCCCGGCGGCCCTGGCCGACCCGGCGACCGCCGCGTTCCTGGCCACCCAGGTCGGCGCCGACTGGACGTTCGAGGTAGCCGCCGGTGGGCTGGTCGCCACCGTCACCCTCGACGCGTTGGGGCTCGGGCCGGCGGACGCGCTGGCCCTGGCGCGCACCGACCTGGAGCACCTCGCCGTCGCCGCCGGTGCCGCCGCACTCGGCGCGGAGCCGGCCGCGGCCACGCTGACCGGCGGCGACGGCGTCGCCCGCTACGAGGCCGCCGCGCGGCTGGTCGCCCTGATCGGGCGCCGCCCGGCCGACCCGGACGCGACGGCCGAGCGGCCGGACTCCGCCGACCCGCCCGCCGCCGCGCACGCCGACCTGCTGGCCCGCTACGCCCGGGTCCGGGACACGGCGGCGGCCCTGGCCGCCCGGCTCGCCGCCGAGCTGGCGCTGACCGCGGACGACGGGGGCATCGGCGGCGCCGACCCGGCGGTGCTGGCCCGCCTGGTCACCGCCGCCCGCGCCTGGGGCCTCGCCCCCGACCCGGCGCCGACGGAGGCCGCGTCGGGCGCGGAGGCCGCGCAGCGGCGGCTGGTGGCGCAGGCCGTCCGGGTGCGGGAGCTGCTCGACGCGCGGCTCGACGCCGCCGCCGACACCGCGCCGGCCGGCCCGGGGTCGCCCTCCCCGGCGGCGGAGCTGACGCGCGACGACCTGGTCGCGCAGCTCGCCGCGCTGGTCAGCCCGACCGGCCAGCTCGCGGTGACCGCCCGGCTGCCCCGCTCGGCGTTGCCCGCGCTGACCGGCGACGGGGCGCTCGACGCGGACTGGTTGCCGGTGGTCGCCGCCGTCCGGGAGCCGCTCGCCAGGCTGGAGGCGCACCAGCTCGCCGACGGCACGCCCGCCGCCGCCGGGCCGGCGCTGACCGGCTGGAGCAACAAGCCCGGCGACCCGTGGCAGAGCGGCGGCCCCGACGGGCGACGGCTGGTCGTCGCGTACGCCGACGCGACGCTGGACCTCACCGCCACGCCGCCGGGGACGCCGGTCGCGGTGGCCGTGCTCGACCGGTTCACCGAGGTGGTCCCGGAGGCGGCGCAGGCCACGGCGGCGACCTTCGGCTTCGACGCCCCGGCCGCCCGGGCGCCGCAGGCGATCCTGCTGGCCGTGCCGCCGGACCTGTCGCGGCCACTCGACCCCGAGACCCTGGTGGAACTCCTCGCCGACGTCCGCGAGCTGGCCCGGGCCCGGGTCGCCCGCCCGGCCGACCTCACCCCCGGCCTGCGCGGGCTGCTGCCGGCCGGGCTGCTGCCCGCCGACGGACCCACGGGGGTCCCGCTCGATCCGACCCGGAGGTGAACCGGCGATGGCACTGGTCTTCGACACGGTACGACGGTTGGAGGCGGACCAGACCGGGTCGGACCTGACCCGTGGCTTCGCCGCCGAGGTCGCCGACCCGGCCTGGCTGCTCGGCCGGCAGTGGCAGCTCGGCGAGCACCAGGGCGAGGACGCCTCCTCCCCGGTGCGGGTCAGCTACCGGGCCCGGCTCACCCCCGTCGACCCGCTGGGCGGGCAGCCGCACCTGGACCCGCGCACCACCCCCGCCGAGGCGATCGTCGAGTCCGAGCCGGGTGACTGGTGGACGCCCGGCCGGCGGATCGCGGCGGGCCGGTCGGTCGCGGCGGCCGCCGGGGCGGCCGGGATCCCCCTGCCGGCCGACCCGGCCCTGCTGCTCGCGGCGCTGCCGGTGCCGTACGACGTGCTGGACGGCACCGGCGTGGACGGCCGCGAGCTGTGGCGGCGGCGCAGCGAGCTGGGCCTGCCCGAGGCGTGGTTCGCCGGGCTGCGCCCGCCGGAGCCGGAGCCGGTGGACCTGTGGGATCCGGCGGAGCTGGCCTACGACGCCGACTTCACCGCCGACGGGGTGACCCTGGCGCTGCGCCGGCACGACGGCGGCGACCTCGACTGGTACGCGGTGGACGCCGACCGCCCGCTGCCCGACCCGCCCGTGCCGGTCGACGCGGCGACCACCGTGCCCCGGCGGGTCCGCTACCCGGGTGCGCCGCTGCCCCGATGGTGGCAGATCGAGGACGCCGCGGTGGACGTCGCCGGCTACCCGCCGGACCGATCCCACCTGGCGACGCTGCTGCTGATCGACCTGATCGTCAACCACTCCGACGACTGGTTCGCCTTCGCGGTGCCCGGTCTGGCCGGGCACGTGGTCACCCTGGACGAGGTGGTGGTGCACGACTCGTTCGGCGAGGACTGGCCGGTGACGCCGCCCGCCGACTGGAGCCTCTTCGCCACCGACGGGCTGGACAGCCGTTCCCTGGTGGTCTGGGCCACGGCGGCCACACCGCTGGTCGGCCCGGTGCTCGACGAGGTGGTGATCGGCACCGACGAGGACGCCAACCTGGTCTGGGCGGTGGAGCGGCGGCTGCGCGGGCGCGGGGTGCTCGGCGACGAGGAGGCCCCGGCCGAGCCCCCGGCCCACCTGGACGCCTCGGGCCGGCCCGGGTTCGCGTACCGGCCGATGACGAGGGTGCCCCGGCACTGGCACCCGTACGTGGTGGAGGAGGTCGCCGGCCGGCGCCGGTACGTGCAGGGGCGCGGGGTGGACCTGTCCGGTCCCACGGCGGTGCTGCTGCCCGAGGCGGAGAGTGACCTGCTGGTCGACCCGGCCGCCGGCGGGACGCACCCCACCCACCAGCTCGAACCGGCGGCGGTGCCGGCCGACGGCGTACGGGTGGAGCGGCGGGCGGTGCTGGCCCGGGCCACCGACGGCAGGCCGGTGCTGTGGACCCAGCGGCGACGGCAGCCGCTGCTCACCCCGCCGTCCCTGGGGCTGCGCTTCGACGCGCTGGAGCCGGTGCCGCCGGAGGTGGTGGCATGACCCCACCGTGACTCCACAGGGGAGGGTGGCGGGGCACCGCGGGTCGCCGGTTTGTGCCACCCTGGGGGTGACTGCCCGGGTCACCGGAGGTGATGGCCACGTTACGACTGCGCGAACTCGTCGCCGTGCCCGACGCCGCGCCGGTGACCCTCGACGTCGCCGCGGGCGCCTCGGCCGCGCTGGTGGCCGACCCGCCGGTCGGCACCGCCGTCGCCCGGGTCGTGGCCGGGCTGGCCGCGCCGGTCGCCGGTCAGGTCCTGGTCGGCGGTCGGGACGTCACCGGGATGCCGCCGCCGCGCCGCCGGATCGCCTACGTCCCGGCCGGCGGCGCGCTGCTGCCCCACCTGACCGTGCGCCGCAACATCGCCTACGGCCAGCGCCGGCGGGAGCGGGTGCGGGAGGTCGCCGACGACTGGACGGCGACGGTGGTCGACCGGCTGGAGCTGGCGCCGACCCTGGAGCTGCGGCCACACCTGCTGTCGGAGGCGCAACGGTTCCGGGTGGCGCTGGCCCGGGCGGTGGCCTGCCTGCCCGAGGTGCTGGTGATCGACCTGCCGACCGGGCCGGCCGGCGGCGGGCGGCTCACCGACCTGGTCGGGCGGCTGTCCCCGCCGGGCACCCCCGGGGCGGCCGTGCTGGTGTGCACCCGCGAGCCGGGCGCGCTGCCCGACGTGCCGGTCGCCGCCGAGGTGGTCGCGTGACCGCATCGGGGCGGCTGCGCCGCCGTGCCCTGCTGCGGGCCGCCGCGGCGGCGGGCGCGACCGCCGTCGCCGGCTGCTCCCGGGCGGAGCCGTCGGTCCAGGTCGCGGTGGTGTGGAGCGGCGGGGAGCTGGCCCGGTTCCGCGAGGTGGTGGCCGGCTACGACGCCGGCGTGCAGGTGATCAGCGCCGGCAACGACATCGACGCGTTCCTGCGCGCCCGCCAGCTCGCCGGCACCAGCCCCGACGTGGCGATCCTGCCCAGGTCGGGGCTGGTCGTGGAGTACGCCCGGCGCGGCTGGCTGCGCGAGCTCACCCCGGCCGCCAGCTACGCCCTCCCGCCCGGCATGGCCGACCTGCTCTCCGCCGACGGGCGGCGTTACGGCGTCTGGGTGAAGGCGGCCCACAAGTCGCTGTTCTGGTACTTCCCGTCGATGCTCCCCGAGCCGCCACGCACGTGGGACCAGCTCGTCAACCTCACCCGGCGGCTCGGCGCCCGCGCCCGGGCCGGCGACGGCCCCGCCCCGCTGGCCGTCGGCGCGGCCGACGGCTGGGTGCTCACCGACTGGTTCGAGAACGTCCTCGCCGACGTGGCTCCGCCCGGCTTCTACGAGGCGCTGGCCCACGGTGAGGCCGACTGGCGCGCCCGGCCGGTGCAGGTCGCGCTGGACCGGCTCGCCGAGCTGTGGCGCGTCGACGGCGCGTTCCCCGGCGGCGGGCGCCGCGCCCTGCTCACCCAGTACGAGGAGTCGGTGATCCAGGTGGTCTACCACCGGCGGGCCACGATGCTCTTCGAGGCCGACTTCGTCGACGACGTCGCCAGCCGGTTCCGCCGTGGCCCGGAGCGGCCGGAGACGTTCCGGTTCCCCGGCGCCCGGCTGGCCGACAAGCCGCTGATCGTCGGCGGCGACGCGGCGGTGGCCTTCGCCGGCTCGGCCCGCGGCGCGGAGCTGGTGCACTGGCTCAGCGGCGGGACGGCGTTCGAGCCGTGGCTGCGCGCCGGCGGCTACCTCTCCCCCAACGTGTCCGTGCCGCTGGCGGAATACCACGACGCCGTGCGCCGCCGCCTCGCCGCCGAGCTGCGCACGGCCGAGGTGGTGCGCTTCGACCTCTCCGACCGGCTGCCCGGCCCGTTCACCGGCTCCGACGGGGTGGGCATCTGGCGGATCATGCAGGACTTCTTCGCCGACGTCACCGACGGGGTCGCCGTCGGCGAGGCGGTCCGGCGGGCCACCGGTCAACTGGCCACGGCGGCCCGCTCCGCGGGGAGGGGCCGATGAGCCGGGTGCTCGGCGAGCCGGCGGTCCTCGACGACGTCGGGCCGCCCCGGCGCGGGCGGGCCTACCCGGCGGCGGGGGCCACCTCGACGCTGCTGCTGCCCGCCCTGCTGCTGCTCGGCGGGCTGGTGGCGTGGCCGGTGCTGCGTACGCTGCACGCCAGCGTCACCACCGACGGCCGGTGGGTCGGCGCGGAGCACTACCGCACCGCGCTGGCCGCGCCCGGCACCGGCGCGGTGGTGGGTCGCACGGTGCTCTGGGCGCTGGTCGTGCCGGCCGTGGTGACCGTCCTGGGCTACCTGCTCGCCGCCGCCTCCCGCCGCTCCCAGGAGGGCGGGCTGGTCCGGCTGATCCTGGTGGTGCCGACCGCGCTGCCGCTGGTGGTCACCGGGGTCACGTTCCGGCTCATGTACGACCCGGACCCGGAGCGCGGGCTGGCCACCCTGGTCGCCGCGAAGCTGACCGGCCGGTCGGCGGCGGACGCGCCGCACCTGCTCGGCCCCGGCCTGGTCACGGTGGCGCTGATGTCGGCGTTCGTGTGGGCCTGGGTCGGGCTGGCCGTGCTGGTGTTCCGGGCCGCCCTCGACGCGGTGCCGTCGAGCCTCGCCGACGCGGTCCGCGCGTACGGCGGCAACCGCCGCGACGTGCTCTGGGACGCGCAGTGGCGACCGCTGCTGCTGCGTACGGTCGCGGTGGTCTTCACCCTGGTGGCGCTCGGCACCACCCGCACGTTCGACCTGATCCTGGTGCTGGCGCCCGGCTCGGTGCGCGACGAGGCGTCGGTGCTGGCGCTGCGGGTCTGGCAGACCTCCAACGGCGCCACCACCGGCGAGGGCGCCGCGCTCGGCGTCGTCTGGCTGGTGGCGGTGGCCGCCGGGGTGCTGGTCGCGGCGCTGTTCGTGCGGCAGGCCTGGCCTCCGCCCCGGGACCCGGCGCCCGTCGGGCCCGACCCGGCGGCGCCGGCACCACGCCGGTCGACCCGGCTGCTGGTCGCGGGCGCGGCGGTCGCCTGGCTGGTGCCGCTCGGGGTGCTGCTCGCCACGTCGCTGCACGGAACGGTGGACGCCGCGGGTGAGGGCTGGTGGTCGAGACCGCCGAGCCTCGCCTCCTACCGGGAGTTGCTCACCGGCGTCGAGCTGTGGCGCACGCTGGGCTTCACGCTGGTGCTGGCGACGGTGGTGACCGCCGCGGTGCTGGGCGTCGCGCTGCTCGCCGCGTACCCCCTCGCCTGGCTGACGGGGCCGGCCGCCCAGGGCACGGGCCTGCTGCTGATGGCCGCCAGCATCGTGCCGGTGCAGGTGATCGCGGGGCCCGTCAACGAGGTGCTCGGGGTGGCGCTGTCCTCGGGCACGGCGCGCGGCCTGGCGCTGGTGCACGTCGCGCTGGGCGTGCCGTTCGCCGTGCTGGTGCTGCGCAACGCCTTCGCCGACCTGCCCGCCGAGCAGGTGCGGGCGGCCCGGGTGGGCGGGCGGCACTGGTGGGGCACGCTGCGGCTGCTCGCCCGGCACAACCGCCCGGCCGTCGTCGCCGTCGCCGTGCTGGAGTTCGTGCAGGTGTGGAACGACCTGGTGGTGGGCCTGCTGTTCAGCGGCCCGGGCGCGGTGCCGCTGGGGCTGTTCCTCGCCGGCCAGACCCGCGGCTTCGTCGCCAACAGCGGCGCGCTCGCCGCCGGCTCGGTGATCGCCTCGATCCTGCCGGTGCTGCTGGTGGTGTTGGCCCGCCGCCAGCTCGTCGCCGGCCTGGTCGCCGGGGGCGTCCGGTGAGCGGGCAGGGGCCTGCCGGCCGCTCCCGCCGGGCGCGGCGGCTGAGCCTGCTGCTGGCGATCGGTGGCGTGGTCGGCGGGACGGTCAGCGCGGTGCTCGGCAACGTCACGGGCAACCTGCTCTCCGAGCTGTCGGTCGCCCAGCTCGGTTCCGCGAGCGCCGGGGTGATCGTGCTCGGCCTCGCCGCCGCCGTGATCGTGGAGTGGCGGCGCCAGCGCCAGCAGGCCGCGACGCAGGAGGGCCCCGACGCCCCGCCCGCCGTCGGTGCGCCCACCCTGCCCTGGCCGGCGGGTTTCACCGGGCGGGCCGGGCACGTCGACGCGATCATCGACCTGCTGACGAAGGAGCACGCGGTCGCGGTGGTCGGCCGGCGGGCCGTCGGCACCTCGTCCTGCGCGATCCAGGCCGCCAACCTGTGCCGGGAGGACTTCCCCGACGGCCAGTACTACCTGGACCTGCGGCGGGGCGGCCGGCCGCACGGCGCGCGGCAGGTGCTCACCGCGCTGGCCCGGATCCTGGGCACCCGGCCGCCGGCGTCGGGCCACGCCGACGACCTCGCCGACGCCGCCGACGAGCTGAGCGGGCAGCTCGACGGCCGACAGATCCTGGTCGTGCTGGACAACGTGGACGACCCCGGCCAGGTCCGGCCGCTGCTGCCGCCGACCGCGCGGGCCTGCCGGCTGCTGCTGGTCGGCACGCCCGCGCTCGACGCCCTGGAGGGGGTGGTGGCGCACGGCCTCGCCGAGCCGGACGCCGACGACGCGGTCGAGCTCTTCGCCGCCGCGGGCGCCGCCGCGCCCGTCGTCCGGCCGCACCGCCCGGATCCGCGCACCGACCCGGCGGTACGCGCCCTCGTCGACCTGTGCGGCCGACAGCCCCGCACGGTGGCGGAGCTGGGTCGGCGTACGGCACAGCACGGCTGGCGGCACGCCGACGTGCTCGACGCGCTGCGCCGCGCCGTCGACACGCCCCCGCACCAGCACGTCGCCGCGTCGCCGGCGACCCTGCTGGTGACCGGGCGGGACACCGCTTACCACGCGCTGGGCGGCGAGGCGCGGCGGTTGTGGCGGCTGATGTCCCTCAGCCCGGTGCCGCTGGACCGGCCGACGATCGCGGCGCTCACCGGCCGCCGCCCGGACCGGGTGGCCGCGCTGCTGCACGAGCTGGCCACCGGCGGGTTCGTGACCGGCGCGCCCGGCGACCGCTACGAGGTGCGCCCGCTGCTGGCCCCGTACGCCCGGATGCACCTGCGCCACGCGGAGCCGGCGCGGCGGCGGGTGGCCGCGCAGGCGCGGCTCACCCGGCACCTGGCCCGCTGCGCCGAGCGGCACGCCGCGAGCCTCGCGGTGGCCGGCTCGCCGCCGGACCGGGAGCCCACGCTGGCCCTCGACGACGACCCGTACGGCTGGTTCGACCTGCACCAGGAGCTGCTGCTGGCGGTGGTGAAGGTGCCGGCGGGCGCGGCGGAGACGCTGCCGCGGCGGGTGCGTCGCTGGTGGTTCCGGCTGGCGGTGGCGCTGTGCGGATGGCTCGCCCACGCGGAGCGGCTCGGCGAGTGGGAGGAGGTGTGCCGCACGGTGCTGGCCACGCCCACCGCCGACGACCGGCCGGAGATCGCCGGCTGGGCCCACAACGAGCTGGGGGTGCTGCGCCGCCGCCGGGGCGACCCGCAGGGGGCGGCGACGGCACTCAGCCTGGCGGTGGCGGAGCGGGGCCGGCGCGGCACCGCGCAGGCGCGGATGAACCTCGGCCTGGTGCTGCTGGACCTGGGGCAGCTCGACGACGCCGTGGAGCACCTGGAGCTGTCCCGGCGGCACCGCTCCGGCGCGGACCGGGCCGGGCACGCGCTGACCGACCTCGGAATGGGTGCCGCCCGGCTGGCGCGGGGCGAGCTGGAGACCGCGCACCACCACCTGGTGCGGGCGGCGAACGCCTTCCGCGCGCTCGGCGACGCCCGGGGCTACGCGGCGGCGCTGACCAACCTGGTGCTCGTGCACGCCGGGCTCGGCGAGCACCTCGACGCGGCGCAGTCGTGGCGGGCGGCGCTGCGCGAGTACGAGTCCGTGGCCGACCCGACCAACCGGGCCGCCGCGCTGCTCAACGCGGGGGCGGCGCTGCTGGCCTCCGCGCCCGGCCAGGCACGGCAGGCGTACGAGCTGCTGGCGGAGAGCCGGCGGCTACGCGACGGGCGGCCGACGGCTGGGCTGGGGCGGACGCTGCTGCACCTGGGCGACGCGGCGGCGGCCCTCGGCGACGCCGCCGAGGCGCGGCGGCACTGGGTGGACGCCGCCACGGTGTGCGAGGAGGCGCGGGACGCCGACGGCCAGGCCGCCGCGGACGCGCGCCTGGTGGGCAGCGACGCACCCGCCGACGAGCCGGCCTGAGCGGGAGCCCGGTGCGAGGCTCCCGCTCAGGCGTGTGCGGGGCGGCTCAGCCGTCCAGCCGGCGGACCATGTTCATGATGGTCTCCACCTGGGCGCCGCCCTTGATCGGATAGTTGGTCGCGCCGAGGTAGCCCCACCAGTCCCAGCACCCGTTCGGGTTGGTGCCGGCGGTGGCCCGCGCCTGCGGGTAGAGCACGATCAGGTTGTTGGTGTCGGCGTACTGGTTGAGGTTCGCCCGGTCGACGAAGGCGGTGCCGACCGCGCCGTAGCCCTGGAGGCAGCCGTGCAGGGCGACCAGCAGCCGGCACGACTGCCCGGCGGCGCAGGACGCCGGGACGTAGGCGAACCCGTTGGCGTCCATGCTCAGGCCGTTGGCCCAACCGTTGACCGCGTGGGTGTTCTGGCTGAACCGGATGAGCGTGCCACCGAGCGGGCCCGTGTTCGGCGCCTGCACGGTGCCGAGCAGCTTGCGCAGCAGGGCGTTCTGGGGGTCGGTGCCGCAGTCGTTCAGGAAGGGCGAGGCGGTGGCGGTGCACCCCAGCGTCCCGTACGGGGTGACCCAGGCGTGACCGGCCGACGAGGCGCTGTCGTACTGCACGTTGGCGCCGAAGTGCTGGTAGTAGCGGACCAGGTCGTCGGTGACGGACTTCTTGACGACGCCGTCGTTGTTGCCGTGGAAGACGTACACGGGATCGCCGGAGAGGTTGCCGACCGGGTCGACCCAGCCGTAGGTGGCCCACGTCCGGGTGTAGGTCTGCAGGGCGGTCACGTTCGTCGGGTACAGGTTGTCGCCGCAGCCGTTGAGCGCCTGGACGACGTTGTTCTGCGCGCAGTAGTACGGCCCGGCGGCGAAGATAGCGGCACCCCGGATCCGCGACGAGTAGGCGACGTGGAGCTGGGTGGCCATGTAGCCACCGGAGGAGACACCCGCGACGTACACGCCGGAGACGTTGTAGGCGCGCAGCGACCCGGAGACGGGCGTCTTGGTGTACGGGGTGGCGGCCTGGGCGGGGGCCGCCGCGGTGAGGACGAGCAACAGCGCGGTGACGAGGGCGGTGGCGGCCTTGAGCGGTGTGGGCATGGCGCTCTCCTGTCCGGGAGCGGTGGCGGTGGTGTCGGCGTGCGCAGACGCTAGCGTGACACCGACCACATCGGACATGAGCGGCGTCGACACCTCGGGCGGCGCCGGGGTGTCGGCCGTCCACAGCTCGCACCCGCACCTCCCACCCACCCCGACCGACGGCACCGCCACCGACGTGGGGTCGCCATCGCCGACCCCGTGGAGGCGGATCGGCTCACCGCCGGGGTTGTCGTACAGCCGGATGCCGTCGCCGCCGTCATTGCGAGCCCGGGGAACCGGGCCAGTTCGGTTCCCGAGGTGCTCCGGCCTCGGCCCAGCAGAGTCCGCCCCTGGCCGCCACGCCCGGTAGTCCGTCGACCAGCCGGCCGATGTCCACCACCGACGCCAGCGACACCGCGACGTCGGCACGCAGCTCCGCCGCTGCCGCGTCGAGGTCGTCCTCCTCCGCCGACCAGTCGATGTCCGCCGCCCGCAGCTCGGCCACCGCGTGTTCGGTGAGCACTCGCGGGTCGGTCACGGCAACCGTGAGCCGGCAGTACACGTGGAGCGTGAGCGGTTCCGGGGCGTTCGCGTCGGCCATGCCGTCAGGATGACGCACGACGTCGGGCACCGGTACCGGCGCCCGCCCACGTCGAACCAACCGGGTCGGCCCTCCTCCGGTCACCTGACGGGCACGTGCACGGCCAGCCCCTCATCGACGACCTACCGTCGTGACGATCCGTCCGGCGCCGATACGGACATTGGCCGCTTGGCCGGCGGCAATTGTTGATGATGCAAGCACACTTTAGAGCGTGACATATCAGCCACCGCAGGACCCCTGGCAGAGCCGGGTGCCGCCACCCCCACCCTTCGAGCCCCCGACCGCCGCGTACGCCCGAGTCCCTCCTCCCCCGACGGCTCAGTTCGCGCAGCAGGACCGACGGTCGTGGTGGCGCAGGTTGCCCGGCAGGGCGCAGATCGCGCTCGCGGCCACCGGCCTACTGGTGCTGTGCTGCTGCGGGGGCGTCGCGATCGGAGCGACGACCGATCCGCCTCCGGGCACGGAGCGGCCGGGGGCCGTCGCCACCCAGGAACAGCCGAAGACACCGGGTGCGGACGCCTCCACGGCAGGAGCGGCAGACATCACCGCCCCGGCAGGGCCGACGCCGACGGAGGCAACACCGGCAGAGCCGACGCCCACGGTGGAGGCGTCGCCGGTCGTCGAAATCCGCACCGTCACGCAGACCCAGAAGATTCCTTATCAGACCAGGACGGTCAAGGACTCCAGCATCCCGGAGGGCACCCGGAAGGTGCGGACTCGCGGTGTCGCGGGAATCAGGACCCTCACCTACGAGGTGACCGTGACCGACGGCGTCCAGACCGACCGGAAGCTGGTGCGGTCCGCTGTCACCAGAGCGCCGGTCACGCAGGTCGTCGCCGTGGGAACGAAGAAGACGCAACGGTGCGACCCCAACTACGCAGGCGCCTGTGTACCCGTCGCCAGCGATGTCGACTGCGCCGGCGGTAGCGGAAACGGGCCCGCGTACGTCGAGGGACCGGTGTGGGTGGTCGGCAGCGACATCTACGACCTGGACCGGGACGGCGACGGCGTCGGCTGCGACGAATGACGGTCCGGTGGCCCCTCCCGCTCACCGACGGGAGGGCCCCACCGGCGCCGGACCACGATCTTGACCTCACACCCCCCCTTGAGGTCCTACGGTCGCGGCATGGATCAAGGAGTACCCGCAGGACGTGCTCGCCGCCCAGACCACCGGGTACTGGAGCGGCGCTGCCAACGAGATCATCGTCGGCAGGCTCCGCGCCGCCCTCGCCGAGGAGGACCTCAACCCCAAGGTCCACGAGCGGATGCACGACGGCATCGACGCCGCGTCGCGGCCCTGAACGTCCTGCGCCCGATGGTCGCCAACCTCGGCGGCGACAGTGACCTTGCGTAGCGGCGCGGGACGCCCATCGCGCTCCCGCCACACGGTCGGGTGGCCGGTTCACTGCGCCGGGCACTCCTCTTCCTCCGACAGCGCCGCGCGGAGCCGCCGCCGCTCGGGACGGGACAGGATGAACTCGATCACCGCCGTGACGACGCAGATCACGCTCAGCCACGCCAGCGCCGCGAGTGCCGACCGTCGGGCAACGACCGGGATCAGCGCCACCAGCAGGATCGCCGCGAAGACCCGCGGCCACACGAGGCCGCGGACGGCGCGGCTCAGTCGCCACTGGAACGCGGCGTGCGCGAGCATGAACAGCGCCACCCCGCCGTACATGGCGTAGAGACCCAGACTGTCGAGAGGGTCACCCCGCCGGTAGGCGTGGGCGTCGCCGACCAGCGACGGCACGTGCTTCAGCCCGAGCGCGAGCAGGATGATCCCGGCGATCATCGGCAGGTGCAGGAAGGTGTAGCCGTCTCTGGCGAGGACCACCCGGCGGGCCTGGTCCGCGTCCCGCAGCGCACGTTCGCCGATGAGGGCGGACAGGTCGAAGTAGATCCATTCGAGGGCGCCGGCGACCACCACGGCGAGCGCGGAGGCGGTGAGCAGACCCGGTGAGCCCGGTACGCTGCCGCCGGCGATGCCGACCGACACCAGCACCTCGCCGAGCGCCACGATCATGATCAGGTTGTGCCGCTCGGCCCAGTGCCGGGCGGAGAAGATCTGGCGTTCGGGGACCCGGAGCGCCTGCCCTGCCCCGTAGTCGACGATGACCGCCAGCAGCCAGAGGACGACCTGCCCAGCCTTTGCCTGGTCGGAGCCGAGAGCCGATCGGGGAAGCAGCGCCGCAGCCAGCAGCAGGGTGACCGCGACGACCATCGGCACGGTGAGCGCGGCGAGGTCGACGCGGCGCAGTCCGGGGGTCGCGTAGATCCGCAGCGCCAGGTAGAGCACCCGCACGGCGGCGAAGCAGACCACGAACGCCAGCGACGTGTCCGTGCCGCCGGGAACGTCGGTGAAGGCCTCGCTGATCGTCACCGTCAGCACGAACATGATCGGTGTGACGGAGAGGATCACCAGCCGAGACATGCCGTAGCTCGCCTGGGCCCGGTTGCCGAGCCAGGCGAACAATGACCAGGACCACCACAGGATGGTGAGAACGAGCAGGCCGTGCAGCACGCCGAGCTCGCCCGCCTCCGCCGTCATTAGGGTGGTCACCTGGATGAACGCGAAGACGAACACCACGTCGAGGAAGAGCTCCTCCGTGGCGACCCGGGACTGCTCGGTCACCGAACGGAGACGCCGCGCTCCCTTCACCCGTCGGGCGGACACGGCGACGTCATGACCCGCGTGGGCCGGAAACGGCGTCGAGGCCGGCTGAGGAACGCACGCCTACTCCTCCTCGCGCGTGGCGGTGGCAGGGACGTGTCCCCGCGCGGGCACCGAACAAACTCCCTGCGGCCACCGCGTCAGGGCCCACGGCGGTGCGGGTCCGCACACGGCGGGTCTTCTCCGGTCGGCGGGCGGCCGCCCTGCCGGGCACGTCCGCTCGCTGCCGGTGTCGGTCAGTTCCGGCCGGCACCCAGGGCCGCGGCGATCATCCCGACCCCCTCCCCGATGGCCGAGGCCGTGTTGGCCGCGTACCCGAGGACCAGCCCCGGCGGGTGGGGACGCTGGCAGTGCCACGACAGCGGCTGCACCTTCACCCCACGCTCCAACGCGGCCGACGCCACCTCCGTGTCGGCCACCGCGCCGGGCAGCGTGACCGTCAGGTGCAGCCCGGCCGCCGCCCCGTGCACCGTCGCGCCCGGCAGGTGCCGGGCGACGGCGGCCACCATCGCGTCGCGCCGCCGGACGTGCCGTCGACGCAGCAGCCGCAGCTGCCGCTCCAGCGCACCCGAGGTCATCAGCTCGGCCAGCACCAGTTGCGGCAGCACCGCGTTGCCCAGGTCGGCGTTGCGCTTGGCGTCGACCACCGCGTCCCGGTGGCGCGGCGGCACCAGCAGCCAGCCGATCCGCAGGGCGGGCGCGAGCAGCTTCGACACGCTGCCGGCGTAGCAGACGTGGTCGGGCAGCACGGCGCGCAGGGCGGGCACCGGCGGCCGGTCGTAGCGGTGCTCGGCGTCGTAGTCGTCCTCGACGACCAGGCCGCCGGCCCGGGCCCACGCCGCGAGCTGGCGGCGGCGGTCGCCGCCGAGCACCACGCCGGTCGGGAACTGGTGGGCCGGGGTGATCATCACCGCCGGAGCGCCGCTGGCGGCCAGCTCGTCGACCCGCAGTCCGGCGGCGTCGACCGCGACCGGCGGGGTGGCGACCCGCCAGTTGTTCAGGTGTTGCCGCACGCCGAGCGAGCCCGGGTCCTCGACGGCGACGGTGTCGATCCCGTCGGGGCGCAGCGCCTGGGCGAGCAGCCCCAGCGCCTGGGAGACGCCCGTCGTGACGATCACCTCGGCGGGGTCGACGGCGATGCCCCGGCTGCGGGCGAGCCAGACGGCGACGGCCCGCCGCAGTGCGGGTGCGCCGCGCGGGTCGCCGTAGCCGAAGTCCGACGCCGCCAGGTGCCGCAACACGGCCCGTTCGGCGCGCAGCCAGTCCGCCCGCGGAAACGCCGCCAGATCGGGTACGCCGGGCGTCAGGTCGATCCGCGCGGGCGCCGTGCGTACGGCGTCGAAGATGTCGGTGCCCGGGGCGGGAGGGAAGAGGGTGGCCGGTGTCTGCGCGGCGGCCGGGGCCGGCGGCGCGGGTGGGGCGGCCGGGGCGGCGACGACCACGGTGCCGGCCCGCCCGCGCCCGGCGACGTGGCCGTCCTCCACCATCCGCTGGTACGCCTCCACGACGACGCCCCGCGAGACGCCGAGGTCGGCGGCGAGCACCCGGGTGGCGGGAAGTCGACCGCCGACGGGGAGGCGCCCGTCGGCGATGGCCCGCCGGAGCTGCTCGGCGAGCCAGTCGGCGCGACGGCCGGGCGGCGCGGCGGCGATGTCGAGGTGCAGGAAGTCCGACCCTGCCGTTATGGACCCCTCGGACGGGCGTGATTTGGCCCTGCTCATCGGACCATCCTGGCAGCAGAGTGGAGGACGTCACCACCCCGCCCACTGCTCGGAAAGGACGACGATGACCCTCGCGTTCCTGCTCACCTCGCTCGTGGTGGTCGCCACCCCCGGCACCGGGGCGCTCTACACGCTCGCCGCCGGGCTGACCCGCGGCCCTCGCGCGGGACTGCTCGCCGCCGCCGGTTGCACCCTGGGCGTCGCCCCGCACCTCGCGGCGGCGGTCACCGGCCTGGCCGCGCTGCTGCACTCCAGCGCCGCGGCGTTCCAGGTGCTCAAGTACGTCGGGGTGGCCTATCTCCTCTACCTGGCCTGGGCGACGTGGCGGGACCGCAGCGGGTTCACGGTCGCGGCGGCGGAGCCCGCGCCGTCGCCCGCCCGGGTGGTCGGGGTGGCGGTCCTGTCGAACCTGCTCAACCCGAAGTTGACCATCTTCTTCGTCGCGTTCCTGCCGCAGTTCGTCCGCCCCGACGAGCCGGACCAGGTGGCCCGGATGCTGGGGCTGGGGGCGGTGTTCATGCTGCTCACCTTCGTGGTGTTCGGCGCGTACGGGGTGCTCGCCGGCACCGTGCGCGACCGGGTGCTGGCCCGGCCGGCGGTGACCCGCTGGCTGCGCCGAGGCTTCGCCGGCTCGTTCGTGGCGCTCGGGCTGCTGCTGGCCCGCGCCGAGTCATGAGGGAGGACCCGACCGGCTGAGGCCGGATGGTCAGATGTTCGAGGAGTCGGGGGGCACGTCGGCCGGGAGCAGCGGCGCGCCGGCCGCCGGGCCCGGCCCCTGGCAGGCCAGCCCGACGGTGTACGCGGTCATCGACAGCGACCCGTACGCGTACCCGTCCACCAGCACCTCCGAGCCGTTGCCGGCGGCCCCGGCCAGGCCGGCCAGGTAGAGCAGCGGGATGAAGTGGTCCGGCGTCGGCACGGCCAGGCCGAAGTCGCGGTGGGCGTCGAGCGCGGGCGCCTCGGTCGGCTCGCCGAGCATGACCTCCCTCGCCGCCTCGTCGAACCGGTGCGCCCAGTCGAAGCCCTCGTCGACCATTCGCGGATCCACCCCGCCGAGGTTGTGCACCACGTTGCCGCTGGCCACGACGAGTACGCCGCGCTCGCGCAGCGGCGCCAACCTCGCACCCAGATCCAGGTGGTAGTCCAGGCCCTTGAACGCGTTGATGCTCAACTGGACGACGGGGATGTCGGCGTCGGGAAAGGCGTGGGTGAGCACCGACCAGGTGCCGTGGTCGATGCCCCAGGAGTCGACGTCCGCGCCGACCCAGGTGGGGTGGACGACGTCGCTGATCTCCTCGGCCAGCTCGGGCAGGCCCGGCGCCGGGTAGCGGACGTCGAACAGCTCCTGCGGGAAGCCGTAGAAGTCGTGGATCGTCTTCGGTCGGGGCATCGCCGTGACGGCGGTGGCGCCGATGTACCAGTGGGCCGACACCACCAGGATCGCGCGGGGTCGCGGCACCGACCGGCCGAAGGCGCGCCACGCGGACGTGTACCGGTTCAGCTCCAAGGCGTTCATCGGGCTGCCGTGCCCGAAGAACGCCGCCGGCATCACCGTGGGGACCGTCTGGCTGCTCATGCTGCTCCCCCGACCTCGACGACGACCCGAGCGTAACCAGCCGCCGGCGGGAGTGGGCGGGTCAACGCCCACTCCCGACCGGGTGGCGTCACAACGGGTCGACCCTCGCCGACGTCGACCTCGGCCCCGACCGGGTCGGCGCCGTCAGGCGGACACCTCACGCCAGGCGGGATGGTTGCCCCGCCAGGCGCCGGCGAGGATGACCGCCGAGGCCCGGCCCGGGCATTCCTGCACCCGGGACCGGCCGGAGGCGCCGCCGATCTGCACCTGCACGTCCCAGCGCTGCCCGTCCGTGCGGATGTACACGTCGCGGCGCCCGCGCTGGGACGTGTCGCCGTTCCACCAGTGCTCTTCGATCCTCACCTCGCGACCGTATAGCAATCGGTCGGTGGACGGCACGGGGGCACCGGGGCGACTCGGCCGACCACCGGACAGGGCGCCCGTTCCCGGGCCGAGGACGGCAGGCAGGCGATGGAGACGGCCGCTCAGGCGGACTCCCCCGGCGCCAGGTGGCGGTAGCCGGGCACGGTCTCGGCGAACCAGCCGTTCACGCTGGCCAGCCCCCGGTCGTTGAGCTGGGCGTCGTGGATCGGGAACACCCGCTCCGCCCCGGCGGCGCGGGCGAAGTCGATCGCCTCGGTCAGCTTCAGCCAGGACGCCTGCGCCGGGACGAGCAGGGTCCGGACGGGCCGGTCCGGCGGGTGCAGCGAGTCGCCCGGGTGGTAGACGTCGTCGCCGACGAGGTAGCCCAGGTTGGCGCAGTCGGGCTGACCGCCGTGGATGGCGGCGTGCCGGCCGCCGAGCGCGGTCACGGTGAGGCCGGCGGCGGTGAACCGCTGCCCGGCGCCCACCCGGGTCACGGGCAGCGGGACCGGGCCGGGCAGCGCCGCGCCTTCCGGCGCGAAGACCGGCACGCCGAGGCCGGCCAGCCGGAGCACGTCGACGTGGTCGGTGTGCTCGTGGGTGACCAGCACGGCGTCCGCGCCGGCCAGGGCGCGCGGCTCGCTCCACGTGCCCGGGTCGATGACCAGCACGCCACCGTCGTGTTCCAGCCGGACGCAGGCGTGGGTGAACTTGGTGATCCGCACCCGCCGACCGTACGCCGCCGGCCCGCGACCGTCAGCCCTGCCGGCCCTCCCCCACGATCCGGTCGAACTCGGCGGGGCCGATCTCGCCCTCGCGCAGCCGCCGGGCGTTCGCGGCGAACCGGCCGATCGCCCGGCCCCTCGCCGCCGTGGCCGCGTCCGGCACGCCGTCCGGGTCGAGGCCGGCGCACTCGTCGGCCACCTGCCGGGGGTCGTCGGGATCCGGGGACTCGCCGTGCAGCCGCCGCAGCGCCGCGCGCAGGTGCGCGTCGGCGGCCTCGCTCGTGCCCCAGGCCCGGGCCAGCTCGACCGTGCGCCCCAGGGTGTCCTCGCCGGCCTTCTCCTCGCGCAGGGTGGCCCGCATCAGCCGGAGGAACCGTACGGTGGTGGCGTCCGCGTCGTCCATGATCATGCCGGCAGGGTAACGAGCGGGTGCGACAGACTCAGTCGTGCCCGGCGTGGGTGCCGGGCCGGGGTGGGGTGCCGGCGCGCTGGCCCGGTTCCACCACCACGAACTGGCCCATCATGCCGGCGTCCTCGTGGTAGAGCAGGTGGCAGTGGAACATGTACGGCACGTCGGGGTCACTGTGGCCGGTGAAGCGCAGGACCAGCCGGACGGGCCGCGGCGGCGCGAGGTAGACGGTGTCCTTCCAGCCGCCCAGCGCGGGCGGCGGGGCCTGACCGCCGACCGACAGCACCTGGAACTGCACGTCGTGCACGTGGAAGTTGTGCGGGGCGCCGTCCTGGTTGACCACCTCCCAGACCTCGGTGGCGTCCTTCGTGGCGACGAAGTCGATCCGGTCCATCTGCATCGAGCGGCCGTTGATGCTGCGGCCGGTGAGGGTGAACCGCCGGGTCTCGCCGGCGGACGCCGGGTCCAGCCGGTCGACCGGGACCAGCGCGTCGGGCACCGACGGCGACGCCGCGAGGGTGCCGGCGGCGCGCAGTTGCAGCACGTCGAAGCGGTCCGCGCCGCCGGCGAACCGGTCGGCCAGCGCGCCGGCGCCGAGGTCGGGCGGGGTGCTGCGCAGGGTCACCCGCTCCCCCGGGCGGACGTCCACCACGATCTCGGCGCGCTCGCCCGGGGAGAGCTGCACCCGGTTCACCCGGGCGGTGCGCGGCAGCAGCCCGCCGTCGCTGCCGATCAGCGCGAACGGCCGGTCGTCGGCCAGGCCGAAGTCGTACGTGCGGGCGGTGGAGCCGTTGAGCAGGCGCAGCCGGACGCGCTCGGTGGTCACGTCCAGGTACGGCCCGACGGTGCCGTTGACCAGCAGGGTGTCGCCGAGCACCCCGATGCCCGCGATCGAGTTGCGGGTCTTCCTGAACTCGCCGCTACGGGAGAAGTTGCGGTCCTGCACGATCACCGGGACGTCGTCCACGCCGTAGCGGCGGGGCAGCGGCAGGGCCGCCTCCCGGTCGTCGTCGAGGATGAACATGCCGGCAAGCCCGCGGTAGACGTGCTCCTCGGTCGCGCCGTGCGGGTGCGGGTGGTACCAGAGGGTGGCGGCCGGCTGGTCGACCGTCCACGTCGGCGACCAGGTGGCCCCGGACCGGATCGGCTGGTGCGGGCCGCCGTCCATCCGGGCCGGCAGGTGCATGCCGTGCCAGTGCACGCTGGTCTCCTCGGCGAGCCGGTTCACCACGTTCACCACCACCCGCTCGCCGCGCCTGGCGCGCAGGGTCGGCCCGAGGAAGTCGCCGTCGAAACCGGCGGTGCGGGTCAACCGGCCGTCACCGCGGAAGTCACGCCGGCCGGCGCGGGCGAGCAGGTCGAACACCCGCCGCCCCTGGCCGTCGACCCGCGAGGTCGCCAGCGGCGGTACGGCCAGCGGGCGGACGAAGTCGACCTGCCCGACCGTGTCGGTGCCGCCGCGCGCCAGGACCCAGCCGCCCACGGCCGCCCCGCCGCAGCAGAGCACGAGCACCACGGCGAGCACGCCGATGAGGACGCGGCCCAGGGATCGTCGTCGGGTCGGCACGGCGGCACCTCCAGTAGGTTGGGTACCTGTAGCGTGCCTTCCTATCGGGGTGCCGGCCAGCGGCTACGGCGGATCTCCGGGGCGGCTCCGGGACTTCCCCGACCGCCACGGCGGGGCGCGCGGCGGCGCGTCGGGGTCGAGCACGGCGGGGCCCGGACGGCGTACACCGCCCGGGCCCTCGCCCACGGCGAGCCGCGCCGACCGCCTAGCGGCCGACGGGGGAGGCGGCGGCGGCGGCCACGATGGCGTCCTGTTCGGCGTCGTCCAGCACGCCGGACCCCACGAGCCCGTCGGTGACCGAGGCGACGTGCGCGACGAACGCGCCGTGGTTGCCCCAGTCGGCCTCGTCGCGGATCAGGTCGTTGACCGTGCACCCGCCGTCGGCGTACCGGTTCGACACGGCGGTGGCGTCGCCCGCGTACACCTGACGGCGCAGGTCGGAGCGCGGGCAGGGGTCCGCCTCGGGCACGTACCGCAGCAGGTGCGAGCCGTACTGGACCGCCCGGTTGGGCGCCTTGACCCCGTTGCGGAACCACAGGTTGCCCTGGCCGTCCTGGGTCAGCCGGTAGGTCTCCGCGTCCCGGATCACCCGCACCGCCTTCGACAGCGGGTCGATCTTCAGCAGGTAGCCGTCGAGCGAGGCGTAGACGTGCTCGTCGGCAGCGCTGACGACCAGTTCGTCGGCCACCCCGGAGTAGTCGCCGGGCACGTCGACGCGGTGCGTCACCGCGCCGGTCGCCGGGTCGAGCACGAACACCTCGCCGTCGGCGAGGCCCCAGATCATGCCGTCCGGCCCGGCGACGACCGAGGTGATCGCGTCGGCGCCCGGCACCGGGGTGTACTCGGCCGTCTTCTCGCCGGTCACCAGGTCGGCGGTGAACAGCTTCGCCTCGGTGGCGCGCGGCACGGTGCCCCCGCCGCCGCTGACCGTCGTGCCGGCCCAGAGCCGGTCGCCCACCACGGCCAGGCTGATCACGCCCTGCTCGGCGACGATGTCCCGGCGGGTGGTGCGGGCGCCGGTCGCGGTGTCGTACACGGTCAGCGCGCCGCCCCAGAGGCCGTAGTCGGGCGTGCTGCCGACGTAGACCCGGCTGCCGGCCGAGGCGAAGGCGATCGGGCGGTTCTGGCCCTCGGGTTGCAGCCGGAACAGCTCGCGCGGATTGGTGCCGAGGCGGTACGGCTGGGTCGGGTCGTAGACGAGCACCCCGCCGTACGGGTAGACGCCCTGGTACATCTTCCCGTCGTGCCAGCCGAAGCCGTCGGCCTGCCCGAGCCGGCCCACGTTCGTCGCGGTGCCGGCGGCCGGGTCGAGCACGGCGAGGTTGCCGTTGATGTAGAGGTTCGTCCAGATCCGGCCGTCCGGGCCGGCGGTGATGTTGTTGATGTCCAGCGCCTGCGGCGGGAACGGCAGCCGGTAGCGCTCGCTGGCGCCGGTCGCCGGGTCGTACCGCAGCGCCTGCCCGGCGTAGTTGCCGACGACGGCGTAGAGCTGGCCGTCGAGGAAGCCGAAGCCGATGCCCGCCCCGTCGCTGCGCACCGGCGCGCCCGCGGCGTCGCGCACCGGCCCGGCGGTGTCGGTCGGCAGGTCGTAGCGCCACAGGTCGGTGCCGGAGGTGAAGTAGACCGACCGGCCGTCGGGGGCGAGCGGCGAGGTGCCCCGGGAGCCCATGGTGAAGCCGTCGGCCAGGACGGCGCCGGTGTCCGGGTCGAGGACGAGCGCCTGGAGCTTGCTGCGCTTGACGAAGAGCTTCCCGCCGACCAGGTTGATGTCGTACGGGTGGTTCGGGTCGCCGCGCAGCGCCTCCGGCCAGATGTCCCGCTTCTCCCCCGTGGTCAGGTCGAGGCGGATCAGGTGCCCACCCGTGCCGACCGCCGCCCACAGCACGTTCCGCGCGGCGTCGACCGCGACGTCGATCACGTACTGCTCGCCGGGGTGCATCCGGCCGTGGTCGCGGAACCCCTCGCCCGGAGCGTAGGAGAAGACGTGCGCCCCGGGGTAGGTGCCGCCGTAGACCCGGCCGTCGGCGCCGGGGCGCAGGCCGTAGAGGACGGTCTGCCCCGGCACGGGTGCGCCGAGGTCGACGGTGGCCCGGGTGTCCGGGTCGTACGAGTAGAGGTGGGCGTTGGGGTAGCTGCCCGCGTAGACGGTGCCGTCGCCGGCCTGGGTGATGCCCCAGGCGCCGGAGGAGTCGGGCAGGTAGGCGGTGTCGAGCAGTTCCCGGGTCACCGGGTCGGCCACGCTGAGCACCCCGGGCGAGCCCATCTGGACCCCGTAGACGACGGGCCGGCCGGCAGCGCCGGTGCCGTAGTGGCCCTCGAAGACGGTGAGGGCGGTCTGCTGGACCCCGAAGTCGGTGACCGCGCCGGGCGTGGGGGCGGCCGGCACGGCCGTGGCGGGGGCGGCGGGCAGCAGGGCGGCGGCGAGCGCCAGGGCGACGGCGGGCACAAGGGGACGACGTAACGGCGACACGGCGCGACCTCCACGTTCGACGATGCCGGCACCCTATTACGGTGGCGTCCGGAACTCCAGAGGTACCGATGAATGCCTGCGCCCAACCGGTGCGGATTCCGCGCCGAGGGCTCGACACGGCGCGATCAGCGTGGTGGGCTGTGACGGTTAGAGCCCGGACCGAAACCTGAGACTCTGGAGGTCGTGTTGCGACGTACCGCGCTCACCGCGGCCCTGCTGCTGGCCGCCGCCACCCTGGCGGTCCCGGCGGGGCCCGCCCACGCCGAGGCGCCCCCGCCCGGCGCCGTCACCGACCTCGGGCCCGCCTCCGAGGTCACCTCGGTCAACGGCTCCGAGCTGATCGACGGGACGATCTACACCGCGACCGGCGGCGTGAACCCGGTCGTGGTGGGCGGCTACGACCTGGCCGCGCAGACGGTCGACCAGCGCTACGAGCTGCCGACCGGCGGCGGCGCCTGGGCCACCACCTCGGTCGGCACCGACCTGTACGTCGGCACCTACGAGCCGGGCGACCTGTACCGGGTGGACACCACCGGCACCGGGGTCACCAAGGTCGCCGACGTCTCCCCCGACCGGTACATCTGGGCCCTGGACACCGCGCCCGATGGCGTCGTCTACGGCGGCACCTACCCCGGCGGGCGGGTCTTCTCCTACGACCCCGCCACCGGCGCCACCCGTGACTACGGCGTCGCGGTGCCCGGCGAGCAGTACGTGCGCAGCATCGCCGTCGACGCGACCACCATCTACGCCGGCGTCGGGGCGCACGCCCACCTGATCGCGATCGACCGGGCCACCGGCGCGAAGCGGGAGATCCTGCCGCCCGAGTTCGCCGACCGCACCTTCGTCGGCACCCTCGCCCTGGAGAACGGCCTCCTCGCCGCGGCCCTCTCCCCCACCGGCACCATGCTGCTGATCGACACCGCGAACCCGTCGAGGTACGAGGTGGTGCAGACGCCGGACAGCTTCATCACCGCCATCGCCGTCGACCCGGCGCGCAACGACGTCTACCTCGGCACCCGCCCCTCCGGCACCCTGCGCAGGTACGACCGGGACACCGGGCAGCTCAGCACCCTCGCCGTGCCCTACGACGGCGCCTCCTTCGGCCGGATCTTCGTCACCGGCGACCAGTTGCGCGGCGTCGTCACCAACACGGTGGTCACCTACGACCTGAACACCGGCGAGCTGACCGGCGTCGACCTCACCCAGGCCGGCATGCCGCCGGCGCCTGAACTGGCCATGGCGATCGCCACCGACGGCCCCCGGGTGTACGTCTCCGGCAAGGCCGGCGTGCAGGTGCACGACCTGGCGGCGGGCACCTCCACCCGGCGGTTCCTGCCCGGCGAGGCCAAGGCCATGACCCCGGTCGCCGGCGAGATCTGGATGTCGGTCTACACGCTGGCGTACCTGTTCCGGATGGCGTCCGACGGCGACCCGCGCCGGGTCGCCGCGATCGGCGCGGAGCAGACCCGGCCGCTCGACGCGACCTGGTCCCCCGCCGACGGACTGCTGGTCGTCGGCACCGAACCGGACTACGGCCGGTACGGCGGCGCGGTCAGCCTCTACGATCCCCGCACCGGGGCCCTGCACGTGCACCGTGACGTCATCGCCGACCAGTCGATCCGGTCGGTGGCGGTGAAGCACGGCACCGCCTTCCTCGGCAGCAGCGTCAACGGCGGCTTCGGCACCACCCCGCGCGCCACCGAGGCCCGGCTCGCCGGCTTCGACCTCGCCAGCCGGACGAAAACCTGGGAGATCACCCCGGTCCCCGGCGCGAAGCAGATCGTCGACCTCGTGGCCACCGGCGACCGCGTCATCGGCCTCACCGAGACCGGCGTGCTCTTCGCCGTCGACCGGCGCACCCGCCAGGTCGTGTCGACCGCCGCCGTCGCCCCGGGTCAGAGCACCCTGGTGCAGGTCGGCGCGACGATCTACGGCACCAACGGCAGGGACGTGTGGCGGCTCGACCCGGCGACGATGACGGTCACCCCGTTCGTCACCGGCCTGAACGCGCAGTGGTACGGCGGCGGGGCGCTGCTCACCGCCGCCCCGGACGGCTCGGCGCTCTACGCGCTGCGCGGCCGCAACCTGGTCCGCATCCAGCTCTAGGCCCCGGCACGACCGACGGCGGGCCGGCGCTCGGAGGAGATCGCCGGCCCGCCGTCCGCGTCGGGGGTCAGCCCGTCACGGTGACCCGGTGCAGGTGCTCGCCGGCCCCGACGAAGAGCCGCCCGTCGGGGTGCACGGCGAGGAACTCCGCCGGCTGGTCCAGCAGTTGCCGCGTCGCGCCGGTGCCGAGGTCCACCTGGACCAGCAGCCGCCCGCGGACCAGCGCGTACAGCAGGTGGCGGGATGCGTCGTAGCCGAGCTTGGCGCGGCTGTCGGCGACCCCCGGGGCGAGCTGGACGCGCTGGGTGACCGAGCGGGTGGCCAGGTCGACGGCGAAGAGCTGACCGCCGGCCAGCCCCCAGAGCAGGCCGGAGCGGTCCACCGCCAGGGCCGGGATCGCCGTCGCGCCCGGCACCGGGACGAACTGGAACGCCTCGCTGTCGGTGGCGACGTCCCAGCCGAAGAGCCGCGCCTCGGTCTGGGTGGGCCGGGGCACGCTGTACCCGCCGGAGATCGAGGTGCCGCCGACGATCAGGCCGTTGACGTGGGTGAGGCTGACGATCGACTGGTCGGTCACCACCGGCCGGTGCACGCGCGCCGCGCCGGTGGCCTTGTCGACGACGGCCAGCGCCCCGCCGAGGGTGGTGTTGGGCATCGTGCCGTAGGCGACGCTGTCCCCGGCGTCGGTCAGCGCCCGCGCCCGCACCTGGTCGGCGGCCTTCAGGTCGAGCAGCTTCACCGGGTTGTCCGCGCTGCCCGGCAGGCCCGGCGAGTACTCGGGGCTGCTCCACGGCTTCGCCGGGTCGTACCGGTAGAGCCGCGAGTCCGGGTACGCCCCCAGCCAGACCTGGCCGCCGGTCTCCAGCACGCTCTCCACCTGGGCGAAGCGCTGGAACGTCGACACCCCGGTGTCGGGGTCGACGCGGGCGAGGCCGCCGTTGAGGTATCCGCCGACCCAGACCGCGCCGGAGGCGCCGACGTGCAGCGCGGCGATCGGGATGGGCGCGCCGGGCACGTCCGTCCGCACCACGTCGGCGCGGCCGGTGACCGGGTTCCAGCGGAACATGTCGCCCCGCCAGAGCAGCCCGACCAGCGTGCGGCCCGGCCAGTCCGGGTCGGCGAGGGTGACCCAGCCGATGCCCCGGTTGTTGACCACCCGCCCCGGGAAGGCCAGCGGCGTGTCGCTGAAGCTTCCGGTGCCCGCGTGGTAGCCGGTGAGCCGGCCGGCGCGGGTGAGGTAGACCAGGCCGCCGGGGCCGGGCGCGGAGACGTCCAGCCCGGCGACGTCGTCGATCAGGTCGGTCCACCGCCGCCCCACGGTGTCGTACACGCCGAGCCGGCCGTTGATGGCGGAGCCGAACCGCGCGTACACCCGCCCGTCGTGGGCGTTCAGGTCGTACACCGTCTGGCCCGTGCCCGCGCCGAGCCCGTCGGGCAGGGGCAGCTCCCGGATCTCGCCGCTGACCTTGTCGATCTCGAAGAGGTGGGCGTCCGGCTGGGTGCCGGCGTAGACCTTGTCGGCGGTGACGGCGAGGCTGCGGACGTACTGCGCGCCGGGAAGGACCTGGCCGTAGTCCCGGGTTGTTCCGGTGGCGGGGTCGTGGGCGAAGACCCGGGCGCCGGGGAAGGTGCCGCCGTACACGACGCCCGCGTCGTCCACGGCGATCCGCCAGATGTATGTCTCGGAGGGCAGCGGCCGGCCGAGGTTCTCGACGGGACTGTCCGGGCCGGGCCGGCGGCGGTACAGGTCGCCGGTGCTGTACGCGCCGACGTAGACGGTGCCGTCGGGCGCGGCGGCCACCGCGTACGAGCCGGGTGCGCCGGTGAGCTCCTGGTCGGAGACCGTCCGGCCGGTCGCCGGGTCGATGGCGGCGAGCCGGGCCGGCTCGCCGGAGACGGCGGACCAGAGCACCGGCCTGCCGTCCGGGCCGGGTGCGACGGTCCCGCCGATGAGCAGGACGTCGCGCAGCGGGATGCCGAAGGGGTCGACGGTCACCCCGGCGGCCGGCTCGGCCGACGCGGGCGACGCGGGCCAGGCGGCGGGGACGGCCGGTGCCACCGCGAGGGCGGCGGCGTAGCGGATCAACGTGCGGCGGTTCGTCATGAGCGCCTGCTCCTCTTCCCGCGACCGCCGGAGGCGCCGGCGGTCGAGCCGTAACGGTCGGATCCGGAATTGCAGCGGGAGCACCCGGGCGATTGACTTCCTCCCCCGGACGCCGGGACCGACCCGTCGCGCGACGAGCACCCGGCTCGGGGAGGGGCACATAACGGTCCGGTCCGTAAGGACCCTAGGGGGCCTATCTACCGACGTCAACGCCCCCGCCGCGGGGCGGCCCTCCGCCGGGTCACCGGGGCCCCTGCCCGACCGCCGCCCCGCCCCTCGGGATCGTCGGTCGGGGGCGGCCGACGTCCGCGCCCGGCATACCATCTGCCGTGCGGCTCGGGCGCAGCCGCGGGACAGGGAGAGAGGCCGACATGGGCGACTACGGGCACCCGTTGACCTTCGGGTCGTTCCTGACGCCCGGAAACGCCGACCCGAGCCGGGTGGTGGGGCTCGCCGTGCTGGCCGAGCAGGTCGGGTTCGACCTGGTCACCTTCCAGGACCACCCGTACCAGCCGGCGTTCCTGGACACCTGGACGCTGATGAGCTTCGTGGCGGCCCGGACCCGCACCGTCCGACTGGCCGCGAACGTGACGAACCTGCCGCTGCGCCCGCCGGCCGTCCTGGCCCGCAGCGTGGCGAGCCTCGACCTGCTCTCCGGCGGCCGGGTCGAGCTGGGCCTGGGCGCCGGCGCGTTCTGGGAGGCCATCGAGGCCATGGGCGGGCGTCGGCTCTCCCCGGGGCAGGGCGTGCGGGCCCTGGCGGAGGCGATCGAGGTCATCCGCCAGGTCTGGGACGCCGACGCGCGCGGCGGCGTCCGGGTCGACGGCGAGTTCCACCGGGTGGTCGGCGCGAAGCGGGGCCCCGCGCCCGCCCACGACGTGGGCATCTGGCTCGGCGCGTACAAGCCGCGCATGCTGGCCCTGACCGGGCGCCGGGCCGACGGGTGGCTGCCGTCGCTGGGCTACCTCCAGCCCGGCGACCTCGCCCGGGGCAACGCCGCCATCGACGAGGCGGCCCGGGAGGCGGGCCGGTCCCCCGGCGACGTCCGCCGGCTGCTCAACGTGACCGGCCGCTTCACCCCGGTCGGCCGCGGCCTGTTGCAGGGCCCGCCCGAGCAGTGGGCGGAGGAACTCGCCGACCTCGCGCTCGGCGACGGGATCAGCACCTTCATCCTGGGCAGCGACGACCCCGAGGACCTGCGGCGCTTCGCCGCCGAGGTCGCCCCCGCCGTACGCGACCTCGTGGCCGCCGAGCGCACCGCCGCCACCGCGCCCGCCGCGCCGGGACCGGTGCCGGTGACCGCCCCGGCGGAGCCGCCGGTCGAACGCCCGCCCGCCGGGGCGGGAGCCTTCGCGGTCGTGCCGACGCCCGACGACGGCGTCCGCCGCAGCGCGATCCGGGTCTGGGACGAGACCACCCGGCCGACCGGCCCCGCACCGGACCCCGCCCGCACCTACACCCCGCACGACCAGGCCGGCGCCCAGCACCTCGTCGACGTGCACGACGGGCTGCGGGCCGAACTCGCCCGCCTCCACGACCTCGTCGAGCAGGTGGGCGCCGGGCTGCTCGACGCGGGCACGGCCCGCTCGCACATCAACACGATGACGATCCGGCAGAACAAGTGGACGCTGGGCACCTACTGCGAGTCGTACTGCCGGGTGGTCACCACCCACCACACCCTCGAGGACCGGGGGATCTTCCCGCACCTGCGCGCCGGCGATCCCCGCCTCGCACCGGTCATCGACCGGCTGGAGCAGGAGCACCACGCCATCCACGACGTCCTGGAGCGGGTCGACCGCGCCCTCGTCGCGTTCGTCTCCGTCTCCGACGGGATGGCCGAGCTGCGCGCGGCCGTCGACCTGCTCAGCGACACGCTGCTGTCCCACCTCGCCTACGAGGAGCGCGAGCTCGTCGAGCCCATCGCCCGCCTCGGCCTGCACTGAGCCCGCCTCGGCCTGCGCTGAGCCTGCCCCGGCCTGCGTCGACCCGCCCGCCCGCGGCGGCCCGGTGACGGATGATCGGGGCATGGAGCGACGACCCGAGCGCGGGCACCGCTGCGTGCCGCACACCGCCGACGTCCGCATCGAGGCGTGGGCGCCGACCCGGGAGGAGTGCGTGGCCGAGGCGGTCGCCGCGCAGGTCGGGACGTTCGTCGACCCCGCCGGGGCGGCACCGGAGCGCGAGCGGGAGTTCCGCGTGCCGGCCGGCGACGACGAGGACCTGCTGGTGGCCGTACTCGACGAGGTGATCTTCCGGATGGAGACGGAGGATGAGCTGCCGCTGCACACCGAGGTGGCCGACGACGGCGCCGGCGGCCTGACGGTGCGCTGGCGCACGGCGGGCACCGACGCCGTCGAGCTGGTCGGCGCGGTGCCGAAGGCCGTCTCCCTGCACGAGCTGCGCTTCGGCCGCGACGGCGAGGGCTGGTCCTGCGCGGTGACCCTCGACGTTTGACATCCTTCCCCGCCTAGAGTCGGGGAATTCCCACCCTCGCAAGTTGGGGTTCCTGGTTCACCGCAGACCGCACGGAAGGAGGTCCTTCGTGTCTGACGTCCGCTCCGCAGGCGTTTTGCGTCTCGACCAGCCCGGCCGCGACAGCGATGTTCTGGGCGGCGTTGACGTCCCGGTCATGCCGGGTGCCGCAACCCGGACACGACCAATGCCGTGTGCCGAGGGAAAGCTGGGCGAGCAGGTGCCCGCACGCCGAACACGTCTTCGACGACGGGTACCAGCGGTCCACCACCGCGAGGATACGGCCGTCGCGGTGCGCCTTGTAGGTCAGCAGGGTACGGAACTCGGCCCAACCGGTACGCGAGATCGCTCTGGCCAGACAGCGGTTGCGGACCATGTTCGCCACCGCCAGATCCTCCACCGCGATGGCCGCGAACCGGCGCACCAGGGCGGTCGACTGCTGGTGCAGGAAGTCCCGACGCGCGTCACGTACCCGCGAATGCGCCCGCGCCACCCTCCGTTTGGCTTTGGCGCGGTTGGCGGAACCCTTCTGCCGGCGGGCCATCATCCGCTGATACCGCTTGAGTCGGCGTTCCCGCCGTTCCATGTGCCTCGGGTGGGGGATGCGCTCGCCGGTGGACAACACCGCGAAGTCGGTCAGACCGAGGTCCACGCCCACCACCCCAGCCGTCGGTTCGGGTGCGACGGGTGCCTCAACGTCGACGGCGAACGTCACGAACCAGCGGCCGTCCGCCTCACGCGACACCGTCACCATCGTCGGACCCAACCCCGCCACGTCCAGGTCCGGCCACGACCACACAAACCGCAGCACGCCAGGTGTCTTTCCCAGCAACAGGTTTCCGCCGCGCAGCCGGAACGCCGACCGGGTGAAACTGGCGGACTGGCGGCCGTGCCGCGACTTGTACCGCGGATACCGGGCCCGCTTGGCGAAAAACGCCGTCATGGCGGTGTGCTGGTGCCGCAGCGTCTGCTGCAACGGCACCGACGACACCTCACCCAGAAACGCCAGATCGGGCTGCTTCTTCATCTCCGTCAACGCCCGATCCGTCTCCGCATAGGAAGTGGACTTCCCTTCGGTGTGCCAACGAGCATGACGGGCAGCGAGAGTGCGATTCCAGACCACGCGCACACACCCGAACGTGCGGTTCAACACCACCGCCTGCTCCGGCGTCGGGTAAGCCCGACACCTGTACGCCGTCCGCACAAGACCAAGCTAACCACAAAGGACAGTCACAGCTGACAACGCATCCGGCGTTCCTCCCCGCACTGCGGGACGGGGCATCCTGGCGGTGGGCCGCCGGCTCAGCCCTTCACCACACCGAGCGGCACCAGCCGGGCCACCTTCCGGCACAGCCCGGCACCCTCGGCCGCCGCCACCACCGCCGAGATGTCCTTGTACGCCGACGGCATCTCCTCGGCCAGGCCGCGCCGGGACGCGCCGCGCACCGCGATGTCCTGCGCCTCCAACTGGCCGCGCGGGTCCTGGCCGCGCTCGGCCTTCACGGCCTGCTTGCGGCTCTGCACCCGCCCGGCCCCGTGGCAGGTGGAGGCGAACGCGGGCGCCCCCGGCACGCCGGTGAGCACGTACGAGCCGGTGCCCATCGAACCGGGGATCAGCACCGGCTGGCCGACGTCGCGCAGGTCGTCGGGCAGGTCGGCGTGGCCCGGGGGCAGCGCGCGGGTGGCGCCCTTGCGGTGCACGCAGAGCGCGCGCCGCTCGCCGTCGACGTCGTGGTCCTCGATCTTGGCGAGGTTGTGCGAGATGTCGTAGACCAGGTCCAGCCGGCTGCCGGTCACCCGTGCGAAGACCTTCCGGGCGGCGTCGGCCAGCAGTTGCCGGTTCGCCCGGGCGTAGTTGGCGGCGGCGGCCATCGCGCCCAGGTAGGCACGGCCCTCGTGGGAGGAGACCGGCGCGCAGGCGAGCTGCCGGTCCGGCACGTGGATGTTGTGCCGGGCCATCACCTTCTCCATCGCGCGGACGTAGTCGGTGCAGATCTGGTGGCCCAGCCCCCGCGACCCGCAGTGGATCATCACGCAGACCTGGCCGGGGCGCAGACCGAAGACGGTCGCAACGGTGTCGTCGTACACCTCCTCGACGGCCTGCACCTCGAGGAAGTGGTTGCCGGAGCCGAGGCTGCCGACCTGGCGCGCACCCCGCTCGATCGCCCGCTCGCTGACCTCGGCCGGGTTGGCGTCGCCGACGGCGCCGTAGTCCTCGCAGCGGTGCAGGTCCCGCTCGACGCCGAAGCCGCGCTCGACCGCGTACCGGGAGCCGCCGCGCAGCACCGCGTCGAGTTCCGAGCGAGAGGAGAGGTGCCACACCGCGCCCTTACCCATCCCGCGCGGGGTGGCCTCGCCCAGCCCGTCCATCAGCGCGTCGAGCCGGGGCCGCAGCCCGTCGCGGTCCAGGTCGGCGGCGAGCAGCCGGACCCCGCAGGAGATGTCGAAGCCCACCCCGCCGGGCGAGACCACCCCGCCGTGCGCGACGTCGGTGGCGGCCACCCCGCCGATCGGGAACCCGTAGCCCCAGTGCACGTCGGGCATGGCGTACGAGGCGTCGACGATGCCGGGCAGCGTGGCGACGTTCGCGACCTGCTCCAGCGACTTGTCCGCCCCGGCGTCGGGCAGCAACGACCGGGACGCGAAGACCACACCCGGCACCCGCATCGGGTCGTGCCGGTCGATCCGGAAGCGGTACGGCGACTCCTCGACCAGCTCCATTCCCGGCGGCTACCCGGGCGAGCGCCCCTTACACCCGCGTCCCGGTGTCGGCCCGCCCGGCCGGCCGGCGCATCGCCCAGACGCGGGGACCGCCGTCGGGCACCCGCGCCTGGCCGGTGACCGCGAAACCGAGCCGCTGGTAGAACCGCACGTTCGGCTCCGACGAGGTCTCCAGCACCGCCGGCAGGCCGGCACGGTCGGCCTCGGCCAGGCCGGGCCGCAGCACCCGGGCGCCCAGCCCCCGGCCCTGGTCGGCCCGGCGCACGCCGACGGTGGCGAGCAGGAACGCCGGCTCGGCCGACCGCAGCGAGGCGCAGGCCGCGTCGGCGGCGAGCAGCGCCGCGTGCCGGTCGCCGGCCAACTCGGCGTTGCGCGCCGCCACCCCGGCCCAGACGTCGTCCGGGACCGGCCGGTCGGGGCGCAGCCACACCGCCACGGCGACCGGTCGACTGTCGGGGCCCACCGCGGCCCAGGCGTCGCCGTAGGGCAGCCCGACCGCGTCGACGGTGCCGGCGAACATCGCCTCCAGCCGCTCCCGATGCCGGTCGGCCGCCACCGTCCAGGCCATCCAGGGATACCCGTCGAAGGCGTCGGCGAGCACGGCCGCCGCCCCGGCGGTCGACTCCGGCCCGATCCGGCGTACCTCGAACTCCATGCCGCCCTCCTCGCGCGCCGCCACCCGGTCGGCGCAGTGCGCGATCATGTCACGGCGTCCGGGGCCGGCGCCCGGGAATTTCGGGCTCGCGCCGGGCTCCTCACAGGCGGTAGAACGCGCGGTAGCGGCGAATCAGCCGCCACTGCACCACCACCGCCGCCACGGTCAGCAGGATCATCACCAGGGTCGCGGCGGCCGCGTAGCCGTAGCGCAGGTACTCGAAGCCGGTGCGGTAGACGAACAGCGACAGGTAGGTGGTGGCGTACGGGGGCGGGCCGCCGTCGGTGACCACGAACGCCGGCACGAACGTGAAGTGCAGACTCTGGATGGCGTCGCGCACCGCCAGCAGCCCGAGCACCGGCGCCATCAGCGGCAGCGTGATCCGACGGAACACGTCCCAGCCGGTGGCGTCCTCGATCGCGGCCATCTCGTAGACGTCGCGGGGCAGCGCGCGGCGGGCCGCCAGCAGCACCACGAACGTCTCCCCCATGGTGAACAGGCTCATCAGGATGATCGCGGCCCGGGCGTCGGTCGGGTCGGTGAGCCACTGCGGCGGGGTGCGGCCCAGCGCGGTCAGGCCGTTCTCCCCGCCGGTGCGCAGCAGCTGGTTGATCGGGCCGTAGAGCGGATTGAGCAGCCACAGCCAGAGCAGCCCGTAGGCGATCTCCGGCACCGCCGTGGGCAGCACCGCCGCCGTGCGGGCGGAACCGACCCCGAGCGCCCGACGGTGCAGCAGCAGCGCCAGGCCGAGCGCGAAGAGCACCCGCAGCGGTACGGCCACCAGCGCGAAGACCAGCGAGTTGGTCAGCGCCACCCGGAACACCGGGTCGTCGACCAGCGCCGTGAGGTTGTCCAGCCCCACCCAGCGTGGCGGGCGCAGCAGGTCGTACTCGGTGAAGGCCAGCGCCACGGTGACCGCGGCGGGCAGCAGCACCAGCCCGACCAGGCCCACCAGGTACGGCGCCAGCATCAGCGCCAACTGCCGGCGGGAGCGGCGGTCCGTGGTCGTCACGGGGCGTACCGGCGGCCGGAGTCGGCGTGGAAGACGTGCACGTCGGCCCAGCGCACGCCGACGCGTACCGCCGCACCGCGCTCGGGCCGGCGGGCCGCGGGCACCCGGGCGACGACCCGGTGCCCGCCGGCGAGGGTCAGGTACGCGTACGCGTCCTCGCCGACGACGTCGACCCGGTCGACGGTGGCGTCCGTGCCGTCGGCGGCGTCGAGGGTGACCGCCTCGGGCCGGAAGCCGATCTCCAGCTCCTCGGCGGCCCCGACGGGCGCGGTGCCCGACGGCACGAGCACCCCCGCGGCCGGGAGCAGGTTCATCGCCGGGGAGCCGACGAAGCGGGCGACGAAGGTGCTGGCCGGGGTGCGCCAGATCTCGTCAGGCGTGCCGACCTGCTCGATCCGCCCGGCGCGCAGCACGGCGATGCGGTCGGCGAGCACCAGGGCCTCGGTCTGGTCGTGGGTGACGTGGACCATCGTGGCGCCCAGCCGGTCGTGCAGGGCGCGCAGCTCGGCGCGCAGCTCCACCCGCAGCGCCAGGTCGAGGTTGGACAGTGGCTCGTCGAGCAGGAACACGTCGGGCTCCCGCACCAGGGCGCGGGCCAGCGCCACCCGCTGCCGCTCCCCGCCGGAGAGCTGCCCGGGCCGCCGGTGCAGCAGGGCGGCGCAGCCGACGGCCTCGGCGGCCGCGCGGGCCCGATCCCGGGCGACCGCGCGGGGGGTGTCGCGCACCTCGAGGCCGAAGGCGATGTTCTCGGCGACGGTCAGGTGCGGGAAGAGCGCGTACGACTGGAACACCATCGACACGTTGCGCCGGCCGGGACGGTCGGCGGTGACGTCCCGGCCGGCGATGCGGACCCGGCCGGCGGTGACCGGTTCCAGGCCGGCCACCACCCGCAGCACCGTCGACTTGCCGGCCCCCGACGGGCCGAGCACCACCAGCAGTTCCCCCCGGGCGACGGTCAGGTCCACCTCGTGCAGCACCGTCGACCCACGGTAGGCGGCGGAGACGCCCGCCAGGGCGAGGCCGGGGTCGCTCACCCGTGCTCGCCGCGGGCGAACAGGGGGCGGGTCTGCTGGTCGAGGTCGCGGATCACGTCGTCGAGCCGGTCACCCCGGTGCATGGCGTTCTCCAGGATGCCGTACGTCGCGTCCTCGATCTCGGGCCAGGTGGAGACGGTGGGCAGCGCCCGGACGGTGGGGATGGCGTCGAGGAAGACCTTCGCGCTGCGCGGCGGCTGGGCCGGGCCGAGGAACGCCGGCGACCGCGACACCCCGATGTGGGACGGGACGGTGCGGCCGGTGGCGGCGACGATGCGTTGGCCCTCCTCGGCGATGGCGAACTCCAGGAACCGCCACGCGGCGTCCTTGCGCTTCGCGCCCCGGGTCATGCAGTACGCGTCCGAGTGCAGCACCCCGACCTGCTCCTTGTATACGGGCAGCGGGGCGACGTCCCATTCGAAGCCGGTTATGGAGCGGAACGTGGTGGTGGAGCGGCGGGAGCTCATCAGCATGGCGAGCCGGCCGTTGGCGAACCGCGACTCGTCGTCCTCGGCCTCGACCTCCTCGTCGGTGGGCACCACCCCGTACGCCAGCCGCAGGTCGACCAGGTTCTTCAGCGCCTCCCGGGCGGGCGGGGTGTCCAGGGTCAGGCGGGTCGGCCTCGTCGGGTCGTCGACGAGCTGGCCGCCGTTGGACCAGACGAACGGGGCGAGCCGGATGATGGACGGCTCGACGCCGAGGCCGTGCACGGCGGGGCGCAGCGCCGCGCCCTCGCTCTCGGTGGCCTTGACGACCACGCCACGGGAGTCGCGGGTCATCGCGGACGCGGTGGTGAGCAGGTCGTTCCAGGTCCAGCCGGCCTTCGGCTCGGGCACGCCGTACTTCGCGAAGAGGGTGCGGTTGTAGTAGACGGCGAGGCTGGAGACGTTCTGCGGCAGGCAGAGCTGCCGGTCCTTCCACCGGAACGCGTTCCACGCCACCGGGTAGTAGTCGGCCGGGTCGACGGCGTCGGAGGCGGCGAGCCGGTCGTCCAGCGGCTCGATGACGTCCTTCGCCGCGAACTGGCCGTAGAAGCGGTAGTTCATCAGGAACAGGTCCGGCGGGGCACCGCCGGCCACCGACGTGGCCAGCCGGGCCAGCAGGTCCTTGCGGTCGCTGGCCTCGACGAGCTGCACGTCGGCGCCGGGACGCGCCTTCTCGTACGCCTCGACGAGGGTGCGGTAGGCGGCGAGTTCCTCCGGCGCGCCGAAGACCAGCAGCCGCACCGGGCCGTCGTCGGACGCCCCGGAGCCGGAACCGCAGCCGGTGGCGGCCAGCACGGCGGCGAGCAGCAGGGCGAGCAGCGCCTTCGGTCTCATCGTCGGTTCTCTCTCCGGTCGCATCGTCAGTCTCGTCCCGTCGGGTCGTCGTGGTGGAGGAAGCGCCGCTGGGCGAGCACGAAGACGGCCAGCGCCGGCACCGTGGCCAGCACCGCGCCGGCCAGGAACACCGGGAAGTTCGTCGGGTCCAGCACCGACAGGGAGCGCAGGGCCAGCGGCAGGGTAAACAGGTCGCGGTCGTAGACGTAGACCAGCGGGTCGAGGAAGTTCGACCAGGTGAGCACGAAGGTGAGCGCGGTGAGGCCGGCGGTGACGGGGCGGACCAGCGGGAGGGCGACCCGCCACCAGGTGCGCATCGGCGAGAGGTCCTCCACCAGGCAGGCGTCGTAGAGGTCCGCCGGCAGCGCCCGGAAGGCCAGGTAGTAGACCAGGACGTAGAGCGGCGAGGTGCCCAGCAACGCCGGGGCGACCAACGGCACCAGGGTGTCGGTCAGACCGAGCAGCCGGAAGATCGCGAATCGGGGCACCAGCAGCGCCGTGGCCGGCACCATCAGCGCCACCAGGGAGGCCGCCACGACGACGCCGGTGGTGCGCGGGGCGAGCCGGGCCAGCGCGAAGCCGGCCAGGGCGGCGACGAGCACGCTCAGCGGCACCGCGACGACCGCGACCAGGACCGAGTTGAGCGAGGCCCGCAGCAACCCGCCCAGCTCGACGGCCTGCTGGTAGCCGGCGGTGGAGACCGGCTCCGGCACCAGCCGCGGCGTGGGCGGCGGAGGCAGGCCGGGCTCGGTGAGCGAGCCGGAGAGCAGCAGCAGCAGCGGCGGGACGAAGACGAGCAGGACGAACGCCGCGCCGAGGGTCCGCCAGGCCCGGCCGGCCGCCTCGGGCAGCGGTGAGGGGCCGCTCGCGCGGCCCCTCACCCGGTCGTTGCCGATGGTCGACTTCCTCAGAGCGCGAGCTGCCAGGCGCCCAGGCCGTGCGAGGCGGCGTAGAGCACCCGCTTGCCGGGCACGACGGTCAGCCCGGCGACCTCGACGTTCGGCATGCCGCGGGCCGCCTTCACCCAGGTCGTGCTGCCCCTGGCCAGCCGCAGGACACCGAAGTCGGTGGCCGCGTAGAGGTCGCCGGTGACGTCGTCGCGGACCAGGTCGGTGATCGGCTGGTCGCCGAAGTCGTACGACCGGTCGGCCCAGGTCGCGCCGGTGCCGGCCAGCTTCACCTCGAACGCGTGGCCGAGGGTGGCCGGGGTGTTCGAGTTGAACCCGCTGTAGGAGACCCACGCCCGGGCCGGGTCGGCCGGGTCGACGTGGATGCTGGTGACGAAGCGGTTGGGCGTGGCGGCGGTGTCGATCCGCGTCCAGGTGACCGCGGCGGCCGGCTCGGCGTCGACGTTGCGGGACACGAACACCCGCCCGGTGCTGGTGGCCGCGTACGCGGTGGACGAGTCGGTGGCGACCCGCTCGACCACCGAGACCGCGCCGCCGGCCCGGTCGCCCCAGGCGGCGTCGGTCAGGTTGACCGTGCCCAGCGGCGCGAAGTCGCCGCACTGTGCCTCGAACGTGCCGGTCCAGGTGTTGCAGATCCGGTCGGCCTCCGCCAGGCTCCGGTCGCCGAGGCCGAAGGTCTTGGTCCGGTAGACGGTGCGGGAGGTGCCGGCGAAGATCGTGCCGCTGACCTTCGGGTCGCTGACCACCGGGGCGTAGAACAGGGTGCCCGGGTGCCCGAAGATCGGGTCGGAGATCGAGATCCAGCTGCCCACGTCCCCGTTGTCGAAGTTCACCTCCGGCGAGGCGTCGTAGAAGGTGTGGAAGCGGAACTCCGGCTTGCCGACGTCGAAGCCCGACGCGCCGCCGTCACCGATCATCGTGTTGACCCAGCGGCTGCGCTGGCCCTTGTTCTCCCAGGTGCCGTTGTCCTGGGTGCCGCCCTGCAGCAGCGTGTGGTCGTGCGGGCTGGCCGACAGGCTGATGAACTGCAGCGTGTTCATGCCCTTGTTGATGCCGTCCAGCTTCGACGGGATCCGCGACAGCATCTGCTTGCAGCGGTCCTTCTGCGCCTGCGTGGCCAGGTTGCGGTCCGGGTTGTCGCACCAGGCCGACCGGTCCACGAACTCGCCGCTGGAGCGCATCACGCCGCCGTCGTTGGCCTCGAAGAACTGGTACGGGTTGCGCGGGTTGGTGACCAGCGCGTGCTGGTCGGGGTGCAGGCCGTTGGGGTGCAGCTCGTCGGTGCCGTCGTAGGTCATGTCGGTGCCGCTGACCCCGGCGTCGGTCGACAGCACCACCGCCCGCTTGTGGGCGACGGTCTCGCCGTAGACGTAGGCGCCGCCGGTGTAGACGATGTCCGGGTGCCCGGCCGGGGTGTGCACGAAGACGTCGTACCAGCACTGGCCGGTGCACTGGTTGTAGGTCGCGAAGCCCGGGTCCGCCGGGTTGGCGCTGGTCAGGTCGGCGAACGCGGGGGCGCCGCCGGCCACGTCGTCGCTGCGGAACAGCCGCGAGTACGGGTTGCCGATGTTGCCCTCGTAGACGTACATCCGGGTCTTGCCGTTCGGCAGGGCGGTCACGTCGATCGCGGCCCGGGTCTGGAAGACGGCCGGGTTCAGCGACGGCTTGATCTGCGTCCAGGTGGCGCCGGCGTCCGCCGAGCGCCACACGCCCCGGGCGTACGAGGAGGCGTAGACGATGTTCGCGTCGCGCGGGTCGAGCTTGACGTAGCGCACCCCGCGCGGCGAGCAGGCGGCGGTGTTGGCATACTCCGCGGCGCTGCCGGTGCACTGGGTGGCGTCGGCCGAGCCGTTGTGGATGAACCTCCAGCTCGCGCCGCCGTCGGTGGACTTGTAGAGGCCCCACTTCTCGGCGTCGGGCACCGGCCGCGTGACGCCGGTGCAGCAGGAGCCGGACATGCCCCGCAGCGCCGTGGTGGTGGCGACGTAGAGGGTCCTGGGGTCGCCGGGCTTGATCGTGATCTCGCCGATCCCCTTGCCGGCGAGCGCGTCCTTGCCCAGCGGGCCCGTCCAGGTGACCCCGCCGTTGGTGGACTTGTAGAGGCCGACGCCGCCGACGCAGCCGGAGGCGCAGGTGTTGGCCTCGCCCGTGCCGACGTAGATGGTCAGCCCGGTCTTGTCGTTACGGTCGATCTTGACCGAGCCGGCGGCGTTGATGCCGAGCGGCCCGCCCAGGTAGAACCACTTCGGCTCGGGCGCGAGGACGTTCAGGGTGCCCCAGACGCCGCCGCCGGCCGGCGTGACGTACGCCCGGCAGAGCAGGGCGTTGCAGTCCGGCGCGATGTCGATCGAGGTGACCCGGCCGCCCGCGACGTACGCGTTCGGCACGTAGTTGCCGGCGTTGCGGAACTCGGTGAACGGGTAGAGGGCCTCGCTCGGGCCGACGTTGACCCAGCCCCGGCTGCCGCCGGCGCGCCGCTCCGCGGCCGAGTACGCCGCCTTCGACCGGTCCATCTGGGCGATGCTGATCGTGCTGGTCGGGTACGCGCGCTCCAGGAACTCCTGCTGCGCGGCGTTGCCCGGGCCGTCCGGCGACATGCCGTCGTTGCCCGGCACGGCCTGGCGCAGCCGTTCCATGTGGGCGCCGAGCGCGCCGGGCATCTCCCCGTCGCCGGACGCGGCGGCGGGAGCCGGCACCTGGGCGCCGGCGAGGTGGATTCCGACGAGACCGGTCGATGCCACCAGGGCACCGACCGCCAGTCCCACGAGCAGGTGGCGACGTCTGCGCTTCACGAGGGTCCCTCCGGCAGATAGGGGCCGCCGCACGGTCCTCCGGATTGGCGACCGTCGCTGGCAGCGTCCACGGTGGAGAATGGCAGAGCGCATCGACGTGGGCAATCCCCCGCATGGACCGGGATCAACGTATGGTTGCATCCGCATGGAACGGGCAGTGCGGCACCATGCCAGCGCGTTACGAGAACCACCCGAAATCGCCGTCGTCACCGGCGCCGACTCCGGCATCGGCAAGGCCCGCCTCGCCCGCCGCCGCGTACGTCACCGGCGCGTCCTGCCCGTCGACGGCGGCATGTTGCCGATGGGACCGCAGGCCAACGCGCTCACCTCCCACGACTGGCGGTCGGTGCGAAAGTGGCGTGACGGCCGTCGACCGGACTGTCCAATCTCGAATCCTCTTGTAGGGTCTCCCCAGCTAGATCAACTACACGGGGAGATGTCGTGCGGGCAGTCAGCAGGAGGACGTTCGGAAAGCTCGTCGGCGCGGCCGGCGCCGGTGCCGCCGGTGCCGGCACGCTGCTCCACGGGCCGGCGCGGGCGGCGGACGGGTGGGTCGCCACCGGCACCGCGGTTGCCGGGCTGAGCAGCTTCGACGACGCCATGAAGTCGTTCATGCAGGCGCGCGGTGTCAGCGCCGGGCAGCTCGCGGTGGCGTACAACGGCCGGCTCGTGCTGGCCCGGGGCTACGGCAACAACTCGGCGGAGACGATCCAGCCGACGTCACTGTTCCGCATCGCGAGCCTCAGCAAGTCGCTCACCGCGGCGGCGGTGCTCCGGCTGGCGCAGGACGGCCTGGTCGGCCTCGACGACCCGGTGACCTCGGTGCTGGACTTCATCCCGCCGACCGGGCAGTCCGTCGACCCGAGGCTGCCGCAGGTGACCCTGCGGCGGCTGCTGCAGCACCTCGGCGGCTGGGACCGGGACCTCACCTTCGATCCCCTGCACGGCCGGGACCACGTCATCGCGCAGGCGCTGGGCGTGCCGCTGGAGCTGCGCAAGGAGGACGTCCTGCGCTACATGGCCGGCCAGCCGCTGCAACACAACCCGGGCAGCACCGTGGCGTACAGCAACTACGGCTACTTCCTCGCCGGCCGCGTCGTCGAGAAGGTCACCGGCCTGTCCTACGAGGCGTACGTCAAGCAGAAGCTCCTCGCGCCGTTGGGCATCACTCGGATGGCGCACGGGAAGGCCCTGACGCGGCTCGCCGGCGAGGTCAGCTACCGGTCGCAGTACACCGGGCGCACCGTGCTGGACGACTCGGGCACCATCGTGCCGGCCCCGTACGGCACCTTCAGCATGAGCCTGCGCGACGCCAACGGCGGGTGGGTCGCCTCGGCGGTGGACATGGTCCGCTGGGCCACCATGCTCGACGGGGCCGGTGGCGTGCTCGACGGCGCCTCGCTGGCCAAGGTCACCGCGGTGCCGTCGACCGGCGTGAACGGCAACGGCTGGTACTACGGCCTCGGCTGGGCCGTGCGCCCCTTCGCCACCAGCGGCGGGACGAAGTACAACATCTGGCACACCGGCAGCCTGGCCGGCACCTACACCCTGCTGGTCAAGAGCTACCAGGGCATGAGCTGGGCGGCGCTGTTCAACCAGCGCGACGATCCCTCCGGCCTCAACTACGGCGACATCGACGGCGCGCTGTGGGCCGCCTCCCGCCAGGTGACCAGCTGGCCGACGCACAACCTCTGGTCGACGTACTTCAGCCCGTGGAGCACCGTGGTGGACGACACCACGGCCGGGCGCTTCACCGCCAGCAGCAACTGGGCCGTCTCGTCCAGCCTCACCGGCCGGTACGGCACCAGCTACCGTCGGGCCGTCCCGGTCGCCGCCAGCGACGTCGCCTGGTACAAGGTCGACGTCCCCGAGACCGGCACCTACCGGGTCGACGTCTGGTACCCGGCGTCCACCGGCAACAGCGCCGCCACCCCCTACATCGTGGCCACCTCGACGGGCAACAAGACGGTGCACGTCGACCAGCGGAGCAACGGCGGGAAATGGGCCTCGCTGGGCACCTACACCCTCGCCCAGGGCGACGGCAACAAGGTGGGTGTGAGCCGGTGGACCTCGGGCACCGGCTACGTGGTCGCGGACGCCATACGCGTCACCCGGGTCTGAGCGTTTCGTGGCGGGGCGGGCGGGGCCCGACGCGCGCTCTGCGCTGGTGGCCCGGCCCGCCGAGCGGGCCACCAGCGCCGCGCGGGACAATGGGAGGTCCGCCCGCGTCCCGGCGAGCGGAAGGGTCACGATCGGCAGGAGAACGGTCAGCGTGTCGGAAACACCCCGGTCGTCATCGTCGGCGGCGGACGACCTGCGCGCCGACTGCGCCCGGTGCTTCGGGCTCTGCTGCGTCGCGCCCGCCTTCTCCGCGTCGGCCGACTTCGCCATCGACAAGCCGGCCGGGCGCCCCTGCCCGAACCTGGGGTCCGACTCGCGCTGCGGCATCCACGCCGACCTGCGCGAGCGGGGCTTTTCCGGCTGCACCGTCTTCGACTGCTTCGGCGCCGGGCAGCGGGTGGCCCAGCACACCTTCGGCGGCCGGGACTGGCGCGACGCGCCGGAGACCGCGGCGAGCATGTTCGACACGTTCGCGGTGATGCGGCCGCTGCACGAGCTGCTCTGGTACCTGACCGAGGCGCTCGCGCTGCGCCCGCCGCACCCGCTGCGCGACGAGCTGACCGGCGCGCTCGCCGAGACCGAGCGGCTGACCCGGGAGCCCCCCGAGACGCTGCGGGCGCTCGACGTGGACGCGTACCGGGGGCGGGTCAACCCGCTGCTGTCCCGCGCCGGGGACGCGGCCCGGGCGCGGGGCGGCCGGGCCGGTGCGGACCGGCGGGGCGCCCAACTGTTCGGCGTCGACCTGCGCCGGGTCGACCTGCGGCGGGCGAACCTGCGCGGGGCGCTGCTGATCGGGGCCGACCTGCGCGGCGTCGACCTCGGCCTGGCCGACCTGACCGGCGCCGACCTGCGCGGGGCGGACCTGCGCGGCGCGGACCTGTCCGGCAGCCTGTTCCTGCACCAGTCGCAGCTCGACGCAGCCCGGGGCGACCAGCGCACCGCACTGCCGCCCGGCCGGACGCGCCCCGGGCACTGGTCACCGCTGGCGCTCACCCCGGTGCGCCACGCGCCGCGCGCCCCCGGGCGACCCGGCCGTCCCACCCGGCGGCGCTGACCCCACTCCCGCCGACGTTTCACCCCGTCGGCGCCGGGTAGCCGGGACCGGACGGCACGGCGGCGACGGGGAGGCAGCGGTGGGGTATCGGGCACGCGACGGCGAGCTGCCGGTCGACCCGGCGCACGCCGAGGACGAGGCCGACCAGCCCCGGCTGGTCCAGGTCGAGGCGGACACCGACGTCCCGGCGCCGGACGACACGACGGCGAAGCCCGACCTGGTCACCGAGGACGACGGATCCGGCGTGGCGGGCGGCGCGTCAGGCAGTTCCAGCGGCGGGTCCGGCATGCCGAGTCACCCGGACGCGGCGCGTTGAGCCCGGGACCGGGCGTTTGCGATCACCCCACGGGGGCAGGAGGGGCGGCATGACCGAACAGAACCGTACCGACCGGGCCGCCACCGACGAGCCGGACGGCGCGACCGCCATGCAGGCGTCGCTGCGTCCGCCGGGTGAGTCCCTGCACAGCACCGACGACACCGGCGACGACTTCGCGGACCTGCCGGCCGAGGACCGGCGTTCGGCCCGGGAGGTCAGCCGCGCCGGCTACGACGTGGCCGACGTCTCCGGCACCGGCGACCCGAACCGCGAGTAGTGCAAGCGACGCCGGCCGCCGGCTGACCGGGTCAGCGGCCGGCCGGGACCGCGGCGGCGCGGGCCTCGGTCATGCCGCGGTTGGCCAGCGCGTCGGCGCGCTCGTTCTCCGGGTGGCCGTTGTGCCCCTTCACCCACAGCCAGGTGACCCGGTGCCGGGCGCACGCGGCCTCCAGCCGCTGCCACAGGTCGGCGTTCTTGACCGGTTGCTTCGCGGCGGTCCGCCAGCCGTTGCGCTTCCACGAGGCGAGCCAACTGGTGATGCCGTTGCGCACGTACGTGCTGTCGGTGTGCAGCTCGACGGTGACCGGCCGGGTCAGGCTCTCCAGGGCCTGGATGGCGGCCATCAGCTCCATCCGGTTGTTGGTGGTCGGGGTCGCCTCGCCGCCGCAGAGCTCCCGCTCGTGCGCGCCGTAGCGCAGCACCACGCCCCACCCGCCGGGGCCGGGGTTGCCGCTGCACGCCCCGTCGGTCCAGATCTGCACGACCCTGCCGGTCGTCTCGTCCGCCATGTCGGCAACCTACCGAATCCCGACCGGCTCTCCCGCCGTCGGGGCAGCCGACCCGGCGTCGCGGCTGTCGGTCCTCGGACGGGAGGGCCGGCCCGGCCGCCACGCCCACCAGGGCAACCGCGCCCCGCCGTCAGCCGTCGACGTCGGTCCGGCCGCCGAGCACCGGCGGCGGGACCGTCCACGTCGCCGACCGGCGAGCCGGGTCGAGGCGGTCCCGGAGCCGGGCGCCGACATCGCCGGCAGCGGCGGCGACCATCGGCAGCAGCCGGGTGGACCTCATCACCGCCAGTTCCTCCGCCGGAGTGGTGGCGCCGTCGAGGAACCGCAGCACGCGCTCGGCCGGGTTGCGGTCGAAGATCCGGTCGAAGAACTCCGGCCCGCCGACGCCGCCGGCGTCCAGGGCCCGGAGCGCGACCGCGTCCATCCAGCGGTGCCGGCGGGGGTACGCGGGCCCGGGTACCGGCGGCCGGCCGGCGGCGAGGGCAGCGGCGACCTGCTCGGCCTGGCGGCGCATGGCGGAGAAGGTGAAGCCGGTGGAGGGCCGGGTGGCGCCGCCCGCCGTGCCGAGGCGGACCACCCGGGGCGAGGGCCGGGCGTCGAACGGGCCGTCGGTCATGGGGATCACCCCGTTCTCCACCTCCCGCACCCGCAGCCGCGCCGGGTCGAGGCCGAGCAGGTCGCGGTAGCCGGCCAGCGCGGCGTCGTACCCCGCGTCGCTGAGCAGGTCGGGTGAGAACTCCGTGTACTCCACCAGGGCGTACCGGTCGCTGACCGGCAGGACGTAACCGAACGACACGCCCCGGGCGGGCTGCGGGGTGCGGAAGTCCATCAGGACGGCCCGGGCCGGGTCGAAGACCGGCGCCTCGGACTCCAGCCACCAGCCCCGGAAGTGCTGGAGCCAGTTGGTGCGGCCGGGCCGGCGGGGCGACCGGGGCCGGGAGTCCAGCACCCAGGACGCGCGGAGCGCCGGCCGGCCCCCGCCCACGTGCACCGTGACGTGCCCGCCGTCGTCGTGCAGGGTGTCGACGGGCGCGACGATCCGCCGTATGCCGAGCCGCCGCTCGGCCTCGGCAGCCCGGTCGTAGACCGGGCCCGAGCGCAGCATGGCGTACCGCAGCGGGGCGAGGTCCAGGACGCGGCGGCCGGCGGGCGTCGCGACCTCGACCTGTTGCCAGCTCGCGGCCAGCAGCGGGTCCAGGTCGTTGCCGGGGTGGTCCCAGAACGCCCAGGTGCGGTCCTGGCCGCGCCGGTGGACCGGGTCGACGACGGCGACCCGCAGGTCACGCACACCGTGCCGGTCCAGGGCGGCGAGCACCAGCGACGCGGCACCGCCGCCGCCGACCAGGGCCAGGTCGACGTCCAACGGTGCGGAGGCGGTCACGTCGACCACGCTGCCACACCTTCCCGACGACCGGCCACCGGCCGGCCGGGCCGGCGGTCGCGGGCACCCGCCGGGCGCCGGACGGCGGTAGGGTGCCGGCGGTCGCCCGACGGGCACCGTCGCCACCACCGGAGGGTCCGCACCCCATGAGCACCACGGCCGCCAACGCCCTCACCGCCCGCTGGGCGTCCAGCCTGGACGGGGAGCAGACCGTCCTGTCCGGTGCGGGCGTGTACCCGCTGCTGGCGCTGCTCGGCCCCTACGCCGGCGGCCCGGCCCGCGAGGAGCTGCTCGCGGTCGCCCCCGACCCGGCCCGGTTCGACCTGGACCGCTCCCCCACCACCCAGCTCGCGCTCGCCACCTGGGCGCGGCGGGACCTCCGGCTGACCGAGCGGTGGCTGCGGGAGGTGCCGGCGGCCATGCGCGGGGAGTTGACCGGCGACGGGGCGCAGGACCAGCGGGCCCTCGACGAGTGGGCCGCCACCCACACCGACGGTCTGGTACCCCGGATGCCGGTGCAGGTCACCCCGGACACCGCGATGGTCCTGGCCAGCGCGCTGTCGCTGCTGACCGAGTGGGCCGAGCCGTTCCGGGACGCCCGGTGCGAGCCGGCCGGCGGGCCGTGGCGGGGCCGCCGGCTCGCCGGGCTGGGCCGGCTGAGCCACGACCTCGACGCGCTCGGGGTCGCCGACACCGCCGTCGGCCCGCTGAGCCTGCTGACCGTGCGCGGCACCGCCGACGTCGACGTGGTGCTCGCCCTGGGCCCGCCCGGGCGCACGGCGGCGGAGGTGCTGCCCGCCGCGATCGGCGGCCTCGGCGCGCCGTCCGCGCTGCCCACCGCCGCCGGCCCCGGGGTCACCGAACAGGTCGTGGACGCGTACGACGACCGGCCGGAGCTGTACGTCTCCACGGTCGGCTTCACCGTCTCCGCCGACCACGACCTGCTGGAGCGGCCCGCGACGTTCGGCCTGGCGACCGCCACCGGGGACGGCGACCACTTCCCCGGCATCGCCCGGCTCCTGTCCGTCTCGCAGGCGCGGCAGAGCGCGACGGCCACCTTCAGCGCGACGGGCTTCCGCGCCGCCGTGGTCACCGCCCTCTCCACGCGGGCGGGTTCCGCCCCGCCGCGACTCACCGCGCGCCGGCGGCGGGTGCGCCTCGACGTCGACCGCCCCTTCGGGTTCCTCGCCGTGCACCGGTTCACCGGGCTGGTGCTGCTCGCCGGCTGGGTGACCGATCCCGCGGTGCGGGACTGACGCCGAGAGGTCTGGGACACCGACGTCAGGATCGGGACCACGGGGCCGCTGCCTGGTCGCTGTCGAGCTGCCCTCACAGATGGGGCACACCGCGCCGCGCAGCCCGACCGGAGTGTGATGCGACGGGGTGGTCCTACAGACGGGGCAGCTCGACAGCGCCCATGGCACGCCACCAACCCATCGGCAGACCTGTCGAGGCGGTCACCACCCGACCGCCCCGCCCGCCGCCGACGCCGACGGGCGCTGGTCTACCGTGCAGCCATGGCGCACACCGACCCCGATCTGGCCATCGCCGCGGCGGAGGCCGGCGCGGCCGTCGTACGGGCCCGCTACGGCGGCACGTTGGACCGGTTCGACAAGGGCCCCGGCGACTTCGCCACCGTGGCCGACCTGGAGTCGGAGCGGGCCATCCTCGACGTCCTGCGCGGTGCGCGGCCGGACGACGCCGTGCTGGGGGAGGAGAGCGGGCACAGCGGCTCCCGCTCGGCGGCCCGGACCTGGCTGGTCGATCCGCTCTGCGGCACGCTGAACTACGCGGCGCGGACCCCGCTGGTCGCGGTGAACGTGGCGTTGCGCGTCGACGCGGAGATCACCGCCGCGGCGGCCGCCGACCCGCTCGCCGGGGAGCTGTTCTGGGTCGGGGGCGGCCGCGCCCACGTGCGCCGCGACGGCGTCGACGACGCCCTGGTGCCGTCGGCCCGGTCGCGGCTGGTGGACGTCGACCTCGACCCGCCGTTCCCGAACGCCTCCGTGTTCGACGCGCTGCGGCTGCTCGCCGATCCGGAGTTCGCCGCGCGGTTCCGTCCCCGGGTGCTCTCCACGACGCTGGCGCTGGCGTGGGTGGCCGCCGGGCGGCGGGCCGCATACGTCACCGACCGGGACGTCCGGGACAGCGTGCACTTCGCCAGCGGCATCGCCCTGTGCCAGGCCGCGGGGTGCGTGGTGACCGGCCTGAGGGGACAGCCCCTGCACACCGGCGTCGGCGGGCTGCTCGTCGCGGCGGACGCGGAGACGCACGCCACCCTGCTGGCCCTGGTCGACCGGCAGTTCCGCGCGACACAGGAGCGGACGGCTGTCCTGCCCTGACCGGCACGCCGGCCGACCGGGCGGCGCGTCAGGCGCTCAGCGGTCCCCCGCCCGGGTGCGGTAGACGACCAGCCGGCGCAGCGGGCCGGACTCGACGTCCGGGTCGTCGAAGTCGTCGGCCGGGTCGGTGGTCATGCCGAGGCGGCGCATGACCGCCTGGGAGCGTACGTTCGTCGCGGTGGTGATCGCCAGGATCTCCGGCAGCCCGACGGTGTCGAAGCCGTACCGCAGGACGGCCCGGGCCGCCTCGGTGGCGTAGCCGTGGCCCCAGGCGGAGCGGGCGAGCCGCCATCCGGCCTCCACCCCGCTGACCGGGAGCCCGTCGTCGACGCGGTCCAGGCCGGCGAAGCCGATGAACCGGCCACCGTCGCGGACCTCCACGGCCCAGAAGCCGTAGCCGAGCGTGTCGATGTCGGCCTGGAACGACCGCGCCGAGGCGGCGGCCTGCTCGGCGTTGAGCAGCGGGCCGAGGTGCTCGCGCACCTCGGGGTCGGCGTTCATCGCCGCCCACGGGGCGAGGTCGGAATCCCGCCAGCTCCGCAGCAGCAGCCGTTCGGTCCTGATCTCCGTCACCGGGCGACCCTATCGGCTCCCGCCGACACCGGGCACGCGGGATTCGCGCGACACCGGCACGCCGCCGTTGACAATAATTAGTTACATATGTCACCTTAAATGCGTACTGCCACGGGGCGGTACGCACGGGGAGGTCCATTACATGTTGAAGAGAGTCGTCGCCTCAGCTGCGGTTGTCGCCTCATCGTTGGCCGCCGGCGCACTGGCGGTTCCGGTGGCCGCCCAGGCCAGCACTCGTTACGGGTGCACCTATCCGCGCGTGTGCTTCTACCTCACCCCCGGGGACTGGACGGCACAGCGGCCGACTGCGGCGTATCAGGACGTTACCAGCACCTGGCAGACTCTCGGCTCGTCAAGCCGTGGCTCCGCCTACGCCTTCAACTCCCGCAACGACGACGTCGCCTACTTCCACTTCACCAATGGCAGGCAGATATGCCTCCGCCCGGACAGTCCGCTCTACCTGTCCCAGTACGGCACCGTTGACAAGATCCGGATTTCCAGTTCGTCAACCTGTTAGCCTCGACCCTTATTGAGGGCCGCCCGGCCGCTGGGCCGGGAGTCGCGAAGGTGCCTTCCGGGCTGGCACGACGAGATTTCTCGAGGTCTCATCTGCCTGTTCCGGAGGGCACTTTTCCGTGCAGGTTGAACACCTCACCACCGGTTCGATGCGCGCAGGGCGGCGGCGCGGACGAGACCGGCCCGCCCGCGCATCGTCCCCGCAACGGGGCCGAGACCGACCCAGCCCCGACAGCCCGGCACTGACGGCATCGACCCCGGCGAACCCTCGCGGGCGGGCCGTGCCGGCATTTCCGCTGCTCCCTCCGCCTCCGGGGTGGACACGTGACGGCAACGAGGATTTCTCATTTTCACCGGATCGGGGGTCCAACCCTCCTAGGGTTGGTCACACCGGTGCTAGTCACGGAGTTGGCCACCCGAACGACGTCCCACGCAGTCAGCGGACGAAAAGTGAGGGAAGACGCGTATGAAGGTCACAACAGTTCTCGTATCGGCGGCGGTCGGCGTGGGCCTCAGCACGCTCCTGCTCCCGGGCGCCGCGCTGGCCGACACCGTCGTGTCACCTGCCACCACTCCGGTCGGCGGGACGGTCGTGCTCACCGCGACGACGTGCAACCCCAAGTCCGGCGACGCGATCTTCCACGTCACCGGTCCCGACCGCGACCAGAACGTCCGGTCCACCACGGCGGCGGCCGGCGGCGGTCTGAGCGCGGAACTCTTCACCGCCGGGTTCACCCTGGGCACCTACACGGTGACCGCGACCTGCGGCGACGGCAGCGCGGCCGGCAGCGCGACGTTCACCGTCACCCCGATCGGCGGCGCCCAGGCCGGCGGCCGCGACGGCACCGACGGGGCCGGCGCGCTCGCCGCCGGTGGCGTCCTGCTCGGCTCCGCCGCCGGAGGCGCCCTGATCCTGGCCCGCCGCCGACGCCACATGGCCGGCGCCACGCTCTGACCGACGGCCGAGCCGTCCATCCTGAGGCGGGTGCCCGCACCGGTGAACGCCGGAGCGGGCACCCGGGCGAACGCGTACGGAGGTGGGAACGTGGGCTGGCGCAGGCCCGGGTGGGCGGTCGCGGTCATCGCCCTGCTCGGCACCACCGGGCTCGCCCTGGTCACCGCCGGGGTGGCGACGGCCCCGCCGCGCCCGCCCCGGCCCGGGGTCGCCGACGCGCCGCCCGGGGCCCGCCCCCCGGCGCCGTCGGTGCCGCCGCTGGACCGGGCCGAACCGGTGGACGTGCGGATCCCGGCCATCGACGTGCGGGCCCCGATCGTCCCGGTCGGCGCCGACGCCGACGGGCGCCTGGAGGTGCCGCCGCTGGACCGACCCACCCTCGCCGGCTGGTACCGGCACGGAGTGAGCCCCGGCGAGACCGGCAACGCGGTGATCGTCGGGCACGTGGACTCCGCCGCCGGGCCGGCGGTCTTCTTCGACCTCGGCCGGCTCCGGGCCGGCGACACGGTGCGGATCACCCGCGCCGACGCCAGCGTCGCGACGTTCGCCGTCGACGGTGTCGCGTCGTACCCGAAGGACCGCTTCCCCACCGACCTGGTCTACGGCCCCAGCGGGGCGGCCGGCCTGCGCCTGATCACCTGCGGCGGCCGGTTCGACCGGCGCGTTGGCAGTTACGTCGACAACGTCGTCGTCTTCGCCACCCGGGTGCCGTGACCCACGGTTCGCCGGGCCCGAGTACGGTGGCCGCGCGGATGCCGGCGACGCGGAGGTGGACGGGTGGCGCAGCGGGTGAGGGAGCGGCTGCGGTTGTCGGCCGTGTTCGACCGGCTGCTCGGCCGGCCGGTCCCCGGGCAGCGCGAGCGGGAGCCGCGACGGTCCAACCCGGACGCCGTGGTGGACTGCGCCGTCTACGTCGACGGACGGCGCGAGCCGGGTCGCCCGCACTACGCCGACGCGTACGCCCGCTGTCGCCGCAGCCGCGGCGCCTTCGTCTGGTTGGGTCTGCACGAGCCGGACCCGGCGGTGATGGCGGCGGTCGGCCGCACGTTCGGACTGGACGACCTGACGGTCGAGCAGGCGCTCACCGACGGCCACCGCCCCACGGTGCGGCGCGACGGCGGCGTGACCCTGCTGGTGCTGCGCACCGCCGGGTACGTGGAGCACGCCGAACTGACCGACACCTCGGAGGTGATCGACACCGGCGACGTGATGGTGTTGCTCGGCGACCGCTTCGTCATCACCGTGCGGCACGGCGCCGCGGGCGCGCTCACCCCGGTCCGCGCCGACATCGAGCGCCGCCCGGCAGTGCTCGCCGAGGGCCCGTGGGCGGTGGCGTACGCGGTCTGCGGCCGGATGGTCGACCTCTACCTGGAGGTCGCCGGGCACGTGGAGCGGGACCTGGAACGGGTCGAGGAGACGGTCTTCGCGCGCGACCGGTCCGCCGACATCCAGCACATCTACCAGCTCAAGCGGGAGATCGTGGAGTTCAAGCGGGCGGTGCAGCCGTTGCAGGCGCCGCTGCGGTCGCTGCTCGACGAGCGCCCCGACAACCCGCCGCGCGGCCTGCGCCGCCGGTTCGTCGACGTGGACGCCCGGCTGACCCGGGCGGTGGACCGGGTCGCCGCCTACGACGACCTGCTCAACTCGATCCTGCAGTCCCGGTTGGCGCAGCTCGCGGTGGACCAGAACAACGACATGCGCAAGATCGCCGCCTGGGCCGCCATCGCCGCCACCCAGACCGGGATCGCCGGGATCTACGGCATGAACTTCGCCACCATGCCCGAGCTGAACTGGCGCTACGGCTATCCGGCCGCGCTGGGCCTGATGGCACTGGTCGCGGTCACCCTGCACCGCCTCTTCCGCCGCTCCGGCTGGCTCTGACCGGAGGTCGCCACCCGCCCGGTCAGGCCGAGCCGGAGATTCCCCGGCAGCGGCCTCGCGAGTTGGCCTGACCGTCGGCCGCTACCCTCGCCCACGTGATGTGGCAGCGGTACATGGCGGCTGTGGAGCGACGACCGGCTGCACGCCAACAGCGCCGGCCACGAGCGGATCGCCGCCGCGCTCGCGCACACCGTCGGGCTGCCGGAGACCGACGACGGTTGGACGCGCCCGCTGGAGATCGCACCGCGCCGTCGGCGCCACGAGGTGTTCCGCGCCGAGTTGGCCTGGACCCGCCGGCACCTGCTGCCCTGGCTGGTCCGGCATGCGCGCGGGCGGTCCTCCGGCGACGACCGGTCGCCAGGCGACCCGTGCCGCTGCCGGTCGAGAAAGCGATGACCGAGAACACAGCAACTGAGGAGTTGCACCATGCCGGGTGACCTAGACACGTTTCACGGCCTACCGGTCGTCGACTTCACCAGTGACGGTGACCTGCGGGAAGCAGCGTCGGTGGCATGGCGCGTGAGTGGTGGCGGGTGCGACAGCGACCAGAGCTTCGCGGAGACGTGGCAGCAGTTCCTCCAGGCGGTCGACCTCGCCGGGGTACGAGCCCTGGTATTCGGCGGCTGGGCGGACGCATATGAGTTCGACCCCGCGCCCATTCTCGACCTGGCCGTCGCCGCAGCGGACCGACTGACCGGCCTGCGAGCCTTTCACTTCGGGGACATCTCCTACGAGGATTGCGACATCTCCTGGATCCGGCAGACCGATGTGACCCCCCTGCTGAGCGCCTACCCACTGCTGGAGCGGTTCGAAGCGCGCGGCGGGCCAGGCATGGCCGTCTCACCGCTGCGCCACACTTCGCTGCAGTACCTAGAGTTCGAGAGCGCTGGCCTTCCGGTCCAGGTGGCGCGCGGACTCTGCGCCTCCGAGTTGCCCGCGCTGAAGGAACTGGAGCTGTGGCTCGGAGTCCGGGATCGCGGGGGCGACACCGCCGTTGCTGACCTGGCAGCGCTGCTCTCCGGCGAACGCTTCCCTGCGCTGCGTCACCTGGGACTGCTCAACAGCATGCTGCAGGACGAGATTGCTGCGGCGGTCGCCGAGGCTCCCGTCGTCGCACAGTTGCGGTCCCTGGCCCTGTCCATGGGCGCCCTGTCGGACACCGGCGCCGCGGCGCTTCTCAACGGCCGGCCGCTCACTCACCTGAGGTGGCTCGACCTCCAGCACCACTACCTCAGCGCGGCCATGATGCGTCGGCTGCGGGATGCCCTGGAGCCTTCCGGGGTCGAGATCGACCTCAGCGACGGTAGGAAGGACCCGGGCGACAGCAGGTGGCGCTACGTCGCGCTCCCCAGATGACATGTCGGCGGTCGTCATTGCGAGGGTTCCAGTCCGTCGACGCTCGGGGAAAGTCCCTGCGAGCCTGACCGACCGATCGGCCCACCGGCAGGGCCGATTTCCGTCGCGCCGACTGGTCCGATCCGGCCCGCGCCACGCGCCCGCGTGTACCGGCCGGCCGGACGCCCAGCACCTGCCGGCGTTTGACCGCCGGGGCCGGGGGAAGACGGTGCGCCCAGGGCCGATTCCCGAGGAGCGACGATGGCGGACGCAGGACGGGCCAGGAAGGCCACCGGGGCGCGCAAGGCCCCGATGAAGCGGACGGCGGCGGCGAAGAAGGTGGCGACGGCCACGAAACGGGCCACCGGGACGACCGCGGCCAAGACCCCGGGTGAGAAGCCGACATCGACGACGCCCCGGGTGGCCCGGAAGAAGGCCACCTCCGCCACGGCGGCCCCCACCCGCACCCGGAAGGCGCCGGCCACGGGCGCGCCGGCGAAGAAGGCGCCCGCGAAGAAGACGGCGAAGGCCGCCGCGACCCGTGCCGGCGCGACCACGAAGGCACCGGCCCGCAAGGCAACGACCATGGAGTCCTTCGGCAACCGGCGGACAGCCCGGACGAGCGGCCGCTGACCCGGCCCGCACGACGGTGTTCCGGCGGCGAACCGGCGGCGGACCGAGCCGTCGGCGTACGGCGCCGGGGTCGGACGCCCGCGTGCCGGGTCCGGACGCCAGTCGCGGCGGACCGTCGGCCAGAATGGGCCCGTGGCGACCAGACCCCGCCGGAGCGCGGCCGACGACCCCGACCGGACCTGCCCGTGCGGGTCCGCCCAGCCGTACGCGCGGTGCTGCGGGCGACTGCACCGGGGCGAGGCCGACGCGGCGACGGCCGAGGCGCTGATGCGCTCGCGGTACAGCGCCTTCGCCGTCGGCGACACCGCCTACCTGCTGCGGAGCTGGCACTCCTCGACCCGGCCGCGCCGGCTCGACCTGGATCCGAGCCAGCGCTGGACGGGGCTGGAGATCGTCGACGCCGACCGGGGCGGGCTGTTCGACACCACGGGCGTCGTCGAGTTCCGCGCCCACTACCGCGCGGGCGGTCGGCCGGGGACGCAGACCGAGCGCAGCCGATTCGTCCGCGAGGACGGGCGCTGGGTCTACGTCGACGAGTTGCCCGGCTGACACCGGCCCGGCAGCCGCCGGGCCGGTGCGCCGCGGCTACCCGCCGGTGGGGAGGCCGGTGCGCAGGCCGAGGCCGTCGACCGCCGCCGAGACGAGTTCGTCCGGCGCCAGCGAGACGTCGAGCACCAGCACCGACTCGTCCGGGTGGGGCTGCTCCAGGGTCGCCAACTGCGACTCCAGCAGGCTCGCCGGCATGTAGTGCCCGGCACGCCGGGCCATCCGGTCCCGGATCACCTCGGCCGGCCCGTCCAGGTGGACGAACTCGACGCTCGGCGGCCCCTGGCGCAGCACGTCGCGGTAGGAGCGCTTCAGCGCCGAGCAGGCCAGCACCGTCGACACGCCCTCGGCGGAGCGGGCCGCCATCCATGCGGCCAGGTCGCGCAGCCAGGGCAGGCGCGCGGCGTCGTCCAGCGGCACGCCGGCCCGCATCCGCGCCACGTTGGCCGGCGAGTGGAACTCGTCCGCCTCGGCGAAGGTCAGGCCGGTACGGTCGCTGATGCCCCGGGCCACGGTCGTCTTGCCGGCCCCGGACACCCCCATCACGACCACGTGCCGGGTCGCGGCCGGGCCGCCCGGGCGGCTCTCACCAGTCATGGACCGTCCCGTCCTTGAGCCGGTTGAACGGCAGGTAGGCCGGCACGTACGGGAACTTCGCCGCGGCTTCCTCGTCGAGTTCCACGCCGAGCCCCGGCTGCTCGCCCGGGTGCAGGTAGCCGTCGGTGAAGGTGAACGACTGCCGGAAGACCTCGTTGGTGAGCGGCCCGTGCTGCATGTACTCCTGGATGCCGAAGTTGTGGATGGCGAGGTCCAGGTGCAGCGCGGCGGCCATGCCGACCGGCGAGATGTCGGTCGGGCCGTGGATGCCGGACTTGATCTGGTACTGGGCGGCGAAGTCGAGCAGCTTGCGCATGGCCGTGATGCCGCCGGTGTGGGTGACGGCGGAGCGCACGTAGTCGATCAGTTGCTCGCGGATGAGGGTCTGGTAGTCCCACACCGTGTTGAAGATTTCCCCGATGGCCAGCGGGGTGGTGGTGTGGTGGCGCACCAGCCGCAGCGCCTCCTGGTTCTCCGCCGGGGTGCAGTCCTCCAGCCAGAACAGGTCGTACGGCTCCAGGGCCTTGCCCAGCTTCGCGGCCTGGATCGGGGTCATCCGGTGGTGGCCGTCGTGCAGCAGCGGCAGCTCCGGGCCGAACTCGTTGCGGACCGCCTCGAAGACGCCGGGCAGGTGGCGCAGGTAGGCGCGGGTGTCCCAGTCCTCCTCGGCCGGCAGCGGGGTGCGCTGCGCCGGCTCGTAGTCGTACCGCTTGCCGTCGGCGCTGGGCTGGGCGGCGACGCCGTACACGGCGTTGATGCCCGGCACGGAGGTCTGCACGCGGATCGACCGGAAGCCGAGCTCCAGGTGCCGGCGGATCGAGTCGAACAGCTCCGGGATGTCGCGGCCGGAGGCGTGGCCGTAGGCCATGATGCCGGTGCGGGAGGCCCCGCCCAGCAGCTGGTACAGCGGCATGCCGGCGGCCTTGGCCTTGATGTCCCACAGCGCCACGTCCACCGCCGCGATGGCCGCCATGGTGACCGGCCCGCGCCGCCAGTACGCCGAGCGGTACAGGAACTGCCAGGTGTCCTCGATGCGGTGCGGGTCGCGGCCGATCAGCAGCGGGACGACGTGGTCGCGCAGGTACGAGGCGACCGACAGTTCGCGGCCGTTGAGGGTGCCGTCGCCCAGGCCGGTGATCCCGTCGTCGGTGGTGATCTTCAGGGTGACGAAGTTGCGGTCGGGGCTGGAGACGATGACGTCAGCGGCGACGATCTTCACGGGATGCCTTTCTTCTACAGGTGCGCGGGGCGGCTAACGGAGAACGCTGCCCGTCTCGTGGCCGTCGAGAAGGGACAGTTCGGCGCGGCGGGGCAGCCCTTCGCAGTCGCCTCGGCTGGAGACCGCGAAGGCGCCGAGGGTGGCCGCGCGGCGCAGGCGACCGGCCAGGTCGAGCCCGTCGAACCAGCCGGACAGGTAGCCCGCGGTGAACGCGTCCCCGGCGCCGACGGGGTCGACGGCGGTCACGGTCAGCGCCCCGACGTGCTGGACGCCGTCCGGGGTGTGCGCCCGGGCCCCGTCGGCGCCCAGCTTGACCAGGACGGTGTCCACGCCCCGCCCGAGCAGGTCCGCCACGACCGTGGCCTCGTCGGCCCCCGGGTCGCCGACGAGGTCGAGCTCGTCGGCGGAGGCGATGACGACCGAGGCGTACCCCGCCAGCGGGGTGAGCACCTCGCGGGCGGCGTCGCGGGACCAGAGGCGGGCGCGGTAGTTGACGTCGAGGCAGACGGGGATGCCCGCCTCGGCCGCGGCCTCGGCGGCCCAGCGGGTGGCCGCGCGGGCGGTGTCGGACAGCGCCGGGGTGATCCCGGTCAGGTGCAGCATTCCGGCGCCGGCGGCCAACGGCGTCCGCAGGTCGTCGGCCCGCAGCGCCGACCCGGCCGATCCGGCCCGGTGGTACTGCACCCGGGTCAGGTCGGCGGTGCGCTGCTCCAGGAACATCAGGCCGGTCGGCCGGTCCGGGTCGCGGGTCACGCCGTCGACACCGACGCCCTCGGCGCGCAGCTGCCGCAGCGTGTACTCGCCGAACTCGTCGGTGCTCACCCGGCCGGCCCAGGCGGCCCGGTGGCCCAGCCGGGCCACCCCCACCGCCACGTTGGACTCGGCGCCGGCCAGGTGCATGGTCAGCGGCCCGCCGGCGGCGAGCGGGCCGGCGGAGCGCAGCGACACCATGGTCTCGCCGAAGGTGAGCAGGTCGGGCGCGGTCATGACGCGGCCGGCTCCCGCACGGCGGCGAGGTAGGTGCGGGCCCGCGTCCGCAGCGCGTCCAGGTCACCGCCGGAGGCGGCGTCGCCGACCAGCGGCCCGCCGACGCCGACCGCGATCGCGCCGGCCTTCAGGTAGCCGTGCACGTCGGCCAGGCCGACGCCGCCGACCGCGACGAACGGGATGTCCGGGAACGGATCGCGCACCGCCTTGAGGTACGCCGGGCCGCCGACCGACGACGGGAACAGCTTGATCGCCGACGCGCCCATCCGCATCGCGGTGTACGCCTCGGTCGGGGTGAACGCGCCGGCGGCGACCGGGATGCCCCGGCGGGCCGCCTCGGGGATCGACTCGACCACGGCCGGCGTCACCACGAACTGGGCGCCCGCGGCGGCCACGTCGGCCACGTCGGCGGCGGTGAGCACGGTGCCGGCGCCGACCAGGGAGCCGGCGGGGGCGACCCCGCGCAGCGCCTCGACGGCCCGCAGAGCGTCCGGCGTGGTGAGGGCCACCTCGACGAGGCGTACGCCCTCCTCGAGCAGGGCGGTGCCGGCGGCGATCGCGCCGGCGGTGTCGGTGCCCCGGATGACCGCGAGGATGCGGGCGTCGGTGAGTTCGGCGGTGAGGTCGAGGGTCATGTGATCACCATTCCGCGTAGGAGCCGTCACGGTGCCGCCACGTGGGGCTGCGCCACGAGTGGCCGCGCTTGTCCGCCGTTCGCACGGCGTGTTCGTCGATCTCGATGCCGAGTCCGGGCGCCGTGAGCCGCTCGACGTACCCGTCGACGAACGTCAGCGGGGTCTTGTCGAGGCAGTAGTCGAGCACCTCGGCGCCGAGGTTGTAGTGGATGCCGATGCTCTGTTCCTGGATCAGGTAGTTCGGCGTGGCGAAGCCGACCTGCAGGCAGGCCGCGAGGGCGATCGGCCCGAGCGGGCAGTGCGGGGCGAGCTGCACGTCGTACACCTCGGCCAGCGCGGCGATCTTGCGGACCTCGGTGATGCCGCCGGCGTGCGAGAGGTCCGGCTGGGCGACCGCGATGCCGGCCTGCAGCACCGGCAGGAACTCCTGCCGGCTGTAGAGCCGCTCCCCCGTCGACACCGGCGTGGTGGTGGAGCGGACGAACTCGCCGATGAGGTGCGAGTTCTCCGGGACCACCGGTTCCTCGAGGAAGAACGGCCGGTACGGCTCGAGCAGCGGGGCGACCCGGCGGGCGGTGGCGAGGGTGAAGCGGCCGTGGAAGTCGACCGCCACGTCCCGCTCGTCGCCGAGCACCTCGCGGGCGGCGGCCACCCGTTGGACGACGCCGTCGAGTTCGGCGACCGACGCGACCGGGCTCATCTTCCCGGACGCGTTCATCTTCACCGCGGTGAGGCCGGTCTCGACGGCGGCGGCGATCTGGTCGCGGACCTCGGCGGGTTCGTCGCCGCCGACCCAGCCGTAGACCCGGATCCGGTCCCGGACCGGGCCGCCGAGCAGCTGGTGCACCGGCGCGCCGAAGTGCTTGCCGGCGATGTCCCACAGCGCCTGGTCGAGCCCGGACACGGCGCTGGCCAGGATCGGCCCGCCCCGGTAGAACGAGCCCTTGGTCATGACCTGCCAGTGGTCCTCGATGCGCAGCGCGTCCTGGCCGATGAGCAGTTCGCTGAGCTGCTCGACGGCGGTGCGGACGGTCTCGGAGCGGCCCTCGCAGGTCGCCTCGCCCCAGCCGACGATGCCGGAGGAGGTCTGCACCCGGACGAACAGCCAGCGCGGCGCGACGAGGAAGGTCTCGACCTTTTCGATTGTCGTCATGGCGTCCTCAGCCCTTCGTGGCGCCGGCGGTCAGGCCGGAGACGATGTACTTCTGCACGAACAGGGCGATCACCATGATCGGCACGGTGACCACGGTGGCCGCGGCCATCAGGCCGCCCCAGTCGATGCTGGCGTAGCCGACGAAGTCGAAGATCGCCACGGGGAGCGTCTTGGTGTCGGCGCCGGAGAGCACGAGGGCGAACATGAAGTTGTTCCAGGAGAAGATGAAGGACAGGATCCCCGCGGTGGCGATGCCGGGCACCGACAGCGGCAGGGTGATCCGCCGGAACGCGCCGATGTGGGTCAGCCCGTCGACGAGCGCCGCCTCCTCGAGTTCGCTCGGCAGGCCGTCGAAGTAGCCCATCATGATGTAGACGATCAGCGGCAGCGACACGAACATGTGGCTGAGGATCAGCACGGTGAACCCGCCGACCATCTGCAGGTTCGAGAAGACGTAGTACCAGGGCACCAGCAGCGAGACGCCGGGGATGACCCGGGCCATGAGCACGACGAGCGCGGACTTCTTCATGTTGAAGCGGCTCATCGAGTACGCGGCGGGCACGCCGAGCAGGAGCGACAGCACGGTCGCCGCGAACGCCACCCAGAGGCTGTTGCCGATGAACTGGACGTAGTTCGCCTGCTCCAGCACCGTGCCGTAGTTGTCCAGGGTGGGCGAGAAGGAGAACGCCTTGTCGGTGTCGTAGATGTCGACGTTGGTCTTCAGCGACGCGAGGATCATCCAGAGCAGCGGCGCCATCAGCGAGAACACCACGACGACCAGGGCCACCGCCCGGAAGACCTTGAACGGCCTGCTCGGCTTCATCGGTCCAGCCCCTTCTTGCGGTAGGTCAGGGCCCACATCACCCCGATGATGATCAGGAAGAAGATGATGAGGACCGTCGACGAGACGCCGTAGTCGTTGTAGTCGAAGCTGAGGCCGTAGGCGTAGACGTTGAGGGTCTCCACCTCGTGGAACGACCCGCCGCCGCGCCCCTTGGTGGCGTAGAGGATGTCGAAGGTCTTCAGGGCGTCGATGCCGCGCAGCAGGACCGCGACGATCACGGTAGGCATCAGCAGCGGCAGGGTGACGTGCCGGAACCGCTGCCAGGTGCTGGCGCCGTCGATCAGCGCCGCCTCCTGCGGCTCGTCGGACAGCGACGTCAGGCCGGCGAGCAGGATCAGCACGACCATCGGCGTCCACTGCCAGATGTCGATGAACATCGTCGTGGGCAGGGCCGAGCTCTGCCCGGACAGCCAGGGCTGGGGGCCGATCCCGACCCAGCCGAGCACCTGGTTCGCCATGCCGATGTTGGGGTCGAAGATCAGCCGCCACATCATGCCGACCGCGACCGGGGTGGCGACCAGCGGCAGCAGGATCGCAACGCGGACCCACTTCTCACCGCGGAACGGCCGCCACAGCAGCAGGGCGATCGCCATGCCGAGCACGACCTCGAAGAGGAGCACGACGCCGGTGAAGAGGGCGGTGCGCCACACGGCCGGCCAGAAGCGGTCGGTGTCGGTGAGCACGTCGAGGTAGTTCTGGAAGCCGATGAACTCGCTCTCGGCGCGTACCGAGCCCTCGGCGTCGGTCAGGCTGAGGTACCCGGTCCAGGCCACCGGGAAGACGATCAGCACGGCGACGAACGCCATGGCGGGTGCCGCGAAGAGCCACTTGCGGTGCTCGTTGGCCCAGCGCGACCAGGCCGAGGTCTCCGGGGACGCCGGACGCGCCTCGGTCGATCTTTTGACTGGTGTGGTGACGGCTGACATGAGGTCTCCGGGTGGGGGGTCAGGGCCAGCGTCCCGACGCGGGGTGGCGGAGCCGGTCGGCTCCGCCACCTGCGCTTCGGGCTACTTCGCCTCGTCGTCGAGGAACTTCTGGAACGCCTCGTTGGCCGCGTCCGCCGAGGCGGCCGCGTCCTTGCCGGTGATCGCGTCGACGATCGGCTGGCCGACGATCTCCCGCGCCTGGGCGACCTTCACGACCAGCGGACGGTCGTGGCCCACGCCGTTGGCGGTGCTGACCGTGGTGGCCTCGGCGAGGTCCTTCGGGTAGCTCGCCGAGCCCTCCGGGTTCTCCCAGACGGACGTACGGGCGCTGGGAACGCCGGCCTTCTGCTGCGCCAGCGCCTGCTCCTTGCCGGCCGCCCACTGGATGAACTTCCAGGCGTTGTCCTGGTTCTTGGACGTCTCGTTGACGCCGAGCGCCCACGAGGGGATGTTGTACGGCTTCGAGCCGGCCGGGCCGGCCGGGAAGGCGGCGAACCCGACGGTCTCGGAGACCTTCGACTTGGCCGGGTCGGTGGCGTTCTTGTAGAGCGAGTTGGCCTCGGTGTAGAAGGCCGCCTTGCCCTGGGTGAAGATCGCCATCGCCTCGGACCAGCTCATGTCGGTGCTGATGTTCTCCGGGCCGTGCTCGCGCAGCAGCCCGCCGTAGTAGGCGTACGCCTGCTTGGCCTGGTCGGTGTTGACCGACGCCTTGCCGTTGGCGTCGACGAAGTCGCCGCCGAAGCTGTAGAGGAAGCTGGAGAACTGCGTGACGGCGGCCGCCTTGCCGGTGCGGGACACGAAGCCCGCAACGCCCGGGTTGTCCGCCTCGACCTTGGCCGCCTGCGCCTTGAGCTCGTCGAGGGTCTTCGGCGGGGCCGTGAAGCCGGACTTCTCCAGCAGGTCCTTGCGGTAGTAGAGGACCTCCTGCTCGGTGATGATCGGCACCCCGACCAGCTTGTCCTCGTAGCTGGTGGCCTGCACCGGCCCGGTCTGGAAGTCGCCGAACTCGAACGCGCTGTCCGACTTGGCCTTGTCGGTCAGGTCGGCCAGGTACTTGTTCTTGGCGAACAGCTTCCCCTCCTGCAGGGGCCGGTACATCATCACGTCGATGTCGCTGGATCCGGCGTTCAGCTTGACGTTGTACTGGTCGGAGAGCTGGTCCTCGCCGAGCTGGGTCACCTCGACCTTGAGGCCCGTCTGCTTCTCGAACTCCGGCAGCGCCTTCTTGATGTTGTCCGTCCAGACGTGGTTCACCAGCGTCACGCGCACGGTGTCCGAGCCGCCGGCGTCGTCCCCGCCACCGCAGGCGGACAGGCCGAGGGCGACGACCATCGCCAGGGAAGTCCCGATAACTGATCGACGTCTCACGTCCATCTCTCCTTATGCCGTGGCCGTGGCCGGGCCCGACGTGGGGCCGCCACCTCCCTGTTTACATCCGCTTAACGTCGGGATGCTAGGCCGAAAAAGCAGATTTATTCAAGAGGTAGACCCAACTGATATGATCAGCCGTGTGAAACCGTCCTCCCCAGGGGTCGCAGTCGCCCCGATCGCCCCTGCCGAGGCCGGGCTGCACGCACGCGTCCTCGACCACCTCGGCACGGCCATCTGCGGTGGCGAACTGGCGGCCGGGGCCGTCCTCAACATCGACGAACTGGTCGAGCGGTATGCCGTGTCCCGCTCGGTCGTCCGCGAGGTCCTGCGGGTGCTCGCCTCGATCGGGTTCATCGAGACCCGCCGACGGGTCGGCGTCATGATCCGTCCGACGGACGCCTGGAACGTCTTCGACCCGCAGGTGATCCGCTGGCGGCTCGCCTCGTCCGGCCGCATCGCCCAGCTCCGCTCGATCACCGAGCTGCGCACCGCCGTCGAGCCGCACGCCGCCCTGCTCGCGGCCAGCCGGGTCGGTCACGACGAGGCGAGCGACCTCGTCGGGCTCGCGGCGAAGATGTGGGCCGCCGGCAAGGCCGGCGACGAGGAGCGCTTCCTGCGGCTCGACATCGAGTTCCACCGGCGGGTGCTGGTCGCCTCCGGTAACGAGATGTTCGTCCGGTTGCAGGAGCTGGTCGCGGAGGTGCTCACCGGCCGGCACCAGCACCACCTCATGCCCCACCACCCGCACGAGCAGGCCCTCCAACTGCACGCGGAGGTGGCCCAGGCGATCCAGCGGCGCGACGGCGAGCGCGCCCGGCGGGCCATGGTGCAGCTCATGGAGCAGGCCTTCGACGAGATGAGTTCGATCTGGGAGCAGACCGGCGAAACCGCCGGCCCCTGACCGCTGCCCCGACCCGTCCCGCTCCCGTCGTCCTTTCGCCCGGCGTATGCTGGTGGCGGCGCCGTCCCGCGCCTCACCTCCCTACCGGTGCTCACGCCACCGGCGTCGCGGAGGCAAAGGGAGCCTCGCGTTCTCGGGATGCCGTGCCACATGCCCTGATCCGGCGCGGTCGACGGGAGCGTGGGTCCCTGCGACCCGCGCCGTCGACGAGGGAGCATGTGATGACGCGTGACAAGTCGTTCAAGACCCGGGTCCGGGCCCGGATGGACAAGACCGGCGAGAGCTACACGACCGCCCGCCGGCAGCTCGTCGCCCGGTCGACCGCCGCCGCGCCCGAGCCCGCCGCCGCACCGCCCGCGCCGCCGAAGCCCGCGCCGGGCGCGACGTCGTCGGGCACGGCGGTGCAGACCGCGCGGATCTCCGACGCGCTCGTCCGGGAACGCACCGGCCGCGGCTGGGACGAGTGGTTCGCCCTGCTCGACGCCTGGGACGCCACCGGGCGTACGCACACCGAGATCGCCCGCTGGCTGGCCACCACGCACGAGGTGCCGGGCTGGTGGGCGCAGAGCCTCACCGTCGGGTACGAACAGAGGCGCGGCCTGCGCGCCCCCGGGCAGCGGCGCGGGGGCGGCTTCTCCGCCGCCGGCAGCCGCACGGTGGCCGTCCCGGTGCGGCGACTCTTCGACGCCTTCGCCGACGACGCGCTGCGCCGCCGGTGGCTGCCCGGCGCGGAGGTCCGGGTCCGCACCGCCACCGCGCCCCGGACGTTCCGCGCCGACTGGGGCGACGGGTCGACCCGGCTCGTGGTGGGCTTCGCCGCCGTGGGCGAGACGAAGTCCCGGGTGTCCGTCCAGCACGAGAAACTGACCGGGGCGGAACAGGCGGCCGAGCTGAAGGCGTACTGGCGGGACCGGCTGGCCGCGCTCAAGCACCTCCTGGAAGGCACGGGCCGATGAGCACACGTCCGTCGCCGGCACCACCCCTCCGATCCGGCCACCAGCGGTCGGACCGGCACCTCGCCGGCTGACGGCGCGCCGGCCCGGCGGCGGTCACGCCGACCGCCGCCGGGCCCGTCGTCAGCCGACGCGACCGGCGGCCACCCGACCCGGCCCGCCTCGGGACCGCCGGCCGCCGCCCGTCACCAGGAGCAGCGCGACGATCAGGTACGGCACGGCGGCCACCGCGAAGGCGAACCCGTTGCCGGCCCCGGTGGCGAGCAGGCCGTACCCGCCGTAGACGGCGATGATCGTCACGTCGGTGGCCATCCCGGCGAGCGAGGTGACCGTGGCCCGGCTGCTGCCGGTGACCCGGGCCTGCAAGCGGGCGTCGGCGAGCACGGTGGCGAGTTGGAAGCCGCAGAACGCGGCCGCGACCAGCACGAACCCGACGGGCCGGGCGAGCAGCGCTCCGGCGGCCAGGGCCACGCCGGACACCGCCAGCAGCCCGGCGTACCCGCGGGTGGTCAGCCGCTCCCCCGCCGGGGCGAGCAGGCCGCCGGCGCTCACCCCGGCCCAGATGAGCAGGAGCAGCAGCGGCACGCTCGCCTCGGCGACGCCGGTGTCCCGCGCCAGCAGCGGCGTGTACTCCTCGAGGGCCCCCCAGACCGCCGCGACCGCCGCGACCAGCAGCACCGCCGCGCGGACGGCCCGGTCGGCGTGCGCCTCGGCGAGCCCGGCGCGCAGGCTCGCCCACCAGCCGAGGTCGCCGTCCTCGTCGCCCGCGTCCCGTCCCGCCTCGGCGGCCCGCCCGGTCCACTCCTGGCTGGCGGTCGCGGCCGGGCCGGCGGTGGTGGCCGCTGCCGGCCCGGCCGCGGGAGCGGCAGCGGCCACCGGGGCGTCGCCCCGCCGGTGTTCGGGGAAGCGGGTGGCGACGGCGGCGGCGAGCAGGCAGGCGAGCACGCTGGCCACGCCCACCGCCGGGTAGCCGCCGACGGCGAACACCGGGCCGGCCAGGACGATCGAGGCGAGCACGCCGAGCGTCTCGGCCGTCCTGGCCCGGCCGATGACGCGGGCGTACCGGCCGGCGGCGTCGAGCCGGTCGAGTTCGTCGAAGACCAGCGCCTCCAGCGCACCCGAGGCGAGCGCACCGCCGGCGCCCCACAGCACGAACCCGACGGCGAAGGCCGGATACGAGGGGACGAGCACCCAGAGCGCGAAGCCGGCGGCCGTGACGAGCGGGGCGAGGGCGAGCAGCAGCCGCCGGGAGACCGCGTCGGCGAAGGCGCCGGAGGGCACCTCCAGCAGGATGCCGCTGGCCGACCAGATCACGAACAGCGAGGAGATCTGCCAGACCGACAGGCCGGTGTCGCTGAACAGCAGCGCGTACAGCGGATAGAGCAGAACGAGTTCACCGAGGAACGCGTACCCGTAGAGGATGGCCGCCAGCCGGCGGACACGCGGATCGGGCACGCGCACAGTGTGGACAGTCATGAAGCCTTCCCGTGGAGACGAAGCGGACGCCGGGCGTACGGCGTCCGCGGCGGCCCACGGGGGCGACCGTCAGCGGTGCATCAACATCGCCACGTCATGCCGGCGATGTTAGGCGGCGGCGGCCCTGACGGCCATGCCGTACCGCGACACGCGTCGGGGTGGGACCCGTGCGGATCCCACCCCGGAACGCGGCGGCGCGGTCAGCGGCGGAACTTCTCCTGTCCCATCGGCGGGATGACCATGGTGGCCTCGGCGTCCTGGCCGGTCGGCTGCGCCGGGACCGTGGCGCCCGTCGAGGTGACCTGGGTGGCGTCCGGGTCGACGTGGGGCGCGGCCGGGTCGGCGGGGCGCGGCACGACCTGGGTGGCGTCGGCGTCCACGGCCGGGCCGGCGGGTTCACCGGCACGGACGACCTGGGTGGCGTCGGCGGCCGGCTCGGTCAGGTGGGTCTCGGTGTCGCGGCGGCCGGCCTGGTAGGCGCGGGCGTGCGTGGCGATCAGGTGCGACTCCTGCTCGGCGCGGGTCAGCCAGGACTCCCAGCGGCTCTGCATCGGACGGACCAGACCGCCGCCAACCCCGACGACGAGGATGCCGCCGACGGTGGCGAGCACGGCGACCAGCACCGGGGTGGTCACGGCGGTCGCCACACCGATCTGGTTGAGGGCGGCGATGACGCCGAGGCCGAGGATGAACACCGAGGCGATGCTGGCCAGGATGCGGCCGTACGACAGCCCGCCCAGGGCGCCGCTGATGATGTCCTTGACGGCGTTGGCGATCGCGGCGGCGACCACGACAATGACGATCGCGACGAAGGCACGGGGCAGCCAGGCGATCACGCCGGCGATCAGGTCCGAGACGGGATTCGGGCCCCAGATGCCGAACGCGAGCTGGAGGGTCACCAGCAGCACGCCGTAGTAGGCGAGCTTCGCGACGATGTCGCTGGCGTCGTACCGGGACCGGGCCAGGGCCCGGCGGATCCCGCCGCGCTCCACCGCGCGGTCGAAGCCCACCCGCTCCAGCACCTTGTCTACGATCTTGAGCACGGCCTTGGCGATCAGCCAGCCGACCACCAGGATCGCCACGAAGGCCACGGCCTTGGGCAGGAACAGCATCACCGAGCGGAGGGCGTCCCCCACCGCGTCGCCGAAGTCGTCTCTCATGGGAATCCTCCACACGGGTGTCCGTCTCGTCGCGCCCGACCTACCCTCGGCGCCGGCCGGGGAAACACCGGTCGGCGCCGGGCGGCGTCGCGTCGACGCGACGGTGCCGGCGGGGCCGCGCGCCCGCTCGGCCGGGAGGGTCAGCGGCGCCGGCAGTCGTAGGCGACCGGGGCCTGGGCCTGCACCGGGGACGGCGAGGTGATGTTGACCGTGGCCGTCTCGGTCGTGGTGCCCACGCCGCTGAAGGCCCAGCGCAGCGTCAACTCGACGGTGCGCTGGCCGCGGCCGACCCGCTCGGCCAGCAGGCTGCCGGGGGCGCTGCCACTGCGCAGCCACTGGTAGCGGATCTCCCCCGCCCGGCCGTTGGTCGACACGGTGGCCACCACGTCGACGGTGACGTCGCACCGGTCGCCGGCCGGCCGCGGCACCGCCACCGTGACCCCGGTGACCTCCAGAGGGCTGATCCGCTGCCAGAGATAGAGGCCGACGGCGGCGAGCAGCGCGACGGTGAGCACGGTGGAGAGCACCGAGGTGACGGTCCGCCACGCCGGCCGCCGCCGGCGCGGGGGCGTCGGCACGGGCCAGGCGGGCGCGACCGGTGGGGTGGCCGGCACGCCCGGCCCGAACCGCACCTCGCCGCCCACGGGCACGAGGGACGCTCCCGTACGCCCGCCGAAGACCGTCCCCGGCCCTGCCCCGGTGGTACGCCCCGTCCCGACCGCGGTCACCGGGCCCGTCGGCTCCTGCCCGCTCGGTTGCGCCGTCGTCCACGGCCCGGACCGCCCACCCGCATCGACCGGCAGCCGGCCGGGGTCCACGTGCGTGGACGGCACGGGACCGGCGGGCGGGGCTACCCGCCACCCCGGCGCGAGGTGCGCCGTGGGCTCTCCCCCGCCGAGGTGCCCGGTGGCGTCCCCAAGGTTCAGGTGCGCCGTAGCTTCCCCCTGGGCCAGGTGTGCCGTGCCGTCTCTGGCGGCCGGGTGCCGCATCGTCGGCGCGCCGCCGGGCAGGGGCGCGGTCGGCTCGCCGGAGCCGGGGTACGACGTGGGCTCGCCGGAACCCAGGTAGGCCGTGGGCTCACCGGAACCCGGGTAGGCCGTCGGCCCGCCGGAACGCAGGTAGGCCGTGGGCTCGCCGGAACCCAGGTAGGCCGTCGGCCCGCCGGAACCCGGGTAGGCCGTGGGATCACCAGAGGCCAGGTGTGCCGTGGGCTCGCCAGCACTCACGTGCGCGGTGGGTTCGTCGGAGGCGGGGTGTGCGGTGGGCCCGGTCGGGTGCGGGACGCCGTCGAGCCGGGCGGTCGCCGCGGCGTCGACGGGCAGCCGGTGGGTGGGCAGCGCCTCGGTCTGGTCGTTCGGCTGGGTCACGGCGGCCCGCCCTCCGTCATCGTGGTCGACATCCGGGCCACCGATCAGCCCGGGGTGCAGAACGGGCGGAGCGTCACGTGGACCGGCGAACTCTCGGGCGAGGCGTTGCCGGCCTCGTCGACCGCGACGACCCGGACCGGGATCCGGGTGCTGTCGCCCGGCCGGGGCAGGTCGCGCAGGACGCCACGGAACAGTCCACGACGGTCGGCCGTCATGGGCACCTCCGTGGTGCGGCCGTCCAGGGTGTACCGGAAGCTGACCCGCAGTCTCCCGGCCGTCGTACGGTCGTCGGAGACGACGGCGGACACGGTGCTGGACGTGGGCCCGTACGGACAGCCCTCGGGGTCCAGCGCGGTCGGGCTTGCCGCGACCTGCCCGACGGAGGGCGCGACGGTGTCCGCCGGCGGTGGCGGGCTGGTGCTGGCCGACGCGGTCGGCGAGGCGGAAGCGGACGGGGACGACGACGCGCTCGGGCCGGTTGACGCCGGGGCGGCCGTCGTCGCGGTGGGCGTGGCGGACGCCGGGACGGGGGTCGCCGCCGCCGTCGGCGTGGGCGGCGCGGCGGCCGGGGCGGACGCCTCGCCGGTCGGACCCGCCGTCGCCTGCGGGGCGGCCGCCGCCGGCACGGTCTCGTCGCGGCTGGCGTAGCTCAGCCCGGCCCCGCCGACCAGCAGTGCGGCGACCAACCCGCCGCCGAGCAGCGCCGCGCGGGCCCGGCCCGCGCGCAGCCAGGTCCACCGGCCGGTGCCCCCGCCCAGTGCGGTGCTGGCCAGGCTGGTGGCCCCGCCGGTGCCGTCGGGGAACGGGAAGAGGGCGGCGAGCAGGGCCGCCCGGCGGGCCAGCTCGCGCAGGCCGCGCTCCTCCCACTCCGGTCCGTACGCGCCGGCCGCCACCTGCTCCAGCACGGCGAGGAAGACCTGCGCGGGTTGCGGTCGCTCGGCCGGTTGCTTGGCCATGCCGTGCCGCAGCAGGTCGTGCACCGGCTCGGGAGCCGGGTCGGTGGGGATCGGCGCCCGAGCGTGCTGCTGGTGCAGGGTGAACAGGTCCCGCCCGTCGTAGGGCGGCCGACCGGTGAGGCACTCGTAGAAGGTGGCGGTGGCCGCGTAGATGTCGCAGGCCGGGCTGGCCGGGGCGCCCGTCCACTGCTCGGGGGCCATGTAGCGGGGGGTGCCGGTGACGCTGACGCCGGAGGTCTCCCCGACCGGCATCGCGATGCCGAAGTCGGCCAGCTTGCTGGTGCCCTCGGCGGTGACCAGCACGTTCTCCGGCTTGTAGTCGCGGTGCACCACGCCCCTGGCGTGCGCGGCGCCGAGCCCGGCGAGCGATCCCTTGAGAACGCACAGCGCCGACTCCGCGGTGGTGGGGCCGTGCGCGCGCAGCATCTGCCGCAGCGATACGCCGTCGACCAGCTCCATGACGATCGCCGCGCCGGCGGGCGACTCGACGTACTCGTAGAGCCGGGAGACGTGCGGGTCGTCGATCTCGGCCAGCAGCCGGGCCTCGTCCCGGAACGCGGTGCGGAACGAGGGGTCGTCACCGATGCCGCTGGTGAGGTACTTGATGGCGACCGGGGTGCCGGTCGCGTCGTGCACGGCGAGGTCCACCCGGCCGGACGCGCCGGCGCCGAGCTGCCGGACCGGGCGGTAGCCCGAGACCTGCCAGCCGGTCACGCGCTCACCTCCCCACCCCGGAACGGACAGCCTCCGTGGCTGCCTCGGTGGCCATTGTGGTCGCGCCGGGCGGTGGATCCATCGGCGCAACGGCTGCTTCCGGGCTCCGGACGTCCCGCTCGGCGCGGCGGGGTGACGGCATGGTCGGTAACGGACACCGCCCACTCGTAGCACCCTCTCGCAAGCGTCGTCGCCGAGCGGGCGGCCACCCGCCGGCTCGGCGGGCGGTGGTCGTACCCGGGCAGCCGGGCGAACCGGCGACGGAGGCGGCGGCGCGCCGAGGTCGGCAGGCGCGGGCCGGCGAGGGGTCAGGCCGGGGGTCGGTGGCGGCCGTCGCCGGGCGCGGCGGTGGGTGCCGGTGCGGCGCGCTCCGCCGCGGGGGGCTGCGCCGCCGGCGGCTCGGCTTCGCGCGTGGGTGCGGCGGCGTGGGTGAACTTGTCGAAGAAGCGCAGCAGCTCGACCGGGAACGGCATCACCAGGGTGCTGTTCTTCTCCGCCGCCACGTCCACGACGGTCTGCAGCAGCCGGAGCTGGTACGCCCCGGGGGTCGCCGCCATCGCCCGGGACGCGTCGGCGAGCCGGCGGGACGCCTGGTACTCGCCGTCGGCGGCGATCACCCGGGCGCGGCGCTCGCGTTCCGCCTCGGCCTGGCGGGACATCGACCGCTTCATCCCCTCGGGCAGCGCGACGTCCTTGACCTCGACCCGCTCGATGAGCAGCCCCCACGGCTTCTCGGTCGGCGCGTCGATGACGGCCTTCAGCTCGGTGTTGATCCGCTCCCGGTCGCCGAGCAGGGTGTCCAGGTCGGCCTTGCCGATCACCGACCGCAGCGCGGTCTGCGCCACCTGGAGCACGGCCGCAGGGTAGTCGCGGACGTTGACCAGCGCCTTCACCGGGTCGACGACCCGGTAGTAGACGACCGCGTCGACGGTGAGGGTGACGTTGTCCCGGGTGATGGCGCCCTGCGGGGGCACGCCGATCACGGTCGTCTGCATGCTGACCCGGACCATCCGGTCGGCGATCGGGACGATCAGGCGCAGGCCGGGCTCGCGGACCGGTTGCAGCACGCGGCCGAAGCGGAAGACGATGCCGCGCTGGTACTGCTGTACAAGCCGGACGCTCAGGGCGCCGACGAGCGCGAAGAACACGACCACGATCACCGCGCCGATCACGACGGCTTCCACGGCACCCCCGATCCGTTCGGCTCCCCGGGCCCCCCTTTCCCGCTGCGTCGCCGGATAGTCCTGCCTCTCCGGCGGTCGTCCGGTCGGCCGCCGGCGCCCCTCGGGGCAGATCGGAGGTTGCCGGACGCCGGGCCGATTTCCTGGCTACGGTACGGGGAGCAGGCCGGCGGGGGCTGCCCGGCCGTGGGTCGGGCGGTCCGGCAGCACCGGGCCGAGGAAGGCCGATCGCTGGAGGCGATGCCGGTGACGATGGAAGCAGAGCGCACTCTCCGCGCCGACGAGATCACCGAGCTGGGCGAGCTCGCCGCGCAGTTGCGGGTGGACGCGATCCGGTGCAGCACCCGAGCCGGGTCCGGTCACCCGACCTCCAGCCTGTCCGCCGCGGACCTGCTCGCCGTGCTGGTCACCCGGCACCTGCGCTACGACTGGTCGGATCCGGGCGCTCGCGCCAACGACCACCTGATCTTCTCCAAGGGCCACGCCTCGCCCCTGCTGTACGCGGTCTTCAAGGCGGTCGGGGTGATCAGCGACGAGGAGCTGGTGGAGACCTACCGCCAGTTCGGCTCGCGCCTGCAGGGGCACCCGACACCGGTGCTGCCCTGGGTCGACGTGGCCACGGGCGCGCTCGGCCAGGGGCTGCCCGTCGGTGTCGGGATCGCGCTGGCCGGCCGGTACCTCGACCGGCTGCCGTACCACGTCTGGGTGTTGTGCGGGGACAGCGAGACGGCCGAGGGCTCCATCTGGGAGGCGCTGGACAAGGCGAGCCACTACGGGCTCGGCAACCTCACGGCGATCGTGGACGTGAACCGGTTCGGGCAGCGAGGGCCGACCGAGTTGGAATGGGACCTGGACACCTACCGGCGGCGGGTCGAGGCGTTCGGCTGCCGGGCGGTCGTCGTCGACGGTCACGACCTCGCCGCCGTCGACGAGGCGCTGGGCCGCGCCCGGCAGGCGACGGGTCCGACCGTGGTGCTCGCCCGGACCGTGAAGGGCAAGGGCGTACCCGAGGTCGAGAACAAGCCGGGCTGGCACGGCAAGCCGTTCAAGCCCGACCTGGCCGACCGCGCCGTCGACGCGCTCGGCGGCGTACGCCAGATCCGCGTCGCCGGCCCACGCCCCGAGGCCGCTCCGCCGCCCGCCGCTGCCGCCGGCGCGCCACCGGAGCTGCCCCGGTACGACCGGGGGGCGAAGGTCGCCACCCGCAACGCCTACGGCGACGCGCTGCGCGCGCTGGGCGCCCGGCCGGACGTGGTCGCGCTGGACGGCGAGGTCAGCGACTCGACGCGCGCCGACCGGTTCGCCGGGGAGTATCCCGACCGGTTCTTCGAGATGTTCATCGCCGAACAGCAGCTGGTCGCCGCGGCGGTCGGGTTGCAGGTACGCGGGTACCGGCCCTTCGCCTCGACCTTCGCGGCCTTCTTCTCCCGCGCCTACGACTTCATCCGGATGGCCGGCATCTCCGGGGCCGACATCGCCCTGTCCGGCTCGCACGCGGGGGTGGAGGTGGGGGCGGACGGCCCCTCGCAGATGGGGCTGGAGGACCTGGCGGCGATGCGCGCCGTCCACGGGTCGACCGTCCTCTACCCCAGCGACGCCGTGTCCTGCGCGGCCCTGGTGCGGGAGATGGTCGACTGCGGGGGCATCACCTACCTGCGGACGACCCGGGGGGCGTACCCCGTCCTGTACGGCAACGACGAGGACTTCCCGGTGGGCGGCAGCAAGCTGCTGCGCGGCGGCGACGACGACCGGGTAGCGCTGGTCGGGGCCGGGGTGACGGTGCACAACTGCCTCGCCGCCGCGGACCGGCTGGCGGGCGAGGGCGTCGCGGCCCGGGTGATCGACCTGTACTCGGTGAAGCCGCTGGACCGGCAGCGGTTGCTGGACGCCGTCCGGGTCACCGGCGGCCGGCTGGTGGTGGTGGAGGACCACTACCCGGAGGGTGGCCTCGGCTCGGCCGTGCTGGAGTCGCTGGCCGACCTCGCCGAGCCGGTGCGGGTGACGCACCTCGCCGTCCGCGGCCTGCCCACCTCCGGGACGTCGAGCCAGCTCATGGACCAGGCGGGAATCGGGGTGGAGGCGATCGTCGCGGCGTCGCGCGCCGCGCTGTCCCGAGACTGAGCGGGCGGGCGACGGGTGGCCGCGCAGCCGGGTCGGTGAACAGAGCGCCGACGAGTGCTTCCGGTGCGATGGTGACCGGCCGGTCGCTGACCTGCCCGTCGCCGAGTTCGACGATCCGCCACACCCCGTCGGCGCGCAGGGCCAGATCCACCGTCACGAAGGGCAACCGCAGCGCCGCGATCGACGCGCCCAGCGGACACGGGTCGAAGTCCGCGGGCGGGGTGTCGTGCGGGCTGTCCGGGTGCGCGCCGACCAGGACGCAGCCGCCGTCGATCCACCACCTGCGGACCTCGGCGCCGGCGAACCGCTCGAACCGGCGCAGCACGAGGCCACCGACGACGTCCTCCGCGCGCAGGTCGAGGAACCGGCTCGCGATCGCCCAGGCGGCGTCACCGTCGTCCAGGTTCGGGATGAACGCCGCCTCGTGCCAGTGGTGCTTCATCGACTTGGTGAAGTCGCGTAGCACCGCTGGCCCGCCGCCGAGGTCGCACCGCGCCCGCTCGAAGTCGGCGCGCCGTGTCCCGACCGTCCACGTCGTACGCGGCGTCAATTCGGCGAGGTCGGGATACCAGCCGGGCAGCTCGTGGGCCCGCATGTACTGCTCGGCGCTCGTCCGCAGCGTGACGCCACGGCCGGCCAGCGCTGCGGCGAAGGCGGCGTACCGCTCGCTGCGCAACATCCACCCGCGGTAGACGGCCTCGCCCTCCACCGTTATTCGGGACACCGCCCGCGGCACGTCGTCGCCACGGGCCAACGCGTCGTGGTCGACGAGGGCGACCGCGACGCCGGCGTCCCGGGCCGCGCGTGTCTCCGGCGCGAAGTGGTCATCCGGACGACGCGGCCGCAGCGGGTCCGCGGGAACGATCAACAGCATCCGGTGGATGTTGCCCGATCGGCCCGTGGGACGCGACCGCGTTCCCGTCGGCGATGCCGGCGGTGGTGCCGGGCGACGGCGACTTCCCGTCGCCGCGCACCAGGACAACCGATCGGCGGGCGAGTGCGTCCTTAGTCCAAGCAGTCGGATAGGGCGGTGTGGAGGTTCGATGGACGAGGTTGCCGAGGACGCGTTCCGGTCGTTCGTCGCGGCGCGTTCGGCGGCGCTGCTGCGCAGCGCTTACCTGCTGGTCGGCGACCGCGACAGGGCCGAGGACCTGCTGCAGACGGTGCTCATCAAGACGTACGTCAGGTGGTCGCGCATCCGGGACCCCGCCGTCGAGGGGTACGTGCGGCGGGCGCTGGTCACCACCGCGACGTCGTGGTGGCGGGGCCGGGCGTACCGGGAGCGACCGGTCGACACGGTGCCGGACCGCGGCGGCGTGGACGAGACGGACGCGCGCCTGGAGCACGACGCGATGTGGCAGCGCCTGCTGACGCTGCCGCCGAAGCAGCGGGCCGTGCTGGTGCTGCGCTACTACGAGGGCATGGCCGAGGCGGAGATCGCCGAGGTGCTGGACATCCGGCGGGGCACGGTGAAGAGCCACGCGTCGCGGGGTCTCGCCGCGCTACGCCGTCAACTGGAGGAACAGGATGCGGAGAAGGGGGCGGTGACGCCATGAACGACCGACCGGACCGGGGACTCGCCGACGCACTCGAGCGGCGGGCCGACTCGATCGCGCCGGGGCCTCGGCTCTCCGCCGAGGAGATCGTGCAGGCGGGACGCCGAGCGGCCCGACGACGGACCACGCGGATCCGGGTGTCCGCGGCGGCAGCGGTCACCGCGCTGGCGGTCGTGGCCGCGCCCGCCGTGATCGACGCCGTACGACGTCCGACCCATCCGGCGCCGGCCGCGTCCAGGTCGGAGCCGCCGCGCGGCCTGCCCACGGCCTGCCCGGTCGAGCGGCTGCCGGTGCCGGCGGGCAGCGTCATGGACATGGTGATCGGCATGGATCCGACCGGTCGCTACATCGTGGGTCGGACGAACCCCGGCCGCGGCGGCACCGGTCTCGACATGTTGATCTGGGACAACGGCCGCCTCCAGGTGATCCCGGTGCCGGGCGACCAGCAACTGCCCACCGACATCAACTCCCGCGGCGAGGCGGTCGGCGTCAGCGGCACCGTCGGTGAACGGGCGTGGATCTACCGCGACGGCACCGTGACGCATCTGCCCGGGCAGCCCTCGACGCGGGCCAACGCGATCAACGAGGGCGGTGTCGTGGTCGGTGCGAACGGGCTCCGACAGCCCCTGGTCTGGCGAACCCCGACGGACCAACCGACGGTGCTGCCGATGCCGGACGGCGACTGGGAGGGCGAGGCCAGCGACATCTCCGCCGACGGCACGATCGTCGGCACGCTCAACCGCCAGCGCACCACCCTGTTCCAGGCGTACGCCTGGTTGCCCGACGGCACGCTGCGGGAACTGCCGCCACCGGTCGTCGACGGCGAGAGAGCCGTCGCCACACGCGCGATGTCGATCTTCGGGGACTGGGTGGCCGGCACCGCGGATGGGCCACGCGGTGACGTCCCGACGCGGTGGAACCTGCGCACCGGCGAGGTCCAGACCTTCCCCGGGATGCGGATGGGCGGTCGCGGCGTCAGTGCCGACGGCTGGCTCGTCGGCAGCCGGGAGGGGCAGGGACTGCTCGCCAGCCACCAGGGCATGGTGACGCTGCCGGACCTGCACGACCACGACACCAACATGTCGAACTACGCCGTGGCGATCAGCCGGGACGGTCGCCTCGTCGCGGGTGGCGGGTCGGTCGGCGGTCCCCGGGCTGTCCCGGTGGTGTGGCGCTGCCGGTGACACTCCGACCCGGGGAGGCGCGGCCGGGCCGGGGTTGCCGTCGCGACGACCGTCACCGGCAGCCTCGGCCCGCCGCCGCGAAAGTTCGCGGCCCTATGCTGAGCCGATGGAGGTGGAGTTCAGCGGCGAGATGTTCTTCTGGAGGGGCCCCGCGCCGTGGCACTTCGTCCCCGTGCCGGAAGACGACTCCCGCGAGCTGAACGCGACCTGCGCGTCCGTGAGCTACGGCTGGGGCATGATCCCGGTGACGGCCCGGATCGGGGGCACCGGGTGGCGGACGTCGCTGTTCCCCAAGGACGGGCGTTACCTCGTGCCGGTGAAGGCCGGGGTGCGCGAGGCCGAAGGGCTCGCGGTCGGAGACGCCGTCACGGTGCGCCTGGTCGTCGACGTCTGACCCGGGTGACCGGGTCGGGCCGGAGGCGTCCCGGCCGGGACCCTACAGCGCTCCGCCCCAGTTGTCGGTGGTGAGTCGGCCGGTGGTGTCGTCGATGAAGCGGTGTTCGAGGGTGCCGTTCGTCGTCCGGTAGAACACGTGGTGCTGGTTCGGAGTCGACAGTCCCGCCGGGTCGTCGGTCACCACACCACGGGCGCCCCAGTCGTCGACGCCCGGGTTGATCCCCGGCCACCAGTACCAGTGGACCAGGTCGCCCGAAGCCGTACGGGCGAAGACGTGCTGCTGATCGCGGTGCACGAACGCGTGCGGGTTCCCCACGAACCCACCACCGGGCCACACGCCACCGTTGAGCGTGCCGGACGGATCGTCGAAGAACCGATGCTGCAACCTGCCGTCGGCATTGCGGAAGAACACGTGGTGCTGGTTGCCGCCGTAGGAGAACCCGGTCGGGTCCGACGCCACACCCGAGGTCACACCCCAGTTGTCCGTAGCGGGGTTGATGCCCGGCCACCAGTACCAGTGGATCAACCCACCCGAGGCCGTACGGGCGAAGACGTGCTGCTGGTCCCGATGCACGAACGCGTACGGATTCCCCACGAACCCACCACCCGGCCACACCCCACCGGCGATCTGGCCCGTGTTCAGGTCGTAGAAGCGGTGCTCCAGGTTCCCCTCCGGATTGCGGTAGAACACGTGCTGCTGACTGCCGTACGCGAAGCCGGTCGGATTCGACATCACCCGCCCGACCGTGTTCCAGTCGTCCAAGCCGGGAGAGGCCATGCCCGGCCCGAACCACCAGTGTCGCAACGTGTTGTCGCTCCCCCGCGCGAACACGTGCTGCTGACCGGCGTGCGAATACCCGACCGCCTTGCCCGTCAGCGGGCCCCCGCCCCAGTCCGCCCGCACCAGTCCCGCACCCGGCGACCACGACAGGTTCACCAACGACCCCGCCGCACCCACCGCCACGACGTGCTGCCCGTCGCCGAAACCGAACGCCCGACCGGCGACGGGCTCGGCGGGGCGACCGCAGTTGTCGCTGGTGAGGTACCGCTGGTGGTAGGAGCCCGGATACGGCGCGAGGGAGATGCCGTTGATGACGATGCTCTGCCCGACGCCGTTGTACAGCTGCTCGTAGTGGATGTGCGCGCCGAAGGAGTTGCCGGTGTTGCCGGTCAGCCCGATCTGCTGGCCCTGGGCGACTGTCGCGCCGTTGGCCACCGAGTAGGCGGCGAGGTGGAAGTAGTAGGTCTTCCATCCGCCGCCGTGCTCGATGGCGATGTAGTTGCCCGCGCCGCTGGGCTGCGAGTAGCGGTAGGCGGTGCCGGCTGCCGAGGCGAGCACGGGGGTGCCGTCGGTGACCCCGCCGTCGGCCCGGACGAAGTCCAGCGCCTGACGGACCTCGCTGCTGTGGTGGCTGTAGGTCCACCGTTGCCCGCACGGGAACGGGGCTTTGAAGGTGGGCGCGGCGGCGCCGGCGGGTGTGCCGGCCGCCACGGCCAGCGCCGCCCACGTCACCACGGCGGCCACGAGCGCCACGCCCAGTCGGCGGACGATGCCTACGGTACGCACGGGCGGCTCCTCGCTGCGGTGGTGGCGGCTGCGGAAACGGGCCGTGCGATCTGCGGTCGCGCCGGCCCGACGGTCGGTCTGGGCGGTGCTCGGAGCGCGGGCGAGCGGGGCTCCGATGGCGCGAGTCTGGAGAAGGGCGGTGACGCCTGTCAATGGATTGACGAAAGTTTCCGGCAGGGTGTCACTAGCCACCCGCAAACATCCTTCGGCGCCGGAGCGCGCTTGACCGCGCCGGACGTTGGCCGTAGCTTCCAGCTATACATCGACGAGGGTCGCTTGATCAGGTCGGCATCCGTTCCGGCGCCACAGTTCTCCGCCCTGCCCGCCGCACGCTCGCGACAAGGACGGTCATGACGATCAACCGCCGCTCACTGCTCGGGAAGGTCGCCGTGGTCGGCGCGGCCGCCGCGGTCGCGCCGGCCCTGGCCCCCGGCGCGGCCCAGGCCGCCTACTGGAAGAAGCGCCTCACCGGCGCCGACCTGGACACCAACCACCGGTGGCAGGTCGCCGGCACCGACCTCGGCATACCGTACGTGCTGGAGAACGGCTCCATCGGCTACCTGTTCGGCGACACCTTCAACACGCCGTGGCCGGAGGGCCCGCCGCTGCCCAACGACTGGCGCTCACCGGTGATGCTGCGCTCCTACGTCCACCCGGGGTCGAGCGGTGGGATCGTCTTCGACAGCGCCGCCCGGGTCGCCGGCAACGGGCGGGCTCCCGAGCTGATGCACAACGGCCACAACGGCGTCGGCATCGACGGCCTCTGGGAGGTGACCGTCATCCCCAACGACGGCATCAGCTTCCCCGAGACCGGCCGCCAGCTCGTCTCGTACATGAGCATCGAGAACTGGAACTCCGCCGGCCCCGCCGGGCCGCACTGGAAGTCGCGCTACGCGGGGCTGGCCTACAGCGACAACGGCAACGACTTCGTCCGTACGCCGCTGAAGTGGTGGAACGACGGCACCAACACGGACCCCTTCCAGATGTGGACGATGCAGCGCGACGGAGACTGGGTGTACGTCTTCTCGGTGCGCTCGGGCCGGCAGGACGGCCCGATGATGCTGCGCCGCGTTCGCTGGGACCGGCTCTTCTATCCCGAGTCCTACGAGGGCTGGGGCTGGAACGGCACCAACTGGGGCTGGAGCCGCCCGTGCACGCCGATCCTCACCGGCCGGTTCGGCGAGCCGTCGGTGCGGCGGCTCGCCGACGGCACCTGGGTGATGTCCTACCTCAACTGCGCGACCGGCTGCATCGTCACCCGCACCGCCGGCGGGCCGGACCAGGTCTGGACGGCGGAGAAGGTCCAGGTCACGCCGTGGCAGGAGCCCGGGCTCTACGGCGGCTTCATCCACCCGTGGTCCAGCCGCCGGGCCAACGACCTGCACCTGATGGTGTCGAAGTGGACCAGGACGCCCGACAACCGGAGCACCGCGTACCACGTCAGTCAATTCGTCGCGTCGGCGTGAACCCGCCGGACGGAGGCGGGCGCGCAGCAGTCGTCACGCCGGGTCGACGCGGCCCCGGCGCTGGAGGGAAACCATGAGTGAGAGTGGCAACGTCCGTCGTCGAGTGAGCCGCCGGCGCCTGCTGGCCGGCACGGCGGGAGTCGCCGCCGCCGGAGCGTTCGTCGGGGCGTTCTCCGCGTCGTCCCCCGCGGTCGCCGCTGTCGACGGCCACGGCCTGCACATCGTCGACCGCAACGAGAACCCCGGCCGGCTGCAGTACTACCGCTTCGCCACCGCCGCCGTCGAGTGGGACCCAGCGGTCAACGTCCTGCTGCCCGACGGCTACCACACCAGCGGCAGGCGCTATCCCGTGCTGTACCTCCTGCACGGCGGCGGAGCCGACTTCCGCACCTTCCACCTGCAGGACAACATCATCAATCTCACCGCCGGCCGGGAGATCATCGTCGTCATGCCGGACGCCTCGACCGGCTGGTACTCGAACCCGGTGCACAGCAACACCGGCCCCCGCAACTGGGAGACCTTCCACATGGCGCAACTGCTGCCGTGGATCGAGTCGAACTTCCGCACGTTCCCGGAGTACGACGGACGCGCGGTCGCCGGGTTCTCGATGGGCGGGTTCGGCGCCCTCAAGTACGCCGCGAAGTACTACGGCCACTTCTGTTCGGTCAGCTCCCACTCCGGTCCGGCCAGCCTGCGCCGGGACTTCGGCCTGGTCGTGCACTGGGCCAACGCCACCTCGGCGGCGCTGGACCTGGGCGGCGGCACGGTCTACGGCGCACCGCTGTGGGACGAGGCCCGGGTCAGCGCCGACAACCCCGTCCAGCGCATCGGCAGCTACCACAACAAGCGCGTCTTCCTCGCCGCCGGCACCTCGCCCGACCCGGTCAACTGGTTCGACACCGTCAACGAGACCCAGGTGCTGGCCGGCCAGCGCGAGTTCCGGGCGGCTCTCGCCCGCGCCGGCATCCCGCACGAGTGGCGCGAGGTTCCCGGGGGCCACTACTTCCGGCACGAGCTCTTCGTCCAGGACCTCGACGGCATGCTCCGCCGCCTCCGCCGCGCCGGCTGACCTCGTCGACGTCCCCGCCGCGCCACCCGAGCCGTGGCGCGGCAGGGACGTCGTCGCAGGCTGCGCGGTGCACGGAATCCGCGCCGGCGGGCACTCACCGCGGCGCGGCGGGCTGCCGGCCGGAATCGTCGGGCGCGGTGATGGTGACGTCGAAGACGTCGAGGAGGCCGAGCAGTCCCGCGAGGGCGACGGCTTCGTCGCGTTTGAGGATGATGCTGCGGGTGGCGTCGGGGTCGTCGCCGTCGTGGTAGACCAACTCGCGCCGGCCGCCGGCGTAGTGGGTCACCACCCCGACGCGGCATCCGGCGTCGGTGGTGAACATGCGGCGAAAACCGATGCCGGGCAGCGGTGTCAGTTCGACGTCCATCGGAACTCCAGGTAATGAGGGAACCGCAGCCGGTGGGCGCGGTGCGGTGACGGCCGGACGAGGGGCACGTCCGGCCGCGGCGGCGACGGCAGGCACGGTGCGTCGTCGCCGCGCCGTGCGGGGACCGTCGCGCGGGGTCAGCCGGTGAGCAGCAGGCGCAGGCCGGCGAGCGTGGCCAGGTGCGGATCCGGGGGCATCGTGACGGTGCGGCCGGTCAGGGCGGCCAGCCGGGCCGCGAGCCCCGGATGCGCCGCCCCGCCACCGGTGATCAGCAGCCGACGTCGACCCGGGCCGACCGGGCGGGCGCCGACGCGGCGCACGGCGGCCGCGATGAACGGCACCTGGTCGACGGCGTTGGGCACGTCGACGTGCTCGGCGGCGGCGACCGCGCGGTCGGCGATGCGGGCGATCTCGGTGCGGCCGTGCCCGATGTCGACGGCGACGACGTCGTCGCGGTCCAGGTCGGCCTGGCAGGCCAGGGCGGCCGCCAACGGCTCCTCCACGGTGGCGACGCGCCCGCCGAGCGCCCGGCGGACCACCGCGACGAGGAGGTTCTTCTGCTGCAACGTGGCGGTGGCCGGCACGCCGACGACGACCGGTGAGACGTCGTCGCCCGGCCGCCCGGCGGCCGCCGCCACCACCCGCAACAGGTGTACGCAGGTGAAGAAGTCCTCCACCACGCCGTGCCGCACCGGCCACAACAGCTTCGCGCCGCTGGTGGCGCGCAGGTCCATCGCGGCGCGCCCGACGGCATGGCCGCCGGAGGGTATCCGCGCGACGACGGCGGGTTCGGTGACGACCTCCCCGTGCACCGGGGTCCACACGCGCACCGTCGACGTGCCGAGGTCGAGGGCGACGGGATGCCGTACGCCGAGGCGGGCGTACGCGCCGGGAGCCAGCATGCTCATCGCCCCCGCGCCGGAGCGGGCGCGGCGGCGCACGTCGTCGGTCGGGGCGGTCCGTCACCGACGGACAGGGAACGGGGGCGCGTGTCGTGACGCAGGGTCGGCATGGTGCTCCAAGCCACGGGCCGGCGCCGTAGGGCGTCGGGAGGCGAACAGGCTTCAGACGGCGAACGTCAGCCTGGGCGGAGCACGGTCCGCCGACCACGCCGGCACGCAACCGGGGACGGCCCGCCGCGTGCACCGGAACACGATGCACAGCCCGACGGCCCGCGCCGCCGACAGCACCATGACCAGCACGGCCAGCATCAGCAGCGCCGACAGCGAGACGCGCTTGCCGACGCGGCGGAGACCGTGCCGATCCTGCATGGCCGACACCATAGCCGGGCGACCGGCCGCTCGGCCACGGCGTTCGACGGGCGCCACCCGGCCGCCGGTTCCGCAAGCCCTGGCGCCGGGACAGATAGCTGACTAAGTCAGGTTTCATGACCTCGGATCAGCTCGTCGCCGCGGTGCGGCGGTTCAACCGGACGGTGACCCAGCGGGTGGGCGCCCTCGACGACGCGTACATGGCGCGCGGGCGTCCCCTCGCGCAGTCGCGGGTGCTGTGGGAGATCGGCCCCGGTGGCAGCGAGGTCGCGGCGCTCCGGGCCCGGCTCGGGCTGGACTCGGGCCACCTCAGCCGGCTCCTGCGCACCCTGGAGCACGACGGGCTGGTCACCGTCGGGCCCTCCGACCCTTTCGGGGGCGACGGGCGGGTACGGGTCGCCACGCTCACCGACGCCGGCCGGGCGGAGTGGTCCGAACTCGACAGGCGCTCCGACGAGTTCGCCTCGTCGATCCTCGCGCCGCTGTCCGCGCGGCGCCGGGAGCGGCTCGTCGCGGCGATGGCCGAGGTCGAGCGGCTGCTCGTCGCGTCGATGGTGGTCATCGCACCCTGCCCGCCCGGCGACCCGCGGGCCCGGGCCTGCACGCGGGCCTATGCCCGGGAGGTCTCCCGACGCTTCGACGACGGGTTCGATCCGAGCCGGAGCAACCCGGTGCACGACGAGGACCTCGTCCCGCCGGCCGGCCTGTTCCTGCTCGCCACCCTCAACGGCGAGCCCGTCGGGTGCGGCGCGGTCAAGCTCCACCGCGACGCGCCCGCCGAGATCAAGCGGGTCTGGGTGGCGGACACCGTACGCGGGCTCGGGGTCGGGCGGCGGATGCTCGGCGAGCTGGAACGACACGCCGCCGCACGGGGCCGGACCGCCGTCCGGCTGGACACCAATCGCAACCTCACCGAGGCGATCGCGATGTACCGCGCGGCCGGCTACCGGGAGATCGAGCCCTACAACACCGAGCACTACGCGCACCACTGGTTCGAGAAGCGCCTGACGCCGTGACGTGTCGACCGCCGCGCCGCCGCCCGACGGCGAGCCCGGGCGACGGGCGGACGGGCAACGGGCGACGGGCGGAACGACGCCAGCAGGGCGACGGGAATGGCGAATCAATTGACGCCGGCCCTCGTTCCCGCTGCGCGCATTCTGCTCTGACCGCCATGGGCCGGGGCACCAATCCGGGTAGTTTCTCCGTGTGGTCTACCCCCATTGCCGTGTGACGATGACGACGGTGGGGAATTGCCGTCTCCGGCGTACCGAATGACGGGCCCGGCATTTCTTCCGGGCCGGCTCGGCGGGCGCGGAACCACCGCGGAGCGTTGATCGGAGTGGTCACGACACGGCGCCTTCCGGCCGAACGGCCTCGCCAGTGGGCGGTCGGCAGGCAAGCGGCTCCCGGTCAGCGCTGGGGCGGCGCGGACGACTCCGGGACCAGCGGGTCGTGCGCGGCGTGCCGCAGTTGGCGGGTGCCGACGGCCTCGGCCAGCGCGAACGCGCACAGGGCGCCGGCGAGGACGGCCAGCCCCGCCAGCCGGGACACCGCGGTGGTCACCGCCGTCAGCCCGACCAGCGCCACGATCGCGACGAGCCGCAGGCCACGGACCCGGTGCTGGATGCGCCACCAGAAGGCCTGGTCGGCGAGGAGGAAGACGATCACCCCGCCGTAGAGGGTGAGGTGGGACATGTCCCACCACCCGACGGGTCCGGCGACCCGCTCGACCTCCGCCACCGTCTTGCGTAGCCCGAGCGCGACCAGCACGACCCCGACGATCATCGGCAGGTGCGAGTACGTGTACGCCTCGAGCGCGAGCCGGCTGCGCCGGCCGTCGTGCAGTCTCTGCACGCCTCGCTGCCCCGCGGTGGCGTCGACGTCGAAGTACGCCCACCAGAGCATGGCGACCACCACCAGGCTCAGCACGGAGGCGACGGCCACGGGCACGGAGACCGCGCGGTTGCTCACCGAGGCGCCGGTCGAGACGATCGCGCCGCCGAGCGCGACGAGGATGATCAGGCCGAACCGGTCGGCCCAGTGCTCGGCGGAGCGGACCGGCCAGTGCCGGGCGTTGAGCAGGTAACCGCTGCCGAGTTCGACGATGACGGCCGCGGCCCACAGGGCGGCACGGACGGGTCGGAAGGCCTGCGGATCGTCCGACGGCGGCGGGACGATGGCGGCGGCGTAGAGCAGCGCGAGCGCCACGGCGGCCGACACCGCGAGGCGCACCAACTGGCCGCGGAACAGCCGGTCCTTCCTGGCGACCGTCCAGAACGCGACGAAGTTCAGGGCGCGCACGAGGCCGTAGCACGTCACGAAGACCAGCGGTCCCGGCAGGCCGCCGGGCAGGCCGATGAAGACCGCGGGCACGGCGACGGCGATCACCAGGATGCTCGCCGCGGCGCCGAGGAGCAGGAGCCGGGCGAGGGCGTTCTCGGTGCGGAACGAGCTGCCGAGCCAGGCGTAGCTGCACCACGCCCACCAGAGCAGCACGAGCACCGCCAGCCCCTGGAGCAGCCCGCGCCAGCCGGGTTGCGCGGTCATCAGCTCGGTGACCTGGATGAAGGCGTAGACGAAGACCAGGTCGAGGAAGAGTTCCTTGGGCGTGACTCCGGTGGAGCGCTCGGTGACCGGCTCGATCGCCCGGTGCAGCGCCCGGTGCCGCACCCGGAAGACGGTGCGGTCGAGCAGGACCAGGCTGGCGACCGCGGCGGCGAGCAGCCCCAACTGGGCGACCACCGGCGCCCGCGCCGCCACCGGGACGAGCGCCAGCACCAGGACGAGGCCGACGAGCGGCCCGCGGCCCCAGATGCCGATCGTCCGGCGCTCGAAGGCGATCAGGGCGAGCAGGTACAGTGCCACCCCGCCGTACAGGGCGAAGAGGCCGAGCGCCGGCTCCGACCGCACCGACTGGAACGCCACACTGTTGAACGTGTGCTTGAGCCCGAGCGAGAGCAGGATCAGCCCGACGATCATCGGCAGGTGCAGGAACGTGTACGCGTCCCGGGCGAGCCGCGAGCGGGCGACGCCGGAGGCCTGTTCCAGCGCGTCCTCGGCGGAGAACCTGGCGATGTCGAAGTACGTCCACCAGAGCACGCCCACCAGCAGCATGCTGAGCACGGCGCCCCCGACCACCGCCCAGGTGACCGGGCTGGCCCAGCCGACACCCTGGCCCGTGCCGGCCGAGATGATGATCTCGCCGAACGCCACCAGGATGATCAGATGGAACCGTTCGGTCCAGTGCTTGACGGACTGGACGCGCCACCAGCTCACGCCGATGATCGCTATCCCGAGGTACTCGACGAGGAAGGCGGCCAGCAGCAGCGCGAAGCGGGTCCACTCCCGGGCTTCGCCGGCGGCACCGAACGCGCCGACGGGCAGGAGGCCCGCGGCCAGCAGCAACGGCGCGGCGGCAAGCAGGGGCACCCAGACACGCGGGTACGTGCGCCGGGCGGCGGGATCCCGCCAGACGGCGACGGTGGCCACCAGCAGCGCGCCGGAGCGGACGACCAGGTAGCAGACCACGACGACCAGCGGCCCGTGCAGGCCGCCCGGCTTGTCGGAGAACGTCTCGTTGAGGGTCACCCCCACGACCAGGATCAGCGCCGCCAGGCCGAAGATGACCACCGGCATGACGCCCCGGTCCACCCGGACGACGTTGCCGAGCCAGGCGTACGACAGCCAGCAGGTCCAGAGCAGGACCAGTAGCACCACGCCGTGCAGCAGGCTCGCGACGGTCAGGTCGGACGCGGCCGTGCTGGACACGGTGATGAAGGCGAAGACGAAGATCAGGTCGAGGAAGAGCTCCAGCCGGCTGACCGCGCTGGACTCCCCGACCAGCTGGATCCGGCCGGCCGCCACCGTCGGCCCCTTCTCGGTCACGTTCCCCACTCTGCCAAGGCCCGGCGGGGTGGACAGCGGATCCGGGAAGCGGGCCCGGGAGTCGGCGCCGCCCGGCCGGCACGCCCGGCGGTCTGCGGGGCGGCGACGGCAGGCCCCGCATTTCACGCCGTCGCTTTCTGCGTCATTTCCCTGCCGGCCCACCCGGATTTTCCAGTCGTCCACCGAAATCGTCGCGGGCGAGCCGTCGGGCGCCGCCGCATTGGCGGCGGCGGCCCGTGGTGGAGTCAAGAAGACGAAAATCACGCTTTCTCGGATTTCCCGCGCGGCCCGTCCCTTTGTAGGCTCTGTGGGCCGGTTTCCCGGCCCGGTCGGCGCGTGATTTCCGACGCCGAGGCACTACCCGCCACCCGTCCCCGCCCATCCAGAGGGGCGGCGCCGTCGGCTGCGGTGACGCGTGTCCGGGCATGCCGGGGCGCCGGCCAGGTCCATCGACGACACGACACGGGAGCACGACACATGCAGGGGACATCCGCAGCACGCTGCCGGGCGACGCCGGCCCGACGGCGCCTTCTCACCGCACTGCTCGCCGCCACGGTGGGCGTCGTCGCGGCGGCGCCCCCCGCCCGGGCCGCGGACACCGGCTACGTGTCGGCGACCTCGGTGGAGGCCCTCGGCGGCGACCTGTCCACGGTGAGCCCCACGGTGCAGACCACCTATTCCGGCGACCCGCTGCGCCCCGCCGACTACCTCAAGCCCATGGGCCCGCTGGGCCACTACGGGCTGATCGGCCCCTGGGGGCCGCTCGGCGTCGCCGGTCCGATCGGCGTCGAGCCGTGGCACCCGTCAAGCTGGATCACCGGGACGGCCTGGGACGACTGGGCAGGCATGCTCGGCTGGTACGGCGGGCCGATGAGCGAGTGGGGCCCGCTCGGCCCCGACGGGCCGCTGTCGCCGGAGGCGTACCACGGGACGCTGCCCAGCCTGGGTGACTTCAGCAAGCAGGTCCAGGCCGGCGGCGTGTGGGGCGTGCTGGGCCCCGTCGGGCCGCTCGGCCCGCTCGGCCCGTTGGGTCCACTCGGCCCGGCCGGCGCGCACGGGCTCGGGCGCACGGCCGACGGCGCGTACGTCACCAGCGGCGGCGCGGTACGCCGTACCGCGACCGTGCCGTACGGGACCTCCACCCGCAGCTACGAGCTGTACGAGCAATACCGCGACGAGTACGCCCGCGGTCTCGGCTACGGCAACGACACCTCGTTCATGGTGGAGCGCAGCACGCTGTCGCCCGGCAGCTCCGTCGACTACCGGTTCACCTCCCAGAGCACCCAGTGGGTCACCGTCAACGTCGTCCCGAAGTGGATGCGCTACGACCTCGCCACCCTGTCGGGGTACGTGAGCAGCGCCGCGACCAACCACCTGGACTACCCGAGCGGCGCGGCGGGTGGCACGGCGCTCGTGGACGACTTCGACCTGCGGCTGACCGATGACACGGGGCGGGTGCTCGCCGTGTCGAACTCCGTCGAGCTGGCCGACACGATCCAGGTCCAGGTTGCCGCCGGCACGCGGCTGAACCTGCGGGTGACCCACCACCAGCGTGGCTCCTACCTCGGCTACCACGACGGCTACCGGCTCTTCGTCACCGGCTCCACGCCGCACATCGCCGGCACCGACATCACCGGCGCCCACCAGCGCCCCGTCGGGACGGTGTGATCCCGCCCGGAGGTCGTCCCGCCTGATGCGCGGGCCGTACCCGGTGGCGCCGTCGGTTCGCTCCGCACGGCGCCACCGGGTGGCGCCGTGCGGAGCGAGGATCGAGGTCCGCTGCCGTAGCGCGCGGCTCCGTCGACAGGGTAGAAACATGCCACGTCGAGAGAGCGCTCTCACGGAGAGGACGGTCCACATGAGAATCCAGTCCACCCGCCGACGACGACTCGGCCGGGCGCTCGTGCTCGGCCTCGTGTTGACGACCGCCGCCAGCACGGCCGGCCCGGCCGCCGCCGGGCCGCCCCGCCCCGGCCCGCCGGACTTCGGGCCCCACGTGACGATCTTCGACCCAGGCATGCCGGTCGGCGAGATCCAGGCGACCCTGGACGCGGCGCACGCCCGGCAGGTCGACGACGAGATGGGCACCGCGCGGCACGCGTACCTCTTCATGCCCGGCACGTACGGCACCGCCGAGCAGCCGTTGCAGGTGAGGGTCGGCTACTACACAGAGGTCGCCGGCCTGGGCGCCTCCCCCACCGACGTCGGCGTCAACGGCAAGGTCGAGGTCTACAACCGGTGCCTCTCCGGCGGCGGCACGGGCAACTGCATCGCCCTGGTCAACTTCTGGCGCACCCTGTCCAACCTGTCGATCGCCGTCAACGCCGCCGGCCAGGACGGCTGCCGCTCGTCGGCCAACTTCTGGGCGGTGTCGCAGGCGGTGTCGATGCGTCGGCTCGACATCAGCGGCGGTGGGCTGTCCCTGATGGACTACTGCACGGCGGGCCCGCAGTACGCCAGCGGCGGCTTCATCGCAGACTCGCGGCTGCCCCTCACCACGAACGGCTCGCAGCAGCAGTGGCTGACCCGCAACAGCGAGGTCGGCGGCTGGTCCAACGCGGTGTGGAACCAGGTCTTCGCGGGCACCGTGGGCGCCCCCGACGACGCCGGCTTCCCCGACCCGCCGTACACCACGCTGCACACCACGCCGCTCAGCCGGGAGAAGCCCTACCTGTACGTCGACGCGAAGGGCGGGTACCACGTCCGCGTGCCCGCCGCCCGGCGCGACAGCCGGGGCATCTCCTGGGGCGCGGGCACGACACCGGGCCGGAGCATCCCGATCCGTGACTTCTTCGTCGCCCGGCCGTCGGACCCGGTGCACGTCATCAACCGCCAGCTCGCGCGCGGCAGGCACCTGCTGCTCACCCCCGGTGTGTACGACATCGCCCGCAGCATCGAGGTCAGGCGGCCCGACACCGTGGTCCTCGGCCTCGGCCACGCGACGCTGACCGCCGTGGACGGCGCCGTACCCCTGGACGTCGCCGGCGTCCCGGGCGTGGTCGTCGCCGGCGTCACCGTCGACGCCGGCCCCACCGAGTCGCCGGCGCTGCTGCGGGTGGGCCGCGAGCACGGCCGCAACGCCAGCACCCCACGCAACCCGATCACGCTGTCCGACGTGTACTTCCGGGTCGGCGGGCCGCATGTCGGCAGGGCGGACACCGCGCTGGAGGTCAACGCCGACCACGTCCTCATCGACCACACCTGGGTGTGGCGCGGAGACCACGGCGTCGAGGGCTTCACCGAGGGCGTGAACGGTGACACCGATCGCTGGCGGACCAACACCGGCCGCCACGGCGTCGTCGTCAACGGCGACCATGTGACGGCCACCGGCCTGTTCGTCGAGCACTTCCAGCGGTACAACACGGTCTGGACCGGCGAGCACGGCACGACGATCCTCTACCAGAACGAGCTGCCCTACGATCCGCCGACGCAGGCGGACTGGATGGACGGCGACGTTGAGGGCTGGGCCGGCTACAAGGTCGACGGCCGGGTGCGGCACCACACCCTGCACGGCGGCGGGGTCTACGTGTTCAACCAGAACAACCCGTCGATCCACACCGAGAACGGCTTCGAGGTGCCGGTGACGCCCGGCGTGCGGCTGCACCACGTCATGACCGTGAACCTCAGCGCCGGCACCATCGACCACGTGGTCAACGGCGTGGGCGGGCCGGCCGACCCGACCCGGGTCGGCGCGCCGGTCTACGTCGCCCGGTATCCGACGCCCTGAGCGGCGGCTCTCGGCACGGGCCGGAGCCGTGCGGCTGCGGCCCGTGCCGGCGGGCGTCAGCCGGCGCAGTTGTAGTTCTGCACCGGCTGGGTCAGCTTCTCCTGGCTGCCGAACTTCGCGTAGACCCGCAGGTAGCACGGCAGTTCGACGTCACCGTAGTAGCTCTGGACCGCGTTGTCGTAGTGCGTGGTGCCGCTCTGCGCGACCTGCCAGCCACCCGCGTCGCCCGACTGGATCTCCCAGTAGACGTCACCCGAACAGCCCTGCAGCCCCTGGGACCAGGCGATCATGTTGGCGCCGTTGTAGATCTCGGACTGCACGAGGGTGCAGCTCGCCGCCTGCGCCGGGGCGGCGCCGGCCAACAACCCCACGGTCAGCAGGGCCCCCGCTCCGACCGCTGACATCAGCTTGCGCATGACCAGTCTCCTCCACGATGGACGGTAGGTGGTCCCCAGGAGGGTAGTCGCTCTGGAGATAAGTTCCAAGAGGATCATCAATGGAGACGAAAACTTTTATCGAGACGTCCCGCCGCCGGCGAAGACGAGGTCGAGGTGGGCGTCCAACGCGGCGAGCGCCTGCTCGGCGGTGTAGTGGCCGCCGAGCAGGTGGACACCCAGCCCCTCCATCAGCGCCAGCACGCCGGCCGCGTACTCGTCCCGCCGGGGACCCGGGATGAGACCGGCGACGAAGGCGCGCAGCTGGTCGGTGTCCTCGCGCATGCCGGCGGCCACGTCCGGCCGCACCGCCGCGTAGGCGAGGAACGCCAGGGCGACCCGCCCGTCGGCGAGCGACTCCTCGGACAGCGGTAGCAGCGCGGCGACCATCGTGCGGAGCAGCAGCCGGGGCGCCGGGTCCTCGCCGAGCCGGGCGATCGCGTCGGTCACCCGGGCCTGGCTGCGCTCCCGCACGACGGTCATGGCGAAGGCCATCATCTCGTCCTTGGTGCGGAAGTAGTGCTGGACCATTCCGGCCGAGACCCCGGCCTCGGCCGCCACGTGACGCAGGCTCACGGCCTCCACGCCCTGACGTGCGGCGACGCGCATCAGGGCGGCCACGATCAGCGTGCGCCGTTCGTGGCGGTCGACCTTCTTCGGCATGGCCTCATGCTGTCACGACGCGGACGCCTCGCCGACCACCGACCGCTCCGTGGCCCCGGGGGCGGGGTGCGGGGTCACCGTGCCGGCGGCGGCGTCCACCGTGACGAGTTGGCCGGTCCGGATCCTGCGGGTGGCGTCGGGGACGCAGATGACGGCGGGGATGCCGTACTCCCGGGCGACCGTCGGGCCGTGCGCCATCACCGCCCCCGTCTCGGTGACCAGCGCGGCGGCGGTGAGGAACAGGGGCGTCCAGCCCGGGTCGGTGGTGGCGGCGACCAGCACGTCGCCGGGTTCGACGTGGGCGGTGGCCGGGTCGTGGACCACCCGGGCCGGGCCGGTCGCCCGGCCCGCCGCCGCGCCCACCCCCCGCAGGGCGCCGTCCGGGGCCGGCGGCGGCGCGAGGACGGCCTCGACGTCGGTGCCGTCGGAGAGCAGGGCCACCGGCACCGCCGGGCGGCGCAGTTCCCGCCGGTGCGCCGCGCGGCGCGCGGCGACCGTCGAGCGGTGGTCGGCGCCGTCGTGCACGGCCGCGTGCGTCTCGTCGAGGGTGAGGAACATGATGTCGTCGGGCCGCCCCAGCAGCCCCCGCTCCGCCAGCTCCGCGCCGACGAGCAGCAGTTGCCGGCGCATCTCCCGCAGCCGGTAGAGGCCGGCGAACTTGCCGGCCTCCCGCAGGCCGGCCAGCATCCGTGCCCGGCGCAGAAGGAATCCGGCGATCCGGCCACGGACCGGCCGGCGCCGGCGTGCCCGGGCGACGAGGTCCGCGCAGGCGGCCTCGGCGGCCACGGCGGCGCGGGCGAAGCGCCGGTCCGGGGCCTGCTCCGGGTCGGTGACCCGCAGGTAGTTGGCGATCATCGCGAAGACCGGGGTCGGGTCCTCGTCCCAGCGCGGCACCCCGAGGTCGACCTCGGCGACGGCGCGGTGGCCGTAGCGGTCCAGGAACGCCGCCAGGCCGATGTCGGGCAGCGTTCCCCGCGCGTACGCCGTGGCCAGGTCGTGCGGCGGGGTGGTGAGCAGCAGGTGACGATGCGCGGCGGCCTGCTGGCTCAGCCGCCACAACGCCAGGTCCATCTCGATGGTGACGTTGTGCGGCATGCCGCCCAGCACCGTGTCGATCTCGCCGGGGCCGGCCACGCCCCGCAGCAGCGAGGCCGGCAGCGTGGCGGCGAGCATCCCGGCGACGATCGGCCAGACGATGTCGTCGGGGCCGGCCGACGGGTCCTCGTCGCGCACGTACCGCAGCCGTTCGGCGGCGGTGTCCAGCCCGGCGGGCGCGGCCGAGCCGACCCGGAGACGTTCGACCTCCCGGAACAGTCGGGCCCGGGCGGCCTCCGGGCGGGCCAGCGCCCGCACGACCCCGGTCGCCGCGCGGGCGGCGGTCCGCAGCGCCGGGCCGGTGGCCCTACGCCCCGGACCGGAAGCCGGCAGCGGCGCGAAGCGCGGGTCGGCGAGCACGTGCTCCATCACCGCCTGGGCCCGCGGCCCGAAGTCCACCGCCATCAGCTTGACCAGCCGGTTGCGGGTCGACGGGTGCCGCGCGAGGTCGGTCAGGTCGCCGTAGAGGCGCCCGCCGATGTCGGTGATCTCCACGGTCAGGCCGAACGACGCCAGCATCGCCGCCACCAGCGACTTCAGGGTGGACATGCCCATTGGGGTGGCGGGTTGCCGCATGCCCTGCACGTGGCCGAACTCCAGGTAGACCCGGGGAGCCGGCCGCCCGGTCTCCGGCGGCAGCGGGAACAGCGTGGTGATCGGCCGCGACTGGAGCAGCCAGAGCACGCCCTGCCGGTCGTAGGCCCACTCGACGTCCTGCGGGCAGCCGAACCGTTCCTGGAGACGACGACCCGCGTCCCGCAGCTCGTCCAGCCGCTCGGCGGTGAGCAGGCCGGCACCGGCCCGGGGCGGTCCGTCGAGGATGTACCGCTCCACGGCGGCGCTGCCGTCCACGACGGCCGTGCCGAGCCCCTCGGCCGCCTCCACCATCATCTCGGTGCGGCAGCCGGTGAGCGGGTTGGCGGTGAACAGCACACCCGCGGTCACCGGGTCGACCATGCGCTGCACGAGTACGGCCATCCGCGCCGACGCGTGGTCGATCCCGTGGGCGTCGCGGTAGGCGACGGCGCGGGGGTCGTGCAGCGAGCGCCGGCATCCCTCGATCGCCGTCAGGAGATCGGCGATCCCGGTGACGGCGAGGAAGGTGTCCTGCTGCCCGGCGAAGCTGGCGTCCGGGAGGTCCTCCACGGTCGCGCTGGAGCGCACCGCCACCGGTCCCCCGCCGAGCCGCTCGTACGCCTGCGCGATCTCGGCCCGCGGCGCCACGCCCCGCTCGTGGGCGGCGGTGGTGACGCAGAAGCCGTCCGGCACCCGCTCGCCCGACCGCGCCAGCTCCGCCAGCCGGGCCGCCTTGCCGCCCACCAGCTCGGTCATGTCCCCGGTCACCTCGGACAACGCGATCACACGCATGCCGACCCCTTTTTGCAATACGCCTGCATTGCTATCACCGTACGTCGTTCGCAATGCAGGTGCAATGCCATGCCTCCGGCGACCCTCCCGAGCGAAACACAAATGGAAACCGTTATCGTTTCGGCGACCGCCCGCACGACTGTCCACCTGCCTCCGGAAGGACCCGCCAGCATGGCCCTCTCGCCCTCCGCCACGCCGAGGCTGACCCGCCGCGGTCTGCTCGGCGCCGCCGCCCTCTCCGCCGCCGCCTCGACCGGTGTCGCGCTGACCGGCTGCGGCGTCCACACCGGCCCGGACGCCGCCCCGTCCGGCCGGCCCCGGCGCGGCGGGCGGCTGCGGGCGGCGTTCGCCGGCGGCGGCGCCAACGAGACCCTCGACCCCCACCTGGCGAACCTGTTCAACGAGGCGTCGCGGGCCAAGGCGATGTTCGACAAGCTCGCCGACTACGGCCCCGACGTCTCCATCCGGCCCCGCCTCGCCGAAGGCTGGGAACCCAGCGCCGACCTCACCCGGTGGCGGATCACCCTGCGCCAGGCCACCTTCCACGACGGCCGGCCGGTACGCGCCACCGACGTCCTGTACAGCTACGCGCGCATCACCGACCCGAAGCGGGCCTTCCGCGCCCGGGCGAGCCTCGACATGGTCGACCTGGCCGCGAGCAGGGCGGTCGGCGACCGCGTCGTGGAGCTGGCCCTCAAGCGGCCCTTCGCCGAGTTCCCCAACGCCCTCGCGGCCTTCGGCGCCTACGTCGTCCCCGAGGGCACGGAGACCTTCGAGCGTCCCGTCGGCTCCGGCCCGTTCACGTTCGACACCTGGCGGCCGGGCCGGTCGCTGCTGCTGCGGCGCTACGCCGACCACTGGGACGGCGCGGCCCACCTCGACGAGCTGGAGTACCTGACCAGCAACGAGGAGTCCGCCCGGGTCAACGCCCTGCTCGCCGGCCAGGTGGACTACGCGCACGACGTCACCCCGACCACCGCCCGCACGTACGCCGCCGACCGCCGGATGACCGTCACGCGGATGCCGAACAGCACCATGCAGTCCTTCGCGATGAAGGTGGACCGTCCCCCGTTCGGCGACCGCGACCTGCGCGAGGCCATGTTCCTGCTGACCGACCGGCGGCAGCTCGTCGACACCGTGCTCGCCGGCTCCGGGCAGGTCGGCAACGACCTGTTCGGCAAGGGCTACCAGCACTACGCCGACGACATCGCCCAGCGCTCCCACGACCTCGACCGGGCCCGGTTCCTCGTCGACCGGGCCGGCGCCCGCGGCCTGCGCGTGCCGCTCGACACCGCGCCGGTGGCCAGCGGCTTCGTCGAGGCCGCCAGCGTCTTCGCCGAGCAGGCCAGGAAGGCCGGCCTCGTCGTCGAACCGAGGATCGGCGACAAGGACACCTACTGGAGGGACATCCTCGGCTCGGGCGTGCTGGCCTCGTACCGCTCCGGCGCCATGCCCATCGAGACGCACATCTCCCAGCGGCTGCTCACCCACTCCACCACCAACGCCACCAGGTGGGCCCGGCCCGACTTCGACGCCCACTACGCCAGGGCCGTCTCCAGCGCCGACGAGCAGACCAGACGGCAGGCGTACGGCGACATGCAGCGCATGCTGCACGCCGAGGGCGGCTTCCTGATCTGGGGCTTCGCCGACTTCCTCGTCGCCACCAGCCCACGCGTCGGCGGCGTCTCGGCCGACGCCCCCGCCAACACCCTCGACTGGGCCCGCTTCGACAAGGTCTGGCTCGGATGAGCCTGCCCCGCTACGCCGCCCGGCGGCTGCTGCTCGGCGTCGGGCAGGTCGTCGGCGTCGCCACCGTCGTCTTCGTGCTCACCGAGGCGCTGCCCGGTGACGCCGCCGTGGTGATCGCCGGTGACCAGCCCGATCCGGCCCGCATCGCCCTGATCCGCGCGCACCTGCACCTGGACCAGCCGGCCTGGCAGCGCTATCTCGACTGGCTGACCGGCCTCCTGCGGGGCGACCTCGGCGTCTCGCTGGTCTCCCAGCGGCCGGTCGCCGAGCGGCTCGCCGACAGCGCCGGCGCCACCGTGCTGCTGGCGGCCCTCACCCTGACGGTGCTGGTGCCGCTGGCCGTGGGCGTCGGCATGCTGGCCGCCCGGCGCGAAGGGGGCCGGCTCGACCGGGCGCTGTCCGCCGGGTCCGTCGCCCTGTACGCCATGCCGGAGTTCGCCCTGGCGATCCTCCTCGTCGCCGGGTTCGGCGTACAGCTCGGCTGGTTGCCGCCCACGGCGTTCGGCGCCGACCTGTCCGCGCGGCCGGCCGTCCTCGTCCTGCCCCTGCTCGTCCTGCTGGCCCGGCCCGTCTGCACGATCAGCCGGCTCACCCGGGCCGGCATGGTGGACGCGCTGCGCGCCGAGCATGTCGGGCACGCCCGGCGGCTCGGCATCACCGGCGGCCGACTCTGGCTGCGCCACGCGCTGCCCCACGCCCTGGCCCCGGTGGCCCAGCAGCTCGCCCGCACCACCGACTGGCTGCTCGGCGGAGTCATCGTCGTCGAGGCGGTGTTCGTCATACCCGGTCTCGGCACCGCCCTCGTCGACGCCGTCTCCACCCGGGACGTCCCCACGGTCCAGGCGCTGTGCGTACTCGTCGCCGTCACCGCCGTGGCCGTGAACCTGACCGCCGACCTGGTGGCGTTCCGGCTCGCGCCGCGTACCGGAGCCGTCCGGTGAGGCCCCCGCTGCGTACGCTCGTCGCGGGCCTGCTGCTCGCCGTGCCGCTCGGCCTCGCCGTGCTCGGCCCCGCCCTGGCCGGCGACGCCGCTCCCCGCGGTCTGCCGTTCGCCCCCGAGGGGCCGCTCGGCACCGACTTCGTCGGCCGGGACGTCCTGCACCAGGTGCTGCTCGGCGGCCGGTCCGTGGTCCTGGTGGCCGTCGCCGCCACCCTGCTGGCCTACCTCGTCGGGGTCCCCGTCGGCCTGCTCGCCGCGACGACCCGCCGCCGGTGGGTCGACGAGATCCTCATGCGCCCGCTGGACCTGGTCCTCGCCGTGCCGTCCCTGCTGCTGCTGATCCTGGTGGCCGCCGTCGCACGGCCCGGGCCGGCCACCCTCGTCGGCGTCGTGGCGCTCGTCGCCCTTCCCGAGGTCGCCCGGGTCACCCGGGCCGCCGCCCTGCCGCTCGCCCACGGGCCGGCGATGGAGGCGATGCGCCTGCACCGGGAGACGTGGTGGCGCCGGGCCGGCGGGTACGTGGGGCGCGGCGTCCGGCGGGTCCTGCTCGCCGACGCCGGGGTCCGGTTCGTCGGCGCGGTCTACCTGGTCGCCACGGCCAGCTTCCTCGGCGTCGGTGTCGCCCCCGACGCCGCGGACTGGGCCGTGATGGTCGACCGCAACCGCACCGGACTGTTCCTGCAACCGTGGGCCGTCGTCGTACCGGCCGCGCTGGTCGTCGCCCTGGCGGTGGGCGTCAACCTGGTCGCCGACCAGGTGCTGGCCGCCCGCGCCGACCCGGCCCCGCCGCCCGGGGACGCGGAGCCGCCCGCCCGGGGCGCCCGCCCGCCCCGCCGGGACCGCCGCTCCGGCCCGCAGGCTCCCGGAGCCGATCGGCGACCACCGCCCGGCGGGCCGCTCCTGCGGGTACGGCGACTGACCGCCGCGGCCGGGCAGCGGCGGCTCGTCGACGGGGTGTCCTTCGACCTCGCCGCCGGGGAGATCCTCGCCGTCGTCGGCGCGTCGGGCAGCGGCAAGACCACCACCGGCCGGGCGCTGCTCGGCGAGACCACGCCGGGCGTCCGCCTCACCGGCGGGATCGCGCTGGCGGGCTCGGCCGTCGCCGCCGGCGCGCCGCCCCCGGCCGGCACCGTCGGGTACGTCCCCCAGCAGCCCGCCGTGGCGCTCCATCCCCTCCGCCGCGTCGGCGCCGTGCTCGGCGAGATCGCCCGGCGCCACCCGCCCGGCCGGACCCGCCGCGCGCGTCGACAGGCGGTGGCCGACGTGCTCGACCGGATGGCCCTGCCCACCGACCGCCGGTTCCTGCGGCGCTTCCCCCACCAGCTCTCCGGCGGGCAGCAACAGCGGCTGGTCATCGCCCACGCCCTGCTCTCGCGGGCGGTCCTCCTCGTCGCCGACGAACCCACCACCGGGCAGGACGCGCTCACCCGCCGCGACGTCGCGCGCGAACTGACGGCGCTCGCCCGCCACGGCATGGCGGTGGTCCTGCTGAGTCACGACCTGCCTCTCGTCCGCGCCGTCGCGGACCGCGTCCTGGTGCTGCGCCACGGGACCGCCGTCGCGCAGGGCCCGACGGCCGAGGTCCTGGCGGCGTGGGACCACCACGACCGGGAGGCGGCACCCGTCCCGCCGACCCGGGGCCCGGCCGCCGGCCGGGACGTCCCGCCGCTGCTCGCCGTCACCGGCCTCGTGGCCACCCACCGCCACGGGGGTCGCCGGCGCACCGTCGTCCACGGCGTCGGCGCGACGGCCGCCGCCGGGGAGTGCCTCGCCGTGGTCGGCCGGTCCGGCAGCGGCAAGACGACGCTGGCGCGCTGCGTCGCCGGGCTGCACCCGCCCACCGGCGGCCGGGTCGCGCTCGCCGGCCGACGCCTCGACCCGCACCTCGACCGGCGGGACCGGCGCGACCTCGCGGCCGTCCAGTACGTGTTCCAGGACGCCCGGGCGAGCTTCGACGCGTACCGCCCGGTCCTCGACCAGGTCGCCCGCGCCGCCCGGCGCCTGCGGGACGCCACGGACGCCGAGGCCCGGCACACCGCCCTGCGCCTGCTCGACCAGGTGGGCCTCGCCGAACACACCGTCGCCGGCACGCCCGACCGGCTCTCCGGCGGGGAGTTGCACCGCGCGGCGCTGGCCCGCGCCCTCGCCGGCGAGCCCCGCGTGCTGATCTGCGACGAGATCACCGCCGGCCTGGACGGCGACGCCCGGGAGCGCATCCTCGCGCTGCTGGACGACCTACGCCGACGCCGCGACCTGGCGCTGGTCGTGATCAGTCACGACCGCGACGTCGTGGCCCGCCTCGCCGACCGGATCGTCGTGCTCGACGGCGGACGCGTCGTCGAGCAGGGACCCGCCGACGCCCTGCTCGGCGCGGCCCGACACCCGCTGACCCGCGCGCTGCTCCCCGCCGCCGCGGAGCGTCGGCAACGGGACGACGAGGAGTGGCGGGCGGATCCGGCGGCGACACGATGAGGGGAGAGACCATGCGGCAGTACCGACACGGCGTGGGCGCGTACGAGGTGCGGATGGCCGACGGCCGGCACCTCGACGGGGCCCGCAGCGTCATGCTCGACACGTTCTACCGGGAGTTCGGCCACGGCTACCGCCCCGACTGGCACCACGACGTCATCGACCTGGCCGGCACCTACCTGACGCCGCAACCGCACGCCCTGTTCGTCGCGACCCGGGGCGACGAGGTCGTCGGCACCACCGCCGTCCGCGCCGCGGCGCCGAAGAGCCCACCGCACCCGCGCTCCCTCGCGGAGCGCTTCCCCGAGGAGTCCACCGCGCAGCTCTTCCGGGTCTACGTCCGGCCCGAGCACCGCCGCCGGGGGCTCGCCCGCGCCCTCGTCGGTCTCGCCGTCGACTTCGTCGGCCGGCAACCCCGCTACCGGGAGCTGTACCTGCACACCGACACCCGGGTCGACGGTGCCGAACGGTTCTGGCGGGCGGTGGCCGAGCCGGTGCACGACGCGCGTGACGGCCGGGCCGACACCCACCAGACCGTCCACTTCCGGATCCCGCTGGCCGGCCGCCGACCGCGGGCGTAAGAATCCTTCCAGTCATCCATTGACTTCGATGATTTACGCCACAACAATCACCTCCTATATCGATGAACGTCGCTGTTGATCGGATCTGGAGGGGAGGTACCCGTGGTTGCTCTGAGAGGCGAGGTGTCGTGGTTCTGCTGCGGCAACGCCTGGGGTCCCTGCGGCTCGGCCGGTGGTGGTGCCTGCGGCACCTGTTCGTCCGGCAACTACCAGCACGCCTGGCCGAACACCTCGGACGCGTGCCTGGCCATCACCCGCCCGCACGTCTGCGGGATCAGCGGGATGAGCCGCCGCGGCTGCGGCTTCCGGCACTACACCACCAACCTCTGCAACGGTGCCCGGGTCGGCACCGCCATCGCCGACTGCGGCCCGCAGACCGACCTCTTCTGCGGCGAGCGCACCTGCTGCGGCTCGGCCTGCGGCAGCAACCGGATCATCGACCTGACGCCCGCGGCGTACAGCGCGATCGCCAGTCTCTCCACCGGGCTGCGGCCCTGCTCGGTCGACAGCGTCTGAACGGGAGGACCCCATGGACCAGACCCTGAGGCGCCGCCGGCTGCTCGCCACCGCCGCGCTCGGCGGCGTGGTCGGCGCCACCGGGCTCGGCTCGCTCGCCCCCGAGGCGGCGTTCGCCGCCGACGCCGCGGCCGTCGAACCCGGCACGCCGGACCCGAACTTCGCCGAGGGCCGGATCAGCACGATCTCCGGCAACATGCTGCTGGTCACCGGCTCGGACACCGTGCTCCACTCGATCCGGATCACCGACGGCACGAGCATCTGGAAGCTGCACCCGACCACGTTCGACCGGGTCGCCGTCGGCGACGGGCTCTACGCCCGCGGCGTCCGCCTGCCCGACGGCACGCTCGCCGCGGACGCCGTGTGGGTCAACATCGTCAACCTGCACGGGCACATCGCGGCGGTCGGCCGCAACGTGCTGCACCTCGACCACAAGGGCCGTCGGATCGTCGCGCACGTCGTGCCGGACCGCTCCGCCGCCGTCTACAACGGCACCCCGGCCGTCAGCGACATGTCGCTGCTGCGGGTCGGCCGGCACGTTCAGGTGCTCGGCGCCTGGCACCCGGACACCAACGAGATCGACATCGCCACCGTCTACGCCGCCGCCTGACGGCGCGGCCTCCGGGCGCTACGCAGCCGCGGACCGCCCGGAGGCCGCCCGCCGGACCACCCGATGGAGACCACATGTTCGACATGATCGCGGCGCTGCAACCGCTGGTCGTCGGCGCGGTGCTGATCTGGTCCGCCCGCGTGAAGCTCTTCAGCCGGCACGCCGCCGCGGCGGCCGGCCGGTCGGCGCTCGTCCGCCTGCTCGGGCAGCACCGGGCGCTGCCCGCGTACCGGCTGCTCGGCGGTGTCGAGCTGGCCCTCGGCGCGCTGCTCGTGCTGCCGCCCGCGCTGCCCCTGGAGGCGGTCGGCGCGGCCGTCCTGACCGCCGGGTTCCTCGCCTACCTGACGTACGCCCGGCGCGCCGCCCCCACCTCCTCCTGCGGGTGCCTGAGCGCCCGGCCGACCCCGGTCTCCGGCCGCGGCCTGGCCCGGGCCGGGCTGCTGCTCCCGGCGGCCGGGCTGGCGGGGCTGGCCGACGGCGGCTGGGCGGGCGCACTCACCGGGCGGCCGGTGGCCGGCGGCGCCGTGCTGGTCGCCGAACTGGCCGCGGTGGTGGCGCTCTCGCCGGAGCTGGACGCGGCCTGGCTGCTGCCGCTGCGCCGGCTGCGCGCCCGGCTGACCCATCCGCTGCGCGGCGGCACCGGCGTGCCGCTGCTGGCCACCGTGCAGCAGCTCCAGCTCAGCGACGCCTACCGGCGGGTGGCCCCGCTGCTCCGCTCCGACGTGCGGGAACACTGGGACGACGGCGACTGGCGCTTCGTCGGGCACGCCGCGCGCTACCGGGGCCGCCCGGCGACCGCGGTGTTCGCCGTGCCGCTGGCCGACCGGGAGCCCGACGCCGTGCGGGTCGCCGTGGTCGACGACGCCACCGGGCACACCCTGCTCAGCCTGGCCGCCGCGCCGCCGCCCGCCGGCCCTCGGCTCTCCGTCGCGCCGGTCTGACGCCTCCCCCACGTCACCCTCGGGCGACCGGCGTCAGGGCTGGAAGCAGTACCCGCCGGGGCTTCAGTCGGCGGTCAGCCAGGCGCGGATCTCGTCGCCGTGCTCGTCGAGGCGGGGCGGCGGCAGGTCGTACCGGGGCGGCGTGGCGGAGAAGCCGATCGGGTTGCGGACGCCCGGCACCCCGCCGACGGTGACCACCGGGTCGAGCCCGAGGTCCCGGGCCAGGGCGACGCCGCCGTCGACCGTGTTGATCGGGGCGCACGGTACGCCCGCCGCGCGCAGGTCCCGGAACCACTCGTCGCGGGTGCGCCGGACCAGCCGCTCGACCAGCATCGGGCGCAGGACGTCCCGGTTCGCGGTCCGGTCGGGGTTGTGCCGGAACCGGGGGTCGTCGGGCAGCCCAGGCAGGCCGAGCACCTCGCACAGCTTCCGGAACTGGCCGTCGTTGCCGGCGATGACGACGAGGTCGCCGTCGGCGGCCGGCAACGGCTCGTACGGGAACAGGCTCGGGTGGGCGTTGCCCATCCGGAACGGCACGGCGCCGGCGGCGACGTGGCCGCTGGCGTGGTTGACCAGGCCGGACAGCGCCGAGGAGAGCAGGTTCACCTCGACGTGCTGGCCGACGCCGGTATGGGCGCGGTGGTGCAGGGCGGCGAGGATGCCGAGGGCCGCGTGCAGACCCGCCATCACGTCGAACACGGCGACACCGGCCTTGTACGGCGGGCCGTCCGGCTCGCCGGTGAGGCTCATCAGGCCCGACGCGGCCTGGACCACGAGGTCGTAGCCGGGCAGGTCCGCGCCCGCGCCGGTGCCGAAGCCACTGATCGAGGCGTAGACGATCCCTTCGTTGTCGGCGGCGACGCCGTCGTAGTCGAGGCCGAAGCGCTTCAGCCCGCCGGGGCGGAAGTTCTGGATCATGACGTCGGCCCGCCGGACGAGTCGCCGGGCGACGTCGAGGTCGTCGGGGTCGGCGAGGTCGAGGACCACCGAGCGCTTGTTGCGGTTGACGCCGAGGTAGTAGGTGGACGTCCCCTCCCGGACCGGCGGCATCCAGGCGCGGGTGTCGTCCCCGCCCGGGCCCTCCACCTTGACCACCTCGGCGCCGAGGTCGGCGAGCAGCATGGTCGCGTACGGCCCGGCCAGGACCCGCGAGAAGTCCGCGACGAGGATGCCGCTCAACGGCCCGGCCTGCTGCTCCGCCATCGCCCCTCCCCTTACCCGCTGCCGCCGCGGGCGCGCGCCGTCGGGTGCGGGCGTTTCGCCGTCCGCACCCGACGGAACCCGATGGAAGGACAACGATGGCACAGCCGGCGCGCCGGGCATCGCCCGCCCCGAGGGACCCCACGCCGGACGGGCCGGCGCCGCCTCACCGGACGTGCTGGCACTCCGGCAGGCTGTCCAGGTTGTTCGGCGACGCGTCGTCGGCGACGGTACGCAGGTAGGGCCGGCCGCGCTTGGGCCGGACCACCCGGATGGCCGTACGTTCCGTGCCGGGCTCCTGCACGAAGAACGCGAACCGGCCGCTGCCCATCAGCTCGATCGCCTCCGGCACCGGGATGAGGAAGTGACTGCCGTCGCCGTTGTGCCCGCCCAGGGCGACGGTCGTGCCACCCGAGGTGCGCACGCAGCTCACCCGCACCGGCACGGCCGTGTCGTGGTACTCGGTGTCGGCGACCAGCGCCACCTGCAACCAGCCCTCGCTGGCCGTCGACGGCTCGTTCGGCAGCAACGCGTCCGGGGTGCTCGGCACCACCACGTCCGTCCGCCACGTGCCCGGCTCGGCGCGCCGGTGCCAGTGCCACGAGCCGCGTACGTCCTGCGGCAGCGGCAGGCGGGTCGTCTCCAGGTCGTGCAGGACCGGGCCGTGGCGCAGGGCGGGCGACAGCCGGGACAGTGCCGAGGACGTCCACTCCCGCAGCAGCCCCACCGACTTCTGCGGCACCAGCCCCGCGGTGACGTGCACGTCGGAGCCGGGCACCATCAGCAGGGTCAGCGGCACCGGCACCCCCGGGTTGACCGTGAACACCCCGGAGGTGTCCACGTACGGGGAGGTGATCGGGTCCGCGCCCGGCAGCGCTGCCGCCCCGCCGGCGTCGGGCAGCCCCGGCGCGAGCAGCGCCACCGCCGGGTCCACGATGTGCAGCCGGTCCATGTCGTCACCGACGCAGTACGCCAGCAGCCCGTCCTGCGCCCGTGACAGCGTGCCCAGCCGCACCGGGACGCCGGTGCGCGCGTTCTCCGGGGGCTGCCGCGGATCCTCCACCTCCACCTTCAGGTACGCCCGCACCACCGCGACCGGCCGGCCGAGCAGCAGCGCCAGGTGCTCGTCGCCGGCCCGGCCGGTCACGTCCACCGTCCACCGGGTGGTGTCCAGCACCCGCAGCAGCGACTCCAGCGCGCTCTGCGCGCCGCCGGCCGGATGGCCGCCCGCCCGGGCGGTGGCCAGCGCGTGGTCGGCGGCCAGCATGCGGTCGGCGAAGCGGGCCAGCAGCGGGTTCGGCAGGAACCGGCTCGGCGGCGCGCCCAGGGTCGCCGGGCGGCCCGGGTCCTCCTCCCACGCGGTCACCGTCTCCGGGTCGGGGCGCAGCCGCCCGTAGCCGTTGCCCTTGTCGTCGAAGAACTCCAGCGTGCGGTCCACCGACGACGGCACCAGGTAGCCGCACACCGGGCTGACGCCCGCGTCCGCGTCGCGCGGCGCGCCGAGCGCGTCGGCGAAGCGCAGCAGGACCCGGGCCGGGGCGGTGAAGCGCGGCCGCAGGGCGGCCAGGTCCGGGTGGCCCGGCACGGCGAGCGTCACCCCGTGCGTCACCGGCGCGGGCGTCGCCACGTCCGGGCCGAGCACCTCCAGGAACCGGCCGTAGCCGTCGACCAGGCGGGCCCGGTCCAGCCGCAGGAACCCGGCCCGCAGGGCCACGAAGTCCGCGGCGCGGGGGGTCTGTGGCGGCTGCGCGGCGTCGGTGGCGTTCGGGGCGTCCACCACCAGGCCGGTGGCGTCGCGACGCAGCTGCTCGGCGATCCCGACGAGTTCGCCGGAGAGCAGGTCGCGTTCGGCGTCCCGCGGGTCGACCGTGCCGTCGAGCAGCGCCGCCGCCGACGCCGACAACATCACCCGCCCGCGCAGCGTACGGCCCGTCTCCGGCGCCGGCTCGGTCACGACGGCCGGCAGGTCGTGGTCGACCTCGCCCAGCGGCCAGTCGTGCGCGCCGCGCGGCGTCGGCAGGTAGGTGGCCGACCACTCCAGCAGCAACGGGTTCCACGGCCGGCTCGGCGGGGTCACCCCGACCGGGCTGGGCAACTGGCCGTCGACCACGGCGCCCGCCGGCGGTCGCGTCGGGTCCCCCACGCCCGGGTCGAACGTCGCCCACCACGCCGCCCGCGCGGCGGCCACCGGCGACGGCCGGGTGTCGGTGGCCAGCGCCAGGTCGGGGGCGGATCCCGGGTCGATGCTGGCCAGCTCGACGAGCAGGTCCGTGGCCACCGCCGGCACGCCGTACTGCGGCAGCAGCCCGGCCAGCGGGGTCGGCGGCAGCACCGCCGCGCCCGGACCGGCGTCGCCGCCGGCCACGCCGAAGCCGCGTACGGTCTGCCCGTCCACCCGGCACAGCAGGTTGCCCAGCTCGGAGTAGCGGCCGTCGGCGCCGTGCTTCGGGCTGCGTCCGCCACCGGCCACCACCAGCGCCGGCTCCAACGCGTGCCAGACCCGCGGCCGGGTCCGTTCCACCTGCACGAACGACCCGCCGCCGGCGGCACCGCCGGAGCCGGCCGCCGGCTGCCAGATGTACTCGTTGCCCGCCGCCGCCGGGGCCGAGCCGAACCGGCTCTGGTGCAGCGAGGCGTCCAGCCGGGCGGGACCGTCGGCGCCGGTCACGTCGGACAGCGCGCCCTGCAGCAGCGCCTCGACCATCCGGGCCGCGTCGGCGGGGTCGTCCGGTTCGGCGGCGAGCGCCGCGAGGGCCTCGGCGAGGGTCTCCCCCAGCGCCACCGCCACCGCGTCCGACGCGGGACGGTAGTCGGTCTCCCGACCGAGCAGCCCGCCGTCGCCGGGCCAGTTCGGCTGCGGCCAGCCGATGGACACCGCCGCCGCGTGGTAGACCGACCGGTCCGGCACCGGCTGGTCGTCGCGGCGCGGCGGGTAGACCTCCCAGCCGAGGTCCTCCATCCGCTCGGTGTACGCCGTCTCCCCGGCCACGTGCAGCGGGTCGCGAACGGGGTCGGTGTACCAGCCGAGCACCAGGTACGCCACCGGGCCGGTCACCCCGGTCAGCTCGTCGTGCAGGGCGAACCGGTGGGTCACGTTGTCGTAGTAGCCGGCCCAGCCGAGGTCGCCGTGGCCGAGCGCGGTCAGCGGGGACCTCGGCGCGGCGCCGGGGGCCGGCAGGGTCGGGCCGGTCAAGGCCCGGTCCACCCGGACGGGTTCGATCGCGCCCGCGTACGGCAGCAGCCACGCCTCCACCGCCCGGGGACCGGGCGTCGCCGGGCCAGAGATCCGCACGACCAGCCACCGGTCGGGCACCGGCGGGAACGTGGTCGCACCGGTGTCGTCGGCGACGCCGCGGGTCAGCCCGTCGGGCAGCCCCCAGTGCAGGTGCGCGCCGGGCGGCCGGGCGGTCTGCCGCGCGCTGAACGGTTCGGGCAGCACGTCCTGCTGCACCCGGCCGCTGGCCGGCGGAGTGGGCCGGGTCAGCGCCGTACGCGCCCAGTCGGAGGCGGCGCCGGGCTCCCGCACGACCAGGACGTCGAGCGCGACCGGGACGAGGACAGTTGTCACGACGAGGGGCTCCCTCTGTTCGGCGGGCCTGACTGCGGTCGGGCCCCGCGGTGGATCGGCGACGCCGAGGATCAGGCCGGCGGGGTGGAGGCGCCGAACCGCTGCCGCGACGGTGCCTGGAGCAGGGACAGCGCCACGGCGGCGCCGCCGCGCGGCCGGGGCAGGGGGCGGGCCTGGTCGAGGTTGCGGGCCAGGCCGGCGACGTCGACGACGCCGGGCACCGGGCCGGGGCGCATCGGCACCGGGACGCTGCCCAGGTCCGGTCCCGCGCCGTCGCGGATCGGCGCCCGCCAGCCCGCCCCGTCGGCTTCCAGGCCGAACTGCACGCTCTGCGGCGGTTCCTCCAGCCACACCAGGCGGGGGGCGCCGCGGAACAAGGCCACCAGCACCGACGGCGACAGCCGCTCCAGGCGCAGCAGCTCCACCACCAGGTCGGGTCGGGTGCGGGCCAGCTCGTCCGGGTCGACGCCCGGCCGCACCACGGCGGGGTCGTCGCTGGTCCAGGCGCGTACCTCCATGCCGGGCCAGCCGCTGACCAGGGACGAGCGGAGCAGGAACCCGGTGACCGGGACCGGCCCGGCCGCGGCGGTGAGCTCCCCCGCGGCCCGGGCCTCGGCGAGCAGGTCGGCGGCGACCGGAATCGACATGCGGGTGCGCTGCACCTCCCGCACCAGCGGCAGCTGCTCGGTCACCGCGGCGGTGACCCGCGGCAGCAGCGTTCGGGTGCCGGCGCGTTCCCGGCTGCCGTCGCCGCCGACGGCCAGCGCCCCCGCCCGCAGCCGCTCCAGCCAGCCGTCATCCAGGCGGAAGAACCGGATGGACTCGGGCGGCAGCAGGCGCGCGTCGGGCACGAGGTAGCGGAACGGCAGGTCGTGCAGCAGGCTCCAGCGGGCCAGCAGGTGCTCGACGTACGGGGGCAGCGGCGGCGCGTCGGCGGTCGCCGCCGCGACCGGCTCGGCGACGGCACGCGCGGCGGCGGCGGCCAGGGTGCGGGCCCGCGGCGCGGGCTGCCCGGTGGTGTCGGCGGGCGGGCCGACCAGCGCGCCGAGCCGTTCGGCGAGCAGCCGGCCGCCGGCGGACAGGTGGGTCGTCACGACGGTTCTCCTTCCGGGCGCAACTGGCGCGGGATGACGCTGGAGCCACCCGGGTGCGCCTGCCACAGGTCGGCGCGGGCGGTGCGGGACAGCAGCCGCTGCGCGAACGTCTCACCGAGGGCGGCGAGAGGGTCGGCGCCGTCGACGGCCACCGCGGCGGCACGCCGCAGGTCGGTGCCCTCGGCGGCCACCGTGGCGGTGCGGCGCACGGCGGTGCCGGAGGCGGCGTACGAGCGGGCGCTGTCCTCGCGGAGACCCGCCGCGCTGCCGGCTCGTGCCGCGTCGTCGGCGGCGCGGTGCCAGGCCACCACCTCGCGGATGAACCGGCCGTCGGCGGCGGCGAGGAGCCGGCCCAGCTCGAACGCGGCGTCGCCGGTCACGTCGCCCGGCCCCGCGGGCAGCGGGTCGGGTGCCGCACCGAGCAGCGGCGGGCGGTAGCCCATGGTGGCCGGCGTGCCGTCGCGGCGGGTGGCGGCCAGCGCGAGCGCCCCGTCGGCGTCCACCAGCGGGGGCTGCCCGGCCGGCGGGGCGCCGAACGCGCCGAGGTCGAGGTGCCCGGCGACGTGCTCGAAGGTGCCGCCGGCGGTGCTGGTCACGAACGGCCAGGACGCCAGCACGAGCAACGTGGGCACGCTGGTCAGGTTGGTCGCCCAGACGTCGTCGCGGGCCTCCAGCGACACCAGGCAGGCCGTGTACGGCGTGGGCGTAACCCCGCCCAGCGGCAGCCGGTTGGCGGTGACCACGGCGAACCAGCCGTCGTCGTCGCTGCCGGCCAGCGCGGTGTCCGCGACGTTGACCTGACGCACATGGGTGAGCAGCCTGACGTCGGTGCGGCTGGGCAGCAGCGACCGGAACGTGGTCAGGTCCTTGGCCCGCAGCCCGACGACGGCCCGGTTGCCGTCGACCGGCTCGATGCCGTTGAGGCGGGTGAACACCGCCTCGCCGACGACGGAGCGCAGCGTCCCGGTGGTCAGGGTCGCCTCGTCGGACCGGACGACCAGCAGCGCCAGCCAGGGCGTGCCGTCGCCGAGCCGTCGCTCCCACGGCAGGGCGCGTCGGCCCAGCACCACGTGCGGCAGACGGTCGCCGAACGCGCCCACCGCGTCGCGGGGCGGGTGCTGCCCGGCGACCTCGGTGGCGTCGAGGGCGAGCCGGGGCGCGCCGACCTGCACGTGGGTGGCGTGCTCGGGTGGCGAGGTCTTCGGGGTGCCCCGGTCCGTCACCTCCAGCCTGCTGGTGAACCGGTAGATGCCGGCGGTGAGCGACGGCGTCACCGTGTCGTGCAGCCGGATCGATCCCGGCGCGACGGGGGTCTCCGTCATCACGCCTCCGTTTCGTCGTCGTCGAAGGCGACGAACGCCGCCGCTGGTGCCGGGGCCGCCGGCTCGGTCGCCGGGGCCGCCCCGGCGACCGCGGTACGCGCCGCCGACCGGGCGGCGACACCCGGGCGGCCGGGCACCGTCGCGGGTCTGGTGACCCGGGCCAGTTCCCGCCGGGCGGCGGTGCAGTCGGTGTCGACGGCGTGGTCCGGGGTGCCGATCACGCCGGCGACCCGCCAGCCGTCCCCGGCCACGACCTGCACCGAGATCGCCTCGGCGCCGCGCTCCGCGTCGACCGTCAGGAGGATGCGGTGCGGCTGGTCGTCGTCGGGGGCGTCCTCCCGGCTGCTGACCCGCACCCCGTCGAGTTCGACGCGGACGTCGGCGAGGCTGGCGGTGGCGGACACCGGTTCCAGGGACACCACGACCGCGCGGGTCGTGGCGGGCAGGTTGGTGACCAGACCGTCGACGGCGGCGGAGAGCAGCGCCGCGGGCACCGGCACGTGCTCGCCGGCCTGGCGGTAGCGGGCCGGCGGATGCCACGGGTGCGGCAGCAGGACGGTGGCGCCCGGCGCGACGAGCACGCCGTCGGTGACCGGGACCAGCGGCGTGTCGGCGGCCCAGCCGGCGGCGGCGCCGGCCGCCGGGGTCACCACCGCGCGGGCGGCGTCGGCGGGCACCCGGGTGCCCGCCCGGGCCGGGCCGTCGCTGAGCGGCGCGCCGGTGCCGGTGAAGGTGACCAGCCGCAGCGGCGCGGACCCCTCGTCGAGGCGCAGCCGCAGCCCACCGGCGCCCGTGGTGTCCCAGACCTGGGTGCCGCCCACCGGCAGGGCCGCGCCGCTGTCCCCCTCCGCGCGGGCCCGGGCGACGGCGCGGAGCTCCGCCCGCCCCGCGCCCCGGTGCTGGTCGGTGGAGACGGTCGCGCGCAGCCTCGGCCCGGCCGGCGCCGCCACGGCCCGGCGGGCCGCGGTCACGGCGGTCTCGGACGAGTCGGCGGTACGTCGCAGGCGCAGCACCGACGGCGCCGGCGCGACGGCGTCGGGGACCGACAGCGGCAGGTGGCGCTGTGTCTCCTCCTCGATCATCGTGGCCAGGGCCACGTCCGGCAGCACGCCGGTCGCCTCGGAGACGGTGATCGGGGCGGCCAGGCCCACCGACGACAGGGCCCGGAGCATGGTGGGAGTGGCGCCACCCTTCGCCGTGCCCGCGAGGGCGCTGTCCCACAGGCCGGCCGGGAATCCGGCGGTGGCGGTGGAGGGCCGCAGCGTCTGGATCTGCGCGGCGGGCACCGCGACCCAGTTGGCGCCGACGCGCTGTTCGACCGCGACGACCATGGTCGCGCGGGTCCTGCCCATGTTCCATCCGGCGGGGACGACGTCGACCTCCCGCCCGTCGGTGCGGTCGTCGGCGCGGCCGCTGCCGGTCAGCCGCCACCCGTACAGCGGCATCAGCGACTCCACCCGGACCGCGAACTCCGGCGCCACGGACCACGGGCGCTCCAGGGTGCCGTCGGGGCGGCTGCCGACCGCCGGCGGCAGGGTGCCGGCGGTGACGGTGCCGCTGGTCGCCGGGCGGGCCGCGTCGCCGCCGCCGAGGTACTTGACGGTCACCTGGTTCCAGTCGAGGAGCGGCTGCTGCTGCGCCCTGCCGAACTTGACGGTGACCGAGGCGATGGCCAGGTCGACCGTGACGGTGCCGTGCAGCGGCGGGCCCTGGATGCGTACCCGGGCGCCGAGGGAGACGCTGACGTTGATCCGCGCGCAGGCGAAGAAGCACACCTTGATCGTGAAACGGGCGCCGACGCTGACGCTGGCGGTGATGTCGTAGGTCAGCGGGTCCCACCGCAGGTACACGTCGAGGGCGGCGACGAACCAGACCCGCACCGGTGAGCGGTCGTAGGAGGCCTCCAGGCGACCGCCGAGCATCACCGCCGACGGGGTGAGGGTGAAGTACGCCTCGCCCTTGACCACCACGCCGCCGCCGACGGACCAGTGGAACCCGACCCGGGGCACGTCCGGGTAGTGTGCCGGCTTGTTGAACCGGGGGTGGTAGCCGCCGATGGAGAGCAGCACCTCCGGCCGGTCGAGCCACACCACGAAGGCGAACCCGCCGGTGACCTGGCAGTCGCGGCTGAGCAGCCACGAGTTGCGGGTCAGCGCCGCCCGGACGGAGAGCACCTTGTCCACCGTGCTGTACCGGGCGGCCAGGGCCAACTCCAGGTTGACCACCGCGGCCTGCGCGTCGGGCAGCGCCATCCGCATGAGGCCGAGCAGGCCGACCTCCAGTCCCCGGTCGGCGGAGACGTAGGCCAGGGCGGTGGTGTGCAGCAGTTGGAAGGTGGAGAACTTCACCCCGGCGGCGAGCCAGAACGCGCCCCGGGCCGGCGGGATGTCCCTGGACATCCGCGCCAGTGCGCCCATCGGGCCGCCAGAGCCCCCGAAGCCGCCCTCGTCGATGGCCTTCACCAGGGGGAAGGCGGGCACGCCCTGCGGGTCGCGGGGCACCATCAGCCGGCGGTTGTAGCCGGCACCGCCGGCGAGGCCCAGGACGTACAGGTAGGGCGGGCCGCCGAGCGGGAACCCGACGGACAGGAACACGAACAGCGAGGTGTACTCGCCGAGGTCGTCGCGGGGTCGGGCGTACGAGCCGACCGCGGTCAGGCCGCGCCCGGCCAGGTCGACCGAGAGCATGCCGTCGTACTGCACGCCGTTGGCGCCGGTGACCTTGACCAGCCCGCCCGCGACCGACACCCCGGGCGAGCTGAACGACACCGACAGGCCGGCCAGGTCCACCTCCCAGGCGCTGAGGTCGGTGGGGTTGCGCAGCGGCACCAGCAGCGACAGGTCGTCGACGTCGAGGGTGAGCCCGGCGACGGCGACCCCGCCGTCGACGGACACCCCGACCTTGCCCGGCCCGGAGGTGGCCGCCTTGTACAGCAGCGCCAGCTCCGCGATGTGCAGCGGACCGTAGCTCCGGTTGATCTCGAACCGGGCCTCGGCCTTCCCGCCGAACAGCACCAGCCACCGGCCGCCGCCGCGGGCGACCAGCACGTCCAGGGGCGGATTCGCCGGGGCGGCGTCGCCGCCGCCGCCGGTCTGCAGCAGCGACGCCGCGACCGGGTTGGACCCGCCCCCGCCGGGGGCCATCGGGAACCCCAGCCCGTCGAGCATGACGGCCCCGTCGACCACGGTCGGCCGGTCCAGCGCCGCCGGGCCGGTCAGCGCCAGGTCGGCGCGGACGTGGGCGCCGACGGCACCGAGGCGGAATCCGCCGGTCTCGACCAGCGCCCTGCCGGACGCGCCGGCGGCCACCCGGATGCCCAGCCCGCCCAGCCGCAGCACCGGCCGCAGCTGCGGCGCGGCGGGGGTGGTGAGGTCGAGCAGCAGCAGGCCGACGCCCCGGCCGGCCTGCCCCCACCCGGCGTCGACGGTGTCGGGCAGCCCGAAGCGCAGCTGCACGGCGGTGTCGCCGGCGGGCAGGGCCAGCTCGCCGCGCAGCACGAGGCCGTAGCGGGCGCCGTCGGTGACCACGGACAGGGTCAGCCCGCCCGGCACCGGCACGGGCACCCCGGTGACGGCGTCGAGGGCTCCGCGCAGCAGCCCGACCGGGGTGGGCAGGGCGGGAGCCATCCGCATCCCGTCCGGGGAGTCCACGGCCACGCCGGCGCTCGTGAGGATCTGCGCGGCGGTGCGGCCGCCGGACCACAGGGGCCGGCGCAGCCACGGCTCGGCCGCGCGCAGGGCGAGGGTTCCGGCCATCGGCACGACCAGCCGCTGGGCGAGCTGCGCCAGCTCGGCCGCCCCGGGCAGCTGCACCACCGGGGCGAGCTGGACGCCCAGCTCACCGGTGCCGGCGTCGTCGCTGCCGAGCAGGCCGAGCCGCACGGCCAGTCCCGCCGCCGTGGCCTGCGCCGACAGCCGGGCGCGCAGGGTCACCCCGAGCCCCGTGTCGACGTACGCGTGGGCGGCCAGCGACGCGGTCACGGCGGAGTCGGCGTAGCCGACGGCGATGTCGGCGGTGACCGCGCCGGCGGTGAGGCCCTGCACGGCCAGCCCGAGTTCCGGTCGCTCGGCAGCCAGGTCGGTACGCAGTTCGACGGTGCCGTCGAGCACCGCGACCCGGACCACCACCTCTCCCGGAGTGGCCGGCGGCGGCACCTGGGCGTCACCCAGGACGCGGCGCAGCAGGGCCACGACGGCGGGCGCGGCGACCGTGCCGGCGCTGGCGAGGGCCCCGGTGGAGAGGTCCCGCGCGAGGTCGGCGAGCGCGCCGGTGCGGGCGGCGAACCCGTGCGGCGCCGACTTCGGGTCGTAGACGCCGAGCGCCGTGGCGACGTCGAGCACGTCGTCGAGGGCGGCGGGGTGCGGGTCGCGGGCGCCGATGCCCTCGACGAGCCGGTCGAGGAGCTCCGGCAGCAGTCTCGCCCCGGCGGCCTCCACCAGCGTGTCCAGGCCGCTCACCGCCGGCAGCAGGGTGACCGTGGCGTCCAGCGCGGCCGGGGTGACGGCCACGGACAGGCCCGAGGCATCGGCGCCCAGCCGCAGGTCGAGCGCGCCCCAGTCGCCGGGCAGCGGCAGGTGCAGGGTCAGCTCGCCGCCCGGCCGCACCTGCCGGGCGGCGTCGACGTCCAGCCGCAGCGCGAGGTCCAGGGTGGCCGTGCCGGCGTCGTCGGTCCACAGCACGATCGGGTCGGTGGCGCCGACCAGCAGCCGCAGCGCCCGGTCCTCGGCGGTGCCGACGTCGAGCAGGTCGACGGTGACGCCGCCGGGCAGGGTGAGGGCGTGCGCGGGGTCGGCGGCCAGGCCCAGCGGGGCCGCGGCCAGGCGCAGCAGGCCGGCCAGCGGCGCGGCCTGCGGCGGCGCGCCGGGCGTACCGGCGAAGGTGCGCTGCAGCCAGGCGGCCGGCTCGGTCAGCAGCCCGTCGAGGGAGGCCACCCGCAGGTCCTCGCCGGTCAGCTGTTCGAGCAGGACGCCGAGCGCGCCGCCGACGAGCAGCCGGGGCAGCAGCGACGCGAGGCGGGCGGGCAGGTCCGGGCCGGCCGGCGACAGCCCGACCGGCCCGGGCAGCCACGGCGCGGCCAGCGACATCGCGCCGGCGGCCCGGGTGAGGGTGACGCCGCCGACCGCGAGCGCGGCCTGCACGCGCGGGGTGGGGTCGGCCAGCGCCACGGTCGAGGAGCCGGTGAGGGTGACGCCGTGGCCGAGCCGCAGCCCGGTGCCGGTGGTGCGGGCGGTGAGCCGCCACGGCCGGGCCTCCAGCACCAGCTCGACCGGCAGTCCGGCGAGGCGGCGCCGCCAGGAACCGCCGCCGGCGGCGGTGTCCCGGACCAGGCCGAGGAGCCCGGCGGCCCGGTCGACCAGCGCGGGCAGCCGGGGCGCCAGCCAACCGGTGGCGTCGGTGCGCAGCGCGGCGACCGCGTCGGCGAGCACGGCGGCCGGCCGGCCGGGCGCGGCGCGGTGGATGACGCCGAGGGCGGCGAGTTCGTTCAGCAGCCGGGCCAGCCGGCCGTTGGCGGCGGCCACCCGGTCGAGTTCCTGCACCAGGGCGTCGAGCAGCTCCGGCGACCGGGGGTCGGCCAGGTCGACGGCGGCGGCCGACTCGCCGCGCAGGGCGGCGTCGTGCAGCACCACGTGGATGTCGGTGACGGGGCCGGCGGTGCCGGCGCGCACGGTGGCGCGGACGGTGAGGGCGCGGACCCGGGCAGGCCTCGGGGCGCCGGTGCCGGGCCCGCCGAGCAGCCACCCGCCGGGGCGGGCGACGCGGACGCGCACCTGCGCCGACGAGAGGTCGGCCGGCGCCGCCGGGTCCAACGCCACCGAGCCGAGCCCGAGGCGTACGTCGACGTCGACGTCGGGGTCGCCGGCCGCCGGGGCGCCCAGGTCGAGGGCGAGCCGCAGGGCGGCGACCGCGTGGGTGGGCGGTGCGGCCGGTCCGGCCTCCTCGACGGTGTGCGTGGTCAGCGCGGCGACGAGCGCCGCCCGCAGGTCACCCGCTCCCCCACTGCCGTCGACGTCGCCGAGGCTGCCGTGCAGCGCGAGCGCGGGCACACCGCGCAGGTCGACGGGTGTGCCGAGCCAGCGGGCGAACGCGGCGGCGGGTAGCGGGCGGGGGCGGGCCTGCGCGCCGGGCTCCCCGGCGGCGTACCCGTCGAGCAGGCGGCGCTGGAGGCGCAGGGCGGCGTCGAGCAGTGGCGCGGCCGGCAGGCCGGTCGGGGCCAGCACGCCGGCCAGCCGCACCCCCTCGGCCACCGCCGGGGCGTCCAGCGGCAGCAGGGCGCCGTCGAACGCGGTGCCGACGGTGATCAGGCCGAGCACCTGCGCGGGGACGGCCGCGGCGAGTTGCCGGGCGACCAGGCCGAGGTAGGAGTGTCCGACCAGGATCGTGCGTACGCCGGGACGCACCGTCCGCACCGCGTCCTGCACGTGCCGCAGCGCGGCGAGCGCGGCGGCGGCGGGGAGGGTGCCGTCGTCGGCGAGGTCCACCACGTACCAGTGGGCGGCGGGCAGCGTGCCGAGGTCGATCAGGTCGGGTGGGGTGCCGGGGACCCGCAGGTCCACGGTGGCGACCTGGTCGGGCGCGACGTCGCCGAGCAGGTCGGCCCAGGGTCGTGACCCGGCCAGCGGCGGCGCGAGCAGCAGCACCGCCCAGTCGTCGCCGGCGGCGGCCGTGCGGGCGGCGATCTCGTCGCGGAGCTGGGCGACCGCCGCCGGCGCGGTGGTGAGGGTGTCGTGGGTGGCGGCGACCGGGGTGCCGGCCCGCCAGCCGGTCTCGGCCGGCAGGGCGGTGCCGGCGGGGACCAGCCCGTCGCCATCGGTAAGCACGCCGGCCAGCGCCCCGAGCGCCGCCGCGGCGTGGGTGGCGTCGACGCCGTCGAGCACGCCGGCGACCTCCGGCAGGTACGCCCCGGCGGCCTCGGCCGCCGCGAGCACGTCGGCGCCGGTGACCGGGATCGGGTCGGCCTCCTCCGAAGCGTCGTCGGTGTCGGCGCCGGCGAACCGGTCGACCAGCGGCGCGATCGCCCACTTCGCGGGCGGGCCCTGCGGCTCCAGCCAGGCGAGGACCTCCACCGCGTCGTCGCCGGCGCGGTGGACCGGCACCCGCCAGGGCGCCGCCTCGGTGCCGCCGCCGGAGACGGGCAGGTCGACCTGTGGCAGGTCCTGGCCGGGCAGGGCGGGCAGCCGGTCGGTCAGCGCGGCCTGCAGCAACCGCAGCAGCGCCACCAGGTACGGCGTCCCGTCGTCGGTGCGGGCGTCCTCGTCGCGGGCCAGGTCGGCGAGCCACCGGCGCAGCGCGGCGGCGGGGTCGGCCAGCAGCGACGACAGGTCGGTCGGGTCCGGGGGCAGCAGCGGCGGCATCCCCGCGAGCGGGCCGGTGGTGCCCGGCCCGGCGATGCCGACCAGCGCCAGCAGGTCGCGGGCGGTGGGGCCGGCCCACGACTCGGCGACCCGGGCGAGCAGGCCGCGGGCGGCGCCCCACAGTGCGGCGGGGTCGACGCCGAGGCCGAGGTCGGGCAGGGCGGGGTCGATCGGGCCGGCGGGCGGCAGGGTGAGGTCGCCCAGCAGGTGGGGCACGCCGTCGACGGTGACGGCGAGGTCGTCGACGGTCGCGGTGACCGCCACCGGCGACCCGAGCGACCAGGCGACGTCGAGGCGGACGCCGTCGGTGGAGACGCGTACCGGCGCGCCGATGGCCAGGGCCGGCGGGTCGAAGACGGCGGTGGCGGTGACCCCGCCGAGCCAGGCCGGACCGGTCGCCCCGTCGAGCGGGATCGAGGCCAGCGCCGCGCGGACGTCCACCCGCCAGGGCAGGGTCGCGTCGAGGTGGGCGCCGCCGCGCAGGGCGAGTCCGAGCTCGACGACGGGCGCGGCGGCGGTGCCGGAGTCCCACAGGACGAGGTCCAGCGCCACGGGGGCGCCCGGCGCGGCGGCGAGCGCGTTCACCGGGACCCGCCACGGGTCGGCCGGGGTGCCGGCGCCGGTCACCACCGGTGTGGCGGTGCCCGCGAGCCGGGCGACGTCGCGCAGCACGCCGGGCCAGCCGTCGGGTGCCTGGCGCAGCTGCCGGTAGTAGGCGGCCAGCGCGCGGGTCGGCGCGGTGGTGAGCAGTCCGAGGTCGACCCCGGGGGTGGTGCCCAGCCCGAGCAGGCGCCGCAGCGCGGCGACCGGGCCGGCGGCGGGGCCGAGCCCGGTCTCGATGGCCTCCTCCAGCAGCGACTGCGCGGCGGAGGTCAGCGACCGGGCGTCGGTCAGGTCGACCAGGTGGAGGTGGTGCGGGTCGTCGCCGATGGCGACGGTGACGTCGCGCAGTTCCAGCAGCGGGGTGATCGTGCCGCTGGCCGCCCGGTAGCGCAGGCCGGCGCGCAGCCCGCCGACCTGCACGGCACCGGCCGGCTCGCCGGCGGCCGGGAAGAGCCGACCGCCGTGGGCGGGCGCGGCGACGAGCACGTCGAGGCGTTCGAAGAGCGTGACCGGGGCCGAGCCGGTCAGCGGCACCACCAGCAGCACGGCGTCGCCGCGTACGACCGCGTCGAGCGTGCCGTCGCCGGTGTAGGTGACCCGGGCGCCGACCACGAGGGCGCCGGCGCCGGTGGCGGGGTCGGTGCGGACGGCCACGGTGAGGTCGACCGACGGCGGGCCGGCCAGCACCGGGATCAGCAGCGGGTCGGCGTCGGTGGGCAGGTCGGTGCGCTTGGACTCGTCGGCGCCGAGCAGGCCGGCGACCGAGTCGAGCCAGCCGACCAGGCCGGGCGCGCCGTCCGGGGTCCGCGCGGCGACCAGCGCGGCCAGCCAGGACCGGAACGCCGCCGGGTCGGTGGCGAGGTCGCCCAGGGGCAGCGGCACCAGGCCCGGGGCCAGGCCCAGCAGGCCGGGCAGGTTGGCCGCGACCAGTCGCACCGGTGCGGGCACGCCGTCGCCGACCTCGGCCAGGACGTAGCGCAGCAGCGCGGTGACGAGCAGGGCCAGCTGGGAGCTGCCGGCGGCCGGGTCCAGCACGAGCGGCTCGGTGGCGCCGGGCAGGCCCCGGACGGTGACGGTGACGCGGCTCAGCGCCTCGTCGGGTGGGGCGACCAGCAGGACGGCCGCCTCCACGCTGGCGCCGGTGTCGCCGAGGGGCGCCCGGGCGCGCAGCCGGATCGGGTGTTCCCTGCTGGCGGCGACGGCGGTGACGGTGCCGGCGGACGCCACGAGCAGGTCGAGCCGCGCGGTGACGGCGGGGCCGCCGGCGACCGGCCCGGCCTCGGCCTCGATCGCCAGGGTCAGCGGGGCGGACGCCGCCGGCCCGGCGCGCTCGACGACCAGGTAGACCTGACCTTTGCCGCCCTGCTCCAGCAGCGGCACGTGCCGGGCGACCCGGTCGGGCCGGCCGGCCGCCTCGGTCGCGAAGCGCGGCCGGGCCGAGGGCAGCAGCACCTCGATCGCGCGCACCAGCGCGGCGCGCTGGACGTCGCTGGCGACCAGCTTGCCTACCCGCGTCCACGGGTCGGCGAAGAACTCCTCGACCAGCCGGACGCCGCCACCGGAGGGGGCGAGCAGCCCGAGCGCGATGCCGAGGTCCTCGACCTCGGCGGGAATGCCGTCAACGTTGATCATGGGCCCACCCACCCCATCGTCCCCCCTCGGTTCCCGCCCTCCTCGGTGGATTCGGCGCGGGAGTTCCCGGAGGCTACGGAGGACCGACCCCGAAACTCTGTCGCCCTTCGGACGTTGCCGACCGTGCCGTCGCCGAGACGGTCCGAAGCGTCAGACCGCGTTCGCCCGTTGCGGCACGCGGCTCCCCCGCCCGGCCGACCGGGTCGACGACTCGGTCGGCCGGCGGCTGACCGATCGATCAGTCAAACGCGTCCCCGGCCACTGGAATGCCTGGCCGGAGTGGACACGTTCGACGACCGTCGACCGTCGTCCGGCGGCGGTGACCGACCGGTCGGTCAGTCGTGATGCCAATAGGCGACTCTCCCCTTGCCGGCCCGCCGCCGCGATCCCGAAGGTTGCCCACGAGAACGTCAGTCACCCGCCGTCGACCCGGGGCGGCGACGCCCGTGCCGCACACCGCGAGGCGCGACGCGGCCGGGCCGCCCTGATCCGGCCGGCAGGGTGACGATTCGGAAGAGGGGGGACCACTGGTGGACACCGCCAGCATCGACGCCGAGTACCTGGTGGCCACGTTCGAGGAGGACGACGACCCGGAGCAGCTGATCGGCGACGCCGTCGACTACGACCTGCTCGCGGCGCTGGCAGAGGAGGAGTGACGATGGGCGTGCACCTGGCCCCGACGCTGCGCGTGCTGCGTGAGGAGATCAACACCCGCTGGCCGCACCGGGACAAGGCCTCCGACGGCTGGATCGGCGACGCGGCCCACCAGGCCCGCAAGTCCGACCACAACCCGGACGCCGACGACCGCTCGGTCAACGCGGCGGACTTCGACATCGACGGGATCGACCCGTTGCTGGTCGTCCGGCACTGCATCGAGCACCCGTCCACCCAGTACGTGATCTACAACCGGCTGATCTGGAGCCGTACCCGCGACTTCCGGCCCGCGCGCTACACCGGATCCAACCCGCACACCAAGCACCTGCACGTCAGCGTCAGCCACGCCCGGGCCCTGGAGGACAGCCTGCGCCCGTGGGGCGTCGCCACGGCCCGGGCCGCCAAGCTCGGCGACCGGGTCCTGCGGGCGGGCTGCAAGGGCAGCGACGTGCGGGAGTTGCAGACCCTCGCCAACCGGTTGGGCGCCCGCCTCACCGCCGACGGCGTGTTCGGGCCGAAGACCACCGCCTGGGTCCGGACGTTCCAGAAGTCGAAGAAGCTGACGGTCGACGCCGTCGTCGGACCGAAGACCCTGACCGCTCTCCGCACCGCCACCAGGCCACCGGCGCCGCAGCCGGCAGGCCGGGCCCCGGGCTCGCGCACCGTCCGCGTCGGCAGCACCGGCGAGGACGTGGCGTACGTCAAGCGGTTCGTCGGCGCGCGGCGGTGCGGGCCGCCGGGCACCCGCTTCGACGCGAAGACCGAGGCGGGGGTCCGCTGGTACCAGCGGATGCGCGGGCTCACCGACGACGGCATCGTCGGCCGGCTCACCTGGGCCGAGATGGGCGTACGCGTCACCTACTGATTCACGGTGCGGAACCGGGTCGCCCCGGTCCCGCGCCCGTACCGAACCGCCCGGTCGTGCCGACGACCCGGGGCGCGCAATCGATGACCGGAGTGTCCATGGTGTGGCGTGGTCGCCACGCCGGCGGGGCGGGGGAGTTCATGACCCAGAGCTTGAGCGAAGAGGGCGTACGCGGGGCCGTCCTGGCGACCGTGGGCACGCGGCGGCCGGACCCGGTGGCCGTCACCCAGAGCCCGACCAGCCGCGTGCCGCACGACCTGTTGCTCGCGGAGCTGCTCGACGCCGTCGACGACCTCGTCCCGTACGCGCGGGAGCTGAAGCCGGCGCGCCGCCGGCTGTGGGCCATGCTGAACCCGGCGGCCGGCGCGCCGGTGCCCACCGCCCGGGCGATGGCGCGCCGGGTCCGGGGCGTGGAGATGGCCTGGGCGGTGACCGTGGCGCTCGGCCCGGCCCTGCGCCAACTGGCCGACCTCGCCCGGCCCGGCCAGTACCTCCCCCCGTTCGAGCCACGGCTGCGCGGCTACCTCCACAAGGCCCGCGAGGCGTACTGCGCCGCGATCACCGAGGCGCTCGACGCCGCGCCGCCGCACCGGATCGAGGCCCGGCAGAACGAGGGCGACCGGTTGGTCGGGGAGTTCTCGACGACGATGCCGCTGCTCTACCTGACCGACCGCATGGGTCTGGAGGCCGTGATCGGGCAGCTCGCCGACCAGGTCACCGACCTCGTCGCCCTGCGGGCGGAACGGGAGGACGACGCCCTTCCCGGACGGGCCGCGGACGCCGAGACCGGCGTCGCCATGACCGCCCCCGGGCAGGAGTGGTTCCTGCGCCGCCGCCTGCTGGCCGAGCTGTACGCGGTACGCGCCTACTCGTTCCGCGACTACCTGCAGCCGTATGTGCGGTTCAGCCAGAAGTTGCGCACCATCAGCCTGGCGGTGCAGATCCTGACCACCCGGGAACGGCTGTCGTGGCTCGCCGACCAACCGGTGCTGCCCAGCGCGGCGACGGAACGGGTGGACGGGTACGTCGTCGAACTCGCGTCGGCCCTCACCCATGTGGAGCAGAGCTTCCTGCTGCACAAGGACGGCGCGTACGTCGAGGCGGCGGAGCGGCACCGGCTCGCCGTCGCGGTGCTGGCCACCGTCACCGGCCGACCCGGGTTCAAGGCCGACCTCGACGACATCGCCGACACCATCGAACTGCAGAAGACCGTCAAGGCGATCGCGGCCGGGGTGGCGATCGGCGTCGCCACGGCGATCACCGCAGGGGCGGCCGGCGCCGCCGCCGGCGCGGTGCTGGAGACCGTCGTCGGCAGCGGCACGGTGCTCGGCTCGATCGCCGTCTCGGCGGGCGTGGTCGCCACCCGGCTGATGTGGGAGACGCTCGTCGCCCGTGGCGCGTCCGAGCTGCTGCTGGGGCCGGAGTCCATCACGGCGACGTCGTTCCAGGAGGACCTCGCGTGGCAGGCGCTGCAGGCCGCCGTCGTCCGTGTCGTGCTCTGCGGCTCCGGGGACATCTTCAAGGCGGTGGCCCGGTCCGGTGACCGGGCCGAGCAGGTCGCCCGGCTCGTGGTCGAGCAGATCACCACCTTCGGGTTCGGCGAGGCGCAGCACCTGATCCGCACCGGGGAGCTGCGCAGCCTGCGGGACAGCGTGGTGGCCGCGGTGCAGCAGGCCGCCACCACGGGCGCCGTCATGGTCGGCGGGCTGGTGGCGAGGTCGTTCCTCGACCGGCTCGGCGCGGCCCGCGGGGCGCTCACCGTCGACGGCGAGCGGCGGCTGCAGGAGCTGGAGGCCGAGCGCGCGCAGGTCGCCCAGGACTTCGAGGCCGTCCGCAACGGCACGGCCGGCCCGGAACAGTTCCGGGCGTGGGCGGCCCGCGCGGCACAGGCCTGGAACGGGCTGGTCACCCTCGTCGACGGGCTGCCGCCCGGGGCGGAACGCGACGCGGCGCTGCTCCGGCTCACCGCCGCCAAGGGCGAGATCGAGCTGCGCCTCGCCGAGGCCGGGATCAGCGCCTCGCTGACCTGGCCGGACGCCGTACCGACCTTCGAGGGCCTGCTGCCGGGCCTGGTGGTCTTCAGCGACGACGCCCGGCCGGTGCTCGACGCCGCCTACCCGCCCGGCACCCGGCGGCCCACCGACCTCCCCGACGCCGTGCTCGTGTCCGGCTCCGGCGGCCGGCGCCTGCTCCTGCTGCCCGAGGGCGACCTGCCGGCGCGGGCCGCGACGCCGGAGCGGCTGGTCCACGTGCCCGAGGCGAGCATGCGGCCCGGGCCAGCACCCGAGCCGGTGGTGCTGCCCGGCGCGGCGACCCTGGGCCTGGAGCGCCTCCAGGCCGCCTTCGGCCCCGACAAGGTGGCGAAGATCCTCGCGCAGGCGGCCAGGGGACGGGAGTCGTTCCTGCGTCTGCTCGCACACCCGGACCTGGCCGGTGTCGGCGCCGTCCAGTCCCGCTCGACCGCCCTGTACGGGCTCGCGTCGCATCCCGCGTCGATCGCGTTCGGGCGGCAGTGGGGTCCGCTGCTGGTGCTGCGGCTGCGCAAGCGGCTCGGCACGGCGCAGGTCGACGACGGGCTCGGCCGGGCGGGCACCCTGCTGGAGCAGGCCCCGGCGGGTGACCGCCCGGCGCTCGTCGCCCGGCTGATGTCGCTGACCAGCCAGCAGTTGCGCCGGGAACTGGCACTCGCTCCCCCGCTGCGCCCGCCGCGCCGCAAGATCACGCCGGAGAACCTGGGCGTCGACCGGGCCCACCCCAGTTGGCGGGTCCTGGCCGACGAGGTGGCCCGGGACTTTCCCGCGCTCACCCCGGACCAGCGCCGGGCGATGACCGACTGCCTGCAGGTCGTCGAGGTCGCCGAGGCCGGCGAGTTCGACGCGTACCGGCCGCAGACCAGGATCGCGCTCGTCGACTCGTTCGAGAAGATGATGGTCGACGGGCAGATCCGCGTGCCGGATCTGACCATCGTCGCCAACCGCATGCGCGGCCGGCTCGCCGAGCACGTCTTCCTCGGTCCGCTGCCCGTCCTGCAGCAGACGATGTGGTTCCTCGGCGCGCGGATCGGCACCTGGCTGACCGGCCGGTCCAACCTGGACGGGCACTGGATGGCCGGCGACGTGCCGTGCTTCCTCGAGCTGAAGTCCGACGCGATCCACCTCCAGACCGCCGCGGAGCAGCAGGCGACGGCCCGGCAGTACCTGCGCGACGCGCTCGGGGACTTCGAGAACATCCCGGCCGGATCGCAGTACCACCTCTGGTTCATCCGGGACCCGGGGCCGGACGGGCGGCAGCGGATGCTCGAGATCCTCCTGCCGCCGGGCGGCCCGATCGCGGGGGTGCACTTCGGGCCGGAGCCGCCGCCGGGCGTGCCGCAGCGGTGACCGCCGCGGCGCGACACCACGGCCGACAATCCGGCAGGAGCGTCGGCGACCGGGATCGACACGTGGACTCCCGGCCGCTACTCGACGAGTGGGACGCCGGCCTCGACCGATGACGAAAAAACAGGCGTGTCGGCACGGCAAGTCCTTCACATCCGCGTGGAATCAGCAGGAAACGCGGAAATTCTTTCATCTATACATTCGAATGCATCGCCGTCTAGCATCACCTCCGACCAGATCGACATTCCCGGATCTCCGCACCACCCCCCGCACGGGATCCGGCGTCAGGAGAGGGACGACCGATGACACTCCCCCGCCTGTCCAGGCGCCACTGGCGTCTGGGCGTCGCAACAGCCGCGGTCACCGCCGCGGTGGCGTTCGGCACCCCAGCGACCGCCGCTCCCGCCGAGGGGCAGATCCTCCAGGCCGGCGGCGCCACCGCGGTCTCCGGCTCGTACATCGTGGTGTTCAAGGACACCGCGGTGACCCGGGCCGAGGTCACGGGCAACGCCCGCGCCCTGGCCAGTCGGCACGACGGCACCGTCGCCCGGACCTTCCAGCACACGGTGCGCGGGTTCGAGGCCCGGATGTCCGCCGCGCAGGCCCGGCGGTTGGCCGCCGACCCGTCGGTGAAGTACGTCCAGCAGAACCACGTCGTGCGGATCTCCGGTACGCAGAGCCCCACCCCGTCGTGGGGCCTGGACCGCAGTGACCAGCGCGACCTGCCGTTGAACAACTCCTACACCTACCCGAACGGCGGCTCCGGCGTCCGGGCGTACATCATCGACACCGGCATCCGGTTCTCGCACAGCGACTTCGGTGGCCGCGCGGTCACCGGTTTCGACTCGGTCGACGGCGGCGCGGCCGACGACTGCAACGGCCACGGCACCCACGTCGCGGGCACTGTGGGCGGCACCGCGTACGGCATGGCCAAGAACGCCACCCTGGTCGGCGTCCGGGTCCTCGACTGTGGGGGCAGCGGCACGTACGCCGGGGTGATCGCGGGCATCGACTGGGTCACCGGCGACCACGACCCCGGCGAGCTGGCGGTGGCCAACATGAGCCTCGGCGGCGGGAAGGACCAGGCCGTCAACGACGCGGTGACGGCCTCCATCGCCGACGGCGTCAGCTACGCCATCGCGGCCGGCAACGACTACTCCGCCGACGCCTGCGGCGTCTCGCCGGCCAGCACCCCCAACGCGATCACCGTGGGGGCGACCACCAGCACCGACGCCCGGGCGGACTACTCCAACATCGGCACCTGCCTGGACATCTTCGCCCCGGGCTCGTCGATCACCTCGGCGTGGCACACCGGCGACAGCGCCACCAACACCATCAGCGGCACGTCGATGGCCACGCCGCACGTGGCCGGCGCGGCCGCGCTGGTCCTCGCCGCCAACCCGTCGTACACCCCGCAGCAGGTCCGCGACAAGCTCGTCAACGACGCGACCAACGGCAAGGTCACCAACCCGGGCACCGGCTCACCGAACAAGCTGCTCTACGTCGGCAACATCAGCACGCCGACGCAGGACTTCGCCATGTCGGTGTCGCCCACCTCCGGAACGGTCAACCCGGGCAGCTCGGTCACCGCGACCGTCGGCACCACCACCACGGTCGGCAGCGCGCAGAACGTGACGTTCTCCGCCAACGGCCTGCCCGCCGGGGCCACGGCGAGCTTCAGCCCGGCGTCGGTCACCTCCGGCAACTCCGCCACGATGACCATCTCCACCACCGGCACCACCGCGCCGGGCACCTACCCGGTGACCGTCACCGGCACCGGCACGGTCACCACCCAGACCGCGTCGTACACGTTGACGGTCAACGGGCCGCCCGGCTGCTCGCAGACCAACGGCACCGACGTCAGCATCGGCGACAACACCACGGTGGAAAGCTCGATCACCATCAGCGGGTGCTCCGGCAACGCCTCCGCCACCAGCACCGTCGCCGTGAACATCGTCCACACCTACATCGGTGACCTCGTCGTCAGCCTCGTCGCCCCCGACGGCACCGCCTACACCCTGCACAACCGCAGCGGCGGCTCGACCGACAACATCAACCAGACCTACACCGTCAACCTCTCCAGCGAGGCCGCCAACGGCACCTGGAAGCTGCGGGTGCAGGACGCCGCCTCCGGCGACACCGGCTACCTCAACACCTGGACGCTCAACCTGGTCGGCGGGACGCCCCCGGGCTGCACCGGCACGAACGGCACCGACGTCAGCATCGGCGACAACACCACGGTGGAAAGCTCGATCACCATCAGCGGCTGCTCCGGCAACGCCTCCACCGCAAGCACCGTCGCCGTGAACATCGTCCACACCTACATCGGTGACCTCGTCGTCACCCTCATCGCCCCCGACGGCACCGCCTACACCCTGCACAACCGCACCGGCGGCTCGACCGACAACATCAACCAGACCTACACCGTCAACCTCTCCTCCGAGGCCCGTAACGGCACCTGGAAGCTGCGGGTGCAGGACGCCGCCTCCGGCGACACCGGCTACCTCAACACCTGGACGCTGACGCTCTAGCGGCAACGGCGCCACCAGCGCACCCCCACACCGGGACCCCGGCTGAACCTCGGGATCTAGCGGTCCTCGCAACACCCAGACCTTCTGGGAGTTGCGAGGACCGTGTCCGTTTCTGCTGGACTCAAGGCGAAGTTCTTCGAAGACGCTGCGCGAGCAGACCGGGTTCGCCGACCACCTCGCCCGCCGCGCCACCGACCCCCGGCTACACCGTCCGGCAGCACCCGCGGCACGTGGGCGGCGCGATCGAGGAGTGACCGCCCGGAACCGAGCCCGCCGGTTCGGCCCCGGGTTCGGCGTGGGTTCGCCACCGGGCTCGGCGTCGGGGTCAGCCTCAATTCGCCGCCGGTCGCCGCCTGGGTCGGCAGCGTCTCCGCTCGCGCCGGGCGGCGCCACGTGAGGGTGGTCATAGCGGCTGGACGCGCCACCACGGGGGGCTGCTAGCCTCGTCGGCAGGTCATGAGCGCCAGCGTCAAGCCCCGGCTCGCTGGCCGGCAACCCTCGTCCGCGCAGGGGTGCCCCGGGTGAAGACCAGGCACCGGAGCAGCTCCGGTGCAAGCGTGGCCTGGTTCCCAGGTCAGCAACGACCGAGGAGAGCCATGTCCTTCCGCATCTGCGTACCGACGGTCCGCGCCGCGGCCCCGACGCCGCCCCTGACCCGGCGCCGCCACGTCGACATGATGCGGGTCTGCAGCGCCTCGTGTCGCCCCGGCGACCCGCGCTAGCCACGCACCAGACCCCCTTCCCAGGACCACCCCAGCGGTACGCCCACCGGGCGCACCGCCGGCGACGCACGCCCGTGCCCGCCGTCGGAGACCCCTTTCGGAGACACCTGTGCGATTCCTTCCCGCCCTCACCCGCGCCGCCGCCCTCGGCGTCGCCGCCGTCCTCGCCGCCACCGCCCTGACCGCCTGCGGCGACGACGCGTCCGAGGCGACCGACAACCCGTACAACCTGCTCCAGCCGGGTGTGCTGCGCACCGGCACGCTCACCGACGCCCCGCCGAACGTCTACCTCAAGGACGGCAAGTTCACCGGCTTCGACAACGACCTGCTCACCGCGGTCGCCGCGAAGGTCGGCCTGAAGGTCGAGTTCGTCGGGACGGACTTCTCCGCGCTGCTCTCGCAGGTCAACAACCGCAAGTTCGACGTCGGCAGCTCCTCGATCACCATCACCGAGGCCCGCAAGAAGACCGTCGACTTCGGCAACGGCTACGATTTCGGCCACTTCGGGCTCGACGTGCCGGCCAATTCGTCGATCACCGGTTTCGACCAGCTCGCCGGCAAGCGGGTCGTGGTCGTGCAGGGCACCGTCCAGGACGACTACGCGACCGGCGAGGGCCTCGACCCGGTCCGGGTGCCCGACTACAACGGCGCGATCAACCAGCTCAAGGCCGGCACCGCCGACGCCTGGATCGCCCCCGCCGAGATCGGCGACAAGTCGGCCGCCGACAGCAACGGCAAGATCAAGGTGGCGGGGAAGCTGCTCAGCCCGGCCCCGACGGCGTACGCGTTCGCCAAGGGCAACGACAAGCTGCGCGAGGCGCTGAACAAGGGCCTCGACGAGGTGATCGCCGACGGCACGTGGAGCCGCCTGCAGGCCCAGTACTACCCGGGCCGCCCGATCCCCGCCGACTTCAAGCCGGGCAGCGGCACCGTCCCGGTGCCGTCGGCCTCGGCCGCCTCCTGACACGTACGGACGACGAGCGAGCGGGACGGTAGGAGAACACGATGGATCCGTTGAGCACCCTGTGGGAGACCTTCTTCGACTGGGACTCCATGCGCGAGGCGCTGCCCGAGATGCTGACGGTCGGGCTGCCCAACACGCTGATCCTCGCGATCTCCGCCGCCCTGCTCGGCTCGGTGCTGGGCATGGGGCTGGCCGTCGCCGGCATCTCGCGTACCCGATGGTTGCGCTGGCCGGCGCGGGTCTACACCGACGTTTTCCGCGGCCTGCCGGCCGCGGCGACCATCCTGCTCATCGGCGTCGGTCTGGCGCCGCTGGGCATGGAGGTGTGGGGCCCCAACCCGTATCCCCTGGGCATCCTGGCGCTGTCGCTGATCGCGGCGGCCTACATCGGCGAGATCTTCCGCTCCGGCATCCAGTCGGTGGAGGCCGCCCAGCTGGAGGGGGCCCGGGCGCTGGGCCTGTCCTGGGGCGAGGCGATGCGCCTGGTGATCGTGCCGCAGGGCATCCGCCGGGTGCTGCCGGCCTGGGTGAACCAGCTGATCGCGCTGATCAAGGACTCCAGCCTGGTCTACTTCCTCGGCCTGCTGGCCAGCCAGCGGGAGCTGTTCCGGATCGGGCAGGACTACGCGGCGAACACCGGCAACCAGTCGGCGCTGCTGCTGGCCGGCCTGTTCTACCTGGCGCTGACCGTGCCGCTGACCCACGTCGTGAACTGGATCGACCGGCGGCTGCGGCACGGCCGGCAGGCCGCCGCGCCCGCCGACGCCGACGACGACCTCGACCTGGCGCTGCCGGGGGCGGCGGGAGGAAACCAGCGATGAGCATCGACACGACGACCTCGGTGAGCCTGAGCGTCCGCGACGTGCACCTGGCCTTCGGGTCGCACCGGGTGCTGCGCGGCGTGGACCTGGACGTCGCGCGGGGCGCGACGGCCTGCGTGATCGGCCCGTCCGGCTCGGGCAAGTCCACGCTTCTGCGCGCCATCAACCGGCTCATCGAGCCCGATCGGGGCGACGTGCTGCTCGACGGGCGCAGCGTGCTGGGCGACGACCCGGATGCCCTGCGGCAGCGGGTCGGCATGGTCTTCCAGCAGTTCAACCTCTTCCCGCACATGAGCGTGCTGCGCAACATCACCCTCGCGCTGCGCCGGATCAGGAAGCTTGGTGAGGACGAGGCGGCGGCGGTCGCCCGCGACCACCTGGAGCTGGTGGGGCTCGCGGCCAAGGCCGACGCCCGGCCGGCGCACCTGTCGGGCGGGCAGCAGCAGCGGGTCGCGATCGCCCGCGCGCTGGCGTTGCGGCCGCAGGTGATGCTCTTCGACGAGGCGACCTCGGCTCTGGACCCGGAGCTGGTCAAGGGGGTGCTGGGGCTGATGGCCGAGCTGTCCGCCGGCGGCATGACGATGGTGGTGGTCACCCACGAGATGGGCTTCGCCCGCGAGGTCGCCGACACCGTCGCGTTCATGGATCGCGGCGTGGTGCTGGAGGCCGGCGAACCGGCCGCGATCTTCGAGGGGGCGGAGCACCCCCGGCTGCGCCGCTTCCTCTCCCAGGTGCTCTGACCCGCCGCGACGTCCCCACCGAGGAGCACCACCGGCGCCGCCGGGAACTGGGACAACGGGCATGCGGCCGTCTGAGGCGCATCTTCCGTGAATGCACGCGGTCCGGTGCCGAACGAGTATCGCGGGCACGCCGCTGTGCGGTAGCCCCCCGCTCGGTGCGGCCCGATCACCCGACCGTCGGCGGACCGTCCCTCTCGGAGGATCGTCGGACGCCGGTTCGCGCCGCGGATCCGCCCGTACCGGTCTACGCTGCCTGGTGACGCCTCCTGACGGTCCGCGCTGTCGTCGGTCCGGGCAGCCGGCTCGTTCACCGGCCGAAGCCTCCGTTGTCGGAACCCGACGACCCACGGCCACCTGCGCGTCGCTGCCCGTGATCCTCGACCTCGGCACGGACGGTCACCCGGACGGCCGGGCGGCTCCTTATTGACCAGCGGCGGAGGTCTGGGCAATATCTTCCACAACACAGGCGGCCACTGGAGTTTCCTTTCACGCACCCCTTCCCACCCCCGACCCGGCCGCACAGGAGATGCCATGCACCTCGACCACTCCGAACTGGACCGTCGGACCCTGCTGCGGGCCGGCCTCGGCGCCGCCACGGTCGCGGTCGTCGGAAGCGAACTCGCCTTCCCCGCCGCCGCGCAGGCGGACCCCGGCGCCGACCTGGACTGGATCTACAGCTGCGACGAGTGGGGCGCGCGTCCGCCGGCGGACCCGCTGTCGGTCAGCGCCATCCCCACCAACAAGATCATCGTGCACCACATGGCGTTCCCGAACGTCACCGACTACTCAGAGGCGCAGGCGATCAAGCTGGCCCGCGACTGCCAGGACCTGCACATGGACGGCAACCGCTGGTCCGACACCGGCCAGCACTTCACCGTCAGCCGCGGTGGATACGTCATGGAGGGGCGCCGGGGCAGCCTGGAGCGGCTGCAGGCCGGCGACCGGCAGATGATCTCGGCGCACTGTCCGGGCGAGAACGGCCGGGCGATCGGCATCGAGAACGAGGGCACGTACGTCACCGAGACGCCGCCGGAGGCGTTGCTGGACTCGCTGGTCAAGCTCTGCACGACCATCTGCCGGCAGTACGGTCTGCACGCCCACGACATCTTCGGGCACTGGGACTTCCGCACCACGCAGTGCCCCGGCGCCGCCTTCTACCGGCAGTTCCCGGTCCTGCGCCGCCGGGTGTTCGAGGCGCTCGACACCGATCTGGCGGACGTGCCGGCCCGCCGCTGGCCGGACCTGTGGCGGTTCGTCGGCTCGCCGTCGGTGCGGGTCGTGCAGTACCTGCTGGCCCACCGCGGCTACACCGTGCCGGTCAACAGCGTCTTCGACGCCGCCACCGTCGCGGCCGTGCAGGACTGGCAGTACCGCAACGGCATCCCGGTCGACGTCGACGCCACCCTCACCGCGCCGACCTGGGAGACGCTGGCGCCGGAGCTCGACAAGGACGCCGCCGGCATCCCGGTCAGCGCCGCCCAGTTCATGCTCAACTTCAAGGGGTGGGCGGACGTCGCCGTCACCGGCGAGTACGACCACGCCACCAAGAAGGCCGTCCAGGATCTCCAGGCGCTGCACGGCCTGCCGCGCAACGGCAAGCTCACCACCAACACGTGGTGCGTCCTCGTCGGCGGCGTCGTGCGCCACTCCTTCCGGCACTGACCGCCCGCGGCCCGTGGGACGACCTCCCGCTCCCACGGGCCGCGGAACGCGGGCGCGCCTCGTCCACACCCGGCCCCTGATCTGCGACGATGACGCCTTCACGACCGGAGGAGGGTGCTGTGGCGTCTCGGCTCAACCCGTACATCAGCTTTCCGGGCACCGCACGGGAGGCGATGGAGTTCTACCAGCGTGTGTTCGGCGGCTCACTGTCGATGAGCACCTTCGGCGAGTTCGGCACCGACGATCCCGCGCTGACCGACAAGATCATGCATGCGATGTTGGAGACCGACCGGGGCTACACCCTGATGGCCTCGGACACCGCGCCGGGGATGGAGCACGATCCGGGCAACAACGTCGCCGTCAGCCTCAGCGGCGACGACGCCGACGAGCTGCGCGGCTACTGGGAGAAGCTCGCCGACGGCGGCACGGTGACCATGCCGCTGGAGAAGCAGATGTGGGGCGACGAGTTCGGCATGTGCGTCGACCGCTTCGGCACCCGCTGGATGGTGGACATCGGCCAGCCCCAGCGCTGACCTCGGGAGCGCTCCCGCGGCCCGGCGGGCCGGCCGGAGGTGTACCGGCGGCGCGACCGGGTACCGACCGCTGTCCGACGGGTCCGCGGCGCGCACCGGCGCGCCCGGGCCCGCAGCCGCCGGTCAGGGGGTGCACCGATGCCGTCGACGCCGCCGAGCGCGCCTGCCGCCGGGACCCCCGCCGCCCGCGCGACGCCGCCGCGCCCGCCGGCCGCCCGCCCCGGCGGGACCCTCTCCGGCCGCGGGAGGTCCCGCCGGCCGCGGCCGCCCCGGACGCCGGTGCCACGCCGGCCGCCGGACCGATGAGCGGCGTCCGGAACCTGCGGGTCCGACCGGATCTGCTCTACGTGGCGAGCGGCTGGAGCACGCTGGTCACCGACGTGCGCGGCCGGATCACCGGCGCCGACCCGCAGGGCTTCTTCGCGCGCAACACCCGGGTGCTCAGCACGGAGCGCCTCGCCGTGGACGGCCGCGAGCCGGTGCCGTTCAGCACGGCCAACGTGGCCGGCCACGCCCAGCTCTCGTACGCGGCACTCGGCGACGGTGAGACACTGCCCTCCCGCGCGGCCTACCTCCTGGTGGAGCGCTTCGTCGGCGAGGGGCTGCGCACCCGGCTGACCGTGGTCAGCTACGCCCCGGTGCCGCTGGAACTGGAACTGCGGATCGATCTCGCCGCCGACTTCGCCGACACCAGCGAGGCCGAGACCGGCCGCCGGGTGCAGTCGGGCGCGGTCGACGCGAGCTGGCACCCCGACGACCGCGAGCTGCGCCTGACCTACCGGTGCGACGGCCTCGACCGGGCGGTGGCGATCGGCGTACACGCGGATTCGCCCGTCCGGTACGTGGACGACGCCGTCCTGGTCGCGGTCGCGGTGCCGCCCCGGGGGTCGGGCCGGGTGGAACTCGTGGTCGAGCCGATCTTCGAGGGACGGCGTCTCGCCGCGCCGCCGCCGACCTTCGCCGAGCCGGGCGACGACGCGGCCCGCGCCCGCGCCCACCTCGCCCGGGAACTGACCCGGCTGAGCAGCAGCAACTTCGACGTCACGGCGGCCTGGCGGTGCGCGGTCGACGACCTGGCGGTGCTGCCGCTGGGTGAGCCGGCCGGGCCGACGGCGCCGATGGCCGGCCTGCCGATCTACCAGGAGATCTTCGGCCGCGACACGATGACCGCGTCGTGGCAGGCCCTGCTCGCCGGGCCGACGATGCTGGCGGACAGCCTGCGGCTCAACGCCGGCCACCTCGGGCGCCGCATCGACGACTGGCGCGACGAGGAGCCCGGCAAGCCGTTGCACGAGGCCCGTCAGGGACCGGTGTCCGCGCTCGGGCTCGACCCGTTCAGCGGCTACTACGGCGACTGGTCGACCGCGCCGGACTTCCTGATCTTCCTCGGGCAGTACTTCGCGTGGACGGGGGATCTCGACACGGTGCGGGATCTGCTGCCGGTCGCGCGCCGCGCCCTGGACTGGATCGACCGGTACGGCGACCCCGACCGGGACGGCTTCCTCGAATACCACTGCCGGTCCCGGGCCGGGCTGAAGAACCAGGGGTGGAAGGACTCGGACACCGCGATCGTCGACGAGCACGGCGAGGTGGTGCCCAACCCGATCGCGACCAGCGAGCTCCAGGCGTACTGGTACGCCGCGCTGCGGCACGCCGCCGTGGTGTTCGCCGCGGCCGGTCACCCCGCGCTCGGCGCCCGGCTGCTCCGCCGGGCCACGGTCCTTCGTCGCCGTTTCCACCGCGCCTACTGGATGCCCGAGCGGGGCTGTCACGCCATGGCGCTCGACCCGGACAAGCGTCAGGTGCGTTCGGTCAACTCCAACGACGGTCACCTGCTCGCCACCGGGATCGTGCCGGCCCGGCTCGCTCCCCTGGTCGCCGACCGGCTGCTCGCCGACGACATGTTCAGCGGCTGGGGGGTGCGCACCCTGTCGTCGGCACACCCGGCGTACAACCCGTTCAGCTACCACCGGGGCAGCGTCTGGCCCGTGGAGGCGGGCACGATCGGCCTCGGGCTGGCCCGGTACGGCTGCTGGGAGCACCTGCACCGCCTCGCCGAGGGGATGTTCGCCGCGGCGGCGCTCTTCACCGAGCACCGCCTGCCGGAGGTGCTCAGCGGCCTGCCGCGCGACGACGCGCACCCGCACCCCGGCGTCTACCCGAACTCGTGCTCCCCGCAGGCCTGGTCCGCCAGCGCGGTCGTCGCGCTCATCCAGGCGCTGCTGGCGCTGCGCCCGGCCGCGCCGCTGCGAACGATCTTCGTCGACCCGCACCTGCCCGAGTGGCTGCCGGACCTCGTCCTCGAGGGCGTGCAGGTCGGCGGGCGCACCGTCGACCTGACCGTCCGGCGTGGACGCGGCGGGCGTACGTCGCTGCGCGCCCGCGGCGACCGGATCGCGGTGGTGCGCCGGCCGACGCTCCAGGCGATGTCCGCCCGCCGGCACCGCCCCTGACCGGCCGCGAATCCGGGACCGCCGGCGCCGCTGCCGGTCTCGAAACACCCGAACGGGCCGGTTCGGGACGATCCTCGCGGTCGTCACCGTCCGGCCGGCGTCGCGCACCGTACGGGCTGCTGTCGGCGCAGGTCGGATAGCGGCGGAACCAGCCAGCGGGACTAGGATCCTGTCGTGGCCGACGCGGGGCTCATCCAGGACGACGAGCGGTTACGCCGTCTCGAGGCGGTGACCGACGCTGCCCTGTCCCGGCTCGACGCGGCCGATCTCTTCGACGAGCTGCTCGATCGCGTCCGGGATCTGCTCGGCGTCGACACCGCGGCCATCCTGCTGCTGGACGCGCACGCCCAGCAGCTCGTGGCCACCGCCGCCAAGGGTCTCGAGGAGGAGGTCCGGCAAGGTTTCCGCGTCTCGGTCGGCCGGGGTTTCGCCGGCCGGATCGCGCTGACCCGACAGCCGGTGGTCATCGAGGAGGTCACCCCCGACGCGGTGGTCAACCCCATCCTGCTGGCGATGGGCCTGACGTCGCTGCTGGGCGTGCCGATATTCGCCCGTGGTGAGCTCATCGGCGTGCTACACGTCGGCACGCTGCAGCACCGTCAGTTCACCGCCGACGACGTCCGCCTGCTGGAGTTGGTCGCCGACCGGGCCAGCCTGGCCCATTTCGCCCGGGCGAACAACCTGGCGCAGACCGCCGCCCTCGCCCTGCAGCGCAGCCTGCTGCCCAACCAGCTGCCCGAGGTGCCCGGCCTGGCCATGTCCGCCCGGTACGTGCCCGGTCACGTCGCCGGCGTCGGCGGGGACTGGTACGACGTGTTCAGCCTGCCGTCGGGCTGGCTGGGGCTGGTGATCGGCGACGTGTCGGGGCACGGCCTGCAGTCGGCCGTGGTGATGGGGCGCGTCCGCAGCGCGCTGCGCGCGTACGCGCTGGTCTGCGGCGATCCGGCGGAGGCGTTGGCGCTGCTGGACCGGAAGGTCTCCCACTTCGAGGCCGGCAGCCTGACCACGGCCCTCTACGTCATGGTCTCCCCTGATCGAAGCAGGATCCGGATCTCCAGCGCCGGGCACCTGCAACCCGTCCTCGCCGTGCCGGGCCGGCCGGGCGCCCTGGTCCCGGTCCCCGTCGACCCTCCGCTCGGCACGGGCCGCCGCCCGCCCGCCCGCCGGCAGACCGAGGTGGACCTTCCGCCGGGGGCCGTCCTGGCCTGCTTCACCGACGGGCTCGTCGAACGCCGCGACGAGGTCATCGACGTCGGCCTCCAGCAGCTCGTCCACGCGGTCCGGCCGGACCCTCCCGAGGAGGTCTGCCGCACCGTCATGGCGGCCCTCGGCGTCGAGCAACCGACCGACGACATCGCCCTGCTGGTGGTCCGTCGGCAGCCGACGCACGGCTGATCCGGCCGGGTCCGCCCCGCCGGCCCGTTTGGCGGAGGGCGACCGCGGAAAGAGTGGCGGGCATGAAGTGGGCAAGTCGAGCCGTACCCGCCGCCGTCGCCGCCGTCGCGGCCCTCGCCGCGCGCGACCTGATCCAGCGCGACCACGCGTTGCTGCGCAACTTCCCGGTCCTCGGCCGGGCCCGCTACCTGCTGGAGTCGATCGGGCCGGAGCTGCGCCAGTACATCGTCGCGGGCAACAACGAGGAGCGCCCGTTCACCCGCGACCAGCGCCGCTGGGTGTACGCGTCGGCGAAGCAGCAGAACAACTACTTCGGTTTCGGCACCGACAACGACATCGAGTTCACCCCCGGCTATCCGATCATCAAGCACCGCACCTTCGGCCGCGCCGTACCGCCGTCCACTCCGGGTGCCGGGCACGATGTGCGGCTGCCGTGCGCGAAGGTGCTCGGCGCCGCCCGGAGCCGGGCCCACGCCTTCCGGCCCGAGTCGGTGGTGAACATCTCCGGAATGAGCTTCGGCTCGCTCTCCGGCAACGCGGTGGAGGCCCTCAACCGGGGCGCGGCGCTGGCGGGCTGCCTGCAGAACACCGGCGAGGGTGGGCTGTCCCCGTACCACCGCAAGGGCGGTGACCTGGTCTTCCAGATCGGCACGGCGTACTTCGGCTGCCGGGACGAGCAGGGCCGGTTCAGCCTCGACCGGCTCAGGGACCTCGTCGCCGGGGCGCCCGTGCGGGCGCTGGAGGTCAAGCTCAGCCAGGGCGCCAAGCCCAGCCTCGGTGGCCTGCTGCCGGCCGCCAAGGTCTCCGCGGAGATCGCCGCGACCCGGGGCATCGCGCCGGGGCGGGACTGCGTGAGCCCGTCCCGGCACGCCGAGTTCTCCGACTGCGACAGCCTGCTCGACTGGGTGGAGCTGCTCGCCGCCGAGACCGGCCTGCCGGTGGGCATCAAGTCCGCGGTGGGCGACCTCGGCTTCTGGGAGGAGCTGGCCACCCTGATGCGCGACACCGGGCGCGGGGTCGACTTCGTCACCGTCGACGGCGGCGAGGGCGGCACGGGCGCCGCGCCGTTGATCTTCACCGACTCGGTGTCGCTGCCGTTCCAGCAGGGCTTCACCCGCGTCTACAAGGTCTTCGCCGAACGCGACCTGCACGAGCAGGTGGTCTTCGTCGGCGCCGGCAAGCTCGGCCTGCCCGACAACGCCGTGGTGGCGTTCGCGCTCGGCTGCGACATGGTGAACGTCGGCCGGGAGGCGATGCTGGCGATCGGCTGCATCCAGGCCCAGAAGTGCCACACCGACACGTGCCCCACCGGCGTCGCCACGCAGAACCCGTGGCTCGCCCGGGGCCTCGACCCGACCCGGAAGTCGGTCCGCGCGGCCAACTACGTCAGGACCCTGCGGCGGGACCTTTTCAAGGTCGCCGAGGCGTGCGGTGTCGAGCATCCGGGCCTGATCGACACCGACGCCATCGAGGTCCTCGACGGCCGCACCGCCTCCCACCCGCTGCACGAGGTGTACGGGTACCGCCCCGGCTGGGGCCTGCCGTCCGCCGCCGACCGGGCGGAGATCGTACGCCTGATGACGGCGGAGGCGCCGCGGGGCGGCAGCGCCCCGCCCTCGCCGACCGCGATGCCGTGATCGAGGTGTTCACCACCGTGTGCTTGGCGGGTGCTCAAGGGGCTGTGTCGGAGTAGACCTCGACGTCGTAGAGCAACTGCACGTTGCGGCGGCCGTTCGTGATGCCGACGAAGATCGGGTCACCGGCCGGGGTGGAGCCCTGGCGCCACACCTGTTCCCGAGCAGCTTCCCGCGACTCGTGATGGATCTTGCCCGCTTGGTGCAGTTGCAGGACGCGACGGGCGGTGGTCCGGTCGCTGTCGAGGTGGACTCGCAGCAGAGGCATGGCGTGAACTCCTTGCCGACCGTCAAGGCCATCCTTTCGTACGTTCGACTAGCTTACCGCTGTTAAATTGCCTGTCCACTGGACTAGAGTCGGCTCCATGACCACCGCAGAGCCCGGTGTGCCGACGACACCCTCGGCGGGGCGACGGGGCAGCCGCACCCCTCCGCCGGTGTGGCTACGGGCGGAGTCCTCGCGTGCACGGCGCAAACCGCCGCTGACCCTTGAGCGCATCGTGGACACAGCGGTGACCTTGCTGGACGAGCACGGCATCGAGGGCCTGACGATGCGCTGCCTTGCCCAGCAGCTCGACGTGACGGCGACTGCGTTGTACTGGCACGTGAGGACGAAGGATGACGTCCTGGACCTGGCCGTCGACCGGATCTTCGGCGACGTGCCAGTTCCGGACGTGAGCGACAACTGGCTGGAGGACATCCGCGTCCTCGTCCGAGGCTGGCGTGGCGCCATGCTGGGCCATCCCTGGGCACCAAGGCTGGTCGGACGTCCGATGCTCGGGCCCAACGTCCTGGCCCGTACCGAGTTCCTGCAATCGGCGCTGGTGCGCGGCGGCTGTTGCGGACTTCAGCTTGCGGTGGCCACGCGAATGCTGGCCAACTACGTCATCGGCGCCTCGCTCACGGAAGCCACGTGGCACCAGACCGCGGACCCTGACGCGAGAGCCGCAGCCCGCGACCATGTCGCCGCGAGCGCCAACGCCTATCCGACCCTCAGCGCCTCTGGCCATCTCGACGACACCCGATGGGACGACAACCTGCTGTTCGAGGAGGGCCTCAACGGGATTCTCCTGACAGCGGCACGGACAGGGATGCCGGAATGAGCATGTGCGCCACTCAGTTCTTTGGTTCCGGCTGGCGCGCGTCCGGCTGGACAGCGGGATCGTGGAGCGCCGCCGATCGCGACAGCCATTCCCGGGCCACCATCGCGAACACGAGCCGGTCGGCCCACTCGCCGCGGAACAGGTAGCTCTCGACATGCCGCGCCTCGCACCGCATCCCCAGCCGGGTCATCAGCCGGGCCGACGCCTCGTTGCCGGCGTGGCACCGGCCGTAAACGCGGTGCAGGCCGAACTCCTCGAAGCCCCATCCCAGCAGCGCCGCCACGGCCTCGGTGGCCAGCCCCCGGCCGGAGAACTCCGGGTTGAAGACGTACCCGATCTCGGCGGTGCGGTCGGCCCGGCTCCGCCAGACCAGCTCGACGGTGCCGGTCACCCGCCCGTCCAGCTCGGCGGCCAACGTCAGGATGTCACCCTCGGCACGCAGCCCGTCCTCGCGGGTCATCGTCGCCACCGACTCCCGCGACTGCTCGCGGCTGCGCGGCTCGTTGCCGAGCATCCAGCGGCACACGTCGGGCCGGCGCTGGTACGCGTACACGTCGTCAAGGTCGTCCATCGTGACCGGCCGGAGGGTGAGCCGGCGCGCGCGAATCGGGGTGAACACCGCCGGAGCGTACGGGATTCGGCCCGTTCGGTCCGGACCATTTCGACAGAGCCCGGGGCAGGCGGCCTGAGCCGACCTGGCGCATGCCGCGCTGGGCACCCACCCGTAGTCGGTCGGTCCGGGTATGGCCAGGGCCTGACCGACCACCGTCTCCGTACCTGTCAGGTCGGGGACGGCTCCTACCCGCGGCCTGCGACCTTGGCGGGCTCGGCGAGGCGACCGGTGCCGGGCAGGAACCGGCCCACCCGCGAGGCATAGGCGGCGTAGGCAGCGCCGTGCATACGGGCGAGGTATGGCTCCTCCACCGCGCGGACCTGCAACTGGATCGACACGACCAGGACCACGGTGGCGGCGAGGGAGATCGGGTTCGGCACCATCAGGGCCAGGGCCAGGCCCGTCACGATCATCGCGGTGAAGATCGGGTTGCGGGCCAGCGCGAACGCACCGTCGGTGACCAGGTCGGTACGTTCGTCAGGGTCGACCCCGACCCGCCACGAGGTGCCCATGCCCGTTTGCGCGGCGAGGGCGGCGATCACTCCGGCGACGGCGAGCACCAGTCCGATGATCCGCATCGTGGGCCGGTCGAGAGTGTCGATCGGGTTCATGCCGGCGAGCGCGGCGACCGGGCCCGCCGCGCCGAGCAGCAGCGCGGCGACGAACAGCAGCTTGGCCCACCAGCGCAGCGTGCCGGCCGGTACGGGGTCCAGCCGCAGTCCGGTGTCGCCGGTGCGGCGCCACTGCGCGAAACTGCGCCACCCGAACGCCAGTCCGAGGGCGAGCAGGTAGATCAGTAGGGCGACGGCGGCCATCGGCTCACTCCTTGCCGGCGCAGCAGTCGTCACCGCAGCCATCCACGGACGCGGACGGGGCGGTCATGGCGGACACCGCGGTGGCCGGCGGGCAGCAGGTGTCACCGCGCCACGCCTCGCGGCCTTCCTTCACCGCGACGGCGGCGATGACGAGGGCGGCGACCGGGTCGGCCCACCACCAGCCGAACAACGAGTTGGCCGCCAGCCCGACCAGCAGCACCGCGGACAGGTAGGTGCACAGCAGAGTCTGTTTGGAATCGGCCACCGCCGAGGCGGAGCCGAGTTCACGACCGGCGCGGCGCTGCACGGCCGACAGCACCGGCATCACGACCAAAGACAGCGCGGCCAGGACCAGGCCAACGGCGGAGTGCGCAGCCCGGTCGGCGCCGGCCAGGGCCCGCACCGACTCCACCGTCACGTAGGCCGCGAGGGCAAAGAACGACACTGCGATGATCCGCAGCGTGGTGCGTTCGCGGCGTTCGTGGTCGGCGGCGGAGAACTGCCACGCCACCGCGGCCGCCGAGACGACCTCGATGACCGAGTCCAGCCCGAAGCCGATCAGCGCCGTCGACGACGCGAGAGTCCCCGCGGTGATCGCCACCACCGCCTCGACGACGTTGTAGGTGATGGTCGCGGCGACCAGCAGCCTCACCCGGCGGGCAAGCACCGCCCGCCGGGTCCCATGGCCGAAACGCGCCAGCACCTGCCCGTGCGTCAACCTCTCCACACCCCCAACCATACAGCAGCCGCTGTATTCAGCAAAGACTGTACCGTGGTGAGAGGTGGATCAGGTGGCGAACAGGTAGTCGTTGGCCTTTCGCTGGAAGCGAGCCGATGGCTACCTTCTCGGCTCGTACCGCATCACCACCGCCCCCGAGGCGAACTCCAGCCGACTCACGAGCTTCAAGTCGACACACTTCGATAGACCTGCGAACGGTGTCGGCCCGTGACCCGCTATCCGGGGCTGCACCACGAACTCGTACTCATCGATCAATCCCAGCTCCGCCAACGCCAGCGGGAGCTGCACGCCTGACACGAAGAGCCCCTTACCCGACTCCTGCTTGAGCTGCTGAACGGCCTTGCCCAGATCCCCGCGCACGAACTCCGCGTTCCAATCGACCCGCTCCAGGGTGCTTGACACGACGTACTTCTTTGCCGCGTTGATCGTCTGGGCGAAGGGCTCCATCCAATCAGGTCTCGACCCCGTCGGCGCCGCCGGCCGCCACGCTGTCTCCATCATCTCGTACATCACCCGGCCGAAGAGAAGTGCGTCGGCCCGGGCGAGGTTCTCGGTGTGGTGACGATGCAAGTCCTCGTCGGCGGGAATTGCACGATGGTCGCAGCACCCGTCCAATGTGACGTTGATGGAATACCGAAGTGGTCGCATTCCGCTCGCCTCGTCGCGTGTGGTCATGGGCGTGGTCTCCTCATGGCTGGCGGGTCCGGTCCGATGAGGGACGAACACCACAACCGTTGCGTCGCCCCGGTCATGGCCAGCAGCATACGGGGCGCTGCCCCGGTTATGCGGGACGCGGATTTGGCCCGGACGTCATCGCCGCCACGATCGACGGTGCGGCCATTGTCAAGCAGTACCGAGCCCGCGGCGGCCCCGTCGGACTCGTCCCTCGCAAACCGCGCTACCCACTGATCCCGGCCGGGCCGGCGCCGATGACGGCGACCCGTGCGGGATTGCGCATGGTCGGTTCCTCACTTGCGTACGTGATCCTGCAAAAGCGTTCTTGCGGTTTGGAAGGTATCCGCGCGTGTGGCGCCGACGAGGCCGATGCAGCCGCGTTTGGCCCAGCCCGTGACGTAGAGTCCCGGCTCGCCGAGCACCGCCCCGGCGCGATGCGGAACAGTGCGGGTTTCGGGGTCGAAGGGCACACCTGCCAGGGGTGAGGCGGCGTAGCCGATGGCGCGGTAGACGGCCTGTACCTTGTGGTCCTCGTAGTCACCGGAACCGGTGATGTGCCCGTAGCCGTCGGGAACGGCACGTTCGGTGCGCAGCCCTTGCACCCGGTCGACGCCGAGAATGGCTGCGGGGATCCGGTAGAAGTGCAGGTGGACGCGCCGTGACGCGGTCCGTGCGGCAGCGGGGATCCGCGACCAGGCTCGCAGGATGTCGACGACCTTCCGGGTGGGCGCGAATTGCCGGGTCATGCGCTCCATGTGCAGATCGGGGGCCAGGTCGGCAGGGTCAACGATGACATCGACGTCATCCTGGTCACCGATCTCGCCCAGCTCCGTAGGGCTGAAGCGGGTGTCGGCCGGGCCGCGGCGCGCGAACAGATGGATGTCGCGGACGGGGCTGGCGGCGAACTCATTCGACACGTGCAACGGGATGCCGGTGCCGGCGAGGGCGTACGCGGGCTTGCTCAGCATCCGAATCACATCGAGGGCGACGTTGCCGGCGCCGATCACCGCAACGGACTCCGCTCGCAGCGCCCACGCCGGCGGCGCGTCGGGGTGGCCGCCGTACCAGGCGACGAAGTCCGCCGCCCCGAAGGAGCCGGGCAGACCGAGGCCGGGTAGCTCGACGGGGACGTCCCGCCGGGCGCCGGTGGCGATGACGACCGCGTCGTAGCGGTTGCGCAGGTCGCGCACCGTGACGTCGGTGCCGATCTCGACACCGCAGAAGAGCTGGGCGCCGCTGCCGGCGAGCACGGCACGAAGCTCGTCGGTGAGCTGCTTGACCCGGGCGGGATGGTCCGGGGCGATGCCGTGCCGGACCAGGCCATACGGGGCGGGCAGCCGCTCGAAGATGTCTATCCGCGTCCCGGGTGCGAGCTCGCTCAAGGCACCGGCGGCGTGGACACCGGCCGGGCCGGCGCCGACGATCGCCACGGACAACTCGATCGTCACTCCGTCTCCTGCGGTGGCAGCGCGGCCACGAGCGCATGGTCAGCCGGGATGGGCCCGACCCGCCCGGCCGCGCCCGGCGACCCCAGTTCGTCGAAGAACTCGGCGTTGACGGCCCGGTAGCCCTTCCACTCGACGGGCAGATCACGCTGGTACCAGATCGCTTCGACGGAGCAGACCGGTTCGCAGGCTCCGCGGTCGACGCACTCGTCCGGATGGACATACAGCATCCGATCGCCCTCGTAGACGCAGTCGGCGGGGCATTCGTCGACGCACGCCTTAACCTTCAGATCCACGCACGGCAACGCGATCACGTAAGTCACGGCGTGAACGCTAAGACCTCAACCGCACTTCACCTCAACCGCTTGAACTCAACCAGGGTTCAAGTTCTACGGTCTCCGGGTGCCACCAGAGCAGCCTGCGGGCCCGGATGATCTGCTCACCGTCGGCGAGGTCACTGCTCGTACCGGGCTGCCCGCCTCCGCACTACGGTTCTACGAGGACAAAGGGCTGATCGCCGCCGAGCGCAGCCCTGGCAATCAGCGCCTCTACCGGCGCCATATGCTGCGCCGCATCTCTCTCGTCCTCGCCGCCAAGCGGCTCGGCGTCTCGCTCGCCGACGTCGCCGCAATCCTCGCCACGCTGCCGGCCGGCCAACCGCCAAGCCAGCACGACTGGCACCGCGTGTCGCGTATGTGGAAAGGCGAGTTGGAAGCCCGGCGGCGCTACATCGGGAACCTCGAGCGCCAGCTCACCGGCTGCATCGGGTGCGGCTGCCTCTCCATGCGGTCATGTGGGATGCGCAATCCCGGGGATCGGCTTCGCCATCAGGGCCAGGGACCGGTACGCCTCGACGAGAAGTGTGAGCAGGACAGCCCCGGCTTGACCTGAAGTCGGGTTGAATGTCTAGCGTCCTTGTTGTGGATCAACGAATCGGCGTCGCGGAGCCGCAGTCCGCCCACCATCTGCTGGTAGCGCCGAGTTCCAGCATCCACCTGCGGTGGTCCAAGCAGGCTGACCTGACCCGCGACGCTCGTCGCGGCTTCTGTGCTCGAGGTTTTCCTCGGGCCGACGACGGTCCGCTCGTCTGTCACGCCAGGGGTTTCGTCACTACACCGTCGTTACCGGAAGGAATCTGATGAGGCTGTCATCTCTGCTGCGCCCGCGGACCACCGCGAGCGCCCACTGCGACCTGCCCTGCGGGGTCTACGACCCGGCCCAGGCCCGTATCGAGGCCGAGTCGATCCTCGCGATCAGCAAGAAGTACCAGGACAACACCGACCCGGAGTTCCGCACCCGTTCGCTGATCGTCAAGGAGCAGCGCGCCGAACTGGTCAAGCACCACCTCTGGGTGCTGTGGACCGACTACTTCAAGGCGTCACACTTCGAGAAGTACCCGCAGTTGCACGGCCTGTTCAACGAGGCCACCAAGCTGGCCGGTGCCAGCGGCACGAAGGGCTCCGCCGACCCGGCCGTCGCCGAGCAACTCCTCGCCAAGATCGAGGAGATCGCGAACATCTTCTGGGAGACCAAGCAGAGCTGACACGTGGGTGACCGGGTGGCGCCCTGCCACCCGGTCCCGCGCAACCCGTTAGGAGGGTGTATGCCGTCTCGCACCGATCTCGTCGAGAATATGATGAGCCGCTTCCCACAGGTACCGCACGAGGCGGTCATCAAGGAGGACCTGCTGCGCGGCGGGCTCGCCTTCGACGACTCGGCGCTGACGGACAACGAAAACGGCGACGTCAAACCAAAGTCCTACTTCATTTTCTCCTTCGACCACCGGACCCTGCCGGAGCTGGGCACGGCCGCGCTGCGCCGGCCGCCGGAGGAGATCGTGCTCACCGGCGGGCCGTACGGGCTGCGGCGGACGATCGTGTCGGTCCGCACCAATCCTGCCTCGCCGTACCGCGTCAAGACCGGCGACGACGGACGGATGCAACTGTTCCTGGACGGCAAGCCGATCGCCGACGTCGGGCTGCCGCCAATGCCGGCGTACTACCAGCAAACGCTGGCCAACGGGAAATCGGTGATGGAGGTAGCCCCGACGATCCAGTGGGGCTACCTCATCTACCTGACCGTCTTCCGGGTCTGCCAGTACTTTGGCGCCAAGGAGGAGTGCCAGTACTGCGACATCAACCACAACTGGCGGCAGCACAAGGCGGCCGGGCGCCCGTACACCGGGATCAAACCCGTCGACGAGATCCTCGAGGCCCTGGAGATCATCGACAAGTACGACACCGAGCGTGCGTCCCAGGCGTACACGCTTACCGGCGGTAGTATCACTTCAAAGGTCGACGGGCGCGCTGAGGCCGACTTCTACGGCCGGTACGCCCAGGCGATCGAGGAACGGTTCCCGGGGCGCTGGCTCGGCAAGGTGGTCGCGCAGGCCCTGCCCCGCACCGACGTGCAGCGGTTCAAAGACTATGGCATTCAGATCTACCACCCCAACTACGAGGTGTGGGACAAGCGCCTGTTCGAGCTCTACTGCCCCGGCAAGGAGCGCTACGTCGGCCGCGAGGAGTGGCACCGCCGCATCCTCGACTCGGCCGAGGTCTTCGGGCCGCGCAACGTGATCCCGAACTTCGTCGCCGGCGTCGAGATGGCCGCCCCGCACGGCTTCACGACCGTGGACGAGGCCATCGCGTCCACCGCCGAGGGCCTCCAGTACTTCATGTCGCGCGGCATCACCCCGCGCTTCACCACCTGGTGCCCCGAGCCGACCACGCCGCTCGGCCGCACCAACCCCGAGGGGGCGCCGCTGGAATACCACGTCCGGCTGCTGGAGGTCTACCGCGCGACCATGGAAGGCAACGGCCTCTCCAGCCCGCCCGGATACGGGCCGGCCGGACCCGGCCAGGCCGTGTTCTCCGTCAGCTCCTTCATGGACAGCCTCCCGACTGGGCGATCGTGATGACAGACTCCCCTGTCGCCTCGAGCAACCAGGAGCCGGCATTTCTGCAGCTACGCGAAGTCCGTTCGGCCACGCTCCCACACGACCAGTTCACCACCTATCTGCTGTTGCGTGTAACCGCAGCACCTGGCGTGGTGCCACGCCGGCGTAGACATGTCGGACAGGGGACGCCGGCCCGGGCGTCGCCCGGACTGGTGCGGCTCGGCTGAAGCAGCTTGCTTCTACCGGGCGTTCGAGGCGCGACGCGGCGTCTTCGAGGTGGAGAGCCAGAAACGTCACTCATATCCCATGGCCGGTATGACGTCGCCGAGTGCTTCTTCGATGAACTCGCGGGTTTCGTCGTCGAACTGGTCGTTGCGGTTCGCCAGCTTGTGAGACTGGAACGTTGACGGGGTGGCAAAGTCGTCGACGTCGAGTCGTTCGAACAGGGTGCGGCGCTGCCCGGGCCAGTCGGCTGCGAGGTCTTCGGCTTTCACCTCGATGTATCGCCTGCCCGTAAGGTCGACCGTGTTCTTCCAGGTGAGCCACCGGGTGTAGACCGGCTTGAGGTAGGCGAGCGCGCCGTCGACGGTGGGCGGTGCCCATGGCTGGGCCAGGTGGGATGCGAGCACTGAGACCGGGTGGCGCTTGATGTGAACGATGGTCGCTTCGGGGACGAGTTCCCAGAGGAAGTCCATGTGCAGCAGGTTGAACGGTGTCTTCTCGCACCAGGTCGGCTTGCCCGCGTCGGCGGCTGCGCCGCCGAACGTCGTGTCGATCAGGCCACGGAGGATCCCGAGCAGTTCGCGCCGATCGCCGAAAAACCTCGGGAGTACCCGCCTGCGGCTCGACGGCTCGAACGGTCCGGCAGGCCGGTCGGCGTTCCCGAAGCCTTCCGCAGGCGCAGGTTCGTCGAATGTGTACGCGACCAGCTGCGGCCAGAGCTGTTGCACCGCGTCTCGGTAGCGCCGCTCGCCGACCAGCTCGGGAACGGTTTTGCCGCGATCGTCGCGCCGGCCGGGCACTCGTACGGTGAGGAAGTCACTCAGCCGGTACAGGGCGTCCTCACCAACGATGGGGTCGTATCGATCGGTGAGCGCGTCGGCCAGGTCCCGCAGGCCGCCCGGGTCGATGAGGAACCTGGTCTCCATGGGAATCCGGTGGATCAGCGGATGTTCGCCGATGATGTCGGCGATCCGTGACGTTCCCGAACGACCGGTACCCGCGACGAAGATCGGTGAGGGGGATGGCATGGTGGGCAGTCAAGCTCTCGGACCGGCGCCTGTGCAAGCCACTTATCCCGTTCGCCCGGTGCTGCGGGCCGGACGCGCACCCGTCGCGCTGGGCGCGTGCCGGGACGGCCGTCTCCAACCCCGCGCGAGGTCGTTAGAGCCGGGCCGAGCGGGTCGGCTCGGCGAGGGGCCGACCGACCCGGAACAACGCGAGCGGCTGGCCACCCACCCGTCCCGCGAGCCGGGCGGCGGTCACCGGGCAGTCGATGAGCTGGCTGAGCGGATGGACCGCCAGGCCGTGCCTGGCGAGGGTCAGCCATGTGCGCAGGAGACGGCGTCCCGCAGCGATGTGATCGTCGCCGTCCGCCACCATGACCAGGATGCTGCCGTCGTACCGCAGCAGGCTCCGGCCGCTGACCGCCAGCAGCGCCGCGAGGCCCAACCGGCGGGTGACGGGGTACGCGCGCAGCGAGGCGGCCAGGAACCGTGCTTCGAACCGGGACAGGACGAGAGCCCGGTCGGTGAGTCCGTCGAGGTGGTAGCGCGGATGGCGTGGGTCGAGGCGCAGCCAGTCGCGTAGCTCGGCCGCGACGGCCGGGGTGCCGAACAGCCAGCGGTCGGCGACCACCAACTCGCGCGCGAGATCCTGGGCGGGAAGGTGGACGAGTCCGGGTTCCAGGTCGGCGAGAACGGCCGGGTCGACCGGCCCGTTCGCGTACCGGCCACGGGCGACCCGGCGGGACTCGATGTCCACGATCCTGAACGGGGTTGGGTACCTGTGCGGCGCGGCGACCAGGCGGGGGCCGGGCGCCGCGGTGACGTTGAGGCCGAGGTCGGCGGCGACGATGAGGCACGTCTCGACGAACGCGCCGATTCCGAGGCCGAGGTCGCGTCCGGTCGGGTCAGAGTCGGGCAAGGAGCGGGGCTGATCGACGTTGATGACGATCTCGTCGGCGTGGTACTCGGGCAGCCATGGCTGTGTGTTGTGTGCGCTCGGCGCCCTGCGGCAGGTCGCCTCGTGCGCCCGTAACTGCTCGACCCACGTCATGCCGACCGCTTCTCGTAGAATGTGTACCCGTGCAGCGGTCGCCCGCCAGCCCGCCGGTACTGGGCGGCCGAGGCGGCGTTCTCCCGCTCGACGAAGGTGCTGCGCAGTGTCCGGTACCCGCCGGCAGCAAGGTTGCGGTGCAACTCCCGAGACAGCAGCGTCAGGTACCCCTTGCCTTGTTCCTCGGGCACGGTGCCCTTGATGATGAGCACTGCGTCGCGCCGGTACCGGGCGCGGGTCGCCAGCAGGCGCAGCTGATTGAGTACGCCGAGCCGGCCACCGACCTTCATGAGGAACTCGGAGATGTCCGGCACGGTCACCACGAACGCGATTGGCCGGCCGGCCTTCTCCAACCAGAGCAGCAACCCCTCGTCGAGCAGGTGAGCGAGGCCGTCGGTCTGCTCGGCCAGTTGCTCGGTGGAGATCTCGGTGTAGTAGCCGAGCTGCGCGAAGCTGGCGTTGAGCAGCTGCCGCAGGATCGGCAGCTGCTCGCGGAAGTGCCGCCGCGAGCCGTGCCGGATGATGAGCTGCTCCGCGGGGATTCGGGTGTCGTCAAAGGTGAACCCGTAGTCACGGTCGGTGCCGGCTGGGGCGCGAGCGGGGGTCGAGTCGGCCCCGGAGTCCCGGCCAAGGTCGACCAGCCAGGTGTCGGCCTCGAAGCGGCGTTGGAAGCCGTGCCGCTCATACATCACCGGGTAGTAGGCGGGGTTCCAGGCTGAGTCCACGAAGCCACGCTCGGCGAAGCCGGAGGTGATCACCCCGCCGGTCTGGTTGGGCAGCAACGCGACCGGTCCGAACAGCGGCCGGCCGTCGGCCCTGGCCTCGACCGTGTCCATGATGGCGGCGAAGACGGCGTCGTCGTCGACGAACTCGGTGTGCCCGAACAGTTGCCGCGGACCGACCTTCGCGTCGAAGGCGCTGCTGCGGTGCACGCTGGTCCGCCCGACTACGGCGCCGCGTCCGTCGCGGATCAGGAACAGTTCGGCGGTACGGCGGTGTGCGGCGATCACCGACGACAGCAGGGGCACGTACCGGTTGGTCGGGTGCAGCCGAAGTGGGAAGTCGACAAACGCTCGCAGGTCGGCCCGCGACTTCACGGCGGATACTCTCATGCGCGGTGCACCGGCGGGCCGGCTGTCTCGGTGGACAGCGGAGTGAACGTCTGGATGTGCGCCATGCCGTCAGCCTCGGCACGCCAGACGCCGTTGGTGTAGCCCTCGGGCTCGGCGTTGTACAGCCGGATGTAGCCCCCGGTGGCGTTCTGCGTGCCGTGGTCGGTCACCCAGCACATGAGGTCGCGGTGGTGGCGGCTGCGCGCGAACCTCAGCAGCGCGTCGCGGTCGCTGAAGAACGCGATGGTGCCGAGCGTGAACGGGAACTGGTAGTACACGGTATGCCACCGGTATCCGTCCATCCGTTGCATCTGCTTGACCATCTTGAACCAGGTGCGGGTGAGGGTGAGGATCGAGCGGGGCCCCCGGTATCGGGTGGCGCCGACGAACATGGCGGTCGCTTGACCAACCGGCGGCGCGGCGGAAAAGTCGGAGGTCCTCACGTCGTCGCGCCCTTCACCAGGTACACATTCTTGATTTTGGATGTTGCGCCGGCGAACGGGCCGGTGCCGTAGTCATGAACTCTCACCCGCAGGTCGGCTGCGGACGGGTCCTCGACGAGGGATTCGGCGAAGTCCCGGCTGACCTCGGCGAGGTAGCGCAGCACCCCACCGCGGCAGGTTTCGGCGAGGGCCAGCCGCTCGTCGGGACCGAGCGCGAGATCCTCGCGCAGCTGCAGGTTGACGACCGGCCGGCTCTCCAGGTCCGCGTGCTCCTCCAGCTCCAGGCAGAAGCTGTGCAGCAGGTGAGCGAGGGGATTGTCGGCGTAGAGGCCGTACTCGACGTCCTGTGGGTAGATGTTGGCACCCATGTAGGAGATCGTGCTGTCCTTGCGGCCGAACAGGAACAGCAGCGGCAGTTGCATCCGGTCGGTCCGTCCGGCGCGTTCGGCGTCCGACTGCGCGGCCGGGTCCCCGATCGCGGCCAGCACATCCGGGTACGCGATCAGCCGGCCCTCGTCGCCGATGTTGTAGCGGACCTTCGGGTTGAGCACCGCCGTCGAGTTGATCGTGCAGAGCACCTCGAGGTCGGCGTTGGTCTCCAGGTACGTCTCAAGCGGGTTGTACTGGAAGATCATTGGCAGCCGGTGCTCGTCGGGGCCGAGCAGGGCGGTCCGCAGGGCGACGTCGGTGCGTAGCCGGCGGCGGACCCAGACGGTGAAGTCGGTCTCCCCGGCGATACCGATGGTGAGGTCGCTGGCGCCGTAGCCGGAGCGTACCTTGAGGAAGCGCTCCTCCAGATAGTCACGCAGCGCCTCGGTCATCCCCTCCCCGCCGACCAGACCGCTGATCCGGTACTCGCCCCACGGGAAGCCCTCGGCGTCGAGCTTGTCGCGCAGATGCTTGAGGAACGGCGGATACGCGGTGACGATGTACTCGAACCCGGGCCCGAAGTACCGCAGCGTGTCCGCGATCTTCTGCAGATCCGGGCCCGTGTTCTTCACCATCGCGATCTTGGACATGGCGATGCCGGTGTTGGTGCCCGTGGCCCAGGCACCCATGGAGTACGCGTTGATGACGAACCGCCGTTTCGACGGGAACACCATGGTCGCGTAGCCGGCCAGGTTCTTGTGGACCGAGCGCAGTTCGCGGCGGCTGCGAATCCAGTTGAACGGCTGACCGGACGATCCCGAGGACTCGTCGACGACGCTGCCGGCGATCTCGATCTCGCCGTGCCAGCAGCGCTGGGCCTCCGGGTACGCCTTCACGTACGACTGCTTGTCTGTCGGCGGGTACGACGACAGGTCGAACCAGCGGAACCGCCATTGGTTGCGGCGCAAGAAGTCGCCGTACGCGGGCACGTCGATCGCGGCGAACTGACAGGTCATCCACGCGTGCAGCCGAGCAAATCGACCCATGTACGGACGGTAGTTCCGCGCCATGAGTCGCCACACCGCCGGATGAATCTGGTGCAGCGTATAGAGCCACGTCAGTGAGAAGCTCGTGAGCCGCAGCGTCCCCTGGCGCAGGAAGGTCATCACCACGCGTCCACGATAGGAGTCCTCGCAAGTCCCTCACCTGGTCACGGATACTCAACCGCCCTGGGTACCCCGACTCAACGACCTCCCGCCTTCGGCCTCGGCATGCTCCGGGCCGTGGACGTGGTCGACCCGGCGGCGTGGGTCTACGTCGCCCGGTGAGTCCGTCAGGACCGCGCCCAGCACGGCGCCGCTGATCACCACGTCAAGAAGGAGTCGTGATCGGCCACCCGGCAGAGCGTGGCGGAACAGCGGGTTCAGCGCATCGGTTGGGTCCTGCAGCGCTGCCCTGGGTCGTTGGGAGTGGGATGATCAGCGCAGTGGTCGCCGGGCCCGCGAGCAGTGTCGCCTCAGCGGGTGGCGGTCACGGGCGGGTCGCGGCCACCACGGTGTCCAGGGCGTCGACCGTCTTGTCTCGCATCCGGACCGGGCGCCGCGCCGTCTCGGACCGGTGGATCCGCATGCCGGGGAGTTCAGCGACCACCATCTCCGGAGTCTGCAATACTGCGGCATCCTGCGGGCCGCCGGTGCCCGCGGTGAGGTTGGCCAGATCGTGGCCGACGAGGACGAACGACCCGCCGGGGCGCACGGCGCTGGCCGCGTGCCGCAGAACGGTGGCCAGGTCGGGTCGGGGCAGGTGCAGGTAGGCGATGAGGACCAGGTCGTAGGCGTCGGCTTCGGGCCGGTAGGCGGTGACGTCGGCGATCTGCCAGTCGATGTCGACGCCCCGTTCGCGGGCAAGGTCCTGGCCGCGGCGCACGGCCACGGCGGAGAAGTCGACGGCGGTGGCCCGCCATCCGCGTTCGGCCAGCCAGACCGCGTTGCGACCTTCGCCCGCGGCCAGGTCGAGCGCCCGGCCCGGTGGCAGGTCGGCGGTCTCCTCGACGACGAACCGGTTCGGCTCGGCAGTCCAGACAAGCTCGGGGGCGTCGGCGTAGCGGGCATCCCAGTCGGCGCTGTCCACGTTCGGCCTTCCTTCGGTTTGGCGGTGTCTTCCACCTCCCAGCATCAGCCGGCAGGCGAGGTGTGAGCGGGTCTTTCCCAGGCTCAGCCGCGGACGGAGGTGTGTGAGCGCGAGCAGGTGGCCCGGTGCACGGCGATTCCCGCGGCTGTCGCGGTCGTGACCAGGGGCCCGCACGTGACATGCGGGACCCATCGAACCCCTCGCACTGACTCTTCGAACCAACCGAACGCCCCACGCAGCACGTCCTCGGACACCCGGGGCCATTATGGGCATCTGGTTACGCCCCGCCACGCGCGACAGTTGTCAGCCTCGCTGGCGGTGGAGGCGTGGCGCGGATGACGCCTACGCGGCGCGCCGCGCACCCGTCACGGCGGAGGTGCCAAGGTCGCTCTTCGGCAGCGACCGCCCGGCGGCGACAGCGCCGGACCAGGTCGCGGTGTCGGCGACGGCGGCGAAGTTCGAGTTGAGCAGTGCCAGCAGAGTCGTGTGGACCGTCTTCGCGTCGGCGAAGCCGGCCTCGTTTGCGATGTTGATCGCGCCGGTGGCGTCGGAGAGGACTTCGGCGGCCAGGCCGTGGGTCTCGGCCTCCGCGGCGGAGGCCAGCACGCAGTTGTTGGTCATGTAGCCGACGAGGGTGACGGTGTCGATCTCGTGCTCGCGCAGCCAGGCGAGGAGGTCGGTGCCGGCGAACACGGTGCCGTACTGCTTGACGACGGACTTCCACTCGTCCGTGCGGCGGCTCTCGACCTCCGGGTGCAGCTGGAAGCCGGGCTGGGTGGGGTTGAACACGGGCGCGTCCTCGCCCATCGCGTGCTGCACCGCGACGACGGGAATGCCCGCGGCGGTGGCCGCGTCGATCGCGTGCGTGATCTGCGGCAGCGACTCGGCATGGGGCGGGTACTGGATCTCCAGCGGGCCGTCGCCGAAGTAGTCCCGCTGCACGTCGATGAGGATGAGTGCGCGGCGAGGGGTGGTCATGGCCTGTGCTCCTTGGTCTCGTTGCCGCCGTCTTCGTGGGCGACGCACATCGAGTCTGCGGGCTGTGAACCGCGTCGGCCATTGGCACGCGTGCAGCGTTACGATGGATTCGTGCCAACGTCCGAGGATGCTCTGCGGATCGCCGTCTACGCCTTCGACGGCGTCACGATGTTCCACCTCTCTGTGCCGCAACTCGTCTTCGACGAGGTCGCTCGGCAAGGCCTGGGCAACTGGGAGACGATGCTCTTCTCGGACCGCGCGGGGTCGATTCGTACCGCCGAGGGCTACACACTCGGCGAGGTGCGCGGGCCCGCGGCGGCTGAGGAGGCCGATGTCGTCGTCGTCCCTTCCTGGTTCGAGGACGGTCGCACTGCCGGGCCGGCGCTTCAGCGAGCGTTGACGAGGGCCCACGGCCGCGGCGCGACGGTCGCCGGGCTGTGCCTCGGGGCCTTCGCCGTCGCCGACGCAGGCCTGCTGTCCCGACGCGCGGCCGTGACGCACTGGCAGGCCGTCGACCTGCTCGCCGCCCGGCACCCCGATGTCGACACGGATGCCTCCGTGCTGTACATCGATCACGGTGACGTGTTGACCTCGGCCGGGACGGCGTCGGCGATCGATGCATGTCTGCACCTCGTCCGCAGCAGGCTCGGCGCGGCGGCGGCCAACCGGGTGGCTCGCAGTCTCGTGGTGGCCCCGCACCGCGAGGGCGGGCAGGCGCAGTACATCGAACGGCCCCTACCCCCGCACTCCTCCGACGACCCGATCACCGAAGCGATGGAGTGGGCTCTGCGGCACCTGGCAGAACCCCTCACGGTCGAGCGGCTGGCTGGCGTCGCGCACATGAGCCGGCGCACCTTCATCCGAGCGTTCCAGGCATCTACCGGCGTCACCCCGGCCGCCTGGGTCAAGCGTCAGCGCCTCGACGAGGCCCGTCGGCTGCTGGAGTCGACGGAGCTGTCGGTCGACCAGGTCGCTGCCGCATGCGGTATCGGCAGCAGTGTCACGCTGCGGCAGAGCTTCGCCGCGGCCTTCGACACCTCGCCGTCGGAGTACCGCCGACGGTTCGACACCCGTACCGCAGACCGTCGGACGAGCAGTCACCGAGCAGTCCCACGTCCACAAGGGATAGGCAAAGCAAGAGCCTGACCTGCGTTTCCGCAGGTCAGGCTCTTTTGATCTTGCACGCCCGAAGGGAGCCGAGCCCCTGACCCTCCGATCCCCAGCCGGATGGGGTGGACGTGCCTGAATCAATGACCGCGGGCGATCCACTCGTCCAAGTGCGGAGCTTCGGCGGCAATCGTGGTGCCGTCACCGTGACCGGTGTGGACCCGGGTGTCGCCGGGCATGGTGAGCAGCCTTTCCCGGATCGAGGAAATGATCGTCGGGAAGTCCGAGAACGAGCGGCCGGTGGCGCCGGGGCCGCCGGAGAACAGGGTGTCGCCGGTGAACAGGACCCCCGCTTCGGGCAGGTGCAGGCAGACCGACCCGGGCGAGTGCCCCGGGGTGTGGATCACCCGCAGTTCCGTGCCCGCCACGGCGATCCGCTGCTCGTCGGTAGCCGGCCAGAACTTCTCGTCCGGGTGGCTCTGCCGCCACAGCTCCTCGTCGCCGGGGTGCAACAGGACCGGCGCGTAGCACTCCTTGGCGAGCCGCGGCGCGGCGGTGACGTGGTCGTTGTGCCCGTGTGTGCACACGACGGCGACGACGGCACGCGAGCCCACGGCCTCGATGATCGGCTCGGCATCGTGAGCGGCATCGACGATGACGACCTCGTCGTCGTCGCCGACGAGCCAGACGTTGTTGTCCACCTCCCACGTGCCGCCGTCGAGCTGGAACACCCCGGAGGTGACCACGCGGTCGATCCGCAGCGCGCCACTCATAGCACCACGACCGAGCGCAGCACCTCGCCGGCGTGCATGGTGTGGAACGCCTTCTCGACGTCGTCGATCGCGATACGTTCGGTGACGAACCTGTCCAGCGGCAGCCTGCCCTGCAGGTACAGGTCGATCAGCATGGGGAAGTCCCGCTCAGGCAGACAGTCGCCGTACCAGGAGGACCTCAGCGCGCCGCCGCGGGAGAAGATGTCGAGCAGCGGCATCTCCAGGCGCATGTCCGGGGTGGGCACGCCGACGAGCACGACGGTGCCCGCGAGGTCGCGGGCGTAGAACGCCTGCTTCCAGGTCTCCGGCCGCCCGACCGCGTCGATCACGACGTCGGCACCGAACCCGCCGGTCAGCTCCGCGATCGCGGCGACGGCGTCGGTGGCTGAGGCGTCGACGGTGTGGGTGGCTCCGAGGTCCCGGGCCCACTCGAGCTTGCGTGCGTCACGGTCCACGGCGATGATCGTCGAGGCGCCGGCCAGACGGGCGCCGGCGACGGCGGCGTCGCCCACTCCCCCACAGCCGATGACGGCCACGGAATCCCCGCGCCCCACCGCACCGGTGTTGATCGCCGCGCCGACGCCGGCCATGACCCCGCAGCCGAGCAGGCCCGCGACGGCCGGGTCGACGGACGGGTCGACTTTCGTGCACTGGCCGGCGTGCACGAGCGTCTTGTCCGCGAATGCGCCGATACCCAAGGCGGGGGTGAGCTGCGTGCCGTCGGTCAGGGTCATCTTCTGGGTCGCGTTGAACGTGCTGAAGCAGTACTGCGGGCGGCCCCGCTTGCAGGCCCGACACTGACCGCAGACCGCTCGCCAGTTCAGGATGACGAAGTCGCCGGGTCGCACCGACTCGACGCCTTCGCCGACGCTCTCGACGGTGCCCGCGGCCTCGTGGCCCAGCAGGAACGGGAACTCGTCGTTGATCCCGCCGTCGCGGTAGGTCAGATCCGTGTGACATACCCCGCAGGCGGCCACCGCGACCACGACCTCACCGGGACCGGGGTCGGGGATGACTATGTCCGTCAGCTCGACCGGCGCACCCTTGGAACGGGCAATGACACCGCGCACCTGCTGTGGCATGGAGATGCTTCCTCTTTCGATCGGCGGTAGATGCGACAGCGACACTAGCTGCGCTTTCCCGGTACGCGACCTGGCCGGCGGACGAGAGAAACCTGGTCTTTCGGCTAGGGTGTTCGAATGGGAACGGAACTTGCCGGGCTGCGTGAGGTGATCGAGGGGCCACTGCACGAGATCGCCGGACGGTTCTCCCGGTTCCTGGCAGACCGCTGGCCGCATACCGCACTGATCATCTTCACCCGCGAGTGCACCGGCCGCCCCCGCAAGGTGGCCGGGGCGATCGAGACGATCAACAGGGTCACTCTCGCGGAACTGGAGGACCTCAAGGCGCGCATCGAACCCGGTCGTCCGCTCTGCACCACGGCGACGATAGCCGGGGAGGCCCGCGCGGTGTGGGTGGTGCGGGATCGGGTGGATACGCTGCTCGTCCTCGTCGCTCGCAGCGCGGCCAGGCGCTTTCCTCAGTCCGAGGTCCTGGCGGAAGTCTTCGGTATCGTCGCGACGTCGATCCGGCAGCAGGTTGCCCAGGCCAGTCCGGACTACCTCGCTGAATCGCGCGCGGCGTCGACCGAGCGGGCACGCACGATCGCGGAGATGGCCGCGGCCCACGAGACCGCGCTCGTCACCATTCTCACGACGCTGCGTTCCACCGGCCTCGACGATCGCCGCGCCCGTCTCGCCGCCACCGACTCGGCGTCCGCCGCGCTCGTGGCGTTGCGCACCGCTCAGGAGTCCGACCTGGCCTCGTCCGAGGAACCAGCGCCGGCCGTGTTCGCCAAGCTGCGCAAGGAGATCCGCCAGGTGCTGCGCCACCACGACGCGCAGCTGGATTTCGTGCCACCGCCCAAGGACGTACGCCCGGTGCCCGGCGAGATCGCCCGCGCGGCGCACGCCATGACCCGTACGGTCGTGCTGGCCTTCACCGCCCAGCCGGGGCTCGCACGGCTGCGTATCGCCTGGGACTGCGACGGCACGTCGCTGCGGGTCGATGTGCGCGACCAGGGCGCCGGCCGCCTTGACACCCACGCCTTGCGCCGCAAGCTCGACGGCCGTGCCCGTGCGCTCGGCGCCACCGTCGAGTTCGACGCCGTACCCGACTGGGGCAGCCGCGCCACCATCAGCCTTCCGCTCGCTCCAGCTCCCGATCGTTCCGGCGGAAGCAGGCTGAGCAGCCTGAACCGGCGGGAACTCGAGGTACTTCGCCTTGTCACCCAAGGAAAGCGCAACAAGGCCATCGGCATCGAGCTCGGCATCAGCGAAAGCACTGTGAAGTTCCACGTCGCCGGTCTGCTGAAAAAGTTGGAAGTCAGCTCCCGCGGCGAGGCGACGGCGCTGGCGCTCGACGCGGGCATCTAGTGCTCCAGCCGGGGACCGTGATCATGGCTTGATGAGGTCTTGTCGGGTGTAGTGGCTGGTCTTGGCTCGGGCTCGGTGGCGGCGTCGGCGGATGGACCAGAGCGGCAAGGGCCAGGTCGGCCTGGACCACAACCAGGTGCGCGGTTGGACCGGCTGACACCGGTTCATCACCCTGGCCATGCTCGCCCTGGCCGTCCTGACCATCCTCGCCGCCCAACAGCCCGACACCGACCGACCAGACCATGCCGCACATCCGCCGCGACCTGCCGGGGCCCTGCCCAGTTGAGCGCCGTCCCGAGGAGCTTCGTGCACCCCCTACTCGGCTGGAGGCTGGGCGACTCGGCGTTTGGCGTTCCGCCACATGAGGCGGCCGAGGACCATGAGCCAGAGGGATTCCAGCGGTAGGACCATCACGAAGAGAAACAGGTCGGTGCCACCGGCCGGCGCCAACCCGACCCCGGCGAAGGCCAGCAGGCCATTGGTGAGCACCAGCGCGCCGGCGATCGCCCCGGCAACCGCGAACCAACGGGGATAGCGGGCATCGAGGGCGACCGCCAGCCCGGCCAAGAGCATGGTCAACCCGTAGAACACGACTATTTCGCTGTGGAAGGTGCCGTTGAGGAACCAGATTCCGGTTTCGGCCATGCGTTGCAGCGCCTCTTGTTCCGGGCCGGTAGCGGTTGCCCACTCGTCGGCCAGGACCTTGAGCGCGTAGCCGTCCACCCCGTAGTCGAAGACGACGAAGAGACTCCCAACAATCGCGCTGGGTATCAGGAACCGGCCGACCGCGCGGGCGGCGCCCGGCATCAGGGTGTTCGCGAGTGCGACGAAAGCACCGAGCCAGATAAGCCCAGCCACGATCGTGCCCAGATGGATGAGCAGCCAGGTCTGGTGGTCGGCGATGAACCGCAGGGCCACGGCCTCGCCCACGAGACTCTCCTCGCGCGTGGGGAGATCACCGTGCGGGGCGAACGACGCGCCGAGCACAAGTGGCCCAGCGATCGCGCACACCGCGCCGATTCGGAGCAGAATCCGTTGCTCGGAGTCCACCGGCTCCGCCGTCGAGCGCGTCATACCTGTCTCCTATCGGTGGGTGCGTCGGTCTTTGTCGCCTGGGGCATGCGCGGTGGCGTGCCGGCCGTCGCGCAGCCGCCGTACGAGCACCGCCAGCCCGCCCGCGATGAGGCCCCACAGCATGTTGGTGACGAACAGCGGGATGACCGCGAACGGCATGGCGAGCGGGCCCTGAAGCTCTCCGGTGAGAATCGGCGAGAGCACTGCGCTGAGCAGGATCGCCGCGGCCGCGTAGGTGAGCCCGGCGGCCACGAGGGTCAGCAGCGGCTCGCGTACCCGGCTCAGGCCCACGATCAGGACCCAGGCCGAGGTGATGGCGATGGTGAGGATGAGCGGTGTTGCCGGCTTCCCCAACACATCGCTCAGGCCGACGATGGAGAAGAGCGGCCGGACGAGCGCCAGCGCGGCAAGGCCGAACACCAACGGCCAGTTGAGGCGTCGAACAACTGAGGCAGGTTCCATGTCTTCACGCTAGGGTCGCCTGCTCGGCCGGCCTGTCAGTCAAGTCTCGTCACTTTTCGGCGGGCGCTACACCGTGGGGCGACATGGGACGTCGCCCCTCGACGTACACGTCGCCCGGCGAACGGATGCGATCATGTCGTCCATGACCCATGGCGCGGGCGACAATGAGGTAGCCCCGTGGGTCCTCGCGGCTCTGGTCGCCGCCGGCCAGGCCATCACGGTCGCGCTCATCATCGCGATCGGCTCGCACGACGGTGGGCGACACGACGTCGGGGCGTACGTGTTCGCGGCCGGCTTCGGTGCGCTGCTGCTGCTCCGCAGCCGGCTGCCGGTCGCCGTGCTGATCACCGCGGTCCTGCTCGTGTTCGCCTACTACGCCGCCGGATACCCGCCGATCGGCATGGCGCTGCCGCTGGTCGGGGCCTTCTACGGCGCCGCCGAGCGCGGGCGCGCAGCCGTGGCCTCCGTTGTCGGAGCGGTCCTGCTTGCGGTCTCGTTGTACTTCCGCACCACCGACGGCGAGTCCAGCGCCGTCCTGGCCTACGACCTGATCACGAACGTGGCCCTCATCGGCTGCGCGATCGCCCTCGCCCTCGCGGTCCGCAGCACGCGCGCCCTGCGCAACCAGCAACGCCGAGTGGTCGCCCTGGAACGTCACCATCAGCAGGAACGGGCCGCCCGCCACCTTGAGGCCGAACGCCTGCGCATCGCACGGGACGTCCATGATTCCGTCGGCCACGCGCTGTCCCTGGTCTCCGTCCAGGCACGCGTCGCGCAGCAGTCGCTCGGCACCAACGACGCGGCCGTCGGGCGGGCCCTCGACAACGTCGTCGACGCCGCCCGGTCATCCCTGGCGGATTTGCGCCGCACCCTGGCGATCCTCCAGTCCGATCGCGAGGACGCGGGCCGGGCCCTGCTCACCCTGACCGGCATCGAACGCACGGCGCAGGCGGCCCGCGACGCCGGACTCGACGTGACCGTCTCGATCGACGTCGACGAGGCCGCCATTCCCGCGCCGGCGGCAAGCACCGCCTTCCGGATCGTGCAGGAGTCGGTTACCAACGTGCTCCGTCACGCGAGTGCCAACCGGGCCACGATCACCATCTGGAGCAGCAAAGACGAGCTGCGCGTACGCGTCGCCGACGACGGTCACGGCGCGCGGACGGAACCCGTCTTCCGGTCCACCCGGGGCGACGGGGGGCGGGGAATCGACGGTATGCGGGAGCGGGCGGCACTGCTCGGCGGCACCCTGACAGCCGGATCCACCCCCACGGGATTCAGTGTCGAGGCGGTACTGCCGATCGGAGGAGCACGGTGATCAGGGTGGTCATTGCCGAAGACGAGGTACTGCTGCGCGGCGGCCTGAAGGCCCTGGCCGAACATGACGGTGACATCCAGATCGTCGCCGAGGTGGATCAGGGCGGGGCCGCCGTCGCCCGGGTACGCGAGCTGCGACCCGATGTGGTCCTCATGGACATCCGGATGCCCGGCCTCGACGGCATCGCAGCGACCCAGATCATCACCGCGTCCCCCGCTCTCGCTGATGTCGCCGTGCTGGTCCTGACCACCTTCGCTGAGGAGCAGACCGTGCTGGAGGCGCTGCGGGCGGGCGCGGCCGGCTACGTACTCAAGGACATCGCCCCGGAGGAGTTGCGCGAGGCGATCCGGGCGGTCGCTGCGGGCCGGCCGATCCTGTCCCCCGATGTCACCACGACCGTCATGCGGGCCGCCGTCAGGTCCCGTTCCGGACCCGACCCGGACCTCATCGACCGGCTCGCACCACGGGAACTCGAGGTCCTCGCCGAGATCGGCCTCGGACTGAACAACGCCGAGATCGCCGAGCGGCTCTTCATCAGCCCGGCGACCGCTCGGACCTATGTGAGTCGGCTGCTCCACAAGCTGGACGCCCGTGACCGTGCCCAGCTGGTCGTGATCGCGCACCGCGCCGGCCTCGTCGACACCCCTCGGTGAGGCCGGACCGGCGACGGGCCGTCGATCCACCGCCTGTCGGCGAACGTGACTGCGCCGGCCAGCACCGCGCACACCGCCACCGCAGGGGGTAACCTGGGCGCGGGACCCGTCCGAAGGCGATCGGGTCGACCCCGTCAGGTTTCGCTGCCAGGTCCGGTCTGACTTCAGGGCCCGGCATCGGTCGGGCTCGACATCGACTGAGGAGACAGACATGGCGGTAGGAGTGTTTGCGGGCATCCCGGTGCGCGACTATGACAGCGCCCTGGAGTGGTACAAGCGGCTGCTCGGTGCTGAACCGGCCTTCTATCCCAACGAGATCGAGGCGGTCTGGCAGTTGGCCGAGGATCGGTACGTGTACATCATCCAGGATCCCGACCGGGCCGGCGGAGCTGTCAGCATGATCTGGGTCGACGACCCGGTCGCCGAGGTTGCGAGGATCTCCGGACAGGGCCTGGAGCCGGTCGACGTTGAGAAGCACGACTCGGTCTGGAAGTACGTCTTCCACGACAGCGACGGCAACGAGACCGGAATCGGCGGAGAGGTCTCGACGACCGGATGATCACTGGTCCCGCGCTGCAGGCGTGGTGACCTCGGACCACTCCCAGCAAACCTTGTCGAGCTCCGCTCGGCGGGCCAACGTGCCCGCCGTCTTGTCGATGAAGATCTGCTCACAGTGGGTGGCGTCCTGGAGACGCCACCCACCCGGGCGGCGGCAGTGGCAGCTCGACGGCGTCAGCCGCACCGATCCGTCACCGACCGCCGGGTGCCCGCCCCAGAGCTCGCGCCGCGTTGTCGGTGGCCACCTGCCGGGCGTAGTCAGCGCCCCGGTGTGCCACCGTGGCGGACGGAGCGTCGGTGCCCATCGGGAAGGGCCAGTCGCTGCCGAGCACCAGCCGGTCCGCGCCGAAGACCGAAACCGCCAGGTCGACCACCTCCGGGTCGTGGGCCAGATTGTCGACGTAGAGGGCGCGCACCGCCTCGGCCGGGGTGGGCGACAGCACCGGTACGCCCGGTCTGCTGGTGGTGTGACCGCGCTCCCAGCGCCCGACCACCGCCGGCACGCAACCGCCACAGTGCACCAGCACGAACCGGATCCCCGGGTGCCCGCCGAGCACCCCGCCGAAGACGAGCTGGGCCACTGCCACAGTCGTCTCGACCGGGTTGCCCAGCAGGTTGGCCAGGTAGTAGGGCTCCAGGCGGGGATCCGCCGAGTGCGCGGGGTGCAGTTGCACGGTGCGCCGGTCCGCATCGAGACGCTGCCACAGGGGGTGCAGCGGCGGACCGTCGAGCGGTCCGGCGCCTCCACCGGCGGCGCCCACCACGCCGGCCCAGCGGTCGTCGGCGGCGATCCGGTCGTACTCGGCGAGGGCCACTTCGGGATGTTCGAACGGCAAGTACGCCAGCGGGGTGAGCCGGGGCCGGTCGGCGACCACGGCGAGCAGGCCGTCGTTGACCGCACGGACCCACGCCGCCGCCTCCGGTCCGGACATCCGCTGACGGTAGAAGGGCGGCGGGACGCTGACGATCGCCTCGTCCAGCCCTGCCTGGTCCAGGTGGTTCTCGAGCCGGTCCGGGTGGTACAGGTCGGGCGGGCCGACCCGTTTGCCGCCGAGAACGGCGGCGCCGTCACCGTCGACCGCGACCCCTGGCAGATTGGCCGGGCGCAGGTCGGGGGCGAGGTGGGCGTGCATGTCGATGCCAGGCAACGGGGCTTCCTAACGGTTGGCCCGACCGGCGGTCACGACGGGACGCGCCGACGGTACGGGATGGTGGCTGGCGTGGCCGCTCACCCGGCGGCGGACAGTCCGTCGGGGCGGGGGTGCCCCGACGGTTGTTGGGCGGCGCCACTACCGGCTGACGCGGTGGCGCCGGCGGTCAGCTCCCGGGACGCGCGCGTCCCGGTGCCCGGGCGGCAGGCACTGCCGCGGCGTCGGTGTTCATCTTGCCGATCACCCGGTCTGCCGCGTGCTGGATGTGGACCTGCACGGCGGCCACCGCCGCCGCCACGTCCCCCGCCACGCACGCGTCGAGGATGGCCCGGTGCTCGCGGACCCGCTCCTCGTTCTGCCCCGTCGGGGTGACCGTCGCGAACCGGTACCGCTCGCTGTTCTCCCAGACCGGTTCCAGGCCGCGCAGCAGCCAGCGCGATCCGGCCGCCCGGTAGATGGTGAAGTGGAACTCGGTGTGTGCCCTGCGGGCAGCCGTGGTGTCGCCGCGCGCGGACGCGGCGATGTGCTCGTCGAGTGCCGCCTCGGCCCGCCGGGCGTCCTGGGCGGTGAACCGGCTCGCCGCCCGCTCGATCAGTGCCGTCTCCATGGCGATCCGGGTCTCATGGGTGTCGACCGCGTCCTCGACGGTCAGCGGCATGACCCAGGCGCCCTTGTGCTGGACCACCTCGACCAGGCCGAGCGCGGCCAACCGCCGGATCGACTCGCGGACCGGGCTCATGCTCATACCGAGCAGGTCGGCCATCTCGTTGAGCCGCAACGGGGTGCCGGCCGGCAGCCGACCGGTGAGGATTGCCTCGTGCAGGACCGCGGTCGCCGAGTCGGCAAGGGTGCGGTGCTGTCCGTCGGCTCCACCGGCATCGGTCCGGCCGTCGTCGTCGTTGGCGTCGCTCAGGACGGATCGACGATGCGTTGTTACCACGGTTTGCCTCCGGATAGAGCCGCTGGTGGATGCCGTGCTCGTCCCGTTCTCGCAGGACATGATCCATGTTCATGGGTGCTCGGGTGATCCCACAAACGCATCAGGGCCCTGGAAATGGTACCAATTTCGTCGCTGTGGAATGGTGCGGGTCGGCGCCGCGCTGCGCCGCCCCGCACCCGTCGCGGGGTCAGTGCAGCTTCGTCAGTCGCACCTGGTTGCGCAGCTCACCGAGCGCTTCCACCCGGGTCACCACCAGGTCCCCGTCGTTCAGGAACACCTGTGGGTCACGGGCGTTCCCGATGCCGCTCGGCGTACCGGTGAGCACCACGTCGCCGGCCCGCAGGGTCATCCCCCAACTCAGTTCCGCGATGATGCGGGCGAATGGGAAGGCCATCTGCCCGGTCGACGCGTCCTGGAGCAGCACGCCGTTCACCTCGCACTGGATGCGCAGGTTCGCCGGGTCCGGCACCTCGTCCACGGTGGTCAGCCACGGCCCGAGCGGCATGGTGGCGTCGATGCTCTTGCCCTTGAGCCACTGGCCGCCGTGCGCGCGTTGCAGGTCGCGCTGCGACACGTCGTTGGCCACGCAGAACGCCGCCACGTACGACAGCGCGTCCGCCTCGCTCACCGAACGGCAGTCCGCGCCGATGACCAGCGCCACCTCCGCCTCGTAGTCCCACTTGGCGGAGAGTTGCGGGTCGTAGGCGATGTCGTCGTACGGGCCGACGACCGTGTCCGGGCCCTTGGTGAAGAAGGTCGGGTGCTTGGGCCGTTCCGCGGGGTCCTGCCCTTCCCGCTTGCCACGCGACTCCTCGAAGTGGTCCCAGTAGTTCCAACCGGTGCAGAGGATGTCCCGGTTGAACCGGCGCAGCGGCGCGTCGAGCCGGACCTCGGCCAACGGCACCGCCGCGACCTGCCGCGCGGCGGTGCGGACGGCCGCCAACGCGTCCGCGCCACCACGAATCGCCTCGTCGAGGTCGCCCAGCTCGGCGGGGAGCACGGCGACGGTGTCGCCGTCCACCACCCCGATCCGCCGGCCGGCCTCGGTGAGAACGCTGGCGAGCTTCATCAGGCGTCCTGCTCGTCGTCGATCACGCCGATCGCGTTGATCTCGATCAGGTAGTCCTTGTTCACGAACTTGGAGACCTCCACCATCGTCGAGGCCGGCGGCTCACCGGTGAAGTACTGCCGGCGCACCTCGTGGATGGCGTGGAAGTCCTCCATGTTGCGGACGTAGACATCCACCCGCACGATGTCCTCCAGCGACCCGCCGGCAGCCGTCATCGCGGCGCGCAGGTTCTGGCAGACCTGGTGCGTCTGGGCGGCGATGTCGCCGACGCCGGTGACCCCGCCCTCGCGGTTGCGGGCGGTCATGCCGGACACGAACACCATCCGGCCCCGCGCCCTGATCTGGGTGGCCTGGGCGAAGTGACCGTTCGGGGCGGCCAGCTCGGGGGAAACAATCTGCTGCTTGGGCATGGTCATCTTCTCTTCTTCGAGGTGGAGCTAGCGGGCGTCCGCCGGGTCGGTGTACCACTCGGGCTGGGTCGGGTAGTGCGGCCCGTCGTAGATCTCCAGCAGGACGCTCTCTTCTTCGGCGAGCGTGGGCCCGTGCAGGCTGCCCTTCGGGTTCCAGTAGAACGAGCCCGGGGTGAGGGTGAGCCCGGTGGGCACGTAGGTGTACCGGCCGCTGAGGCAGAACATGAACTGGTTGGACGCGTGTGAGTGGCGCAGCGGGATGCCGGCGCCCTTGCGGAACCGGATCAGCGAGATGGACGCCTCGGTCTCCTCGTTGCGCCACAGCGCCTTGTGGGAGAGGCCGGCCAGCGTCTTGTCCGCCCAGTCCAGCTCGTCGGTCTGGAGCAGGATCTCGCGGAAGCGGGCCAGCACCAGGCCGCCCGGGCCGGGCACCAGGTCCTCCCGCGACCGGTCGGCGGCCTCGCCGCCGTAGTTCGACGGCTCGGAGAGGTTGTTGGCCCACTCCTGCGGGTCGACGCCGGCCGGCACCGGCGGGGTCGGCACGAGCGGCAGGTCGCTCATCGCTCGCCCTGACCGGACACGAGGTTCTCCCCCAGGCACTTCAGCTCGACGAGCCGGCTGCGGTACCGGGTGGTGCCGTTGTTGGTGAGCATGTGGATCTCCCCCGGCTCGCGGTAGACCACCCCGCCGATGTCCTCGTGCACCAGGCGGGGGTCGCCACCGGCGAGCGCGTCGATCCGGTTGTCGGCGGCTTCCAGCGCGATCACCAGGTACGGGTTGAGGTGGTGGTGCCAGGGCTGCTGCTCGCCGGGCGCCAGACTGATCTCCCAGACCCGCACCTGGTCGTTCTCGAAGACCACCTGCTGGCCGACGGCACCGAGCTCGACCTGGGTTCCGTCCGGGGCGGTCGCGTGACCGTAGTTACTCATTGTCATCCCTTTCGCAGACGAGGGTGTTGTCGGACCGGGTCACGGGCGGCGGGCAGCCGGTGACCCGGGCGTAGAGCTGGGCGGCCGTGTCGATGCCGGAGACGGGGTCGAACGGGACGATCGCCGCCACGTGCCCGTCCGGGCGAACCAGCACCAGTGTGTCGTTGTCGACCCCGAAGCGGCGCCGCACCCGGTCTCCCGGGTCGAACAGCGCCCGGTCCCGCAGCCCGGAGTCGTGCGGCGCGTCCCACCGGCTCACCACGTAGTGCCGCAGGGCGGGCGACTCCTGTGGCGGCAGTGCCGGGACCCGGCGCGGGTCGGTGAAGTAGAGCGCCACGAAGGCGTCGGCAGCCAGGTCGTGCAGGTGCACCGTGCCGGACTGACCGAACAGCGGCAGGTCGGGGCTGCGCGCCCCGGCCAGCACCGGCAGCGGTTCGTCGCCGGCGGCGACCATCGACCAGTCGCCCGTGCCGCCCACGTCGAGGCGTACGCCGAGCATGGCGCGGGTGAACGCGTTGCCCCAGTTGCCGGCGGTCATCACCCCCGGGTCGTCCGCGCGCCGGGCCATGTAGGCCCGCGCCGCCGCGGCCATCGCCGCGGAGCCCTTGGTGGCGACCGGTTCCTGCTCGACCTGGTAACCGTCGAGCAGGCTCGGCTCGGCCCAGCCGCGCAGCACCCAGGCCATCCGCCAGGGCAGGTTCGAGGCGTCCAGGACCCCGGTGTTCAGGCCCAGCGCCCACATCGGGGTGATCAGGTGCGCGGCGTCGCCGAGCAGGAAGACCCGCCCGTCCTGCCACCGGTCGGCCACCCGCTGGTGCACGTTGTAGATGTTGGTGCCGACGATCTCCAGGGTCTTGGTGTCCCCGATGAACCGGCGTGCCTTGTCGGCCAGTTCCTCCCGGTCCGGCTCGGCCTGCCCGGCCGGCAGCGGGTAGAGGAAACGCCAGCAGTGCGGCTGGCGGACCAGGATCATCCACTCCTGGGGATCACCGAAGTAGGCCAGGTACGGGTAGTCGCGCGGGTTCTCCACGTCCAGGTCGACCTTCAGGTCGACCAGCATGTAACGCTCCTGGTACGTCTCGCCCTCGACCCGCGCGCCGATCTGGTCCCGGACGGCGGACCGACCGCCGTCGCAGCCCAGCAGGTACCGCACCGGAACCGTCCGCTCCCCCTCGGCGGTACGCAGCCGCAGGTCCACCCGGTCCGGGTGCTGGACGAAGTCGAGCAGCCGGTGTCCCATGTGCAGCGCGCCGGGGGCGGTGGCGTCGAGCCGCTGCCGCAGGATCGGCTCCAGCTCGTGCTGCGGGATGTTGATGACGAACGGGAAGCGGGTGTCCTCGGTCAGTTCGCCGGTCCGGACGCTGAGGGTCTGGGTGTTCGTGGCCCGGTCCAGCTCGCCGATCTCGTCGATGCGCAGCGACCCGGCCAGCACGTCGTTCAGGGCGCCGTACCGGTGCAGCACCTCCAGGGTGCGGGTGAGGACGGTGCCGGCCTTGGTGTCCAGCGACAGCCGCTCGTCCTCCTCGAAGATGACCACCGGCACGCCGTAGTGGGCCAGGCCCAGCGCGGTGACCAGGCCGACCGGCCCGGCGCCCACGATGCCCACCGGCAACTGCTCGGTCGTGCTGCTCATTGTGCTTCGCTCCTCGGGTACGCCCGGTCACGGGTCAGGGTGGATCCGGTCATGGTCGCGGCCGGCGAGAGCAGGAACATCAGCGGACCGACCACGTCGGCCGGCGTGCCGATGCCGGTGGCCCTCGCCCAGTGCTCCCGTTCGCCGCCGCTCGGGTTGGCCTGCTGGAACTGCGGGGTGTCCACCACTCCGGGGAAGACGGTGTTCACCCGGATCCGGTGCTCGGCGACCTCGGCGGCGAGCGACTTGGCGAAGGCGATCAACGCCCCCTTGCTCGCCGCGTAGGCCGACGCCTGCGCCCGGCCGGCGGTGGCCAGGCCCGACGCGAAGACCAGGATCGCGCCCGAGCGGCGGGCGATCATGTCCGGCAGGACCGCCTGCGCGCACCAGACCACCCCGTCGAGGTTCACCGCCAGCGTGCGGCGCCACTGCTCGGGGTCCATGTCGACCACGTCGCACCGCGGCTGCACCGCCGCTCCGGCCACCAGGGCGTCGATCCGCCCGTGCTCGGCGAGCACCCGGGCGACCGCGGCGTGCACCGCGTCGCGGTCGGACACGTCCACCCGGTGCTCGTGCACCCGCCCGCTGGGGTGCGGCTGACCCGATGTCACGTCGAACACCACGGCCGTACCCCCCGCGTCCGCGTACGCGTGGGCGAGGGCGGCGCCGATGCCGTTGGCGCCCCCGGTGACCACGAGCACCTCGCCGGTGGCGTCGAAACTGGCCCGCATGACGTCCTTTCCTCCTTCTCGACCGGGGTCAGCCGGCGCTGGGCGGCGACGGGAGCGGCACGCCCAGCCCGGCGGCGACCTCCACCAGTCCGGCGAAGACCGACGGCTGGAGCGCGACACCGTCGCGCGACGCCCGGTCGTACCGGCCGGCTTCGATGTCACCGGGCAGGTGGACCCGCTCCGTGCCGGGCGCCAGCGCGGAGCCGAGCACCTGGTCGGCCAGGTCGTCGACCCGGCGGGCGAGCTCCTCCGCGTCCTCGGCGAACGCCTCGGCGTCCAGGGCGAGGAAGAAGTGCGCGCAGTCGTTGGGCACCGACACGTCGGCGTAGAGGCCCTGCACGCCCCGGCCGTACGCCCCGCCGGACAGCACCCCGGTCAGTACGTCGATCATGAACGCGAGACCGTATCCCTTGTGGGCGCCGGACGGCAACAGCAGTCCCCTGAGCGCGGCGGCCGGATCGGTGGTGGGCCGTCCCTGCGCGTCGGTCGCCCAGCTCGCGGGGATCTCGCGGCCCTCACCGGCGGCCAGCCGGATCTTGCCGAGCGCGGCCTCGGAGAGCGCCACGTCGAGGATCACCGGCTTGCCGCCCGCACGGGGTACGCCCACCGCGAGCGGGTTGTTGCCGACCACCGCCGAGGCGCCACCGGGGGCGGGCATCAGCGGGCGGGTATTGGCCGCCGCGATGCCGACGCAGCCGTTGTTCGCGGCGAGGTCCACGTAGCGGAACGCCCCGCCGAAGTGGAACGCCCGGCGAACGGTGACCACGCCGACGCCGTACGTCCGCGCCTTCGCCACCGCCAGCCGCATCGCCTGGTCACCGGTGAGCTGCCCGAGCGCGTGGCCGGCGTCGAGCACCGCGATGGCGCCCTTGTCGCGGACCACCTCGGCCCGCTCGGCCCGGCTGACCGAGCCGGCCCTGATCCGGTCCACGTACATCGGCAGCAGCATCACCCCGTGCGAGGGGATTCCCCGCATGTCGGCGTCCACCAGGGAGCCGGCGACCAGGCCGGCCGCCTGCTCGGAGAAGCCCAGTGCGCCGAAGACCGAGGCGACGGCGTCGGTGAGCCACCGGACCGGGACGGTCGGCGGGAAGTCCGGCGCGCTCATGACCGGTCCGCCCACGGCACGAAGAACCGCTCGACTGCGGCGAGCAGGTAGAACAGCACGACGCTCAGCACCCCGAGCAGGATCATCGCGGCGAAGGCCAACGCGGTGTCGGCGCTGGCGCCGGAGGCGACGATCGCGTAGCCCAGCCCCTCGGTGGCCCCGACGAACTCGGCGATCACCGCGCCGATGACGGCGAGGGTGATGGCGAGCTTGAGACCGACGAAGAGCTGCGGGATGGCGGCCGGCATCCGGATCATGCGGAACGTCTGCCACCAGTTGGTCTTCAACGACCGACCCAGCTCCACCAGGTCGGCCGGGGTGGAGCTGAGCCCGGCGGCGGTGGAGATGACGATCGGGAAGAAGCAGACCAGGAAGACCAGGAAGACCTTGGGGAACTGGCCGAAGCCCATCCACACCACCAGCAGCGGCGCGACGGCCACCTTCGGTACGGCGTTGAGCATCAGCAGCAGCGGGTAGACGGTCCGTTCCAGCATCCGCGAGGCGGTGACGATCAGCGCCAGCGGCACCCCGATAGCGATGGCCATCAGGAAGCCCAGCAGCGTCTCCCAGAGGGTGACCAGGGTGTTGTCCCACAGGTAGCCGGACTCCTCGACCATGGTCTGCGCCACCTGCCCAGGGGACGGCAGGATGAAGCTCTCCACGTCGAAGACGACCGTGGTCGCCCACCACAGGGCGGTGGCGCCCACGACGCCGAGCACCGGCGGGAGTTGCTGGGCCCAGTGGCCCGCGGCGCGTGGCTTGTCGCGGCCGGTACGGCGGGATTCAGTGACCGTCACCGTGCCACCTCCTCGGGGGTCATGAGCAGGTCGTGCAGTTGGGCGCGCAGCACGCCGAGTTCGGCCGAGTGGCCGTCGCGTCCCAGCGAACGCGGGCGGGCGATGTCGATCCCCACGATCTGCCGCAGCCGGCCCGGTCGCGGGCTGAGTACGACGACCCGGTCGGCGAGCAGCACGGCCTCGTCGACCGAGTGCGTCACGAAGAGCACCGTCGAGGCGTGCTTCATCTGGAGGCGCTGGAGTTCGACCGTGAGGTCGGCGCGGGTGAGCGCGTCGAGCGCGGAGAACGGCTCGTCCATCAGCAGCACGCGCGGCTGCTGGATGAGGGCCCGGCACAGCGAGACCCGCTGCTGCATCCCGCCGGAGAGTTCGTGCGGCAGGCGCTTCTCGAAGCCGTTCAGCCCGACCAGGTCGAGCAGTTCGTGCGCGCGTGCCCGGGCGTCCCGTCGGTTCTGCTTGAACACCTCGGTCGGCAGCAGCACGTTGTCGATGACCGACCGCCACGGCAGCAGAGCCGGGCGCTGGAACATGAAGCCGATGTCCCGTCGTGGCCCCCGGATCGGGGTGCCGGCGACGGTTATCTCGCCCGAGGTGGCCGCCTGGAGGCCCGCCACCAGCCGCAGCAGGCTGGACTTACCGCACCCGGACCGCCCGACGATCGCCACGAACTCGCCGTCGGCGACCTCCAGCGACACGTCACGCAGGGCCTCCACGTCGCCGGCCCGGGTGCGGTAGATCTGCGAAACGTTACGAATTCCGATCATGGTTCGCCCCTCGCGGTGCGCGCCGCAACCAGCCGCGCGCACCGCCGTCGAAGAGGAAGTTATGGCTTTGCGATGTCGTAGACGCCGATGTCTTCGGCGTTCGGCGTCGACTTGAGGGTGCCGGTGCCGGCGAGGAGCTTGATCATCGCCTCCACCCGCGCCCGGTCCAGCTTTCCGGCCGGCCCGCCGTCGCCCAGGACGTACGGCCGCATCTCGGTGAGTTCGGCGGCGGCGACCTTCTCGTCGGCCGTCCGGTCGTGCTTCTTGAGCAGCTGGGCGGCTTCCTCGGGGTGCTCCACCGCGTAGAGCAGGCCCTTGACCAGCGCTGCCGTGAACTTCTCGACCTCTGCGCGGTTGCTTTCCAGCTTCGCGGCGGAGACCAGCAGGCCGTTGCCGTACAGGTCGGGAAGCTTGTCCGCGTACGGCAGCATGGTGACGGTCTTGCCACCGGCCGCCTTCTCCAGCAGCGGCTTGCCGGCGGCGAACTGGCCGATCGCGTCCACCGAACCGGCGGCGAGCAACTGCGGGAGCGACTGCGGCGAGGACGGGACGAACTTCACCGACTTCGGGTCGATGCCGGCCGCCTTGGCGTACGCCGGGAAAATGATCATGTTGGTGGAGCCGGAGCTGTCCGCGATGCTGGCGCCGGGCAGCTTCTCCGGCGAGTCGATCGCCTTGTCCAGCGAGGCGATGCCGGCCATCGACCGCTGGTGGATGGCGGCCACCACGCGCACCGGCATCTTCTCGTTCGCCAGTGTGGTGATGACCCCGGAGAGGTCGCCGGGGCCGTAGTCGGCCTGCCCCGACCCGATCAGCTTCATGACATCGACGGTGCCGGTGCCGGGCTTGATGGTGACGTTGAGGCCGGCCTCCTTGAAGTAGCCCTTCTCCAGTGCGACGTATGCGTACGCGTCCCGACCGAACGTCCCGAAGGAGGTCAGGTAGGTGACGGAGGCGGCATCGGGGGAACCGGTCTTCTCCGAATCACCACAGCCGGCGACGGTGAGTGTGAGAGCCGCTGCGGCGACGGCCGCGACGAGACGGGTGCGAGCTGACATGAGACCTCCTGCATCGGCGGGATTTATCAAATGTCAAACTTCCCGGCCCGTCAAGACCTCGTTTTGGCAACACCGCCCCGCTCCGGCGGTCCCGGCCCGGCGACCGCACCCCCGCCAGGCCCACTGACCTGGCAGTACGCCCCGCCACCAGTGGCGACCACAGTCGACACCGCAGGATCGCGTTACGCGCCGACAGCGAGCACGTCGCCGCTCGGCTCGACTCCGCCCGGCGGTTCGTTCTGTGGAGGGTCAGGTCGAACCGCCTCGTCACCGCTCTGGGTGGCCACGATGTCTCCGGCGAAACACGGCCTAGCATCGCCGGAGTGTCGATCACTCCTCGGCGGTGCCGGATCCTGATGCTCGCGGCGGCGGCCGTGTTCCTCGCGGTCGCCCTCGTCATCCGCGCGACGGCTGGCGGCGGCCTCGAACAGCACTCCGGCACCGCCCTGTACGGGTCCATGGTCTGGGCCGGGGTGCTGTTCCTCCGGCCGCGCACGGCGCCGCTGTCGGCGGGCGCGCTGGCGGTCGCCTTCTGCTGGGCGGTCGAGGTGTCGCAGCTGACCGGCATCCCGGCGGCGCTGTCGGCGCGCAGCCTCGTGGCCCGGCTCGTGCTCGGCGTCCAGTTCGACCCGGTCGACCTCGCCTGGTACCCCGTCGGGGTGCTGCCGCTGGTGGCGCTGGCGCAGTTCGTGCGCCGCACCCGCCGGCGGCGCGCGGACTGAACGGTCGGCGCCGATAATCGGGAGCGCTGGGAGGCCCGCCCCGCCTATCGTGGCGCGGTGCTGATCAGACGCGAGACCCCCGCCGACATCGACGCCGTCCGGGCGGTGCACCTCGCCGCCTTCGCCGATCCCGACAAGCCGGACGCCGTACCGGTGGAGGCCGGGCTGGTGGACGCGCTGCGGGCGGACGCCGGGTGGCTGCCCGCCTTCTCCCTCGTCGCGACCGCCGACGACGGGCAGGTCGTGGGGCACGTGGTGTGCACCCGGGGCCGGGTGGCCGGCGAGCCGGTCGCGCTGGGGCTGGGGCCGCTCGGCGTGCTGCCGGCCTGGCAGCGGCGGGGGGTCGGCTCCGCGCTGATGCACGCGGTGCTCGGCGCGGCCGACGCGCTCGACGAGCCGCTGGTGGTGCTCCTCGGCCACCCCGACTACTACCCCCGCTTCGGGTTCGGCCCGGCCGTCGACCTCGGCGTCACCCCGCCGCAGCCGTGGGGGCCGCGGTACTTCATGGCGCGTCCGATGAGCGCCTGGCGGCCGTCGATCCGGGGCGAGTTCACCTACGCCCGCCCCTTCGACGACCTGTAGGCGAGCCCGACGGCCTTGGCCGCCTGTCGATCGTCGGGCATGATTGGCGGATGGGAGAGGTGTTACCGATGCCGAGCTTCGGTGACCTGTTCACCGACCTGCGCGGCAGCGACCGGACGATGCGGGTGAGCTGGCATCCCGAGCGGGGCGCCGTGGTGCTGTCCCTGTGGTCGGGCACGGTGTGCCGGGGGTCCTTCCGGCTGGCCGCCGCCGACCTGCCGAGGCTGCTGTCGCTGCTCACCGACATCACCGCCCCCGCCCCGGACGGGCCCACGCAGGGCGCCGCACCGGCCCGCCCCCGTGCCGCCTCGGCCGTGGAGCAGACCGGCGAGATCGACCGGCCCGCCCCCCGCGGCCTGCTCCCGATCGTCGCTGCCCCGCGCGTCGCCTGACAGCTCCGCACACCCTCCACGTCACTCGCCCTGTCGGCTGCCGTGGTCTTCGCCGGTAGTGGGATCGGCGGGCACACGACCGGACAGCCCGGTCGGCGTCGCCCCGGGAGGCAAGCTCCAACGCTTGCAGAGTGAGGAGTCGCAAGGCGCACGGCGGCGGGCGCGTGCCGCTCGGCATCCCCGTCGCGGCGGTGGCCGCCCGGCGCTGTCCGGGCAGGTCAGCGCCGATGTCGACCCGTCCCGTGCGAACATGTGTTCGTGTCGCGCGAGGCCCGCATCCTGCACGCCGACCTGGACGCGTTCTACGCGTCGGTCGAGCAGCGCGACGACCCGCGCCTGCGGGGCCGGCCGGTGATCGTGGGCGGCGGCGTGGTCCTGGCGTGCAGCTACGAGGCGAAGGCCCGGGGCGTACGCAGCGCGATGGGCGGCCGGCAGGCCCGCCGGCTCTGCCCGGAGGCCGTCGTCGTGCCGCCGAGGATGGCGGCCTACACGGCGGCCAGCCGCGCCGTGTTCGAGATCTTCCGGCAGACCACCCCGGTCGTCGAGGGCATCTCCATCGACGAGGCGTTCCTCGACGTCGGCGGCCTGCGGCGGCTGGTCGGGCCGCCCGCCGACATCGCCGCCCGGCTGCGCCGGGAGGTGCGCGCGGGGGTCGGCCTGCCGATCACCGTGGGCGTGGCCCGGACGAAGTTCCTCGCCAAGGTGGCCAGCGGCGTCGCGAAGCCCGACGGTCTGCTGGTCGTGCCGCCGGACGAGGAACTGGCCTTCCTGCACCCGCTGCCGGTGGCACGGCTGTGGGGTGTCGGGCCGGTGACCGCGGGGAAGCTGCGCGAGCGGGGCATCCGTACCGTCGGGCAGGTCGCCCGTCTCGGTGAGGCGACGCTGGTCTCGCTGCTCGGCGCGGGGGCCGGCCGGCACCTGCACGCCCTGGCACACAACCGCGACCCCCGGCCGGTGCAGGTCGGCCGCCGACGTGGGTCGATGGGCGCGCAGCACGCCCTGGGTCCCGTCCCGCACTCCCCCGCCGAGTTGGAGGCGATTCTCGCCGGCCTGGTCGACCGGGTGACCCGACGGATGCGGGCGGCGGCGCGGGCGGGGCGGACGGTGACGCTGCGGCTGCGGTTCGGCGACTACACCCGCGCGACCCGCTCGCACACGGTGGCCAAGGCGACCGCCGACACGACGCCGCTGCTCGGCGCCGCGCGGGCGCTGCTGCGGGGGGCGCTGCCGGAGATCGAGCGGCGCGGCGTGACGCTGATCGGCGTGTCGGTGGGCAACCTGGACGACTCCCCCGTGCAGCCGCCGCTGCCGTTCGACCGCGACCCGGGGGCGGACCTGGACGCGGCGGTGGACGCGGTGCGCGACCGGTTCGGGTCGGCGGCGCTCACCCGGGCGGTGCTGCTGGGCCGCGAGCCGGGCCTGGAGATGCCGCTGCTGCCGGACTGATCGAAGGCGGCGGAGCAAGCAGCGGCCGTGACGGTGGCCCCCGATGCCGCCGGTGACCGCCGTCGTCGTCTCGCATCTGGCCGAGGCGAGGCAGCGGCACCCGGCAACCGGTCGCCCGTTCATCGCCGTGACATGCGCTCCCGCCGCGGCGATCCCACCGCTCATCGCATACGCATTGCGGTCGGTGAATATTGATAGCTAGGCATGACCCACGCCGATCCGGCGGACCCGACCTACCCGACCTGCTGGAGGTCCGAGTCATGCCCCGTCCACCCCGTTCCCGGCGGACACGCGACACGCGCCGTGCCGCCATCGCCGCAGTAGGCCTCCTCCTGTCCACCGTCGCAGTGGTGTTCGGGCAGCCGCCTGCCGCCGGCGCCGCACCCGACCCTGTCAGCTCCAGGCCGATCGACGGCACCTCGTGCGCCGCCAACGTCGACGGCATGGCCGACTTCACTCCCGTCCTCGCGCTGGACCTGCCCGAACGGGCCAGCTGGTTGAACCAGACGCCGCCGTACGCCTTCGACCACACCGCCGAGGTGGCCGCCGGCTTCGACCGGGTCGGATACTGCCTGGAGCTGGCCACTCCGGCGGGCCCGCAGTGGGTGTGGACGGCGATGGCGCCGTTCACCACCGACGCCGGCCGGCTCGGCCTGCCGACCCGCACCGGGGAGATCATCCGACAGCGGGTCAGCGACCTGGAGGTCGCGTCGAACGTCCCGGGCGTCACCACCGGCACCGACCTGGCCGGTCACGTGGAGATGTGGCCCCACACCTACAGCAGCGGAGGGTCCCGCCAGATCGCCGGTGCCTCGCCGAGCGTCTACGATGCCGACGACACCGTCAACCCGTCCGGCGGGTACGGGTCGTTCCAGGTGCACCAGGTCGGTGCCACCCGCCCGTCGTCCGTGGCGCCCCGCACGGTGCTCGCGGTCAACACCTTCACCTCCTCCGGGGCGCCGCTCTCGCTCGGCATCGGCCCCGCACCCAGCGGGCACCCGGACTGGACCTTCGCGGGGAACGCGGGCACCTTCACGCAGCGCCGGCTCACCGTGTACGCCCGGCCGTCCGTGCTCGCCCTCGACCAGCACCCGCAGGACCGCCAGTTGTACCCACGGGACGCCTCGAACGCGGCAACGGTGCCCGTGTCCGGGACGGTCACCGATCCGCGGGTCAAGGCGGTACAGCTGACGGTGACGAGCGGCGAGGACGAGTGGACCTACACCGCAGCGGTCACCGACCGGCGCGACTTCTCCTTCAGCCCCCGCATCGACGCCGCGCTACGCGAGTACCGGTTCGAGCTACGCGCGCTCGGCGCCGGCGTCACCCGCCGGGCCGGCCTGTGGGAGGGCGTCCTGGCTGGGGACGCCTACGTCATCCAGGGCCAGTCCAACGCCGTCTCCGCCGTGTACCGGGGTTCGTCCGCCGGCGAGGAGTCGCCGTTCATCCGCAGCTACGGCTCGCCCACCGCGGACCCGGTGCTGTCCGCGGCGGAACGCAGCTGGAACTACGCCGCCAGCGAGGTCACCAACCAGCCCGGTTCCGTCGGCCAGTGGGGCATTCGCATGGCCCGCCGGATCGTCGACACCTACGGCGTCCCGGTCGCCCTCGTCAACGGCGGCCACGGCGGCCGGCCCATCTCGTTCTTCCAGCGCGACGACGCCGACCCCGACGCCATCAGCACCAACTACGGGCGGCTGCGGCAACGACTGGTCGCCGCCGGAGTCCAGGCCGACGTGCGCGGTCTCCTCTGGTATCAGGGCGAGTCCGACAACGACAACGCCGCCGTCCACGTCTCCGGGTTCACCGCGCTCCTCGCCGACTGGCGTAGCGAGATCGGCACCCGCGCCGGCGACGGCGCCCGGTACTTCGTCTACCAGGTCCGCACCTCCCCCTGCGGCAACAGCACCACCGGAGCGCTGCGGGAGGCGCAGCGGCAGATGGGTGACACGCTCGGCGTCACCCTGCTGTCCACGAACGGCCTGTCCGGTCACGACGGGTGCCACTACGCCTGGGAACAGGGCTACCGGGAGATGGGTGACCACACGTTCGCCGTGGTGGCCCGCGACCTTTATCACGGCCCCAGCGCCGGGGTGGCACCACCCAACCCGCGCAGCGCGACCTTCTCCAACGTCGAGCGCACCGAGGTGACGGTGCAGTTGCGCAACGACGACCCGCTGGTCGTCGATCCTGGTGTCGCGGCCGACTTCCGGATCAACGGCAGCACGGCGGCGGTCACCGACGTCGAATACCGGGCGGGCGGTCGACTGGTACTGACGCTCTCCGCGCCGGCCGACGGGGCGACCGGGGTGAGTTACCTGAGCCACCTGCGCGCCGGCCCGTGGATCGTCAACGCGACGGGCAGCGGGCTGCTCACCTTCCACAACCTGCCGATCGCCTGACCGGCGGCCGGCAGGACGGGAACGGCGCGGGCCACCCGAGGTGGTCCGCGCCGTTCCCGGCTCCGCGGCAGGGCCCGCCGGGCCATCGGTACCGGCCGGAGGACCTCAGCCAGCAGGAAGGACGGCGGTGCCCTGGCGGTAGTTCGTGCCGTTGCCGTCGGGGCGGTAGTTGTTCTCGACGTTGCCCGCCGAGTCCACCGAGAACCAGTGGACCGTCGTGCCCGCCGGGACGGTCAGCGTCTCCCCGCCCTCGCGGACGCCGGCGGAGCCGTAGAGGGTCGACGCGTACGTCGGGGCGGCCCGGTCGAGGGTGTAGAAGACGGCCGCCGGCTCGCTCGTGGAGAACGTCACGGTCACCATGCCCGGCGTCGAACTCGGCGCGACCGTCAGCGTGCTGCGCGGCCGGCTGTTGTCCTTGGCGAAGTCACGGGCCACCCGCATCAGCTCGACGAGGCCGTTGGCGAACTCCATGGTCTCGTCGTGCGCCTCGTCCCACTCCGGCTGGAACGAGGTGCCGACCTCGAAGTTCCAGGCGTAGATGCCGTACTTGTACCAGAGCATGTCCCCCGAGTTACCGGCCGCCGAGTAGAGCACGTCGGAGATCGGGCCGGTGCGCGCCGGGGTGACCGCCATGTTGCGGTGCCGCTTGATGGCGGCCAGGATCCGCGACGACGCGCCCCAGAACGCCGACTCCTCGGCCAGCGTCGGCCGCGGCGCGGAGACCCGGTCGGGCAGCGCGTACGCCCCCGGCGACCACATGAAGTAGTTGCCCGACGAGTGCAGGTTCATCGAGAACCTGATGTTCGGGCGGGCGGCCAGCCAGTCGACGTTGCGGTTCTCCGGCTCGGACAGCTCGCTCGGGCCGGCGTAGGTGCCGCTGGTGCAGCTCGACGACGCGCCGGAGTAGCCGTCGAAGAGGCTGTACTCGGTGTAGTTGCGGTTGTTGTCCACGCCCCACGAGTTGCGGGCCAGGAAGTCGGCGGCCCCGGTCGACGGGCAGTGGTTGGTCATGTTCTTGCGCTGGGAGTTGAAGTCGTAGAACGAGTAGTGCCCGCCGTCGGGGTTGACCGACGGGGCGATCCAGATGTCGAGGCTGTCCAGCAGCTGCTTGGTCTGGCCGTCGTGGGCGTAGTTGCGCAGCAGCCGTTCGGCGGTCTCGATGGTGACCAGCGGCGGCACCCACTCGCGGGCGTGCTCCTGGGCGTAGGCGAGCACGCCGAGCTTCGAGCCGTCGCGGTGTTTGCCGATCCGGATCGCGTACACGGGGTGCGGGTCGCGGGAGACGCTGGCGGGCGCGCTGAGGCCGTCGCTGAGCGCGGTCCGCGGCGCCGGCGCGACCACGCCGGTGCCCGGGCTGCCCCGATAGGTGTACGCCCGCAGCAGCGCCCCGGCGCCGGTGTTGAGCGCCGCGACGACCTGGGCGGCGGTGCTGGTCACCGCGCCCGCGCCGTCGGTGCCCAGGGTGACCCGTACCGCGGAGCCGGTGACGGTCACCGACAGCGGCGTGTTCGCCGCGCCCGGGTCGGCGAGCTCCACGGAGATGGCGTTGCCGCCCTCGTGGCCCCAGGCGAGGGAGTCCACCGCGACGCGGCTGGCGGTGGCGGTGCCGAGCACCGCCTGCGCGTGCCGCCGGTAGCCGTTGGTCTTGTAGGGCAGCTCCACGACCTCGGCGAGCCGCGGGAACTCGGCGGCCAGCTGGTGGATCCGGGCGTACAGCTCGGTGGGCGTCAGGTAGCTGGTGACGAAGTCCTTCTGGTAGCCCGGTCCCTCGGGGCCGGTGCCCGGGGTCGGCAGCCACTCCCGCACCTGCGCGACGGCCACGTCGCCGGTCGGGCTGGTGATCCGGATGCGGTCGGGGCGGCTGGTCACCGTGGCGGCGCCCCGGTGGTACAGGTAGACGCCGGCGTCGACGAACCGGGAGATGGTCTGCGTCCCGCCGGAGCCGAACTCCGTGCCAGGGCCGCTGTCCCGCTCGACGGTGAGGGGGGTCGCGGCCGTCTGGCCCTGCGTCCACTTCGCCTCGACGGAGAGGATCTGGCTGGTCCCGGAGGTGTACCAGTCCGCCCGGATGATCTTGACGTCGGAGGCGTCCGGGGCGCTCGGGTCGGCCGCGGCGGCGGCGAACTGCCGGTTCTCGGCCACGCGGCCGGCGATGGTCGCCTCGCGTTCCGCCACCCGCTCCCGCGCGTCGGCGGGCCGGTGCAGCACCTTGCCGAGCGTGAAGCCGGCCTCGGTCAGCGCCGCCGCCTCGCCGGCCGTGACGACCGCGTGCGCGACGACGCCGTTCTCGGTGTGGGCGACGTGGTGGTCGAGGTCGACGCCGGTGGCGACGAGGGCATCCAGCTGTGCGGTGCCGGCGAGCAGCACCTCGACGACGTTCGCCTCCTCGTCGCCGACCCGGACCAGGTCGACGGCGGGGGCGACGGACGGCGCGGTGGCCGAGGCCGGGCTGACCAGCAGCACCACGGCCACGGCCCCGGCCAGCACGGCGGGGAGGGGAAGGCGGCGTCGCCACCGGGGACCTTGGGGATCACGCATCTGTCGACCCTTCTGTTCGTCGGCACGGGTGACCGAACGAGATGGCCGAGGGGCCCGCCCGGGGTACGCGGCTCCGCCCCGTCGGTCGCGCGCCACGCCTGCGGCGCCACGACACGGTGGAAGGAAGGTGGTGGTGCTGTCCGGTTGCGGCGGACCGACGCTGGCCGCATCGCCGAGCTGCGGAAACGTCGTCAGGCTGATGGACGGGAGGCTGCTCCGGTGGCGGTCGGTGGACTGCGCCAATCCTCAGTGCGCCCAAAGTGATCTGTCAATACCTCCGGTAAGCCCCCCGGGGGGTTCGCCTCGGCGGCCCGGGGCACCACTGATCCCCGGCACCCGAGGGGGCGGGAACACGCCGCCGTGGCCGTCGGTCAACCTTTTCCGGCGTCCCAGGGTCATCTTCTCGTCGATGATGCCCAAGATAGGGCTGGAGGGTGCACTTGACGGAAGACGGCTTCCGCGAGTTCGTCGAGATCCGATATGCGGATCTGCTGCGGACCGCGTACCTGCTGACCGGATCACGGCACGCGGCCGAAGACCTGGTGCAGAACGCGCTGATGCGGGCGATGCGACGGTGGCGGCACGTGGACGAACCGATGGCATACGTCCGCCGGATCATGGTCAACGAGCGGGTCAGCCTGTGGCACCGGTTCGGTTCCCGGGAGTTTCTGGCCGGCGTGACCGGCGCCTGGCGGCTGCACGCCGACCGGGGCAGCCGCGACGTGGCGGACGACGTCGTGGTACGCGAAGAGGTGCGCGCCGCCTTGCACGGTCTGCCACCCCGGATGCGGGCGGTGTTGGTGCTGCGCTACTGGGAGGACCTCACCGAGGCGCAGACCGCCCAGACGCTCGGTTGCTCGGTCGGCACGGTGAAGAGCCTCGCGTCCCGCGGGATCGCCCGGCTGCGGGCGGTGCTGCCGACGCCGTCGGCAGGGTCGTCACGGCCGGGCGCTCAAGAGCCGCTGCCAACCGACCCGCCACCGACCGTCGTGTTGCCCGCCGCCACTAGCTGGAGAGGTGCGAACGATGCCCGATGAGATCAAGGAGACGTTGGCCCGGCTCGCCGAGCCAGTCCTGCCGCGCCCCGACCCGTATCACCGGTTGCTGGTCCGCGTCCGGCGGCGCCGGCAGCGGCGGATGGCGGCAGGCGTGGTCGGTCTGGCGGCGGTGGCGGTGGCGCTGCCGATGTTCGGCGTGGCCGGCCCCCCGGCAGGCACCGACGCGGGGTCGTCGCCGCCACCCGCGATGGGGACGTACCAGCCGGCGAGTCGGGTCGACAAGCCGATGGTGCGACGGTTGTTGGACTCGCCGACCCGGGGCAACCTCGCCGGCGACCGGGCGCTGATCGCGGACATCGAGCAGCAGTACCGGTCGGCTCGCGCCCACCTGCTGGTCGACCCGGCGCTGGACGAGGTGAAGGTGCTGCTCGCACACGACGCACCGGGTGCCCGGACGGTGGTGGTGGCCTTCCTGAACGACTCGCACGCGTTGCTGCGCCATGGGCTCGGTGATGCCGGTGCGTCCGTGCCGGAACTGCTGGACAAGACCGGCACCCCGGACGAACCGCAGCCCTTGGAGCCGATCGTCTTCCTCGGCCGGCTGTCTCCGGTGGACGGCCGCCGTCTCGCCGACCTCACCGTCGGGCTGGCACCGGCCGGGTGCCGCGTCGAGACCTCCGCCGACGGCCGGATCCAGCCGGACGGATCGGTCGCCCGAAGCTGGCAGACGGTCAACACCGATGGTTTCGTGGTCCGGGGGGCGGGCCAGGTGGCCGAACGGTGGCGGTTCACCTGCGACGGCGTCGTGCGATACGCCGGTCCGGGCGGTGGTGGACCGGGCATGGCCAGCCCGACGGAGAACGCGCCGCCGGGTTCCACCACCGGCGCACGCGGCTCAGCGGAAACCACGCTCGCCACGACCGCCGTACGCGCCCTGCAAGACGTGCTCGATGGCCACGGGCTCACCGGGCCGGCGCCCCAGGTGATCTGGAGCGGACGGTTACCCGACTGGGTTCCTGGCGCGCCAGTAGCCGCGGTGGTGAGTTCCTGCTCGCCTGACGGCGGCTGCGCCGCCCTGCTGATGACCGATACCGACCAGCCGCAGCATGCGGAGTCAGGGGCACCGGTCACCTACCGGACCGCCACCGGGCTTCCTGACCTGGTGGCCGTCCAGGTGCCCGGCGAGACAGGCGGCGTGCTGGTCGTCGGGCCGGAATCGGCGGTCCGCGCCGAGTTGCTCGACGGCAGGGGACGCACGATCGCTAGCGGTCGGCTGGAAGCCGGTGCGGGCACGATACGCGTCGATCCCCGCCAGGTGGCCACAGTGAACATCCTCGACACGAGTGGCCGGGTCCTGCGGACGGCGGCCACCCCGGCCCTCGGCGCCGACATCGGCCAGCTCGGTGAACCGACCGTCTGGGCGAGGTGACGACCGACCGGACCACCGACACGGGGCGGTCGGTCCGGTCCCACCGCCGGATGGTCTCCGGCGGTGGGACCGGTTCTCGCTGGCCTGCCGAGCGGCCCCTGGCATACGAGTTACGCGCCCGGGCCGGTCAGTGCCCACCGATGGATCCGGGCTGAGGGCAGCTCAGCCGCAATTGCCCCAGCTGTACCGGCCAGCGCCCTGCCAGCTGGTGCCGTACAGGACCTCGCCGCTGTACATCACGCACTTGTCACGGGCAGAACGTTGGATCGCGGCGTAGTACTTGAAGTTTCCGGAGTCGTAGACCCAGGAACCACCCTCCACCCGGATCCCGGCGGAAACCCCGGTCGTCGAGCCGACAGCCACCCGCTTGAGGGTGGCGACACAGTTGTACGCGGTGGCGCTGTTGTACATCAGGTAGACGTCGCCCACCCTGGTGCCGTCCGGCGCGTAGATCGACCGGTGGCCGTCACCGGCGTACGCCCACGAGCCACCGAAGTCGTTGTTGCACGCCTGCGCCGCGGTGAACGGATTCGTCGCGGCCTGAGCGGGCGAAGCGAGCCCCACCGCCGCAACCGTGGCGGAGATGATCGAGATGGTCAGTCGTCGCGCTGGTCCACGCACACAGTCCCCCAAATGCTTCGGCGCCAAGATCGCGCATGAGCCGCCATGGTCCCACAGTGGATCATCACCACGATCCGGGGCAGCGCGGGCAGCCGGGATCGCTGGTGCAGGCGCCGGAGAAGGTGGAGCAGAGTGCTGACGGCCGCGCGCCCCGGCAGCACCCGACACCGCGCCAGCTCCGCCGGCAGCGCGAGGTGATATCCGTTTTGCACTGGTGAGACCATGCGGGCGTGAACAAGATCCCCACGCTGTTCCGCCGCGACCCGGACGACCGCAAACGCGTCCTGCCCGAGGCAGACCCTGCCTGCCAGTGGGTCCTCGACGGCGAGGGAACGCCGACGCGCAAGTACGACGGCACCTGCGTGATGCTCGACGAGGACGGCATCTGGTGGGCACGGCGCGAGGTGCGGCCCGGCCGCGCGCGACCGCCCGGCTACCGGCCCGTGATGACGGACGAGGTCACGGGCAAGACCGTGGGGTGGGAGCCGATCGAGCAGTCGCCGTACGCGCGGTACCACGCCGAGGCCCTCGCCGGCTCGCCCGAGCGACGGCGCGCCGGCACCTACGAGCTGATCGGCCCGAAGATCAACGGGAACCCCGAGGGCGTGCGGGGCCACGAGCTCGTACCGCACGGCGACGCGGAGATGCTGGACGTGCCGCGCGACCTTGCCGGCCTGCGTGACTGGCTGCTGGCGCACCCTCAGTACGAGGGCATCGTCTGGCACCATCCGGACGGCCGGCGGGCGAAGTTGAAGCACCGCGACTTCGCCTGAGCCGGCGGTTGTACGTCTTCACGCGCTGCTGCCCGCAAGGCGGCGGCGCCGTGGGGAACACATGCCAGAACGGCCCCTGGTGCCCTGCCCCCTCAGTCCTCGAGGTCGGGTGACTCCGGCGGCGGCAGCGGCAGTTCGACGGCGGCGACCGCTCCCACCCGCACGGCGGAGTGCGCCGGCGGCAGCTTGTCCGCTCGCGGCGAGCGGCTGTGCACCCGGCCCCGGCCAGTCGGGTCCGGTCGCCGGCCCACCTCGCAGGTCACCATCCGGATCGGCGGAGGCGGGGCCGTGAACCGGCCGGCACCCCAGCGCACCCACACCGGGATCCGCCCCGCGTCGGCTTCGGCGAGCAGCTTCTCCCAGGTGCGGCGGCGCGTACCGTGATCGACCTCGACGACGACCGGCGGGCCGTCCGGGCGGGCACAGGCCACGTCGAGCACCGACTGCTGTGCGGACATCGGCGGTGGCAGCGGCAGCACGCTGGACGCCCGCCGGTAGACCCGCCAGCCCCGCTGCTCCGCCCAGTCGACCACCGCGTCGATCAGCCGGGCGGTGACCTGATCCGTGGTCAGGTCGGTGAAAGTGACCGCGTCGAGCCGGTCAGCCAGCGACGCCGCCAACCGCTCCTCGTCCTCGCCGAGCACCACCGCCGCAGGGTAACCGCGCAACCGGCCGTCCGCGCCGGCGGGGCAGCACGAGTGGGCGAGTCGGTGCGCCACTGCGACTCGTACCAGAGCCTGGACGCGTGGATGATGGCTGGCTGTGAGCCACGTGCACTCCATACCGGTGCGGGTCCCTCCCGAGCCGTGCGAGACGATCGCCAGCCTCCCGCATCCGCGACTGCGGCCGTATGTCGTCGGTTACGCGGGCTTCCGCTCAGGTTCGGGAGCAGCCTTACGGCACCGGGTCCTGCCGATGAACCTGGCCACGATGATCGTCGACTTCGCCGGGCCGAGCAGGGTGGTCACCGGGCCCCGAGGTGACCCCGCCGTCTACGAGCAGACTGCTTGGGGGGACGGCGTCTCGATCGGCTTGACGCCGGCCGGAGTGACCGCGCTGTTCGGCGTGCCGATGCGGGAGGTGGCCGGCGGCACCTTCCGGCTGGCGGACGTCTTCGGCCGCTTGGAGGTGGAGTTGGCCGAGCGGCTCGGGGAGGCACCGGACCGGCCGACGTGGTTCGCGGTGCTGGACGACTTTCTGACCGCTCGGCTCGCCGCGGACACGGGGCCGGACGGGCTGACGATGCGTGCCTGGTGGCGACTCCAGCAATCGGCGGATCGGCTCCGGATCAGCACGTTGGCCGACGATCTCGGCGTCAGCCGGCGCACCCTTGAACTCCGGTTCCAGCGACAGATCGGTCTGTCGCCCGGAACTGTCACCAGGATCGCTCGGTTTCAGCGCGCCCTGCGCATGCTCACCCGGTCCGCCGGCCTGCCGCAGACGGCGGTCGACTGCGGTTACGCCGACCAGCCGCACTTCAACCGTGAGGTCCGCGCCCTGTCCGGCCTGACGCCGACCGAGCTGTGCGCATTCTTTCAATACCGGGAACTCGCCCCCGGCTAGCGTCCCCGGCATGAGGCTCACCGGTAAGACCGCACTCGTGACCGGCGGTTCGCGGGGAATCGGCCGGGCGATCGTGCATCGACTCGCCGGCGAAGGCGCAACGGTCGTGTTCACGTACAAGGAGAACCAGGCGGCGGCCGACGACCTCGTCAGCCAACTCGCCGGCACGATCGCCGTCCGCGCCGACCAGGAGGACCTCACCAGCATCTCGGCGATGTTCCAGCCGGTTCGCGACGGCCTGGACATTCTCGTCAACAACGCCGCCGTCAACCCCCGGGCGCTGATAGCGGACATCACCGAGGACGAGTTCGACCGAGTGTTGACGGTCAACACCAAGTTCCCCGTGCTGGCCATGCGCGAGGCGGCGCCGGTGCTGCGCGACAAGGGCCGCATCATCAACATCTCCACCCTCAACACGGTGGTGCCGGCGCCCGGCCACTCCCTGTACTGCGCCAGCAAGGCCGCGCTCGAACAGTTCACAGCGGTCGCCGCCCGAGAGTTCGGCGGCCGTGGCATCACTGTCAACACGATCTCGCCCGGCGCGACCGACACCGACCTGCTGCGCGCCGTCAACCCCCCGGAGGCCCTGGCCCAGACCGCCGCCGTCACCGCGTTGCAACGGATCGGCCAGCCCGACGACATCGCGGCCGTGGTCGCCTTCCTCGCCGGGTCCGACGCGCAGTGGATCACTGGTCAGAACATCCGGGCAACGGGCGGGCTGCTCGTTTGAGCACGACGCCGACGCGGAGCCCTGCCAGGGCGGTTGTCGGTGCCCACCGGAAACCCGGTGAACTTCAGTGGACACCGCACTACCCTCGTCCGGGTGATCGCCGATCTGCCCTCGTTCGAATTCGCCTTCCCTGGCCCACTGCGCGACAAGTTGGTCGCTGCCGTGCTCGACGGGACCAAGACCACCACCACCGGCCTGCTCCAGGACTACGAGATCGACGGCGAGCCGCTGCCGGTGGTGGGCACCCGAGCGGCGGTGGTCGACTCCGCCGGCCGCCGGGTCGCAGTGATCGAAGTGACCGACGTACGTGTCAGCCGACTGGGTGACGTCGATTTCGACCACGCTCGCGACGAAGGCGAAGGGGACGACTCGGTTGCGGCCTGGCGAGCCGGGCACGAGGACTACTGGCACGGAACGGACTACCGGGGCTGGCTGGGCAAACCGGACTTCACCGTGAACGACAACACCCCGGTCGTGCTGGAGCGGTTCCGCCTCGTTGCGAAGCTCTGACCTCCACGGCTGAAGGACGGTCGCGCTCGCTGCCCGGTCGCACCACCACGAGATGCCCGGGAGGCGACGCGTCAGCGCGAGCAGGCCGACCGCGGCTCCGATCACCGCCACGTCGCTGTGACGTTCCCGGACAGGTGCCGAGCGCGGGACGCCGCCACCTGGACCGCACGCCCGCCGGTCGGATGTTCTCCCGGCCAGTGCCGGGAGGTTAGGCTTCGGCGCATGTCGAGGTGGCGATGGCAGGGCCGTCCAGCGAACATCGCCCTGGTGCTCGTGGTCGGCCTGGTGGCCCTCGTCGGCCTGGTGGTGCAGTCGCGTGGCATCGACACCGCCGCTGAACGGGCGGCGCTGCTGGCCGTGCTGGCCTCTTCCGGCGCGCTGTACGTCCGCCGCCGCCATCCGGTCGCGGTGGGCGTGGTGGCGCTGGCCGCCGTCGGCGCGTACGGAGTGTTGCTGCACCGGCCCGGGCCGATCATGCTGGTGTTCGTCGTGGCGCTCTACACCGTCGTCGACGAAGGGCACCTCGCGGTCGCCATCGGGCTCGGTCTCGCCTCGGTGGTCGCCTTCGCCGTCGCGGACAGCTACAACAGGACGGCGAACAGCGCGAACGGGGCGACGCTGCTGCACGCCGGCTGGCTCATCGCGGTCATCGTGGGCGTGACCCGCAACCGCCGGGCCTACCTCGCCGAGGGACAGGCTCGGGCGCTCGCCGCCGAGCAGCGGATGGAGGAGGAGGCCCGGCGCCGGGCCACCGAGGAGCGGCTGCGCATCGCCCGCGAGCTGCACGACGTGCTCGGGCACCACCTCTCGCTGATCAACGTGCAGGCCAGCGCCGCGCTGCACCGGCCGGACCCCACCCGGTCCACGCAGGCCCTCACCGCGATCAAACAGACGAGCAAGGAGACGCTGCGCGAGTTGCGTACGACTCTCGGCATACTGCGGCGGGAGGGCGAGGCGCCGACCGCGCCCGCACCCGGCCTGAACCGCCTGTACGAGCTGGTCACGGCGGCCGGCCGGTCCGGATTGGAGATCCGCACCGAGCTGACCGAAACCCGGCCGCTACCGCCGGAGGTCGACCTGGCGGCGTACCGGATCGTCCAGGAGGCGCTCACGAACGTGACCCGGCACGCGGGCGCGGCCGCCGCGGTGATCCGAGTCCGGCCCGACCACGACGACGTGCTGGTGGAGGTCGAGGACGACGGTACCGGCGCACCGGGCCCGCCCGGCAACGGGATCCTCGGCATGGGCGAGCGGGCCCAGACGTTGGGCGGTTCGCTGAGCACGGGCCCCGGGCCGGACGGCGGCTTCCGGGTGCGCGCCCGCCTCCCGCTGCGGCCCGAGCCGGTGCCGGCGGGAGCGCCGGCGCTGCGATCGGAACCGGGGGGCGCGGCGTGATCCGGGTGCTGCTCGCCGACGACCAGACCCTGGTTCGCGCGGGGTTCCGGTCCATCCTGGACGGCGAGGACGGCATCGAGGTGGTCGGCGAGGCCGCCGACGGTGCCGAGGCGGTGCGCCTGGCCCGGCAGCTGCGGCCGGACGTCGTCCTCATGGACATCCGGATGCCCGTGCTGGACGGCCTGGCCGCCACCCGGGAGATCGCCGCGAGCTCCGATGTCCGCGTGGTCATCCTGACCACCTTCGACCTGGACGACTACGTCTACGGCGCGCTGCGGGCCGGCGCGAGCGGCTTCCTGGTCAAGGACACCGAGCCGGCGGAGCTGATCCACGGAGTGCGGGTGGTGGCGCGCGGTGACGCACTCATCGCGCCGTCGATCACCCGCCGGCTGATCTCCGAGTTCACCGCCCGGGCCACGCATCCGGACCCGGGGCCACGGCTGAGCGCGCTCACCGAGCGGGAGCGTGAGGTGATGGCGCTGGTCGCCGCCGGCCTGTCCAACGACGAGATCGCGGCGCGGCTGGTGCTGAGCCCGGCCACCGCGAAGACGCACGTCAGCCGGATCATGACCAAGGCCCAGGTCCGGGACCGGGCCCAGTTGGTGATCCTCGCGTACGAGTCCGGCCTGACCGTCCCCGGCTGGCTCGCCCGCTCCTGACAACAACCTGCGAGAGCACGCCGGCTGCCTGGCGGTGGGCTCGTCGGGCCTGCCGGCGGGGGCGAGTGTGCGGTTGCGCCGGTACGGGGAGACAACCGCAGCGGTACGACGCCCCGAGCGCGTACGACCCGGGTGGTAGGCCCATCGGCAACTCCGGCATGACGACCCGGAGACACGCTGGTACATACGCTGCCGCCTGTACCCGTCACGCGACCGAAGGGATCCTCGATGTCCATCCGCCACATGCTCGCCGCCGCCGCAGCCGCCCTGCTCGGGGCGTTCGGACTTGCCGCACCGGCGGCCGCGCACGTCTCGGCCCAGCCGGCCGCCGCCAGTGTCTACACCATGAGCGCCGGGCGACTCGGGGCCAGCGTGGCCGCCGTGCTGGGGCTGGCCGGCGTTATCATCGGCGGGCTCGCTCTGGCCCGCCCCACCAGTCGCATCGGCACCGGCAACGGGCGCGGCGGAGCGACCATGGCCCTGGTGGCGGGGCTGATCGGCATCGCCCTCGGTGGACTGGTCGTGGCAACCTCCGACAGTGGCATCGGCACCGGCAACGGGCGCGGCGGAGCCTACGTGGCACTGGTGGTGGGGCTGATCAGCATCGTCCTCGGTGGGCTGGCTCTGGCCCGCACCCGCCGCACCGGCTGACCCGGCCCTCGAGCCGCCGCCGACCGGGTGCGCCCGCCCGGTTCGGGCAGCCGGCTTCCGGCGGCGGCGTACGGTGGCGAAACGGGATGCTACCCGCCTCTGAGCAGCGCAAACATGGAGCGGCAGGTGGGAGTGGGTGCCGTTTTCAGGCGGCGCCGTCGGTGCTGTCGGTCAAGCGCAGCCCGCCGCTCCCCACCTGCTCCTCGCCGTCACCGCGACGTGCATTTCTCCAATCGCACCGTACCCGCCTCTGCGCCGATTACCGTACGTTAACGTGACTGACTTTCGGGTTACCGCCTTGACGCTCAGCGCGCTCCTGGTTCTGCCCGCTGGCGCGCTCGTCGTGACACCAACGCCGGCGGTAGCCACGCCGTACGTGCCGTGCCCCGCCGTGAAGCCGTCGGTTCCTCCGCCCACCACGCCGTCTCCCCCACCGGTTGACCCCGCTCAGCAGGCAGTCGGGGGGCAGGCGCTGGCGACGCCAGGACTGGCCATCCCTGCGGGTGCGCCGAAAGCTCCGGCAGTGACCGCCACCGCGTGGCTCGTGGCGGACCTCAACAGCGGTGAGGTCCTGGGTGGGTGCGGCCCCCACGAGCACCGAACGCCAGCCAGCGTGCAGAAGCTGCTGCTCGCGGCGTCCCTGATGTCCCGCCTCGATCCAGCCGACGTCGTTCAGGTGACCCGGGCGGATCTGCACGATCTCGATCCGGCGAGTTCGCTGATGGGGGTGGTCGAGGGCGGCCGGTACTCGATCGAGAGCCTGTGGCTGGGGCTGCTCCTCAAATCGGGGAACGACGCGGCCAACGTGCTGGCTCGCGTCGGCGGCGGCGCCGCCGGCCGGCAGGGCGGAGTCGACGCGATGAACGACGAGGCGCAGCGGCTGCGCGCGAACCAGACCCACGCCGCAACGCCCTCCGGCCTGGACGGCCCCGGCCAGTACACCAGCGCGTACGACCTCGCGCTGATCGCGCGAACCGTCTTCGCCCGCGAGGACTTTCGGCGCTACATCGCCACCGAGGTGGCACAGATACCGGCACGGCCGGGAAACCCGGCAATCGAGATCACCCATGACCAGACGCTGCTGGGCCACTACCCCGGGACGCTCGGAGGGAAGACGGGCTTCACCGACCTGGCTCGGCAGACGTACGTCGGCGTAGCCGAACGCAACGGGCGACGGCTCGCCGTGACCCTGCTCGGGGCGGAGACCGCGCCGCTGGGGAGTTTGGGTGAGTCGGCAGCGCTGCTCGACTGGGGCTTCGCGCTTCCTGCCGGCGCGTCCGTCGGCCACCTGGTCGCACCCGAGGAAAAGAAGCACGACCGGCCCGTAGTCCCCGTCAAGGGCGAGCAACACGGCGGGGCCAGGGAATCGTCGTCCCTGTCCGTGCCCGCCGGGATCGGCCTCGGCGCCGCCCTCGTGCTGGCCGTCCTGATCCTGGCGGCCCCACGGCGGCGCACTGACGCGCGGGATGAAGGCAGCCAACCGTAGGGAGTCCAAGCCCGGCGCAGCCGCACGGGCTGGGCTGACGGGCCGCCGTCGCGCGCCCCCGAACGCTGATCGGCGACTTCAGCCAGACGGCCTCCGTCGATCGCTCGCCCTCCCGGCGTATCCCCGGCCGGACGCCTTGCCCGGACCAGGCATGATCTCACCCATGACGATCAACAGCGCCGGCCACTCCGGAAGCCAGGGGCCCTGCCGCTGCCGTAAGCCGGCCCACTGCCACGCCGTGGGCCACTGCCACAGCGAGGTCGGCTCCCGTCGTCAGGGACCCGGATGCAAGGGCCGCAAGGGGGCCCTGGACTCCTGTGGCGACGACCCTTGCAGCAGCCCGGGCTGCTGCGACCTCGGCCTCTTCTCCACCCTGCTCACCCTGGGCGCCGCCATGGCGGGCGCCGCCGGTGGCCTGGCGCCCGCCCGGCAGGGCCGATCGGCCCGCAATCGGCCGGGAACCCTGGACCGGGCCGGTCTCGCCGCGATCCGCGGCTACCGCCGCTGGCTGTCGCACCGCTGGCCCGGGCAGTGCCGGTACACCCCGACCTGCAGCGCGTACGGACTCGCCGCCGTCGACCGCTACGGGCTGGCCGTCGGCGGGCGGCTCGCGGCGGCCCGGCTGCGCCGTTGCCGGCCCGAGGTGCCGCTCGGAACCGTCGACCCGCTGCGCTGATCCGGGGCCGCCGGTTGTGGTGACCCGCAGGCACCACCCGGCCAGACGGGCCGCTCCGGGCGGCCAGCGGGCGCCCACTCGCCGGGTGGCGACCCCGGGTGCCGCGTGAGCCGGTGATGCCGCACTCCACGGCGTGGCCCGCCGCGTAGTCCTCGGCATCGGACGATGGCGGTCGGCCGACGGCCTGGCCCCGCCTCTTGCGGGGCTCCACCCGGCCTGCGGCGCCGGGCTACTGCCGAAGGACGCCGACGCACCGGCGATGCTCCCTCTTTCGGGGCCTGTTGTTAGCGCCGGTGGCGTGTTCTCATACCGAGACGACGATGTCTGTGAGCTGGTCGGGCCGCCCCTCGCTCGTCCGCTCTGTGACCCCATCCCCCATGCGTGAAAGGTGCAACGATGCACAGGAGACTGACGTTCCGACTGGCAGTCCTGACCGCCACCGCCGCGACGTTCCTGGCGGCCGGCGGAGCCTCCGCGGCGGTGGGCACAGCCGCGTCCGTGACCGCCTCCCCGGGCGTCGCGGAATGCGAGCCGGGTGCCGAGGGGCACAGCGCGGCGCGGGTGAGCGAGGGCGCCACGGCGCAGGAGCCGGAGCTGTATTCCAAGAACGAGGCAAACGCCTACGGCGTGATCAAGGATTCGCCGCGCCTGCCCAACGGCAGCGTCACCGTGCCCACGGTCTTCCACATGATCTCCGACCACCCCCTGAGCGCGGCCGAGACGAACAGGTGGAACACCCTGATCGCGGCGCAGATGACGGTGCTCAACGATTCGTTCGCGGGCCGCACCGCGGCGAACGCCTCCGACACGCCGTTCCGGTTCTCGCTCGTCGACACGACGTGGACGGTGAACAGCGACTGGTACACGGTCGTGCCGGGCAAGAACGAGCGGGACATGAAGAGTGCGTTGTACACCGGCGACTCCCGAACCCTGAACGTGTACGCGGCGAACATCGGCGGCGGGCTCCTCGGCTGGGCGTACTTCCCGAAGGGTTACAACAACGGCCGGGACTACATCGACGGCGTGGTGATGCTCGACGAGTCGATGCCGGGCGGAACGGCGGGCAAGTACGCCCTGGGTGACACGCTCACGCACGAAGTCGGGCACTGGCTGATGCTGGAGCACACCTTCGCGCACGGGTGCTCCGCTTCCGGCGACTACGTCGCGGACACTCCGCGGGAGGCGGCGCCGCAGTTCAACTGCCCGGTGGGCGCGGACACCTGCACGGCACCGGGGCTTGACCCGATCCACAACTTCATGGACTACACGCAGGACGCCTGCATGAACATGTTCACCCCGGGGCAGGCGGACCGGATGAGCGACGCCTGGGTGGCATTCCGGGCCGGTGGCGGCAAGTAACCACGCACTGTCGGGGTTGGCGGGCCGCGGTCGGCGGCTCGTCAACCCCCTTTGTGTACGCGGACCGAAGCGCTACCGAGAGGCCCCAACCGCACCCCCGCCAACGGCAGCTCCCGCTGGGTGGCAGGTGGGCGTCGCGGAACAGGAATCGACGTTCCTTGACGCCTGTCCGGCGGCTGTCTAGCGTCGGTTGCCATGACCCGGCCCAAGTTCCTGCCACTGCTCACCGCCCTGATCATCACCGTGGCCGCGGCGGCCCTGCCCGGCAGAGCCGCGTCCGCCGATCTCGCGGGATCGGCGAGCGGACCGGGGGCGGTCATGCTGATCGGCGGCGCTCTCGCCGACGACAACAGCGCCGTCTACGGGGCGTTCGTCCGGCAGGCCGGTGGCTCCGGAGCGCGGATCGGCGTGTTGAGCGCGTCGTCGGCGTCGCCGCACTGGGCTGCCAACCAGGTGGGCAAGGTCCTCGAGCGGTACGGGGCGGCGGAGGCCACCTGGATCCCGGTGAGCGTCAAGAAGAACGGCAGCGGCGACGACGCGGCGAACGCCGCGCTGGCCGCGTCGATGACCGGGTTCTTCTTCGCCGGTGGCGACCAGTTCCGCTACGTGCAGTCGATGATCCACGCCGACGGCTCCGACGGTGCGGTGCTCGCCGCGATCCGGCAACGCTTCCAGGCCGGCGCGCCGGTCGCGGGCACCAGCGCCGGCATGCAGATCTTCGCCGGCCCCGACATGATCACCGGCGGGTCGAGCTACTACGGGGTCCGCGACGGGGCACACACCGGCTACTACGACACCGACGAGATCCTCGGCTACTGGCCCGCCGGTGGCTTCAACCTCTTCACCTCCGGCCTCGTCGACACCCACTTCGACGCGCGCGGCCGCAACGGGCGGTCGCTCCGGCTCGCCGCCGACACCGGGCACGACCGGGTGTACGGGGTGGGTGAGAACACCGCCCTGGTGGTCACCGGGGCGGGCACGGCGAGCGAGACCGCGCGGGTCGTCGGCACGAACGGGGTGTCGGTCCTCGACCTGCGCTCGGCCCAGGTCGGCACGGTCGGCGGGCACTGGTCGATCAGCGGTGTCCGGTGGAGCTACCTCACCGACGGCGACAGCTATGATCCCGGCCGGTGGCAGGTCACGAAGGGCGCGACGAGCACGCCCGCCGTCCCGCACGACCGCGCGGCGGCACCGCCGTCGACCGATGTGTTCGGCCCGTACGCGCTGCGCGACGCCGCCCTCGACCTCGCCGACGCCGGGCGGTCCACCGCGACGACCGGCACGACCGCGGAGACCGGTCCGCGTTTCGCGGTCGGACTGGCCAAGGGCGCCTCGTTCCTCGCGTACACCGCCGGCGGGGCCGGTCCCGCGTCCTTCACCGACCTGACGGTGTCAATCCAGGCGGGCTGAGCCACCGGGTTCCAAATGGCTGGAGGTTACGGTCCCGATCGACCTGTCAGCCCGCCGGCTGACCACCGATCGTGACCGCAGGGGCCACCGACCCCGGTTCGCCATCCGAACTCGCACGCTCCCGCGAGAACGGCTCGGTCATCTTGGCCGCGCCGCCGTGCGAGACACCCCGCCGCTAGACGTGCCGCCCCACTACCCGCCCACCGTGTGCCTCCACCGCAGTCGCCAGCAGGTCGAGCTTTGGACCGGGCCGACGGAGGTAGGCCGAGTAGGCGGAACGCGTCAGCGAGGTCCGCCGCGCTGCCCGGACGACAGCCTCGGCTGTGCCGCGCCGGCATGGCACGATACTCAATGTCCTCCGCCGCCGGGTGGTCGGGACACGACGTTGATGGAGTCGGGATGACAGGACTGGCCGGCGCACAGGTGCCGGGGCTGACCCCACTGTGGACGCACGACCCGGTCACCGCCGGCCCCTACCGGCTGGTCGGTCGTCTGGGCGCGGGCGGGCAGGGAGTGGTCTACCTCGGCGAGGACGACCAGGGCCACCGCGTCGCGGTCAAGATGATCAACATCGACCTGCGCGACCCCCGGGCCCGGTCGCAGTTCACGAAGGAGATCGCCGCGGCACGCCGGGTCGCGCCGTTCTGCACGGCGCAGGTGCTCTTCGCCGAGGTGGACGGCGAACCGCCCTACGTGGTCAGCGAGTTCATCGAGGGACCGACCCTTCACCGGCACGTCCGCGAACACGGGACGGTCAGTGGCAACGCGCTGCACCGGCTCGCCGTCGGCACTGCCACCGCGCTCGCCGCGATCCACCGTTCCGACGTCGTGCACTGCGACCTGAAGCCGGACAACGTGGTGCTCGGCCGGGACGGCCCCCGGGTGATCGACTTTGGCATCGCCCGCGCACTCGGGGTCACCGAGACGGTGACCAGCCGGGTGATGGGGACGACCGCGTACATGGCCCCGGAGCGATTCCGCAACGACCCGGTCGCCCCGCCCTGCGACGTCTTCGCCTGGGCCGCCACGATCGCCTTTGCCGCGTGTGGCCGGCCGCCGTTCGGCAACGACTCGCTCTTCGCGGTCATGCACCGGGTCCTGAACGACCCGCCCGAGCTGCCGCCGCTCCCCTCGGGCCTGGAGGAACTGATCCGGGAGTGCCTGGCCAAGGAGCCAGCGGACCGGCCGGCGGCCGAGCAGGTGCTGATCCGGCTGCTCGGGCAGGACGTCCGGGTCAGCGGTCGGGTCCGCCAGGAGAACCTGCTCCAGATGGGTAACGACACCGCCGGCGCGCCGACGACGAACGAGCCGCTGCCCACGTCGGCGACGCCGCAACCCCAGCCGACACGTGTGGCGCCGAGGCAAACCCGACCGACACCGCCGGACCAGCGTCCGGCATCGACGTCGGATACACCCGCCGCGTCGTCCCGCCCAGGAGAGGGTTGGGGGCAGCGGCTGCGCCGTGAGTCCGTCGACGCCTGGGGTGTGTCGACTGCGATCGTCCTCGGCTCGGGGGGCGCGGCCGCCGGCTACGTCGCGTCGAGCACGGTGGGCGTGGCCGCAGCGGTCGGGACGGCCACCTTCGCCGTGGTCTACCTGGTCCGGCTGCTGGTCGCGACGGCCCTCGGCGGCGGCCCCGCCGACCGCTCCTGAGGACCGGGTCCGGAGCCGTCCCGGTGGCGCTGGACCGATAGGTTGACTGCTATCCGTCAACCCGTCGAGGAGGACATTTCCGATGGCCCCAGCCCCGCCCCACACACGACCGTGGTTGCCGTACACCGCTGCCATCACCATCGGGATGCTGGTCATCGTCGGGGCGTTCGTGCTGGTCCGGCAGCGGGACGCAGGCACCGACCGGCCCCGCGCCGACTGCACCACCAAGCTCGAGGTCAACTCCTCGACGGAGAAGGCGGCGCTGCTGGTCGAGTTGGCCGAGCGGTACAACGGCAGTGACCGGTCGCTCGACGGCGGCGGCTGCGCCCAGGTGCACGTGAGTGCCCTGAACTCGGGCAAGGCCGCCGAGGCGCTGGGCGCCGGCTGGAGCGGCGTCCACCTGCCCGAGCCGCAGGTCTGGTTGCCGACGTCGAGCCTGTGGACCGGTCAGCTCCGGTTGTTCGACCAGGCCGCCGGGCGAGCGCCGCAGACCCCGGACCGATACCCGTCGATCGCCAACAGTCCCCTCGTGATCGCGATGCGACAGCCGAAGGGCGAACTGGTACGCCAGCGCGGGGCGCTGGGCTGGGGGGACATCCTCGGCCTCTCCGGGCGGGAGGGGTGGGCCAGCTTCGGTAAGCCGGAGTGGGGCCGCTTCACCTTCGGCAAGGACAACCCGAACCTCTCCACGTCGGGGCTGGCGGCGACCATCGCCACCTACTACGCCGCCGCACAGCGGTCCAGCGACCTGACCCGGTCGGACCTGGTGGACCCGAAGGTGACCCAGTTCGTCCGGCGGATCGAGGCCAACGTGTCGCACTACAGCGACGACGTGGTGGACCTGCTGCGGGACCTCGCCGAGGCCGACCTGGCCGGCGGGGGCGGGAGCACGGACGACATGAGCGCGATCGTCATGCAGGAGGAACTGGTCCACCTCTACAACGAGGGGAAACTGAGCCCGACGCACGACGGCCAGGAGCGGGGCCAGCGGCCGAACGTCCCGCTGGTCGCCGTCCACCCGAAGGAGGGCACCTTCAACCTGGACCACCCGTTCGTGGTGCTCCCCTCCGCCGACGAACGGCAACGCGTGGCGGCAGCCGACTTCCTGGCCTTCCTGACCGAGGACGCCCAGCAGAGGAGCTTCGCCCGGCTCGGCTTCCGGGACCACGAACGCCGGGCCCCGGCGGAACTGCTCGCCAGCGTCGGCGCCGAGCCCACCGGCGGGCTGACCTACTTCGAGCCGCCGGATCCGGCCGTGGTCAACGCGATGTTGGACGGCTGGAGCACGCTGCGCAAGAAGGCCAACATCCTGATCGCGCTGGACACCTCCGGGTCGATGCAGGCGGCAGTCGGCGACCGTACCCGTTTCCAGGTCGCCTCGGCGGCGGCGGCCAAGGGACTCGCGCTGCTCAACGCGGAGGACCGGGTCGGGCTCTGGTCGTTCTCCTCGGAGACGTCGAAGCGGCCCGACGGCCCGTACCGGGAGGAGGTCCGGCTCGGTGACTTCGACCAGCAGCGGATCACTCGCCGAATCGCTGGCCTGCACGTCGAGGGGGGCACCGCGCTGTACGCGACGGTCCGGGCCGCCCACGGGCACCTGCTCGACCGGTACGACCCGGAACGGATCAACGCGGTCGTGGTGCTGACCGACGGCAAGAACGAGTACGGTCGGGACAACGACCTGGCCCGGTTGCTCGCCGATGTCGCCCTGGATCCGCGGCGCCCGGTCAAGGTCTTCTGCATCGCCTTCGACCGGGAATCGGACTTCGGCACGCTGGACCGGATCGCCAAGGCGTCGTCGGGCAAGGCGTTCGACGCCACCGACCCTGCCAAGATCGACGAGGCATTCGTGAAGCTGGTCAGCAGCTTCTGACCGCCGGTACGACGCTGGAGCGTCTCAACCCCGACGCGCCGCCCGACCTGAGGTCGGGCGGCGCGTCGGCTGTTCGTCGATCAGCGTCAGCGGGCACAGCCGGGCACCTGCGCACCTACGACAAGTACGTCACCGAGCTGCTCGACGCCCACCCGGACGTCGTCATCGGTCAGGAGACCGGCCTGATGCGTCCCCAGTGCCACCAGGGTACGGAGAACCCGATCTGGTCGGCCCAGCCGAAGAACTTCTCGCTACGCGGGTAGTAGGTGCCGTACCAGAACAGCGGCACCCACTCGGTGTCCCTGGCCCACACCGCCTGCAGGTGCCGGTAGTGCTCGCGGCGCTCGTTCCTCGTCGCGGCGGTCCGCGCGGCGACGTAGGCGTCGTCCACGTCGGCATTCCGGTGCAGGCCCATGTTGTTCCGCCCGCCGGAGGAGTACTTGGTCGCCGTGATCTCCGGATCCGGCGCCATCGACCCGCCGACGATGATCAAGTCGAAGTCGTGTTGCTTGCGTACCTGGCGGGACCAGTCCACCGACGACAGGCCGGCGAAGGTCACCTCGAACCCGACCTCGCCCAGTTGGCGCGCAACCAGCTCGGCCAGTGGCCTGTGGCCGTGGAACATGTCCATGTAGAACATCGACAGCCTGGCCCGCACTCCCGACCGGTCCGCGGTGACACCGGCATCGTCGAGCAGGGCGCGTGCCCGTTGCGGGTCATGACCGGGCGCCTTGGCGTCCGGGTTGAAGGCCCACGAGGATCCAAGCAGGTAGTGGTCCCATGCCTGGGAGACCCCCGGATCGCCCAGGTCGGCGATCTCCTCCCGGTTCACCGCGTACGCGATCGCCTCGCGCACCCGCCGGTCCTGCCACAACTCGCGGCCGTGGTTGAAGTCCAGCAGCGCCATGCCCGGACCCTCGCGCTTGAGGATCTCGACCCCCGGCACCCCTTCCACCAGGCCCAACCGGTCGCGGGTGAGGGTGTCCTGGGGAACGATGTGGGCCTCACCGCGGGCGACCATCCGGACGCACTCGTCCCGGTCCGGCACGATCTTCAGGATCAGCCGGTCGATCTGCGGTCGCGGGCCCCAGTGGTTCTTCACCGCCTCCATGATGATGTGCTCGCCGGGGACCCATTCCGCGAGGCGGAACGGGCCGGAGCCGACCGGCTTCAGGTTGTGCAGGTTCGTCGCCCAGTCCGTTCCCTCGTACAGGTGCCGGGGCAGGATGTGCGCGAAGATGAAATTGCCGAGCAGGACGAGGAACCCGGCGTTCGGGGTGTGCAAATGGTAGTCGACGGTGTGGTCGTTGACCGCGACGATGGTCTCCACATCCGTCAGGAACATCGCGCCCTGATAGCCCATCTCCTTGGCGTGCAGATGGGTGTAGACGACATCGTGCGCGGTCAGCGGCGTGCCGTCCTGCCAACGGGCCGCCTGGTTGAGGTGGAAGCGCCACCGGCGCGACCCGTCCAACTGTTCCCAGTGCGTGGCCAGGTCGGGAAACGGGTTGGTCTCGTACCATTCGTTCAGCACGACCCGGTTGTAGATGTTGTTGCAGGCCAGATAGCCGGCGCTACCCGTCACGTTCCGGTACACATCGTTGAACTCCACCGCGTCATGCGGCGTCGCCACGACGAAATCGACAGACATAGGCGCGTCTCTCCGTTTCTGTGCAGTTCGACAAGTAGCTGGCCATTCGGCGGTCGCTAATGAAGGTCGCCGTGCGGGCAGGGCGGCAGCCCGTCGGATTCCGTCGGCCACCGGCGCTGCAGCATTCGGGGCTTGGCTCGTTCGATCCGCGGGTCGGGCACCGGCACGGCCGCGAGGAGTTCCCGGGTGTACGGGTGCCTCGGCTCGCCGATCACCTGCTCGGTCGCGCCCAACTCGACCATCTGCCCGCCATACATCACGCCGACCCGCTGGGCGATCTCCGCGACGACGGCAAGGTCGTGCGCCACGAAGAGGTAGGAGACCTGCCGCTCCCGCTGCAACTCCTTCAGCAGGCCCAGGATCGCCGCCTGGACCGAAACGTCGAGTGCGGACACCGGCTCGTCCAGCACGATCAGCTTCGGGTTCAGGGCCAACGCGCGGGCGATCGCGATGCGTTGGCGCTGACCACCGGAGAACTCGTGCGGAAACTTCCGCAGGCTGGCCGCCGGCAGCCGCACCTGGTCAAGGAGGGCCAGCGCCTGCCGGCTGGTCGCCGGCAGGCCATGGATCTGCGCCGGCTCGGCGAGGATGTCCGCCACCGTCATCCGCGGATCCAACGACGTGTACGGGTCCTGGAACACGACCGACAGCTCACGCTGCGACGCGCGGGCGCTCGCGCCCTTGAGCTGGGAGACATCCTCGCCGAGGAACAGCACCCGACCCGCGGTCGGCCGCTGTAGTCCGAGGATGGTTCGTAGCAGTGTGGTCTTACCCGAACCTGACTCGCCGACGATGCCGAGGGTCTCCGCCGGGCCGACCGAGAATGACACCGAGCAGAGGGCGTGCACGGTGGACTGTCCACTGCGACGGGCGGCGCGCGGCGCTCGGAAGTGCTTCACCAGCTCCATGACCCGCAACAGCTCGGCGGCCTCGCCGGGGCGTGTCTCCGCACTCATTTCCCCTCCACCGCCTTGCCTGTGAGCCGTGGGGCCAACGACAGCAACTTCCGCGTGTAGTCCGATCGAGGGTCGTCGAATATGTCGAAGACGTCCCGTTCTTCGACGATCTCGCCCTGGTACATGACGGCGACGCGATCGGCGATACCGGCGACGAGGGCCAGATCGTGGGTGATGAAGAGCATGGCCGCACCGGTACGCTCCCGAGCCACCGCGAGGGTGGCCATCACCTGGGCCTGCACCGTGACGTCCAGGGCGGTGGTTGGTTCGTCGGCGATGATGAGATCCGGGTCGTGGACCATCGCCAGGGCGATGGCGATCCGCTGGCGCATGCCGCCGGAGAGCTGATGGGGATGCTGGTCGAGGCGGGCCTCCGCATCCTTGATGGCCACGCTCTCCATGAGTTCGACCGCCCGCCGCCGGGCTTCGTCGCGGCTGACGGCGCCGGCCAGCTTCATCGAGTCCTCGAACTGGGCGCCGATGGTGAGCACCGGGTTGAGGGTGGTGGACGGATCTTGCAGGATCATCGCTATCCTCCGCCCCCGGTACGTCCGCCACTGCTCGAAGCTCAGGCCGGTGAGTTCGTCGCCGTCGAAGACGACCGACCCGGTGCCCGTCGCGTTGCTGGGCAGCAGCCCCACCAGCGACAGTCCGGTCAAGGACTTTCCTGACCCCGACTCGCCGACGAGGGCGACCACCTCGCCCGGCTGGATCTCCAGGCTGATCGAGTCCACCGCCACCTGCGCACCGAACCGCACGGACAGGTCGGACACCTTCAGCAGTGCCTCCCCCGCCACCTCCCGCACGGGCAACTCCCGGCGGCGGCGACGGCTGACGGTTGAGCGAGGTGTCGCCAGTGGGTTGGTGGGCGAGGACTTCGGGTTGAAGGCGTCCCGAAGCCCCTCCCCGACGTAGTTGACCGCCAGCACGATGGTGATGATCAGGAAACCCGGGAAGTAGAACAGCCACGGCCGGGTCAGCACCGCCGATTGCGCGTTTGCCACCAGCAGGCCCAGCGAGGTGTCCGGTGGCTGCACCCCGAACCCGAGGAAGGACAGGCTGCTCTCGGCGAGAATCGCCACGCCGAACATCAGCGTGCCGGCTACCACGATGTGGTCCGAAACGTTAGGCACGAGGTGCCGGAACATGATCCGGGCCGGGCTCGCCCCCATCACCCACGCCGCGTCCACGAATGCCTGCTCGCGCAGACTCAGCACCACGCCGCGGACCAGGCGGGCGACCGAGGTCCACATGAGCGCCCCGAGGACCAGCGCGAGGCCGAGCCAGGAGACTCCCCGGCCGGCGACCAGCGATCCCAGGAACGCGGCCAGGGCGAGGGTGGGCAGCGTGAGCACGAGATCGACGGCGCGCATCACGGTGGCGTCGACGAGGCTGCCGAAGTACCCGGCCGTCACGCCCAGGACCACGCCGATGATGCAGGCGACGATGGTGACCGAGAAGGCGATCAGGAGCGACTGCTGCATGCCGCGGAGCACCAGCGCGAACAGGTCACGGCCCAGGGTGTCCGTACCCATCGGGTGTTGTGGTGACGGTGCCTGCGACAGCTCGGACGTGATGTCGGTGTAGTTGTACGGCCAGAGCGGCGGGACGACGACGGCCGCGAGGATGACGACGACGAGTACGCCCAGGGCGACCATGCCCACCCGGTGCCGGAGAAACCGGCGGGCGGTGACGGCCAGCCTCGACGTCCCGGGTTCACGCTCCGGCGTGCCGGGTTCGATCGCCAGATCTTTTGTCAGCTCAGGATTTGGCATAACGCACCCGCGGATCCACGAGGCCGTACAGGATGTCGGCGAAAAGGTTGAAGACGACCACGGCGGTCGCGGCGATGAGCAACCACGCGAGTACGGCGTTCGTGTCGCGCAGCGCGATCGACTCGAGCAGGAACCCGCCCATGCCGCGCCACTGGAAGACCGTCTCGGTGATCACCGCGCCGGAGAAGACGACCGGAAGGTCCAGCGCGACGATGGTCACGATCGGGATGAGCGCGGGGCGGACCACGTACGACCTGACGATGCGCCGGCGGGACAGCCCCTTGAGCACGGCGAACCGGACGTGGTCCCCGGCCAGTCCCTCGGCCACCGCCGCGCGTTGGTAGCGGCTCCAGGTCGCGAAGTGCACCAGGGCCAGCACGATCGTCGGCAGGACCAGGTGCCCGGCGATATCCCCGGCCAGGGGCAGTATGCCCTCTGGTCGGGGCACCGACGCCTCCCCCACCGTGTAGAAGATCTGGTAGCCGGTCAGGTCGTTCAGCCCGATCCCCCACTGCTTCAACAGCACTGCCAGCCAGAACGACGGCAGCGCGAGGAGCACGAACGCGGCCGGGGTCATCAACAGGTCCGGCCAGCGACGCTGGTGAAGCGCGGACACCGTGCCGGCGATCAGGGAAAGCACGAGCGCCAGCACGATGGCCAACACGACCAGGCGCAGGGTGACCCCGACCCGGGTGCCCAGCTCGGCCCCGATGTCGCGGGTGGCGATCGTCGACGGACCGAAGTCGCCGGTGAGCACCCCGCCGAGCCAGGTCAGATAGCGCAGCGGTAGCGGCCGGTTCAGTCCCAACCGCGCTTCCTCGGCGGCGATCACCGACGCCGGGACCGGCGGTTGCCGGTCCCGGAGCTCGGCCAGCGGATCTCCCGAGACCGAGATCACTGTGAAGATCACGATGGAAGCGAGCAGCAAGACCAGGACGGCGCTTGCCAGCCGTCGAAGGATCAACCGAATCATGTCTCCGCGCCTCCTTTCCTCGGGGAGATCTGCCTGTGGTTACCGCGGGTTCAGACCGCGCGGATGCGGCCCCAGTGCCACCAGGGCACGGAGTAGCCGAGTTGGTCGGACCAGCCGTAGAACTTGCTGCTGCGGGCGAAGTACGTGCCGTACCAGAACAGCGGCACCCACTCGGTGTCCCTGGCCCAGATCTCCTGCAGGCGCCGGTAGTGCGCGCCGCGTTCGGCCAGGCTGCCCGCCGTGCGTGCGGCGAGGTAGGCGGCATCGACGTCAGGGTTGTGGTGCTGGGCCATGTTGCCCTGGCCGCCGCTGGTGTACTTCGGTGCGGTGATCTCCGGGTCGGGCGCCATCGATCCGCCGACGATGATCAGGTCGAAGTCGTGGGCGCCGGTGACCCGGCGCGCCCAGTCCACGGACGAGAGTCCCTCGAAGGTGACGTCGAGGCCGATCGCGCCCAGCTGACGCGTGATCATCTCCGCCAGTGGTTTGTGCCCGTGGAAGCTGTCCATGTAGAACATGGAGAGCCGGGCCCGTACGCCCGAGGCGTCGGCCGTCACGCCGGCCTCGTCGAGCAACGCGCGCGCCCGTTCCACGTCATGGCCCGGCGCCTTGGCATCCGGGTTGAACGCCCACTCCACCGAACCCAGCAGGTAGTGGTCCCACGCCTGCGAAACTCCCGGGTCGCCGAGTTCGGCGATCTCCTTCCGGTCCACGGCGAGGGCGACCGCCTCCCGCACCCGCTGGTCCCGCCAGAACTCCCGGCCGTGGTTGAAGTCCAGCAGCGCCATTCCCGGCCCCGGGTCACGCAGCAGCTCGATGTCCGCCGTGGCGCCGTCGAGCAGGTGCAGCCGGTCCTTGGTCAGGGTGTCCTGGGGGAAGAAGTGAGCCTCACCGCGGGCCACCATCCGGACACACTCGTCCCGGTCCGGGACGATCTTCAGGATCAGTCGGTCGATCTCCGGCTGCGGCCCCCAGTGGTTCTTCACCGCCTCCATGACGACGTGCTCGCCCGGTATCCATTCCGCCAGCCGGAACGGGCCGGAGCCGACCGGCTTCAGGTTGTGCGGGTTCGTCGCCCAGTCCGTTCCCTCGTACAGGTGCCGGGGCAGGATGTGGGTGAAGATGAAGTTCCCCAGCAGGACGAGGAATCCGGCGTTGGGCGTGTGCAGGTGGTAGTCGACGGTGTGGTCGTCAACCGCGACGATCGTCTCCACGTCCTTCAGGAACCGACCGCCGGTGTATCCCATCTTCATCGCGTGCAGGTGGGTGTAGACGACGTCGTGCGCGGTCAGCGGGGTGCCGTCCTGCCAGCGTGCCGCCTGGTTGAGGTGGAAGCGCCACCGGCGCGACCCGTCCAACTGCTCCCAGTGCGTGGCCAGGTCCGGGAACGGGTTGATCTCGAACCACTCGTTGAGAACCACCCGGTTGTAGATGTTGTTGCAGGCGATGTATCCGGCACTCGCGGTGGTGTTGCGGTAGACGTCGTTGAATTCCACCGCGTCATGCGGGGTGGCCACCACAAAGTCGATGGTCATCTGAATCCTTTCTCGAATGTCTGCGCGACTACTTGCGCAGACCCCACTGCTCGACATTCATGGTGGTTCCGTACTTGCTGGGGTTGATGAAGATGTTGGCGAACTTGTTCGGGTGGACGGCCATCTGCGGGCTGGCGAACAGCGGCAGCACCACACCGTCGGACATCAGGGTCCGGTCGAGTTCGTTCATCAGCTCGACCTGCTTGCGCGGATCGAGTTCGGTGGCGGCCGCCGCCAGGATCCGGTCCGCCTCGGCGGACGAGTAGCCGAACGAGCGGGCCGCGCCGGTGCCGTACCACTGCTGCAGGGACAGCGCACCCAGGTCGAGCGCCGTTCCGGTGGCCATGAGGTCGAAGCTGCCCGTACGCAGCGCCGGCGAGTAGCGCGAGCCGTCGGCCGCGTCGATGGCCACGGTGATGCCCAGTTGCTTGAGTTGGGACTGGGTGATCTGCGCGAGTTCCATGCGGAGCACGTCGGTGGACAGGGTCAACATCTTCAGATCGCGCAGGGGCTTCCCGTCGGGGAGGATCAGCCTGCCGTCGGTCACGCGATATCCCGCCTTCTCCAGGATGTCGAGCGCGGCCTTGCTGTCGCCCTTGCCGATGTTGAGTTCGTCGATGTTCTCGCGGTAGGCGTCGATGCCACCCACCTTCTGCCCGGGGACGTACGTGCTGCTCTTCATCGTCACCAGGTCCGGCGCGTACTGGCCGACCGTGCGCTTACGCATGTCGTCGAGGTCGAGCGCGGTGGCGATCGCCTTGCGCAGGGCCGCGTCGCTCATCACGTCGCCGGTGGTCTTCATGCCGAGATGGAAGTAGGTGAGCGTCGAACCGACCTGAACGGTCATGCCGTTCATGGCCTTCACCTGGTTGACGGTGTCGAGAGTCGGGTTCTGGTAGACCAGATCGATCTCACCGTTCTGCAGCGCCGTGATCTGCGCGCCCTGGCCCGAGATGTAGCGCGTCGTGATGGTGTCCAGGTTCGCCGGATCCCCGTACCACTTGGGGTTCTTGACCATGGTCATCGAGACGCCGTCCTGGTAGTCCTTGATCAGGTACGGCCCGCCCGAGAACTTCGGCACGTTCTTGCCGAAGCCTTCGTTGAAGGAGGTCGCCAGGTCCCCGTAGGTCTCGGCCACGTGCGCCGGCAGGATGTAGTTGAACAGGGCCTGCCACATCGCGAACGGTTTCGCGTACGCCATCGTCACCGTCTTGCCGTCGCTGCTGGTCTCGACAGAGGTGATGAGCGAGTAGCCTTCGGTGAACGCGGCCTTGCACCCGGCGCACTTCTTCGGGTCCTGCACCGCCTGGGTGTACTCGAAGTCCTTGCCGGTGATCGGGGTCCCGTCCGACCAGACGGCCTTCTGCTGGATCTTGTATTCGACCTTCATCGGGCTGGCGCCAACCACCTCGGCGGACTCCAGGAGCGCCTTGTTGAGCACCACGCTGGTGTCGGGGTTGGTCAGGAACGGATGTGGATAGAAGGGCCACTGCTGCTGGCGCTGGCCGGTGGTGTCGCCCGCGGCGGACAGGGGGTTCCAGTCCACCGGAGCGCTGGTAGCGGCCAAGGTCAACGTCCCGCCGGCCGCAACCTCGCTCGCGGCGGTCGGCGTCTGGGACTTGTCATCGTCGATCTTCGTGCAACCTGCGGGCCCGACCAGCGCGGCGAGCGCGACAGCGACCACGAGGCGTCGAGAGGCTTTCACGGGCACACGTCCTCTGGTTCAAGTGATGGGGGTACGCGACGTCGTGTGGCTGGTGTTCGACTCCGGGGGGCGGTTGCCAGGGTGGCTGGACTCCGCGGCCAGGACCCTCAAAGTTCGAGGTCAACGCCGTTGAAGCTAAGTTCGGCTTATGTTCTGGTCAACATCCCAATGTCCATGGACATATCCTGGCCGCCTCCTCGAGGGTCGGCCCCGCACCCACGGGCCGGCGCCCCCCGCGGCCCACGCCCGACGGCTACAGTCACCACCCGGCACGCCTACCCCGCCGACCGCGGCGCTTGATGGTCGACGGCGTCGACCCTCGGGCGCGTATCGCTATTCGGAGGACACCAACCGTGACACCACCAGCGCCGCTGGATGGCCAGGAATGCATGCGACTCATCCAGTCGCGGCTCACGTTGCGCACGACCAACGCGCTGGCCCGGGCGATCCTCGACCTGATCGCGTCCGGCGACCTGCCGGCCCAGTCGCAGCTGCCCACCGTGCGGGATCTGGCGGCCAAACTGGGAATGAGCCGGTCGTCGGTGGCGCAGGCCTGGAAGATGCTCAGCTCCCGGTACGTCATCGAGACCCGGCGCCGCGGCGGCACCTTCGTCCTCGGGCCGCCGCAGCCGCCACGGGCCAGGCGATTCGACAGCATGGTGCGCACCTCGTCGACGATGCCCATCGATCTGGGAAATCTACGAAGGGATGACCTGCCCCCTCCGGACCTGGCGCCCGCTCTCGCCTACGCGCTGAGCAACCGGGCATTGCACAACACCTTCGCCGACCCGGTCGCCCCCGAGTTGGCGGAGGCGGTCCAGCCATTCTGGCCGTTCGAGACCAACCATTTTCTCGCCACCCACGGGATCATCGACGCCATCGAACTGGCGCTTGCCGCCGTGGTCCGCCCGGGCGATCGGGTCATCATCGAGTCACCCACCCAAGCACGAGTGCTCGACATCCTGGATTCCATCGGTGCCACCACGATCCCCATCGACTACCGACCAGGCGGCCCAGATCTTGATCAACTACGGGTTGCGCTGATCAGCAAACCAACCGCGATGATCTACCAGCCCAGCGGAAACGCGCCGTCCGGACTGACAGTCAGCGAAGCGTGGATCGACGGGGCGGCATCCCTGCTCCAGAATGAAGCATTTCCCATCTTCGAACTTTCGCAGACCGCCCTCATGCGGTCAGCACAGCGTTCTCTGGCGACCCACCTTCCGAGCCGTGTCGTGCACATGCAGGCCTACAACTTCTTCTTCGGCGCCGACCTGCGCGTCGCCGTGGTAGGCGGCTCGCCGGAGTACATCGACATGATGTGGCTGCGACTCACCTACTCATCACGCTGGGTCAGCCGCGTCCTGCAACTCGCGCTGGCGTTCCAGTTGACGGACGCGAATGCGATACGCCACACGAACGACTTCATCGCGGAGTGCAAGCGAAGGCATTCCGAATTCAGCCATGCCCTCACCAGACGCGGATTCAACCTCGAACCGACCGAAGGACCCCACATCTGGCTGCCGGTTCCCGACGAGCATTCGGTCTGCACCCGACTCAGTCGGCACGGCATCGTCGTTCATCCCGGCAGTTTCTTCCATGCCCACCCAGCCACACAACATGTGCACATCAACGGAACCGCACTGGTCCACGGCATCGACGAAATGGCCCAGACGATAGCCCAAGCCTGCCGGATGCCCACCAAGGCAAACGAAGACTCCCCCCTTCCTGCCAGATTCGATCCGAGTCGAGACCAGACCTCAACTCCCTGGGTGGCCGCCCGAACGCCGCGATGAGACACCCGCTGCTCCGCGCGAACGCCGGCAGCGCCAGGGTGGCCGCCGCAGTCCGGGCACGCAGCCAGCTCGTGGTCAGGATCAGCGGTGTCACCTCGGCAGAAGCTGGCTGACGAAGCCGTCGATGGCCTGCCGCATCTGGGAGAGGCCCGGTTCCTCGATCGGCAGGTGCCCGGCCTTGTCCAACAGCACAAGTCTCGTGCGTGCGGTGATACGTCCGAAGAAGGGCAGGCTCAGTTCCGGTGGGGTCCAGCGGTCGGCTGCCGGGTGGGCCATCAGCACCGGGCAGGCGGTGAACTGCTCTGGCTCCACCGGTGGTGCTGAGGACAGGAAGGTACGGAGGAACGTCAGCGAGACGCGATTGCCGCCGCCGGCGGGATCTGATGCGACCAGCGCCGTCAACGCGGAATCGTTGCTCATCGCGCCCATGTTCGCCACCCAGCACATGGGGATGTGAAGCCGGCCCAGCCAGCGCAGGTGGTGCTTGCCATCTCGGCCGTCACCGCATCAGCCCAGGAAAACGCCCCAACGGCAACGCTCCTGGCAGACCCGCCAGCGCATCCTCGACGCCGCGGCTCGCGTTTTCGCCGACTACGGGCATGCCGCGGGCACCACCGACCGCATCGCCGAGGCCGCAAGGCTCTCCGTCGGCTCGGTGTACCAGTACTTCCCGAACAAGGACTCGCTCCTGCTCACCCTCGCACTCGCACACATCGACGAGAGCGCCGCGACCGTGCGAGCGGCCCTCGCCGTCACCGCCACCCCTCCGACGCTGATGCATTGGCTGCCCGCGACCGTCGCCGCGTACGCCGACCTGCACACACGCGACCCCACGCCTGCACAAGGTGCTGTTCGAGGAGTCCCCGCGCCCGCCCGAGCTGCTGGCCCGATTCCACCAGGCCGAACCCGACGCCGCCGACACCGTCGAGCAACTCCTGCGCCAGGACCCCGCCCTCGACCTCCCCGAACCGGCACGCAACGCCCGCATCGTGGTAGCGGTCATCGAGTCCCTGGTCCACCGGTACGTCAGCCAGCAACCAGACGACATCGACACCCCACAGCTGACCAACGAGATCGTCGACCTCCTGGTCGCCTACCTACGCGCCGCGCAGGGTCCCCCTCGGCCTTAGCCCCTCGGCGGTGCCTCGTCCCGACCAGCGTCACTCCCGCCACCGGCCCCGACCACTGGGCTGGCGGTGGACGGGCACGGTGTAGTGTTGACCAGCGTCCGGGACCACGACGGCCGTACCGAGGTGCGGATGGTCGCACAGACCGACCGCCACAACCCCGGTCGTCGGCACGGTGACGTCCGAGCAGCGTGGCGCGCGGACCGCCTCGGCCGACCCGGCGACCTGCTGACCACCGACGGTGACGGCGTGGTCCGACCGCCGATGCGGGCCTGGGAGACAGCCACCATGCGCCTCGACCTGAACTGACCGCGCGAGCCTCCCCGGGCGTCCGCCCGACACCTGCCACGCTGTGCCGGGGGTAGAGGTTTCACCGGCACGAAAAATGGAAAAGGTGGAAGTCGCACCTGCGCCCGAGGGGGGATCACTCGTGTCCGACACCAGCATCGACCGGTCCGACCGACAGGCCGACCGTCCTGACGAGGTGACCGATCCACTGCTGTGGAAGCTCGCCTTGGACGTGGCCGACGCCCACGAACCGGACGGGGAGGGCGGCTGCCGCAACCTGCTCTGCGCGGACCAGGCGTGGCCCTGCCCGGCCTGGAACAACGCCCAGCACGCGCTGCGCGTGGCCCGGGCCGACTCCGCCACGCAGCCGTCGTCGCCCGGCGTCCCGAGGCAGCCGGATCGTACCGACCGGCCGGCCGTGGCCGGGTCGGCGCGACGCCCCCGGCCGGCCGCGTCGGCCGCGTAGGGCGCCAACCTCGGGCCGAGCCGGACGTACGCGCCGGTCGGTGCCGAACGTCTTCGCCGCCGCACCCGCCCGCCGGGTGCGGCGGTCGTCGTGACCGGCGTGCTGCCGGGACTCAGGCCGGCCCAACCGGCCCGGTGATCCGGGCGGCCAGCTTCTTCGGGGCGAGCAGGCAGTAGCTCTCGGTGAGCAACTCGCCGACCTCGGCCCAGTCGACGCCGTCGTCGAGCACCATGCCCAGCACGTCGGCGCCCCAGTCCGGCTTGAAGAACGGGTGACCGCCGGCCACCAGCGCGTGGACCTCGTCGAGAGGCGAGCGGAACGTCAGCACGCAGGTTGGCTCGTCGGTCGCGGCGGCCCGGGCGTACGCCATCTGGTGGTCGGGGTCGACGGTGAGCACGTGGGCGAAGGTGCGCTTGCGGATCCGCCAGCGCACCCCCACCCAGGCCGGCTCCTCGTAGCTCTCCGGCAGCTCGCGACAGATCGGCCGCAGCCGGTCGAGGAACTCCGGCGGCACGTCTCCGGGGGCGGTCATGCCCCGCACCGTAGCCGGGCCCACCGACACTTCTGCCGCCCTCGCCGGCCGTCGGTTCGACGGAGCTGCCACGTGCGTACGCCGGCCGCGCTGACGGTCAGCCGACGGCGGCGTCGGCCTCGTCGAGCCAACGCCGGTACCAGCGGGCGAAGCCCAGCGGCGTGCCGTCGGCGTCGCGCAGCGGCCGGAATCCGCTCCCCTCGGCGGTGTCGTCGGCCCACATCTGGCCGCGCGCCGGGCCGCTGACCACCAGCGCCTCGCGCAGCGCGCAGCCGAGGTGGCACAGGTAGAGCAGCCCGATCGAGTGCTCGGGGGCGTAGACCAGCCTGTCGTGCCGTTCCCAGTAGGCGTCCTCGGCCTCGTTGAACGCCTCGACGGTGTCGTAGCCCTCCTCGTCGGGGGGCTCGGGCAGCCCGTCGGCCGGGTTGAAGGGCTCGGTGTGCGGGAACGGCTGGTGCAGCGTGTCCCGATCGGTGAGGTCGGCTCCGTCGCCCTCCCACGCCCAGCGGCCGTCCACCCTGCGCAGCGGGAACAGCCCGTAGGTCGGCCCGGCGCCGCCCCGGCCGGCGGCGAGCAGGAACGAGCGGTACTCCTCGGGGACCTCGACCCGCAGCTGCCCCTCCAGCTCGGTCATCTCCTCGGCGCGCAGCGGCGGCTCCAGCGTCCACCGGTGCGACTGGGCGCCGAAGACCTTGTCACCGTCGGGGTGGGCGGCCAGCCGGGCGAGCCGCCCGCGTACGTCTGACCAGTCGGTGTGCGTCACGGCCGGGACCCTATCGGCGGGCACCGACAAACGACGGGGCGGCCGGCCCCCGGTGCGGGAGCCGGCCGCCGGTCAGCGCCGGGTGTCACCGGGGTGTCGGGACCGCCTCGCGGGCGAGGATGACCGCGCCGAGCAGCGCGGCGTCGTCGGCGAACCGGGACAGGACCACCTCCGGCGGGTACGGCAGGACCGCGGCGAGCCGCTCCCCCAGCAGACCCCGGATCAGTCCGTTGCCGGCCACCCCGCCGACCAGCACCACCCGCTGCGGGTCGAGCAGCAGGCAGCAGGTGACCAGGTGTCGGGCCAGCTCGTCCACCCGGGCGGTCAGCGCGTCCCGGGCCGGGCCGGGGCGCTCGGCGGCGGCGGCCAGGGCAGGCGCGCCGCCCGGCAGCCCGAGCGAGTCCGCGAGCCCGTCCAGCGCCCGGCCGGAGAAGTCCAGCTCCAGCATGGTGCCCGGCCACGGGCCGCCGGCCACGGCGTAGCCGATCTCGCCGGCCGCCCCGTGGTGACCGGCCAGCACCGCCCCGCGGACCGTGGCCGCCGCCGCGACGCCCGTGCCGAGGCCGACCACCAGGCCGGGGTCGGCGTCGCGCAGCGCGCCGATCCGCAGCTCGGCCAGGGCGGCGGCGTTCAGGTCGTTGTCGACCGCCACCGCCGGCACCGCCAACCGGTCCCGGACCGCGTCGGCGAGCCGCAGCCGGTCCCAGCCGGGCACGTTCGGGGCCAGGTCGATCCCGTCCGGCCGCACCACGCCGGGCGAGGCGATGCCGGCCGCGACGACCGGCGAGCCGACCTCCCCCACCAGCTTCGCGGCCAGCTCCAACGCCCGGTCCAGGGCCTGCGGGGCGCCCCGTTCGGCGTACGTCGGGACCCGCTCGCGGGCCAGCAGCCGTCCCTGCCCGTCGGCCACCCCGACCGCCATCTTGGTGCCGCCGAAGTCGATGCCGAGCAGCACACCCGCGTCGCCGGTGGCCTCGGCGGCCTCGGCGGCCCGACCGGCCAACCGCACGCTCACCGTCCCGTCCCCGTGTCCACGGCCTTCGCGCCGGCGCTCATCGGCCCGCCCGCTCGGCGGCGACCGCGTCCAACGCCTTGTCGGCGGCGGCCAGACGGTCCCGGACGGCGGCCAGCCGGCCGGCGACGGTGTCGAAGGTGCCGCGCAGCACCGCCACCTGGGCCCGGACGGCGTCCGCGCCGGGGCCGTCGACCTGGGCGCGGTCGAGCACCAGCTCGGGGCGTACGGCGGCGGCGATCAGGTCGGCGACGGCGGCGTCGGCCAGCCCGTCGGCGATCCCCTCGGCTGCCGCGCGGACGGTCTGCGCGGTCCAGGTGTCCGGGGCGCCGCCGCGCACCAGCCGGCCGACCACGGAATGGGCGGCCCGGAACGGCACCCCGTGCCGGGTCAGCGCGTCCGCCGCGGCGGTGGTGGTGGCGCCGGAGGCGACGATCTCCTCCCGCGACGGCGGCTCGAGCGGCTCGATCTCGGCGAGGAAGCCGCCGAGCAGGGCGAAGAACCGGTCGGTGCGGTCGTTGCTCTCCCAGAGCCGGACCTGCACGTCGGTGGTGGCGTTGTTGGAGTCCTCCCACCAGGCCGCGCCGACGTTGTTGAGCACGGAGGCGGCGTCGGCGGCGGTGGCGCCGGCCATCGAGACGAGGTGTTCCAGCACCACCGGGTTGCGCTTCTGCGGCATGATGCTGCTGCCCTGGGTGAAGTCGCCGGGGGTGGTCACCCAGCGCCAGCTCAGCCAGTCCATCAGGGTGCGGGCCAGCCGGGCGCCGGTCGCGAGGGCCTGGGCGTTGAGGGTGCCGACCCGGACGAGGTGGTCGGCGCCGGCCACCGCCTCGTAGGAGTTGGTGACCAGGCCACCGAAGCCGAGCAGCTCGGCCACGCGGGCCGGGGAGATGTCCAGGTCGGTGCCGGCGAACGCGCAGGAGCCCAGCGGCGAGGTGTTGAGGGTCTCGATCAGGTCGGCGTACGCGACGGCCTCGCCGGCGAGGGCCTCGGCGTAGCCGGCGAGGGCGTGCCCGATGGTGGTGGGCTGGGCCGGCCGGCGGTGGGTGTAGCCGGTGATGACCACGTCGGCGTACCGGTGCGCCGAGTCCAGGGCGGTCGCGCCGGCGGCCAGGACCCGGTCGAGGACCCCGAGCAGCTGGTCGCGCAGCAGCATCCGGAACACCCCGGCGTCGAGGTCGTTGCGGCTGCGGGCCATCTGCACGTCCAGCTCGGACGTGGGGATGCCGCACGCCTGCGCGAGCCGCTTCTCCATCAGGTAGTAGGTGTCCTCGAACGTGCCGTCGAACTCCGGCGCGCCGGCGGTGTCGGCGCGCAGTTCGGCCAGCCCGCGCAGCAGCCGGGCGCCCCGCTCGGTGGGGATGAGCCCCTGCTCGGTCAGCATCACCACGTGCGCCTGGCTGGCCCGCACCATGGCCGGGAACAGGTGCCCGACGTGGTGGTCGTAGGTCGGCCGGAGGTGGTGCCGCTGGTAGGTGGTCAGCGCGGGTGTGTTCATGACGGTTCTCTACTTCCTTCCGTGCCGGGCGCGCCGGTCACCCGCCGCGCCCGGTCGTCAGCCGGTCAGTGGTCGAGGCCGAGCAGACGCTCGGCGTTCCCGGCGAAGATCGCGCGCAGGTGGTCGTCGGGCAGGCCCAGCTCGCGGCAGATCCGCAGCTGGTCGTCGAGGTAGCGGGTGACGTAGCCGCGCGGAAACCACGACGAGTCGCTGCCGAACACGATCCGGTGCGGGCCGATGGTCTCGTAGCAGCGCCGGAACAGCTCGTCCAGCGTCAGCTTGTACGGCATCCAGCGCACCCACTGGTTCGAGCCGGAGGTGTCGACGTGGATGTTGGGGCAGCCCCAGGCGGCGAAGAGCAGGTCCTGCACGTGCTGGACGCCGAAGTGCGGCACCACCACGGCGAGTTCGGGGAAGCGGCGGGCCATCCGGGCCAGCTCGTCGGGGCCGCCGTACCGGCCGTGGGAGAGGCCGCCGGCGCTGCCGTAGTGACCGATGTGGATCAGCACCGGCACGCCGAGGCGCTGGGCGGTGCCCCAGAGCGGGTCGAGGGCCTCGTCGTCGAGCGGGCCGCGCAGCAGCGGGGCGAAGAGCTTCAGCCCGCGCAGGCCGCGTTCGACCACCGCGCGTTCCAGCTCGGCGGCGGCGTCCGGGCCGTACGGGTCGTGGTGGGCGAAGCCGAGCAGCAGGTCGGGGTGGCGGTCCACCACGTCGGCGACGGTGTCGTTGCCGCCGCCGGTGACGAAGACGGCCCGGCGGATGTCGACCGCGCGCAGCTCCTGCGCCCACCGGTCCGCCTCGTCCTGCCACCGCGGCGCGGGGGGCTCGGGGTCGGGGAAGCCCCACGCCTGCCGCCACTGCGCCGCGTACGGGGCGGAGCCGGCGGCGCGGACGGCGCGCTCGTGCTCGCCGCCGGGGTGCATGCCGGCGGCGTGCTCGCACGCCCGGATCGTCTCGTCGGCGCCGATGCGGAAATGCAGGTGGAAGTCGACGACGTCGAGTCCGCGGTCGACGGTCACGGTGCCTCCTCTGGCTCGGGCCCGCCGGCCGGCGGGGTGCCGGCGGGCGGAACGTCCGTGGGCGGCGGGGCGGCGCCGACCAGGGTGTCGGCGGGCAGCGGGGCGTCGGTGGGCGGGGCGGGAGGCGGGGCGGCCACCCAGGCGGCGACGACCTCCCGCAGCCGCGTCGCGGCCAGCTCCCGGACCCGCCGGCCGGTCTCCTCGCCGGCCAGCGAGACGTGCCCCGACCAGCCCTGCCACGGGTCGGGGCGGGACTCCACCAGCACGTACGGGTGGGTCACCGGCAGCTTCGGCCTCGGCGGCAGGTCGGCGACCGCGTCGAGGCGCACCGCGCCGGGGTCGAAGCCGAGCACCCCGTCGGTCTCGTACGCCCCGCCGTGGCCGCGCGCCGGCAGCGGCCCGTACAGCTCGGCGGTCTCGGCCGGGGTCACGAGCTGGAACCAGTTGACCAGCAGCAGGCTGGCCGTGCGCCGCCCGGAGACCCACTCCATGGCGGCCCGGACGGTGGACATGTTGGCGTCGTGCCCGTTGACGATCAGCAGCCGGGGGAACCCGGCCGCCACGATGCCCTCGATCACGTCGGCCAGGTAGCCGACCGCGATCTCCGGCCGGATCGCCACGGTGCCGGGCCACGGCCGGGTCTGGCCGGGGCACGCGGCGTACGGCACGGCGGGGAAGAGCACCCCGCGCGGACCCGCCGTCGTGCCGGGTGCGCCGGCCGGGGTTGCGGCGGCACCCGGGGTCCCGTCGCCGGCGCCGGGGACCGCGCTCTCGGCGGCGAAGCCCTGGGCGAGGATCAGGTCGGTGCCGAGCGGCAGGTGCGGGCCGTGCCACTCGACCGCGCCGACCGGCAGCACCGCGAAGTCCGCCGCCTCGGCCACCGCCGCCAGTTCCCCGCCGGGGATCCGGGCGGCGGGGACCAGCCCGCCGCCCGCCGGCCAGGCCTCGCTCACGCCGTCCACCGCGCCGCCTCGCGGCTGGAGCGCCGGCCGCCCTCCAGCCGGCCGGAGACCACCATCACCACGAAGATCAGGACCACCTGGAGCATGCCGTACGCGGCGGCGGTGCCGACCTCGAACGAGTACATCCGGTTGTTGATCTCCACGGAGATCGGCGCGGTGTCGGAGGTGTAGATGAGCACCGAGGCGACGAACTCGCCGACGCCGTGCACGAAGGCGAGCAGCGCGCCGGCCACCACGCCGGGCAGCATCAGCCGCAGGGTGACCGTGCCGAACGCCCGCCACCAGGACGCGCCCAGGTTGCGCGCGGCCTCCTCCAGCGACGGGTCGATCTGCGCCAGGGTGGCCGAGCTGGACCGGAACACCAGCGGCAGGAACCGCACGAAGTACGCCAGCGGCATGATCCAGAAGGTGCCGATCAGCACCTGCCCGAAGCTGAACGCGTTGCCGGTGCTGAACGCCGAGATCAGGTTGATCGCCACCACCGTGCCGGGCAGCGCCCAGGCCAGCATGACCGCCACGTCCAGCAGGCCCCGGCCGCGGAAGTCCAGCCGCCGCACCGCGTACGCGATGAGCACGCCGACCACGACGCAGCCGACGGTCGCGATCAGGCTCATCTGCAGCGAGTTGAGGATCGGCTGGAACGCCTCGGGGTCGGAGAAGATGGTGACGAAGTTCTGCGTGGTGTAGGCGGCCGGGATCACCTCGGTGGTCCAGGAGCCGTCGGCGGAGAACGCCACCAGGGCGATGGTCGCCACGGGGGCGAGCAGCACGGCGGTGGCCAGGATCGACGCGACCAGGGCCAGCCACTTGCCGAACGGGTTGGTGATCTCCCGCCGGTGCGCGGCGACCCCCTTCGACTGGGACCGGTAGCTGCGCCGCCCCTCGTACCAGCGCATGCCGAGCAGGAACAGCACCGACACCACGCCGAGCACCGAGGCGTACGTGGAGGCCATCGGCAGGTCGCCGTTGGTGCGGTTGATGTAGATCTGCATGGTCATGGTCTGGTCCACCCCGAACAGCAGCGGGGCGGTGTACGAGGCCAGCGAGGTCATGAAGACCAGCAGCGAGGCGGAGACCAGCGCCGGGGTGAGCATCGGCAGCAGCACCGTGCGCCACACCCGGACCCGACCGGCCCCCAGGTTGTACGCGGCCTCCTCCACCGAGGGGTCCATTCCGCCGAGCGCGGCGGAGGCGGACAGGTAGAAGTACGGGTACATGGTGAAGGTGTGCACCACCAGCACCCCGGCGATGCCGCTGAACGGCAGTACGGGGTTCTCGGTGCCGAAGAGCTGCTGGAGCCCGCGCGGGAGGATGCCCGTCTCGCTGTAGAGCAGCTGGAACGAGATCGCCCCGATCAGCGGCGGCAGGGCCGCCGGCACCAGGATGATCGCCTCGATCAGCCGGCGGCCGGGGAACGAGAACCGCTTGAGCAGGAAGGCCATCGCCACGCCGACGATGCCGCAGAGCAGCACACTGGCCGCGGAGATGATCAGCGAGGTGACCAGGGACGAGCGGGCCACCCCGTCGCCGGAGAGGAAGGCGCCGTAGTTCTCCACCCCGTCCACGCCGACGCTCTCGGCGAAGGTGGCGAACATCGGCTGCACCACGTACCCGAAGAGGATCAGCGCGAGCGGGAAGACCAGGACGTACGGGAACCAGCGGGAGCCGGTGCCGCCGGCGAACCGGTCGGCGAGCCGGCGGCGCGGCGCGCGCGGCGGCGTCGGCTCCTGGGTGACCGGGGCGACGGTGGCCGGGCTGGGGGTGGCGGGAATGGTGCTCACGGGCGCACCACCCACATCCGCTCGCGGTTGAGCCGCAGCCCGACCTGGTCGCCGGCGGCGATCCCGTCCGGCACGTCGATCGCGGCGACCTGCACCGACTCGCCGGCCACGTCGACCACGAGGTTGGTGGCCATCCCGGTGAACTCCACCTCGGTGACCCGGCCGGGCAGCGCGTCCGCGTCGGTGGCCGAGGTGAGGCCGATGTGCTCGGGGCGGACCGACACCAGCGCGGTGTCGCCCTGGCGCAGGCCGTGCCCGGTCGGGGCGGGGACGGCGATCTCGCCGCCGGCGGGCAGCTTCACCGTGACGGCCTGCTCGGCGGCGCCGGCCACCGGCAGGGAGAGCACGTTGCTGCGGCCGATGAAGCGGGCCACGAAGCTGGTCGCCGGGCGATGGTAGATCTCCTGCGGGGCGCCGATCTGCTGCACCCGGCCGGACTGCATCACCGCGATCCGGTCCGACATGGCCATCGCCTCGGCCTGGTCGTGGGTGACGTAGATGGAGGTGGTGCCGGCCTCGCGCTGGATGCGGCGGATCTCCACCCGGGTCTCCTCGCGCAGCTTGGCGTCGAGGTTGGACAGCGGCTCGTCGAGCAGCAGGGTGCGCGGCCGGATCACCAGGGCCCGGGCGAGGGCGACGCGCTGCTGCTGGCCGCCGGAGAGCTCGTCGATGCGGCGGTCGCCGTAGCCGGCGAGGTGCACCTGACCGAGCGCCTCCTCGACCCGGCGCCGCGACTCGGCCCGGCCGACCTTGCGGATCTTGAGTCCGTACGCGACGTTCTGCGCCACGCTCATGTGCGGGAAGAGCGCGTAGTTCTGGAACACCATGCCGGTGTCGCGCTTGTTCGGCGGTCGGCGGGTGACGTCCTCCGCGCCGAACCGGATCCGGCCGGAGGTGGGGAAGTAGAACCCGGCCACCATGCGCAGGGTCGTGGTCTTGCCGCAGCCGCTCGGGCCGAGCAGCGTGAAGAACTCCCCGGCGGCGATGGTGATGTCGACGTCGTCCACGGCCGCGGTGTCGCCGCCGCGCGCGAAGCGCTTGCTCACCGACTCCAGCGTGACATCGATCATGAGGTCCTCTCCTTCGTGCGGTACCGGACCTGTCGGTCGTGGGATGGGGGGCGGGAGACGGGAAGGGCACCTTCCTGACGCCTCCGGCGGAGAGGGGCTCCCCTCTCACACCTGCCGGCGCCCCGGGGGCGGGCGGCGGGGCGCCGGGGACGGGACGGGCCCGCCCCCGGCGCCCGGGCGATCAGCCCTTGTTCTTGATCTGGCTGTTCCAGTGGTTGATCCACTCGGTCTCGTTCTTGCCGATCACGTTCCAGTCGACGTCCAGCGGCTTGAGCTGGAGCTGGGCCAGCCACTCCGGCTTCTCGGCGATGTCCACGGCCGGGATCTGGTAGTAGTCCTTGGCCAGGTCGGCGCGGAGCTTGTCGTCGAAGAGGAACTCGATGAACTTCTGCGCGCCCTCGCTGTTGCCGCCCTTGACCGCGGCCAGGCCGTCGACCAGCACCGGGGCGCCGGAAGCCGGCATGACGTAGCCGAACGGCATGTTCGACTGGTGGGCCTGCAGCAGGATGTCCTGCAGGTTCCAGGCGCTGAGCGTGCCCTGCTGGCGGGACAGCTTCAGGTAGAGGTCGGTCGGGTTGGCCGCGTACGCGCCGGTGTTGGCGTCGAGCTTCTTGAGCCAGTCGTAGCCGGGCTGCGGGTTGCTGCCGTCCGCGGACTGGCGCACGATCATCGCGGCGTAGATCGACCGCATGGTGCCGGACGCGGCCACGTCCCGGATGATGATCTTGTCCTTCCACTCCGGCTTGAGCAGGTCGTCCCAGTCCTTCGGGGCCTGCTCCGGGGTGAGGGCCTTGTTGTTGTACATGATGACCTCGGGCAGCAGGATCTCCCCGAACCAGCGGCCCTCGGCGTCCTTGTACTTGGCGTCCATCTTGCTGGCGAAGGCCGGCTGCCAGGAGGTCAGCAGGTCCTCGGACGCGCCGGCCGCGAGGCCCTGCTGGGTGCCGCCCCACCAGACGTCGGCCTGCGGGTTGGCCTTCTCGGCCCGCACCCGCTCCAGGATCTCCTGGGCGCCGAGGTTGAGGATCTCGACCTTGCCCTTGTACTCGGGGTACTTGGCGGTGAACTGGTCCACGACGTAGTCGGAGACCTTCTTGTCGCGGGCGGTGTAGATGGTCAGCTTCTCGGCGCTGCCGCCGCTGGCCGTGTCGTCACCGCCGCCGCCACAGGCGGTGCCGGCGGCGAGCACGGTGGCGAGCGCGCCGGCGAGGAGAAGGCGACGTTTCATGGGGTACCTCCGAGGGTGAGGGGAACTACGTTGTTCGGGGTGTGAGGTCAGGGGGTCGGCAGCAGGGTGGGCAGGCCCGCGGCGGCCGCGGAGAGGGCGTAGCTGACGGCGCCGTGCAGCACCGCCCGGTCGCCGAGCACCGCCCGGCGGACGTCGGTGGCGCTCGGCGCGGCGGCGCTGACGAGCGCCTGGAGCCGGTCGACGGCGGCGTCGTCGAGCTGGGCGGCGGCGCCGCTGAGCAGCACCCGCCCGGGGTCGACGACGCAGACGCAGGAGACGATCAGCCGGGACCAGGCCGCGAGCAGCTCGTCGAGGTACGCGGCGGCCCGCCCGTCGGTGGCGGCCAGCTCCACCAGGGCGGCCACGGGCGAGTCCGGGCGCCGCCCGGGCGCCAGCGCCACCACCCGCTCGGCGATGGCGTTCTCCGACCAGCGGGCCTCGAACGGGCCGATCCCGTCGTGGCCCCGGTCGGCCGGGTCCAGCGGCAGGAAGCCGACCTCGCCGGCGGCCCCGCCGGCGCCCCGGCGGACCTGCCCGTCAAGCACGAGGCCGGCGCCGATGCCGTCGGCGACGTGCAGCAGCAGCAGGTCGGCGACGTCGCTGCCGGCGCCGACCGCGTGCTCACCGGCGGCCATCAGGTTCACGTCGTTGTCCACCAGCACGGGCACCCCGAGCCGGCGTTGCACCGACTCCCCCACCGGCCGCGCCTCGACGAGGCCGACCGAGGGGGCCAGGCGGACGGCGCCGCCGGTGGAGATGCCGGGCGCGGCGACGGCCACCCCGCGCAGCGCCGGCAGGCCGTCGCCGACCAGCTCGGGCACCGAGCGGCAGATGGTGTCGACGATGTCGCCGGCGAGTCGCACGGCACGGTGGGCGATCACGGTCCCGTCGCTGTCGGCGATCTCGCAGCTGAGCCGGGACGGCTCCAGCGAGACCGCGGCGACCAGCTCGGCCCGGGGGTTGAACTCCAGCATCGCCCGGGGACGGCCGGCGCGCGACGCGCCGGGACCACGCTCGATGAGGTAACCCTCGGCGATCAGCTCCCGCACGAGCGGGGTGAGCGTGGCGGGGCTCAGGCCGGTGAGCTCGGTCAGCTCGGCGCGGGAGAGCACCCGCACCTGGCGGGCGGTGGAGATCACGGAAAGCCGCTTGATCTCCTTCGACCGCTCCCGGCTCACCGGGCTCGTCGGTGGCGTCACCACGTCAGTCACACTTCCTTCCTACGGCGAACGAACTATTGAGTCAAGTAACGAAACCGTCTCGTTACCTTGCGGCCACCTTCACGAGCAGCAGAAACGCCCTTCGCGGGGTCCGCCGGGGCCGAGCACGCGCGCCGCCGACCGAGGCATGGAAGACCGCCTGACCCCTTGTTTGTTTCTTTCGCAAAGAAAGAAAGACCTTGCAAAGCATTGACGGGCCGCCGCGCCGGTCCCTAGCGTCACCGGGCGAAGGCCTTCCAGTGTGTACGGATCTCCGTGCCGCTGCGTACCCCGGTGCCGGGGCGCCCCCTCGCGCCCCGCACCCCTCACCCCCACCGCCGCCGTCTCGCCGTCCGACCACGACCCCGCGTCCGCGCCACCGCGCGCCCGACGTCGGTGGCCGCTGCGCGGACCTCGCGTGTCGCGAAAGGACCTGCATGCGACTCAAGTCGTTCCTGCTACCCACGGCGCTCGCCCTGGCCCTGTCCGGGGCGCCCGCCGCCGCCCTAGCCGCCCCCACCGACGCCCGGCCGACCGACACCGTCGACCTGGACGTCCTCTTCGTCAGCGCCCACCCCGACGACGAGGCCGGCAGCCTCGCCACCCTCGGCCAGTGGAAGGAGAAGCACGGCGCCAAGGCGGGCGTCGTGACCATCACCCGCGGCGAGGGCGGCGGCAACGCCGTCGGCCTCGAGGAGGGCCCGCCGCTGGGCATCATCCGCGAGCGCGAGGAGCGCACCGCGATCGGCCGGGCCGGCGTGGAGAACCTGTACAACCTCGACCGCGTCGACTTCTGGTACACCGCCTCCGCGCCGCTGTCCGAGCAGATCTGGGGGCACGACGACACCCTGGCCCAGATCGTCCGGGTGATCCGGCAGACCCGGCCCGAGATCGTCATGACGATGAACCCGTCGCCGACGCCCGGCAACCACGGCAACCACCAGCAGGCCGCCCGGTTCGCCGCCGAGGCGTTCCACGCCGCCGCCGACCCGGCCGCCTTCCCCGAGCAGCTCACCCAGGAGGGCCTGAAGCCGTTCCGGGCAGCGAAGTTCCTGCGTACCGGCGGGACCGGCAGCTCGGCAACCGGGGCGCAGTGCGCGTCCAGCTTCGTGCCGACCGTCCCGACCGACCAGGTGTTCGGCGTCTGGGAGGGCACCCCGAGCGCCGACGGCAGGACCTGGGCCGAGATCGAGGTCGACGCCCGCCGGGACTACGTCACCCAGGGCTGGGCCGGCACCGCCGCCGCCCCCACCGACCCCGCGAAGATCCGCTGCGACTTCTACACCCTGGTCGACAGCCGCGTCCCATACGACCCGGCGGACACCTCGCCGGAGGCCATCCTGCGCGGCTCGGTGCTGCCGACGACGGCCGGCGGGCTTCCCCAGGGCACCGAGCTCTACCTGACCGCCGACCGGTTCGATCTCGCCCCCGGCGAGACCGTCGAGGTCACCGCGCACGTCCGCGCCCCGCACAACCGGGCGCTCACCGCGCCGCGGGTCTCCCTGCGGCTGCCGCAGGGCTGGACCGCCACCGGCTCCGGCGCGCTGCCCGGCGCCGTCCCCGCCGGCACGGAGCGGACCGTCGCCTTCACCGTGACCGTTCCCGCCGGCGCCGACACCAACGAGCAGCACCTCGTCGGCGCGAGCCTGACCACCGGCCAGGGCACCGGCCGCACCGACCGCGCGGTCCGGGTGGTCGCCGACGTGCGCGGCACCCTGGAGCCACTGCCCGAGGTCGGGCTGTTCCGCACCTGGGCCGGCGACAGCGGCTACCCGCAGCTGGACACCCTGATCAAGCCGGTCCTCACCGTCGGCTCCGGCAAGAGCCGGACCGTCCGGGTCGACCTGCGCAACCACGGCGAGGCCCCCCAGGGCGGCACCGTCACCCTCGGCCTGCCGGCCGGCTTCACCGCCGACGCGGTGACCAAGAGCTACGCCGAGCTGGCGCCGGGCGCGACCGGGGCGGTCACCTTCACCGTCACCAACAGCGACGCCACCCTGCCGACCGCCAACGAGGGCGGCGACGGCGGCGACTACGGCATCACCATCACCACCACCAGCGCCGCCGGCAGCACCGTCGAGACCGGCGCACTGGAGATCGTGCCGACCAGCGAGGTGCCGCACGCCGGGCACGACCACGCTGTCGACGGGGTGGCCTCCCCGGACGAGTACCCCGGCGAGGCGCTGGACCTGTCCCGGATCTGGGAGGGGCAGGCCACCACGCCGCAGGACGCCTCGGCCACGGGTCGCGTCGCCTGGACCGAGGACGCGCTGAAGGTGTTCGTCCAGGTCACCGACGACGTGCTCGGCAAGAAGGTGGTGCCGCAGGACTGCAAGCGGCAGCGGCGTACCGACAGCGTCGAGATCATCGTCGACCCGAAGGGCAACTCGACGGACACCTCGACGGTGTTCAAGGCCGGCATCTTCCCGGTCACCGACGACCCCGCGGGCGGCGACCCGCCGTGCTGGCAGCGCGACGCCGACAACCGGCAGGGCCCGGGCGCCACGACCGCGCCGGGAATGACGGTGGTCAGCAAGGTCACCGCGCCGTACGCCGGCTACACCATCGAGGCGAGCATCCCGTTCGCGGTGCTGCCCGACGCCGTCGACCCGGCCCGGATGGGCTTCAACGTGCTGGTCTACGACTCGGACACCCAGGACCTGACCTCCCAGTCCCGGCTGGGCTGGTCCACCTTCACCGGCGTCCGTGCCGACCCGTACCGCTACGGCCTGGTGACTCTGCCCGGGTACACCCCGGCGCAGCGGCAGCCCAGCGCCCCGGTGTTCCCGGACACCGCCGCCCGCAGCGTGCACAGCCCGCAGACCATCGCGCAGTCCGCGGTCGACGGCGTCGCGCCGGCCGCCGTGGCCCGACTTCCCGAGCGGGCGCTGCGGCTGACCGGCCAGCGCCAGGTGGCCGGCGGGGTGCAGGTGACGGTCCTCGCCGACCGCGCGGGCACCGCGTACCTGCACGCCTGGGACGGTGACCGTTCGCTCGGTGAACGGTCCGTGCAGCTGAGCCCCGGCGACCCGGTGACCGTGCTGGTCCCGGTCACCGGCGGCACGGCCGACGGCCTGCTGGCCGCGTTCGAGGCCGGCGGCGCCGCGCTGGCCCGCCACGTTCCGCTGGCCTGACCGGCGACGGCCCGGCCCCGGTCATCCCATGGGATGACCGGGGCCGGGCCCGCCCGGCGGGTCCCCCGCGCCCGACGGACACCGGCCGCCGGGCCGTGCCGGTACGCGGTGGGCCGGCTCGCGGATCCACTGCTGCGTTCCCCGCACGCCGCCGGGGACATCGTTGCGGACGTGCGCGAACGCGGCGGGTGTCCCGGGTGCCGACCGGCCGGCCGCGGGTCCGGCCGGGTCATCGACCGGACCGGGACACCTCGCCGGCCGCCGAGCCGTCCCCGGCCGTCGACCGACCCGGTCTACCGCACGTTGCGCCAGAGCAGGACCAGGCCGAAGACCGCCCCGAACGTGACGATCACGGCTTTGAGGGGGGCAGCGGGGAGCCTGCGGAGCAGCCGCGCCCCGACGTAGCCGCCGACGACGGTCGCCGGGACCAGGATGGCCGCCCCCGCCCAGTTGACGGTGCCGAAGAAGACGTAGAGCGCCACCGCCGTGAACGAGATGACGGCCGACAGCAGGTTCTTCAGGGCGACCGTCCTGGTGAGCGGCTCGTGCTGCAGGAGAGCCAGGCTGGCGACCAGCACGATGCCGAACCCCGCGCCGATGTAGCCGCCGTAGACCCCGCCCAGGGCGACCAACGCCTGCAGCGTCGCCGGGTGTTTCTGTCGGCCACGCAGTGCGGAGCGCCTGACCAGCTCGTTCAGGCGGCCCTGAAGGCCGAGGACCGCGGAGGCGGCGAGCACCAGGAACGGCACGATCATGTCGAAGACGCGGCTGGGCGTCAGCAGCAGCAGCGCCGACCCGGCGACCCCGCCGAGCACGGCGGCGGGCAGGATCCGCCTGGTGTCTCGCCGGGGTGGCAGGTCCCGGTAGCCGCCCACGACGCTGGCCACGTTCCCGGGGAACACCGCGACCGTGCTGGTCAGCTTGGCGGTCAGCGGCGGTATGCCGGTGCCGAGCAGCGCCGAGAAGGCGATGAGGGAGCCGCCGCCCGCGACCGCGTTGAAGGCGCCCGTGGCGACACCGGCGGCGAGGAGCAGCGTTGCCTCGATGGGATCCATCGAGTCCCAGGCTAGTGGCGTCGCCCGCCGGTAGGGCCGGGGTCCGCCGGCCCGAGCCGGCGCGCCGCGACGCGGACGGCCTGACGGTGGCCGGCGGCGTGGCGGCGTCGAGGAGGCCGGGGTGGCAGCAGCGGCGGTTGGCGGTGGGGGAATTCACCTCTTTCGGGTGAGGCGGAAGCCGCGATTCGCGGGAATGGTGGCCCTGAGGAGGTGGCGCGATGGGGAATGCCACCCAGGATTTCTTCCGCAGCCTGGCGCAGCGTGGACACGACCGCCGTCTGACGGCGATCGACGAGGGCAGTGTCCGCTTCGAGATCAGCCGGGACGGGCGGGTCGACCGCTGGCTCGTCTCCATCGACAAGGGCGACATCAGGGTCTCGGAGCAGGCGACCGGCGGGGACGCGGTCGTCCAGGCGGACGGGGCGGTGTTCGACCGGATCGCCAGCGGCGAGGCGTACTTCCTGACCACCGTCCTGCGCGGCGAGGCGACCGTGGCGGGCAGCCCCCGGCTCTTCGCGAGCCTCCGTAGGTTGTTCCCGCCGCCACCCAGTTCGGCGGGGACGGAGCACCGAGGAGGTGACCATGAGTGAGAACCAGGTGGGCATCCTGGACGGCACCACCTTCATGGTGTGTAACCGCTCGGGCGACATCATCCCGTCACCCGACGCTCCCATGGGCCTGTTCGCCCACGACACCCGGCTGCTGTCGAAGTGGGTGCTGACGGTGAACGGGGAACGGCTGACCACCCTTTCCATCGACGACATCCACTACTTCGAGAACCGGTTCTTCCAGGTTCCCGGGCGTCAGGACGTCTACGTCAACAGCACTGTGGGGGTGCGTCGGCTGCACAGCCTGGACAGCGGCCTCCACGAGGACCTGACCGTCATCAACTACGCCAAAGAACCGGCCGACGTGACCCTCAGGATCGAGGCGGACGCCGACTTCGCGGACCTCTTCGAGGTAAAGGACGCGGCGGTGAGGAAGAAGGGCCGACACTACCGGCGGGTCGACGACGGGCGCCTCGTCCTCGGTTACGAACGGGAGCGGTTCCGACGGGAGACGATCATCACCGCGTCGGCGCCGGCCGCGTGGGACGACAACGGCCTGACGTTCGAGGTCCACCTCGAACCTCGCAGCCGATGGACCGTCAGACTCAGCGCCCTGCCGGACCTCCCGATGCCCAGAGGGCTGGAGCGCCTCGTGATCCCAGGGCGGGCAGCAGGCAAGGGCAGGGACAAGGCACAGGATCTCCTGGAGTGGTTGGACAACGCGCCGCGCCTGGAATCCGGCTGGGAGCCGCTGAGCGGCACGTACCGGCAGAGCCTGATCGACCTGGCCGCGCTGCGCTTCAGTCCCTTCCTCGCCGACGACAAGAGGGTCCCCGCCGCCGGCCTGCCCTGGTTCATGGCCATGTTCGGTCGGGACAGCATCTTCACCAGTCTGCAGGCGTTGCCGTTCACACCCGAACTCGCCGCCACCACCCTCCGGGTGCTCGCGCTCCGGCAGGGCAGCCGCGTCGACGACTTCCGGGAGGAGGAGCCCGGCCGGATCCTGCACGAGATGCGGTACGGCGAGATGAGCATCTTCGAGGAGACGCCACACACGCCCTACTTCGGCAGCGCCGACTCCACTCCCCTGTTCCTCGTGCTGCTCGACGAGTACGAGCGGTGGACCGGCGACGTCGACCTCGTGCGCTCGGTCGAGCACGAGGCGCGCGCGGCGATCGACTGGATCAACAACTACGCCGACCTGACCGGCATGGGCTACATCTCCTACGAGCGGCGAAACACCAGGAACGGTCTGGAGAACCAGTGCTGGAAGGACTCCTGGGACAGCATCTGCTACCGCGACGGTCGGCTGCCGGGCTTCCCCCGCGCGACCTGCGAGCTGCAGGGGTACGCGTACGACGCGAAGATGCGTACCGCGCGGCTCGCCCGCACCGTCTGGAACGACCCGCCGTACGCGGACCGACTGGAGCAGGAGGCCGCCGACCTCAAGGAGCGCTTCAACCGCGACTTCTGGGTGGCGGACGGCGAGTACATGGCGCTCGCCCTCGACGGCGACGGCCGCCAGGTGGACGCCCTGTCCTCCAACATCGGGCACCTGCTGTGGAGCGGCATCGTCGAGAAGCCGAAGGCGGAGGCCCTGGTGCGGCACCTGATGTCGCCCGCCCTGTTCAGCGGCTGGGGTGTCCGCACGCTGGCCGAGGGCCAGGGCCGCTACAACCCCATCGGCTACCACGTGGGCACCATCTGGCCGTTCGACAACTCCTTCATCGCCTGGGGGCTGCGGCGTTACGGGTACGCCGACGAGGCGGCGCGGATCGCCGCCGGGATCCTGGACGCCGCCGTCTTCTACGACGGCCGGCTGCCCGAAGCCTTCTCCGGATCCTTCCGCGCCGACACCAGGTATCCGGTCAACTATCCCACCGCCTGCAGCCCTCAGGCGTGGTCGGCCGGAGCGACCCTGCTCCTGCTGAGGACGATGCTCGGGCTCCACCCGGTGGGCGAAGACCTCGTCGTCAGGCCCGCCCTTCCCGCTAACCTCGACTTCGTGGCGTTGCACGGCATCCCCGGCCGGTGGGGGCGGTTCGACGCCTACGGCAGGGGGCCGGCCGCCGCAGGCAGGCAGGGCTACCAGGCGGCACCGCAGCAACTCTCCGCCCTGTGACGGGAGGAACAATGCGAGAGATCGACCCGGCGCGCACCGCGGTGGTCGGCGTCCACTGGCAGCACGAGGTCGTCAGCCCCGACGGGCTGTTCGGTCCCTTCTTCGCCGAGCAGGTCGCCCGCCACCGCGTCGCCTCGTACGCCGCCCAGGTCGCCGGGGCGGTACGCGCCAGCGGCGGGCTGGTCGTCTACACGCGGGTCGCCCACCGGCCCGGCTACCCCGACCTCATCCCCAACACGCCCAGCTTCGCCATGATCCCCGAGCGGCAGGCATTCCTGGAGGGCGCGCCGAAGTCCCGCATCATCGACGAGGTCGCGCCGGAGGCGGGCGACGTCGTCATCACCCACGTGCGGCTCACCGGCTTCTTCGGTACCGAACTCGACACGGTGCTGCGGCGCAGACAGGTCGAGACAATCCTGTTCACCGGCGTCGCCACCAACCTGTCCGTGGCGGGAACCGCCTTCGAGGCGGTCAACCACGGGTACCGACCCGTGATCGTCTCCGACGCCTGCACGGCCGCGACCGACGAGGCCCACCGGGCGAGCCTGGAGACGTGGGGCCAGCTCGGCGAGGTGGTCACGACCGCCGAGGTCGTCGAGCGGCTGTCGCGATGAGTCGCCCCTCGATCCGAGCTGGCTGCGTCGCGGTCTGGTCCGGCTGGTTCCGAGGTCACGGGCTCTGCTGACGTCGGTCTCGCTCTCGGTCCGGTACGGCCGGCGCGGTTGCCGTACTTCGCTGCCGTCCCGCCACCCCCGGCCCCGACGGCCCATCCGGCGGCGGTTACGGTGCTCCGGTGCGCAGGGTGCTGGTGAGCGGCTGTCTGGGGGGCAGTCCGGTCCGGTTCAACGCGACCGGGGTGGATGTCTGCTCGCCGATCTGGGACCGCTGGGCCGCCGAGGGTCGCCTGGTGTCGTTCTGTCCCGAACTGTCGGTGGGGTTGCCGGTGCCCCGGCCACCGGCCGAAATCGTCGGCGGCGTCGCGGCGGAGGTGCTCGACGGTGACGGCAGGGTGCGGGAGGTGACCGGGCGGGACGTCACAGACCTGTTCCGGGTGGCGGCGCGACGGGCCGTCGACCGGGCCCGGGCGGCCGGGGTGGTCCTCGCCGTTCTGGTGGACCGCAGTCCGACGTGCGGCACCAGCCAGGTGCACGACGGGTCGTTCACGGGCCGCACGATCCCCGGGCGCGGTCTGGCCGCCGAACTGCTGGTCCGCGCCGGGATCCCCGTCTTCCATCAAGGCCAGCTCACGCAGGCCGCCGCCCTGTTGGATGGGCTCGACCGGGACGACTAGCCATCGGCCTTCTCCCACGCGGGAAACGGCGTTTGAGCTGCCTGGAGCTGAGCCATTTGAATGCCTGCCTCCCTCGATGCGAAGGAGGCGAAGAGGTCCCGCCGCCCGCTCCCGGTCGGGGTTGCGGGCGGCCGGCACGATGGCCGGGTGCGTACCGCGATCACACCGCGACGGTCCCCGGCCTGGGTGACCGCCGGCTGCGTGCTGCTGCTGGTGGTCGGCGGCGCGCTGCTCTGGCTGCCGTTCCACACCCAGTACGCGCTCGACGACTGGAAGACCGACCTGCGGGCGCAGGGTGTGCCGGCGCGGGCACTCGTCTACGACCGCGTGTCCAAGCGTGGCGGCACGTCGACCACGATGCACGTCCGGTACGAGCTGTCCGGCCGGACGTACACGCGGGAGGTCGCCTGCTTCGAGGTGTGCCGGTCCATCGGCGACGAGGTGCCGATCTGGGTCAACCGGCGCGATCCGAGCGACTTCGTCACCGACTTCGACCAGCTCAGCGGGCACCGGGGCCGCGTACAGGGAGGGCTGGGCGCCGTCGGGTTCGGGATCCTGGTCGTGGCGGTCCCCCTGACGCTGTCCCGCGCCCCGTTCGGGCGCTGGTTCCCCCGGCGTACGCCGCGGCGGTCGTCGGCCGCCCCGAAGCGGGACGGTGCCGCGTTCACAAGCCGTTCCAAGCACAAGCGCGGCGGCCGCTGACCTTCCGCCGTTCGGGCGGCAATTGCGGTTGGCTCACCTGTACGGGGTGGGTACCGTGGTCCGGCACCTCCCGGTGCGCAGGCAACGGCTACTTCCGCTTCCCACGGGGAGACGCGGGTTCGAATCCCGCCGCCGCCGATGCGCGGTGTCGACCAGCGGCCCAGGTCACCTTGGCCCGCGAGGGCCGGTCTCCGTTGCCGCTTCGACCTCGGGAGGCGCGTTCACGCCGCTTACCCGGTGCGATGGGGACGGTTACTTCTGGTAGAGGGCCCACAAAGAAGGGCCTTGCGGTTCGAACCCGCACACGCCGTGTCCGACCTCGATCTCGGGTGAGCGGCGTGAACGCCTACGGACGCGAAACCCCTTGCCGCTCCGGCGCCTCAGCCTGTACGTTCTCGTCGCACGTCCCGGTGCGAAGGTGACGGATACTTCTTTCCCGAACGAGCCCGTCGCCGTTGTCGGTCTCGGGACGTGCTCACGCCGCGTACCCGGTGCGCAGACGACGGATACTTCTAATCTATGGGTCGGGGGTTCGAGTCCCCTCCAGCCGTTGTGCTGGTAGCTCAGTCGGCAGAGCAATAGGCATTCCGTCGTCGACCTTCTGGTCTCGGGTACGCGGCGCGACCGTTCCAGCCACCCACCATCGTGGAACGGCAAACTCCGTTGCCCGGCCGCCGGTGCCGCCGCTACGGTCGGGTCCGCACTTCCCGGTGCGAAGGTGACGGTTACATCTGGAGGGGCGAACGCCCCGGCGAAGGACCCGTCCGTCGCCGGCTCCGATCTCGGGAGGCGCGACCACACCACACCCGGTGCGCAGGCGACGGTTACTTCACGGATCCGCAGGTTGGGGGTTCGAGTCCCCCCACGCCTTCGGGCGGGTAGCTCAATCGGACAGAGCGGCGGACAAGTCCGTCGCCGACTCTGGTCTCGGGTGTGCGTGTGGCCGCGTCCTCTCGTACGAAACATGGGGGACGTGATGGCCAAGTTCAACCTCAAGCTGCGCAGGAACCGGCACGAAGACGACTACGAGGTCGTCACCGCCGAGGGCGCCCCGGGTTTCGCCCGCGAGCCGCGGACGGAACTGTTCCTGCTCGGCGTGTCGAACATGGTCGGCGAGGACACCTTCTACGAGGGCGCCGCCGACCGGGACGCCCGGTTCCGTGAGCTGGTCGCCACCGTCGCCGTCGCCGACCCCGACTGGTTCGCCCGCTTCGTACCGTGGCTGCGCACCGGCGCGATGCTGCGTTCGGCGGCTGTCGTGGCCGCCCTCGAGGGCGCCCGCGCGCAGGTGGCGGCCGGCATTCCCGGATCGCGCTCCATCGTGGACTCGGCGTTGCAGCGCGCGGACGAACCGGGCGAGGCCCTCGCCTACTGGCTGGGTCGCCACGGCCGTGCGCTGCCGAAGCCGGTCAAGCGGGGCATCGCCGACGCGGCCGTGCGGCTGTACCACGAGCGGAGCCTGCTCAAGTACGACTCCGACCGCAACGCCGTCCGGTTCGGGGACGTCATCGACCTGACCCACCCGACGGCGAAGGACGAGCGGCAGGGTGACCTGTTCCGGCACGCGCTGGACCGGCGGCACCAGCGGGACAACCCGCTGCCGGCGTCGCTGACCGTGCTGGCGGCGCGGGCCGAGCTCATGGCGTTGCCGGTCGAGCGGCGTCAGGAGATCACCGACCCGGCGGTGCTGGGCGCGGCCGGAATGACGTGGGAGGCCCTCGCCGGCTGGCGGCAGACGGCGATGGACGCCCCGGCCTGGGAGGCGATCATCCCGACGATGGGCTACCTGGCGCTGCTGCGCAACCTGCGCAACTTCGACCAGGCCGGCGTCAGCGACGCCGTCGCCGAGACGGTGGCGGCCAAGCTGTCCGACCCGGGCGAGGTCGCCAGGTCGCGGGTGCTGCCGATGCGTTTCCTGTCGGCCTCCAACGCCGCGCCGAGCCTGCGGTGGGGGTACCCGCTGGAGAAGGCGTTGCAGCACGCGCTGGCGAACGTGCCCGCCCTGGACGGTCGGACGCTGGTCCTGATCGACACGTCGGGCTCGATGAACAGCGCCTTCAGCAAGGACGGCACGCTGCGCTGCTGGGACGCGGCCACCGTGTTCGGCCTGGCGCTGGCCGCCCGCGCGCAGGACGCGACGGTCGTGTCCTTCTCCCACGACGCCCGGGTGTTCCCGGCCGTCGCGGGCGAGTCGGTGCTGGCGGCGGTGCGCCGGTTCAAGGACGGCGGCTATTTCTACGGCGGCGGGACCGAGACCGAGAAGGCGGTGCGCCGGCACTACGCCGGGCACGACCGGGTGGTCATCCTCACCGACGAGCAGGCGCACTGGCACCGTTCGGTGGACGTGACGGCCGCGGTGCCCGGGCAGGTGCCGGTGTACACCTGGAACCTGGCCGGATACCGGGTCGGGCACGCCCCGACGGCCGGGAACCGGCACACGTTCGGCGGCCTGTCCGACGCGGCGTTCGCGATGATCCCGCTCATCGAGGCGGGGTCCCGCGGGCATTGGCCCTTCTGATCGCGCCACGGCGTCGGCCTCCCACCGGAGGCCGACGCCGCCGCTGATCTCGCCGTTGCCGCGCGGCACTCCCCGGGAGCGGGCCCACGACCGAGTGTCCGTGTCGGACACGGGCCGCTGGTTGAACATCAGCGCGGCGGTAGCAGAACGCGCTGACCGGATCGAAGCCACTGAGCAGGGGACCTTCGACTAGCCCCCGGCTGTCGCACGCTCCGTCAACCGACCCGTCTGCCGCCGCGCCAGCTCGGCGTACCGGCCGCCCAGTGTCATCAGCTCCTCGTGGGTGCCGCGCTCGACGATCTCGCCCTGATGCAGCACGACGATCTGGTCGGCGTCGCTGACCGTGCTGATCCGGTGTGCGATCACGATCCGGGTGCAGCCGAGCGCCGACAGTTCGGCGGCGATCGCCGCCTCGGTCAGGGTGTCCAGGTGGCTGGTCGCCTCGTCGAGCAGGAGCACGTTCGTCCTGGCCAGCAACGCCCGGGCGATCGCCAGCCGCTGCCGCTGGCCACCGGAGAGCGCGCCGCCGCCCTCACCGACGCCGGTGCTCAGGCCCATCGGCATGCGCTCCAGATCCGGCAGGAACTGCACCTTGCGCAACGCCTCGCGCAGCTCGTCGTCGGTGACGTCGAGCCGGCCGAGCGTCAGGTTGTCGCGGATGGAACCGCCGAAGATGTACGGGAACTGGGTGACCACGCCGAAGCGCTGGCGTAGCGGCTCCAGGTCGTACTCGTCGAGGGGCCGCCCGTCCACCAGGACGCTCCCGGCGCTCGCCCGCAGCAGCCCGGTGAGCAGCCGCACCAGGGTGGTCTTGCCGGAGCCGGTGGACCCGACGACCGCCACCTTCGACCCGGCCGCGACCCGCAGGTCGATGTTCTTGAGCACCAGCGGTGTGCCGAGGTCGTACCGGAAGTCGACCCCGCGCAGCTCGATCTCGCCGCGCAGCTCGACCGGCTGGTGGGCCTGCGGGCACGCCCGTTCCGGTTCCTCGTCCAGCACGTCGTAGATGCGCTCCAGGTGGGACCCGATCGTCTGGAGGTAACGCAACGCACCCATCACCTGCCCGACGGGTGCCAGCAGCAGCCCGGCGACGACGTTCAGGCCGAGCATCGTGCCGAGCGACATCCGGCCGGCCACCACCTGGACGACGCCGAACAGGAGGAGCACCAGCGGCGCCGCGACCTGGAACATCCCCATCGCCGACTCGTTGACGAGGTCCAGCCGCCGCCGCTCGAACCCGGCCCGCACCGACACGGTGAACCGGTCGGCCCACCGGCGCAACGCCCAGTTGGACAGCCCGGAACTCTTCAGGAACTCCGCCCCGGCCAGCGCGTCGATCGCGCTGCTCTGCGCCTTCGCGTCGGCGGCCAGCTCGCGCTGGGCACGCTCGTGGACCAGCCGGATGGTGCTCAGCACGATGCCGAACTGGGCAACCGCCAGGACCGCGACCACCGCCGCGTACGCCGGGCTCAGCGCCACCAGCAGGGCGGTGTAGATGAAGACGAAGACGGTGTCGAGCAGGAGCGTGGCCAGCTGCGAGGTCAGCATGTCCCGCACCGCCATGTTGCTGCTCAGCCGGCCCATCAGGTCGCCCGCGCCGCGGGTCTGGAAGTAGGCGTACGGCAGCCGCATCAGGTGGCCCATGAAACGCTCACCCAGGGTGCCGTCGAGCCGACGTTGGAGCACCAGCAGCGCCAGCCCCCGGGAGAGGGTGGCGAGGGTGTGCGTCGCGATGTACGCGCCCACGCCGAGGGCGAAGAGGGACAGGGTGTCCGCCCGCTGCCCGATGAGGACGTCCACGCCGTACTTCGTCGCCCAGGCGGAGGCGAGCCCGAGCACCTGCACCACGGCCGAGAGCGCCACGGCCAACACCATGAGCAGCGGCGCCAGCCGGACCAGGTCACGGAGGAACCGCAGGGCGAGGTGGTCGCGGATCGGGCGGCGCCGGCGCCGCATCGACTCTTCCGGCGTGAACTCCAGCACGGTGCCGGAGAACTCCGCGAAGAACTCCTCGTGCGTCAGCCGGCGCCGGCCGTGTCCGGGATCCACCATCCGGATCCGGCGCCGCCCGACCTTCTCCAGCACCGTGAAGTGGTCCTCGCCCCAGTGTGCGATGGCGGGCAGGCGGACGCCGGCCAGCCCGGCCTCGTTCACCCGCAGTCCCCGGGCGGCCAGCCCGTACTCGCGGGCCACCTCCAGGATGCGGCGGGCGCTGGTGCCGTCGCGTCCCACCCCGAAGTGGGCGCGCAACTCCCGGACCTCGGTGGCGCGTCCCAGCCCGCCGAGCACCATGGCCAGGCAGCTCGGCCCACACTCGGTGCTGCTCATCTGGACGATCACCGGTACGCGGGTCACGCTTCCTCCTCGGCGACGGCACGGGCGGCGGTGGCCGGGCCGGGTGGTTGGCGGTCGCGGGGCGCCGCGCCGATCGGCGGAGCCAGCAACAGGACGTTCGGCGTGCGGTCGGGCCGAGCGGCCCGCAGCAGCCCGTAGCCGATGCCGGCGGCACCCATCAGCAGTCCCGGCACGTGCATCCCCTGCGGTACGCCGCAGAGCTCCTCGCCGGCGAGCACCGTCTCGGCGACCGCGCGCGTCGCCCTGCGCGCCGTCGCGACGAGAGTCCCGTCGCCGGTGGCCAGGCCGGCGGTGAGCAGGGCTTCCGCCAGGCCGAGGTCGCCGTGGCACAGGCAGTCGTTGCCGGTGCCGGTGAGCAGCTCGCCCGAGGTGAGGCTGCGCCGCACCGAGGCGACCGCCGCGTCGAGGTCGGCGCGCACCTCGGGGATGGGCACGGTGCCGAGCATGGCCGCGCGGGCCAACGCGACGCCGGCCGCACCGTGACACCACGCGTTCATGAACGTGCCCGGCGGGGTGACGTCACGGTGGTCGGGCCAGTTGCCGGCGGCGGCGTCGTACTGGAGGTGCTCGTACCGCACGGCACGCTCGGCCGCGTCGAGGTAGCGCTGCCCGCCCGTCACCCGGGCGATCTCGGCAAGTGCGTAGGCGATGCCGGACACCCCGTGCGAGAAGCCGAGCAGCGGCGATCGCGCGGGGATCGCGGACGGCCACGCCAACCCGGGGTCGTGGGCCGAGGCGGTGGCGAGCAGGTGGTCGCCGGCCGCCCGCAGCGCCACCGACGTCCGCTCGTCCGGATCGACCGAGTGCAGGGCGCGCAGCGCGAGCGCCGCCCCGGCGGTGCCCGCGACCACGTCGAGGTGGCGGTCGCCGTCGAACCGCCGGAGCAGTTCCGGGACGAGCCGACGTGCCTGGTCCAGCAGCGGTTGCGCTCGCCACAGCGCGCCGAGCTGGGTCAGCGCGTGGACGTAGCCGCCCAGTTCGCTGAAGCCCCCGATGCCAAGCAGGTCACGGTCGGTCTCCGGCCAGTCGAGCAGGGCGTCGACGTGTCCGCTGAGCATCGCGGCGATCGCCTCGGCCGCGGACCGGAACCGCGCCAGGCCGGTCCGCTCGCCGAGTTGGCCGAGGAACACCGCGATCCCGGACAGCCCGCTGTAGCTCTCGAACGCCGTGGGTACGACGCTCCAGTGCCGGTCGGTGACGAGCGCGAGGGTCAGCCACACCGGCCGGGCCGGGTCGCCGAGCGCGGTCTCGAGGAGTCGGTCGCCCAGGCGGACGGCGGCCCGCTCCGCGAGCGCCTGGTCGATCTCCTCGGCCGGCGCCGCGCGCGTCCGGGGTGCGATGGCCCCCTGGCCGTCGCCGAGTTGCAGCGCGGCCAGCGACGCCGACACGGCCCAGCTCTGTTGGCGCAGGTCGGCGGCGGAGAGCCCGGCGATCCGGTCCCGGACGAGGTCCAGTCCCCGGTGGGGGAAGAAGTCGCGTACGACGAGGCCGCGATCGTCGTACAAGTCCCGGGAGTCGGGTCGGGTCCGGAAGAACGGGATGTCCCGCCGGGCGAGCTGCCGGATCTCACTGGCGGCGACGGCTCGGTCAGCGACCAACTCGGGGTGGCGGGTGGCGAGGACCTCGAACAGGCACTCCCGGTCCAGGGCGTCGCCCAGCACCACCGGGTGCCAGGATTCGCCGAGGATGCGGCCGTACACCATGGTGGGCAGCACGATGAACCGGATCTCGTCCGCGGCGAACGCGGCAACCGGCCCGCCGGGTGCGGCCAGCTCGTCACGGTGCGCGAGCAGCAGCCGGTAGCAGGCTTCGAAGCCGGCGACCAGGTCAGCCTTGTACCGGGCGGGGTCCGCCGCGGTGCCGGCGACCGTGGGCAGGTTGTGCCCGCCGGGCATCTCCATGCGGGCCCGGGTCCGCCGCATCTGGTCGGTGCCGGTGTCCTGCCACCGCGGCACCTTCATCGGGCTCAGTTCTCCTCGCCCGCCGGCCATCCCGGACAGCTCGGTGGTCACCACCGCGTCGCCGTCCTGCTGGATCAGGCGCTGCGGCAGCAGGCCGATCGACAGCACGGACTCTTCGATGCGCTGCATCGCCTCGGTGGGCAGCACCAGCGGCCGGGTGTCGGTGGTCGGCCGAGCCTGCTGGAAGATCGCTTCCAGGTCGACGATCACCGGGTGCTCGCCGGCGGCGATGACGTTCTCCAGGTGGATGTCCGAGGCGCGCAGCAGATACAGCAGGCTCAGGTACGCGCCCTGGCGCCAGTAGAAGCGGCGCAGCCCCTCCTCGTCGGCGCAGCTCTCGGGGTGGACGAACTCGACCCAGCCGTACCCCGTCCGCTCCACGATGGTCAGCCGGCGCAGTGGGCAGGCCATCCCCTTGGCGTTGAGCCAGTCGACCAGGGCGTAGAAGTGCGACTCGACGGCGAGTGGGCGCGGCTTGTAGACCACCTTGCCGCCGCCGGCGAAGGTGAGGATCGCGACGCTCCGCCCGCCGCGGTGCGTGTCGCCGGCACCGGTCTGCACCTCCACGAGATCGTCGAGCGAGGCGGCGGTCAGGCCGAACTCCGCGCGCAGCGCCGGCAGATCGGCCAGCACGCGTCGGGCCAGCTCGCTGCGTACCGTCAGCCACGTCTCCATCTCGTCGGCGAGCTCCCGGGTGAGCGTCGGATACTCGGCGAGGATCCGCAGGGCGTACGCGGGCTGGCGAAGCTGCCGGGCGAAGTCGCCGAATCGTGCTGCCGGCGTGTCACCGGAGAGTGTCCCCGCGCTGCGTGCGCGCTGCAGGTGGACCGCGAGCACCGGACTGATCATCGCCAGGTGGACCTCGTGGTTCGGCCGCAGCAACGGATGGTGCGGCGGAACCTCGCCCCGGTGGCCGAGGTCACGGGCGAGCCGGCGCACCTCCTCGTGCAACCGCTGCTGATAGCGGTGCGACAACGGGTGCACCAGCGCGAGCAGGTCGGCGGTCGGTCCCAGGTCGGCCGTCGGGCCGGCGTCGAACGCGGGCAGGTCGGCGGGGTCGGTGGACCACGCCTGGGCCACGCTCGTCAGCCACGACGGTGGCTGCGGCACCCGGTCGCGCAGGCTGTCGGAGGACTCCCCGAGGAGCAGCTCCAACTCCTCCTCGCTGAGGCCCGTCTCGTGCCACCGGGCGAGGTTCGGCTCCAGTCCGCCGGTGGCGGCCCGGACGGTCCGCCAGGCGTCGAGCCGGCGCGCGCCCCGGCTGCGGGCGGCCTCGGTGTCGGGCACCGGCACACGCCGCCGTTCCTCCAGGGACAGGGCAGCCCACCAGGCTGGTCGGTCGAACACGTCGCTGCCGAGGTCGGCGCGATCGCTCGTTGCGGTGTTGCGTGGGGCCATCACGTCTCTCCGTTGCGGCTCGTCACGATGGAACGGGTTCCGGGTGGGCGGAGACGGCGGGCGTCTCCGCCCACCCGGTGACGCGACCGGAGTGCCGATCGCCGTCGCGGGATCAGCAGCAGCCGACGCTGAAGATGCCGCAGGTGCCACAGATGCTGTGCTTGAAGGTGGAGATCGTGACCGTGATGGTGAAGCACACCGCGCTGCTACCACCGTTGATCTCCTGGTCGAGGTCGGTCAGGTCCAGCTGACCGATCGGGTCCTCGACGAGTTCCGGTCGTTCCGTCATTTCTGTCACCTCCCCTCGTCAGATCGCGAACCGTCGCTGTTCTGGCCGAGCGGAATGAGCGTTTCAGACGCCGGTTGTTTTCCGGTCGACGCTCGGTTCGCTGCCGATTCAGTCGCGGTAGAGCCGGTCGCCGTCGGTCTTGACCGGTGAGCCGGCGGCGTCCAGTGTGGTTTCTGCCGCCATCGGGCGGCACCGGTTCCTGGCCGAGCCGAGTTTCCGATTCCGTCGCCTGTTCTGACCGCGGGCTCATCGCCGCCCGCCGCAATCTCCGCACCCGTCACCCGGGTGGAGTGGCAGGCGTGGCGACACTTCTTCTATCGATCGGAGAAATCATGGAAACTGCTGCGAGGGCGTGGAAGGACCCGGTTTTCCGGGCCACTCTCGACGACAGCGAGCTCGCCGTGCTGCCGGCCCACCCGGTCGGCCGGGTCGAGTTGGGTGAGATGGTCACGGACGGGACCCGGGGCGCCGGCACCGAGTCCACCGCGACGATGGGCTGCTGCAACGGGGAGCCCTACACCTTCCGCACCTGCCTCACCTGCTACCCGCTGTGGACCTGCCGCACCTGCTGGGGATGCTGATGAGCAACACGGTTGTGCGCGCATGGAAGGACCCCGCCTTCCGCACCACGCTCGACGACGCCGACATCGCCCTCCTGCCGGAGAGCCCGGTGGGCGCCGTCGGTGGCCTGGACTCGGATCTGGCGGACATCTTCGGCGGTGACCGGGCGTTCACCTTCTACACCTGCTTCACCTGCCAGTGGGGCAGCCTCGGCTGCACCAACACCTGCTGGATCATGACGGCCGGATGCACGTCGGGAAGCTGCTGACGGCGGTCGACAAACCGCATTCCAATACCGACGACTGACCGATTTCCACGCAGGCCGGGGTGGGCATCGTGGTGACGGTGTCCACCCCGGGCCGGAAGGCCGGGCCACGACAGCCGCGGCCGTTCCGGACGCGGATAGATGAGGGCGGAGACATGTTCGACGAGATTCTTCAGACGCCGAACTGGTGGCGTGGCCTGACCCGGTCCGAACGGGCCGGAGGCACGCCGTTGATCACGGAGGAGCAACGCGACTACGGTCGCCGCCGGCGGGACGCCTGGCGTGGCGGCCACATCCTGCGCGGCACCGACATCTCGCTCGACCGGTGGGAACGACTCGGGCTGGCCGAGGACGGGATCGTCGAGCTGCTGGCCGAACCGGCCGAGTCGCTCGCCGCCAGGATCCCCGACCGGCCGGCCTGGCTGGACGTGATCGCCGAGGCGTGGCGGCGGTTCGGGTCGACGCGCCTCGACGACCTCGCCGGTGGCGGCCCGGCGACCGGATGCGATCACGACGACCACGACCACGGGCACGACCAGGCCGGGAACGTGGTGTTCCTGAACCTGATCGCGCCGTTGCTGGCGTGGGGCCAGGAGGAGTTGGGCAGCCGGGTGGCCCGGCTGGCGGCCCGGCACGGCCACGGCGACACCCTGCCGGCGGACCACTCGCTGCTGCAACCGCCGCTCGACCGACTCCTGCAAATGATCATCTCCGTGATGATCCTCGAGGTGAACGTGGCCCGGGTGGAGGGCCGGCTGGCCGGGGCGACACCGGCCGAGCGGATGTCGTCGTTCATCGCGCAGATCCGTACGCCCGAGACGGCGCTCGGCATCCTGGCCGAGTACCCGGTGCTCGCCCGGGAGCTGGTCACCTGCCTGCGCACCACCGTCGACGTCCGGGCCCGGTTCGCCGAACGGCTCCTCACCGACCTGCCCGAGCTGCGGCAGACCTTCGGTGGGGACTGGCACGGACTGGCCGACCTGGCCCGGGTGAGCTTCGGCGCCGGGGACACCCACCGCGGCGGCCAGACCGTCGCGATCCTCACCTTCACCGACGGCCGCAAGCTGGTGTACAAGCCACGCAGCCTCAGCGTGGAGGTCCACTTCAACCAGGTCCTCGACTGGCTCAACGCCCACGGGCTCCGCCAACCGCTGCGGCCGCTGCTCGTCCTCGACCGGGGCGAGTACGGCTGGGTGGAGCACGTCGACGTCGCGTCGTGCGAGAACGAGGAGCAGGTGGACCGCTTCTTCTGGCGGCAGGGCGCGTTCCTGGCGCTGTTCCACGCCCTCTGCGGCTCGGACCTGCACCTGGAGAACGTCATCGCGGCCGGGGAGCACCCCGTCCCCGTGGACCTGGAGGCGATCTTCCAGGTGCTGCCCCGGGTCACCGGGGCGCAACTGGCGCCGCTCACCTTCGGCGAGGCGCCCCGCGTGGTGCGGGACTCGGTGCTCCGGGTCGGCCTCCTGCCCGAGCGCATCATCACCGCCGACGACGAGGGCATCTACGACGCGGAGGTGAGCGGCCTGGCCGGCTCCGGCGGCCAACTCTCACCCGCCCGCCTGCCCACCTTCGTCGCCGGCGGCACCGACGAGATGCGGGTCGTGCGGGACCGCCGGGAGATGCCGGAGACGCAGAACCGCGTACGGCTGGACGGCCGGCCCGTCAACGCGCTGGCCCACACCGACGCCCTCGCCGCCGGCTTCACCGACTGCTACCAGATCATCTCCGCCCACCGCGACGACCTGCTCGCCGCCGGCGGACCCGTCGCCCGGTTCCGCGACGACGAGGTGCGGTTCATCCCCCGCCCCACGATGACGTACGGCCGGGTCCAGTCGGAGTCCTGGCACCCGGACCTGCTGCGCGACTCGCTCGACCGGGAGATCTTCCACGAGGTGCTCTCCTCCGCGTTCGTCGACCTGCCGGACCGCGACGTGCTCTTCGGCAGCGAACATCGACAGCTCGCCGACCAGGACATCCCGGCGTTCCACACCACCCCCGGCTCGACGGACCTCTACGACGCGCAGGGAGTGGTGGCCCGCGATTTCCTGGAGACCAGCGGATTGGCGGCCGTGCGGGCGCGGATCGGCGCGATGTCCGAGGAGGACCTGCGGCGACAGCTCTGGTGCATCCGCGCCTCCATGTCCGGGCTCACGGTGGGTACGCCCCGCGCCGAGCGGGTCGACTCCAGGCCGCTGCCGGAGGCGCCGATCGACGTCGATCTCGCCGTGCGGGCCGCCCGGTCGATCGCGGACCTGCTGCTCGACGCCGCCCTGGCCGCCGACGGCGAGGCGCCGTCGTGGCTGTCGGTGAACTTCATCGGCGACCGGTACTGGAAGGTCGGCCACGCCGGCATCGACCTGTACAGCGGGGTCGCCGGAGTCGCCCTGTTCCTCGGCCAGCTCGGCGCGGCCACCGGCGACGCCCGGTTCCGCCGGCCCGCCGAACAGCTCGCCGCCCAGCTCGCCGAGGTGACCCGCCAACTCGCCGCCAGCCCGGACCGGGGGGCCGGGCTGCCGATCGGCGGCTTCGGCGAGCTGGGCGGCCTCGTCTACGTACTGGGCCAGCTCGCCGAGGTGTTGCGGGCGCCCGCGCTCGTCGACGCGGCCCGGCAGGCCGCGGCGCTGTGCCAGGAGCGGTTCGCCGAGGACAAGGTGCTCGACGTGATCAGCGGCACCGCCGGGGCGGCGCTGGCGATCCTCGCCCTGCACGACGCCCATCCCGACGAGCAGACCCTCGACGCCCTCAAGGCGGCCGGTAGGACGATCGCCGACCGCGCGATCGACGTGCCCGGCGGGACAGGATGGCAGGTCGAGTACGAGAACGCGCCGGCGCTGCTCGGGTTCTCCCACGGCGCCAGCGGCATCGGGTACGCACTGGCCCGGATCGCCCAGCTCACCGGCGACGACCAGCTCGCCGAGGTGTGCGGGCGGGCGTTGCGCTTCGAGCGGCACCACCTGTCGCCGGAACGCCGGAACTGGCCCGACCTGCGGGTGATCAGTGGTCCGGGCGCCTTCATGAACGCCTGGTGCCACGGCGCCGCCGGGATCGGACTGGCACGCGCGGCGATGCTGCGACTGCCCGTGCTGGCTCCCTGGCACGACCTGATCCGCGAGGACCTGCGCATCGCGACCGGCAAGGTCCGCGACGACCTGGTCGTCGACGGGCGGTACACGGGCATCGGCAACGACTCCATCTGCCACGGGGACCTCGGGTTGGTCGAGACCCTGCTGGCGGCCAGTTCGGCACTCGACGAGCCGGACGGCGCGGCGCTGGGTCTGCGGTGCGCGCGGGCGATCGCCGAGCAGGTCCTCGCCGGCACGCCCCGGGCCGGGGTCCCGGAGCAGGTCAGCACGCCCGGGCTGTTGATGGGGCTCGCCGGCATCGGCTACGGCCTGCTCCGGGTGGCGATGCCGCACCGGGTGGCGAACGTCCTGCTGCTGGACGCACCGGGGCACGGCGGCGATCCGGGTCGGCCGGCCGAGCGAGGGCACCACGTGGTGGTGGCCGCCTGAGCGTCCCGCCCCCGTCTGGACGGGGCGGTCCGGGGTGTCGGGCGGCGACACCCCGGATCGCCCCGTCGTGACCTGCCGGTCAGAAGTCGGTGGGCACGGCGAGCGGGCGCAGCAGCGACAGGTCCACGTCCTCCCCGAGCAGGATCGTCCGTTCCAGCCGCTGGATCTGGGCCCCCGGGTCGATGCCCAGCTCCTCCCTGAGCAGGCAGCGCAGGTGCCGGGCGACGCTGAGGGCGTCTGCCCGCCGGCCGGTCTCGTAGAGCGCGGTCATCAGCAGCTCCCGGAAGCGTTCCCGCAGCGGGTGCGCGACGACCAGGCATTCCAGCTCCGGTATCAGGACGTCGTGCCGGCCGCAGGCCAGCCCCGCGCGCAACCACAGCTCGGTCGCGGCGAGCCGGCGCTCGGTCATCCGGATCCGCTCGGCCGCGACCGCGGGGGCGTTCCCGACGTCCGCCATGGCCGTTCCGCGCCACAGCGCCATCGCCTGCCCGAAGTGCGCCATCGCCTCCTCGTACGCCGCCGTCGCGAGCGCCCGTCGGCCGTCCGCGCAGAGCGCGTCGAACCGGTCCACGTCCAGCTCGCCCGGGGACACCCGCAACTCGTACCCGGCGGGCCGCGTCCGCAGGACTTCGCCGTCGGGGTCGTCCAGGCTCCGGCGGAGCCGGTGGACGTACTGTTGCACCAGCTTGCGTTGGCTGCCCGGCGCCTCCTCCGGCCACAGCTGCCGCACCAACTCGCCGCAGGGCACGACGTGGTTCGACCGGACCAGCAGGACCGCGAGCAGCGTGCGCCACTTGTCCTGTCGAAAGTCCTGCCAGGTGCCGTCGGCCGACTTCGTCTGTACGGGACCGAGTATCCGGTATCGGATCGATTCGGGCAGGGCCACGCTTCCGCCTCCCACATCAGTGCGACATCCGTCTCGTTCACCGGGTCACCGCTCTCCGCCGTGCCCGAGCGGCGACGGGCGCACGAGCGGTGCCCGGACCGGCCGGACCGGGAGCGGTCTGCCGGGGCCTCCGCCGCCGCGCGCTCCTGCCGCGACGGGGAGGTCCCGTCAGCCTCGGGGGGACCGGGTGTGTCCGGCAAGGACAGTCGCCTGTCCCGGTCACGGCCGACATGTCCGGCCTGGTCAGCGCGGTGCCTCGGACCTGTCCGGACAGCTCACCGCCCGAACCCGGCCCCCGCCGATCGAGTTGTGGCGATAGCCTGTGGGCCATGTCGGCCGGGGCTACGGGGGACGAACGACCGGATGAGGCTGCCACCGTCGCTGAACTCGTCGCGCTCATGGCACGGCTCAAGCAGCGGTCCGGGTGCACGTACCGGCAGCTCGAACAACGGGCCGTCGCGGGCGGCGAAGCGCTGCCGCGCAGCACCATCGCCGACGTCCTGCGCCGGCCGGCGCTACCGCGCGCCGAGGTCCTCGCCGCGTTCGTCCGCGCCTGCGGAGGCGACCAGGAGGAAGTGGACGTCTGGCTGCGGGCACGGGATCGACTGGGCACCGCGACCGAGCCCACGGCACCGCCCCCGGACGCACCCGATCCGGGTGACGTCCCGGACGCACCCGATCCGGGTGACGCCCCACCGGTCCGACGCAGGTGGCCATGGCTGCGCCCTGCCTTCGCCCTGCTGGCTGCCACCGGCCTGGCGATCCCGCTTGCGGTGTGGGCGATGGACCAGCGTGACCAGCCAGACCGTCAGCCGGAGCGGCCCGTCGTCTCCGGCAGCCTGGACCTGCCCGAAGGGGGAGCGTGGGCACAGATCCATCCGGTCGGCTCGCCCACCTTGTGCCTCTCGGAAGGGCGCGAGCACACCGGCCGGTACCCGAGCTCGGTCGCGACCCTGCAGCCTTGCGACAAACCCGACCTGCCCCGCACCCGCATCGAACCCGTCCGGGACAACCTCGTCCACATCCAGTGGGATCATCCTCAGTTCGGCATCGGCTGCCTCACCGTCCTGAAGTCACCACCGGTCCAGGACATGCTCGAACCCTGGACGGACTGCAGCGCCAGCAGGAAGGAACAACTGTTCGCCGTCGAGCGGGTCGACGCGCCGGTCCCGGGTGGCTACCGGCTGCGGCCGGCGGCCAGCGGGCTGTGCGTCGGCATCCGGGACGACGCCCGCACGCCCATCGGCGCGGAGGCGATGCAGGGGCCGTGCACCGGCGAGGCCCACCAGGAGTTCCTCATCGAGCTGACCCCGGCGTCCTGACAAGGGCCGGGCGTCGCACGTCCAGCGCTCCTTGGCCCGCCTACCCGGTCCGGAGGCCACGCCCCGGACAGGTGGCCGCCACCGCGCGGGAGGCCGCACGGGTCCGGATCGCAGCCGACGGGAAACGAGCCTGGTTCCTGTCGGTGGGGTCCTCTACTGTCCGCGGACGTGAACGCAGTGCAGACGTACCGGTATCTGGGGTCCTCCGCGTTGGGACAGGATGGACTCGCCCTGCAGACGAGTGGGGGGCCCGCGCCGAACCCGCGGTTCTTCACCGGCTTCCTCACCACCCCGCACGCGGCGGCCGTCGGCCTGCTGGCGGTCGCGGAGGTGGCCCGGACCCGGTACCACCGGCCGGTCAGCCCGGCGAGCCTCGACCCCGTGGTGACCGGCAGTCGGGACCGGCTCCGGTTCGAGTCCTTCTCCGGCTGCTGCGGGGTCTACGCCCGCCTCGACGCCCTGCCCGACGGCCTGGACGGCGACGTGGTGGAGCACGGCACCACCAACGTCGACGTCAACAACCCGCTGCGGGAGGCCCTGGCCCGGGTCGGCGGCCTCGACCCGCTGCACCTGTCGGTCGGCCCGGAGGACCTGACCGTCTCCACCATGGACGGCGCGGTGGTGGAGAAGAAGGTCCCGCTGCCGGTGCGGTGGCTGCGCGGCTTCGCCGAGGTGCAGGTGCTGGCCGCGAGGTTCGAGCCCCGGGCGGAGGTCCCGGCGGCCGAGGCGGCGGCGTTCCTGCGCCGGCTGCCCACGACCGCCGACCGGTCGGTGCTCTGGGTGGTGCCGGCCGGGCGCTCGCTGCGGCTGACCTCCCGGCCCGTGCCCGGCGCGGTCTGCCTGGCCGGGGCGAGCCGGCTGGCCGCCCTGCGCCCGATGCTGCGGTTCGCCCGGACCCTGCGGGTGTACGGGCCGACCGTCGCGGCCGGGTCGGCACCCGTGCCGAGCACCTGGGAGCTGGACACGGGCGCGCTGCGCCTCTCCCTGACCCTCTCCCCCGAGCCGTACCGCGGGTTCTCCGGCGAAGGCGCGGCGCTCACCGCGCTGGCCGGGGACGAGGTCGTCGACGACGCCGACCTGGTCGCCGCCCTACTCTCCTGGGACCCGGCCATCGACGTGGATCGGCTGGCGGCGGAGGCCGGGATCGACGCGGCACGGGTCCGGGGCGCGCTGGCGCAGCTCGGCACCGCCGGGCGGGTCGGATACGACGTCTCCGAGGCCGCGTACTTCCACCGGGTGATGCCGTACGACGCGGGCCGGGCGGAGCGGGACAATCCGCGTCTGGTCGGCGCGCGGGCACTGCTCGACGCCGGGGCGGTCGAGTGGGACGGGACGTCCGCCACGATCCGCAGCGGCGACCAGGTGTACCGGGTCCGCCGGCTGCCGGACGGCGGGTTCACCTGCACCTGCCCATGGTGGGCGAAGCACCGGGGGCAGCGGGGACCGTGCCGGCACGCGCTGGCCGCCCGGATGCTGACCACCGACCAGGTCGAGGAGCGGGTGTGAGCCGGGCCCAGCAGACGCTGCTGATGAAGAGCACCGTACGGCGGCGCCGGGAGCTGGCCGCCAGCGGGACCAGCGATTTGTTCGACCTGGTCCAGAACGGCTCCGCCACGCTGGTCGCGGACGCCCTGGCCGGCCTGCCCGAGCAGCGCCGCAGGGAGATCGGCGTCGAGCTGACCGCCTGGTTCAAGGAGCGGAACCGGTCGACCTGGTGGCCGGTCGGATCGGGCACCGCCCTGGCGGTCGCCGTGGTGGGCTGCCTGCCCAGCGCGGCACAGGCGGCGGCGATCCTCGCCCGCAACTCGGTCAACCCGGACGGCGAGCGGGCCGCCGCCCTGCTGTCCGGCGTCGCCGAGGAGCGCGGCATCACCTGGCTGGGCGACCTGGCGCACCGGCTGGCCGCGAAGGTCAACCAGCAGACGTGGGTCGAGCGGTGGCGGTTCGTCGCCGCGCTCCTACGGGCGGAGGGGGTCGCCCCGCCGACCGACGACCGGTTCGTGGAGCTGTGGCTGGGGGCGGTGGAGCTGCCGGACCGACGCCGCTCCGGGCCGCCGACTCCCCTGGTGGACCGGTTGCGCAGCGACCCGTTCCTGGCCGCCATGCTGCCCCGCCTGTTCGAGGTGGACGGTCTCGGCTCGCGGATGATGTTCGACGAGGTCGCCACGACCTGGGAGGAGCGGGAGCGGCACGTCCTGCCGACCGCGCTGGCGCGGCTCGCCGCCGAGGGGGTCGTCGACCGGACGATGCTCATCGACGGCTCGCTCGGCCGGCTGCTGCGCGGCGACCGGGCGGCGGCGCTGCGCGCCTTCACCACCCTGCTCCACGAGCTGACCCCGACCACCGCCGAGGTCGCCGCCCGGGCCACCGACTACCTCCGCCTGCTCACCGACGCGCCGGCGCCGGTCGCCACGATGGCGCAGAAGGCGTTGCGGGATCTGCCCGACCTGGAGATCGAGGCGGTGCTCGACGCCTCGCGTGAGGTGCTGCTGCGGCCGGACAAGACGCTCGTACGGGCGCAACTGGCCTGGCTGGACCGGTTGGCCCGGCAACACCGGGACCGGGCGGTGGAGGTCGCCGAGGTGATCGGGGTGGCGCTCGGGCATCCCGCCGTCGAGCTGCGCGACCGGGCGAGCACGCTGGCCGCCCGGCACGGTCACGACCCGGCGACGGTCGGGACCGGCCCGGCGGTCAGCCGGCCGCGCGGGGACGACCTTCCCCCGCCCGCGCCGCCCGCGCCGGCGCCCGACCCGATCACCCACGTGGACGAGCTGGCCGAGGAGGTCGCCGCCCTGCTCGGCACGCCGTCGCACGGCGCACCGCTGGACCGGATCCTCGACGGGCTGGTCCGGGTCACCACGACCGAGGGTCCACGGGTGCACGCCGCCCTCGCCCCCGTCGTCGACCGCCGCCACTGGTCGTGGGGCAACGAGCACCGCTACGACCCGCTCTGCCTCTGCCAGGTGCTGGTCGACGTGCTCCTCACCGCCGGCTCCACCGAGCAGCAGCCCCGGCGCCGCAGCCGGTGGGCGGCGCTGCTGGCCGCCGTCCGCCGGACCGACCGGACGCCGTCGGCGCCGGAGCTGGCCACCACCGATCCCCGGGTGCCCCCGCCGCACCGGCTACTGCGGGCCCGGCTCGCCGAGATCGGCGCGCACGTCGACGAGCCGGGGCAGCCCGGTCTGCTGGCCGCCCCCACCTCCGCCAACGGCCTGCTCGACCCGCTGGCGCTGGTGGAACGGCTCGCGGCGTGGGGCGACCGGACGCCCTGGTACTGGGACCTGACCCAGGCCCTGCTGCGCCTGCCCGCCGACGCCGACGACGCGGTGGCGAACAAGGCGGCGGCGCTGGGCACGCCGGCCGGGGAGCGGCTCGCCGCCTGGCTGCGCGGCGGCGGACTGCCGCAGCCGGTCATGCGGGCCACAACCGTCACCCGGCGACCCCGCAAGGCCGGCTACGACTGGGAGTTCGACCAGCTGGCGCCGGAGCGGATCCTGGTCGAGCTGCGCCCGCCCGACGGGTACGAGGACCGGTACGGCCTGCTGACCGCCGACCCGGCACCGATCGGGGTCGAGTACTCCGGCTGGATGAAAATGTGGCCGTCGATCCTGCCGGGGCACCGGGGGGTGGTCGCCGCGTACACCCTCCCGTTGGTGGCCGGGGCGGCGGACATGGACCAGCGCGACGGCGCCGTGGTGCTGCCGCTACTCGCCGAGAGCAGCGGCACCGGCGGGGTGGCCCTCGACCTCGCCCTGGCCTACGGTCTCGGGGCCCGGCACGGCGCGGACCGGGTCGCCGCCCTGGACGCCCTGCTCGGGCTCGCCGGGGCGGGGCAGTTCGACGCCGGTGGGGCGGGTGAGCAGCTCGGCCGGCTGGTCGCCAGGCAGTTGGTGAAGCTGACCCGGGTGGTGGAGCCGCTGCGGGACGCCGCCCTGGCCGGGGCGCCGCTGACCGTGTGGCGGCTGGTCGCCGCCGCGTTGCCGGCGGTCCTCGCCGCACCCAGGCCGCCGCGCGGCCTGCCCGACCTGCTGACCCTGGCGACGGAGACGGCCACCGCGACCGGTGTCCGGATCGAGGTGCCCGGCCTGGGCGAGGTCGCCGGCCAGGGCGGGTCGTCCCGCCTGGTCACCGAGGCCCGACGCCTGCACCGGGCGCTCACCACGGCCTGACACCTGTCGATGGTCCGGCGGGTCTGCGATCCGCCGGACCATCCAGCGGTGGCCGTCGTGCGGCGCCAGGCCGATGATCCGACGCGGTCGCCGTGCCCGGGCCGCGCAGCGGCGTCGGCATGCCGACGTCCCTCGACCGCGGGGAGGCGGTCAACCGATCCGGTCCGGCGAACAACCGCAGGGAGAGATACGTCGCGTCGCCCGCGATACGGTACCGTCCGGTTACTACTACGACTTGTCGTGACCGCCGTGGGGGTGTCCGTCCTCCTCCGGTGGGCTGACGGGAGGTGCCGGATGGCCGACGACGACGCGGAGATCACCGCGTGGGCGCTGGCCGCCGGCCGGGGTGACCGGGACGCCGCCGCCCGGTTCGTCCGGGCGACGCAGCAGCAGGTCCGGCGCTTCCTCGCCGTGCTGGTCTCCCCCACGGAGGCGGACGACCTCGCGCAGGAGACCTTCCTGCGGGCGGTGCGGTCGTTGCGGTCGTTCGCCGGGCGGTCGTCGGCGCGGACGTGGCTGCTCGCGATCGCCCGCCGGGTCGCCGTCGACCACATCCGGAGCGCCACGTCCCGTCCGCGGACCGTGCCGCTGACCGACGGGCATGACACCGCTGACGCGTCGCGGAGCGCGTTCGATCGGCAGGTGGTGCTGGAGCAGCTGATCACGGCGCTGCCGGCGGACCGGCGTGAGGCGTTCGTCGCCACCCAGGTGCTCGGCCTGTCCTACGCCGAGGCGGCGGAGGTCTGCGGTTGCCCCGTCGGCACGATCCGCTCCCGGGTGGCCCGGGCCCGGGAGGACCTCGTGGCCGCCATGGACGGCGGCGGCCGGTCGACGGCCGCGCGGCCGGGCGGGAACGCGGCCGGCTGAGCGGGCCGCACCCCGGTTGAGCAGGGCCGCGGCGGCGGCCGGCGAAAAAACGTCGGGAACCGACGGCCGCATCGGAACGACTACCCGTGCATGGGGTGTGAGCAGTGGCGTGAGGTGCTGTCGGCGCAGCTGGACGGGGAGGAGTCCCCGGCCGAGCGGACGGCGGCCGAGGCGCACCTGGCCGGGTGCGGCGGCTGCCGGACGTGGTACGACCAGGCCGCGGCGGTGACCCGGCGGGCGCGGCTGTCGATCATGGCCGCCGGTGACGACCTCACGGACGTCGTCCTCGACGCACTGCCCGAGGTGCCGCCGCACCGGCGGCGGGGGCGGGCCGTGCTCAGCCTGCGGGGGCGGGCCGTGGTCAGCCTGCGGGCGGTGCTGGGGCTGATCGGGGCGCTGCAGCTGGTCTTGGGCCTGGCGCAGATCGGGCGGGGCGTCGCCGGCCCACACGTGCATCCGGCAGCCGACGGGCTGGCGGCGGGGCATCTGTGGCACGAGTCGGCGGCCTGGAACGTCGCGGTCGGCGCCGGGTTCCTCTTCGTCGCGGCCCGGCGCACTCCCCCGACGGGGCTGGTGCCGATGTTGAGCGCGTTCGTCGGCATGCTGGTGCTGCTGTCGGTCAACGACCTGGCGACGGGGCGGGTGGACACCACCCGGCTGGTCAGCCACGGTTTCCTGCTCGTGGGCTACGTGCTCGTCGTCGCGCTGTCCCGCCCCGGGCTGCGCCCCGACGGCCCGGTGCGGCGCAACCGCACCGACGAGCCTCGCTGGCACCTGCCCGCCGAGGAGCAGCCCGAGTCGCCGGGGCTACGGCTGCTGCCGCCGTACCCCGGTTCCGCCCGCGTCCCCGACCGCCGGGCGGCCTGATCAATTTCGGACAGGATCGGCTCCCGGTCGGAACTTTTCCGACTACCGGGCCGACCAACCGAACGTCGCGTCATCGTTCGAAGGGACCTGCCCGGATGCTCCACACCATGCTCGCCGGCTCGCGTCGCCGCCCGGCCGCACTCCTCACCTGCGTCGCCCTCCTGCTCGGCGGAACGGTCGGCTGCGGCTCGTCCGACGGCTCGTCGGCCGGCGCGCCCAGCCCGTCACCGTCGGCCACGGCGAGCGCGGCGGGTGTGCTCGGCGTCCGCGACCCGTGGGTCAAGGCAGCCGACACGGGAATGACCGCGGCGTTCGGCAGCCTGGTCAACGACGGCGACACCGACGTCACGATCACCGGCGCCGCCACCGACGTGTCGGCGATGGAACTGCACGAGATGGCCATGCGGGACGGCCAGATGGTCATGCGGGCCAAGCAGGGCGGCATCGTGGTCAAGGCCAGGAGCACGCACGTGCTGGAGCCCGGCGGCGACCACCTGATGCTGATGGACCTCAAACGGCCGGTGCGGGCCGGCGACCAGGTGAGCTTCACGCTGACCTTCGCCGACGGCCGGACCCAGACGTTCACCGCGGTGGCCAAGCCGTTCACCGGTGCGCAGGAGAGCTACGCCCCCGGCCACGGCGAACCCGCGCCCGACACGAGCGGCAGGCCCGCGACGACCACCGGCCCGGCGTCGTGACCGGAGTGCCCACCGCCCGCCCGGTGAGCAGGCGCGGCCTGCTCGCCGGCGGCGCCCTGGCCGCCGGAGGCACCCTGGCCGGCGCCGCCGCCGGCGCCGCCACCCGTTCGGACCCGGGAGTACGGCCCGTCGAGGCACTGCCCGTGGCCGAGGTCGGTGGTGCGGTCGAGCCGTTCCACGGGCCCCGGCAGGCTGGCGTCGCCACCGAGCCGCAGGCACACGCGTCGTTCGTGGCGTTCACCCTGAGGCCCGGCACCGACCGGGCGGCGCTGGGCCGGATGTTGCGGCTGCTCACCGACGACGCGGCCCGCCTCACCCAGGGGCGTCCCGCGCTGGCCGACACCGAGCCGGAACTCGGGCTGCTGCCCGCCCGGCTGACCGTCACCTTCGGCTTCGGCCCCGGCCTCTACGCCGCCGCCGGCCTGGCGGACCGGCGGCCGGCGTCGGTGGCGGCGCTGCCCTCGTTCCGCGTCGACCGGCTCCAGCCCCGCTGGTCGGGCGGGGACCTGCTGCTGCAGATCTGCGCCGACGACCCGGTCACCGTCGCCCACGCCCAACGGGTCCTGGTCAAGGACAGCCGGCCGTTCGCCGCCGTCCGGTGGGTGCAGCAGGGCTTCCGGCGCGGCGCCGGCGTCGAACCCGGCGGGCGTACCCAGCGCAACCTCTTCGGCCAACTCGACGGCACCGCCAACCCCAGGCCGGGTGGGCCGCTGGAGACCGCGGTGTGGGTGCCCGACGGGCCGGCGTGGCTGCGCGACAGCAGCACCCTGGTCGTCCGCCGGATCAGCATGAACCTGGAGACCTGGGACCTGCTCGGCCGCGCCGACCGGGAACTCGCCGTCGGCCGCCGCCTCGACACCGGCGCCCCGTTGACCGGAGCCGCCGAACACGACGTGCCCGACTTCGCCGCCACCGGCCCCGACGGGCTCGCCGTCATCCCCGACTTCTCCCACCTGACCCGCGCCCACGTCGGCGAGGACCGGCTGAAGATCCTGCGCCGCCCGTACAACTACGACGGGGTACCCACCGCCGACGGCACCGCCGACAGCGGATTGATCTTCGCCTCCTACCAGGCCGACATCGCCCGCCAGTTCCTCCCCATCCAGCGGCGCCTCGCCGAACGGGACCTGCTCAACGAGTGGACCACCCCGATCGGCTCCGCCGTCTTCGCCGTCCCGCCCGGCTGCCCCGACGGCGGCTGGATCGGCCAACAACTGCTCGGCTGACCACCACCCACCAGGAGAAGCACCAGAGATGCCCACCCGATTCCGCCGCCCGACCGCAGCCGGTCTCGTCACCGCCGCGCTGGCCGCCGCCGCGCTACTGCTCGTGCCGGCCGCTCCCGCCGCCGCGCACAACACGCTGCAGTCCGCCAGCCCCGCCAAGGAGGCCCAGCTGGCCACGGCGCCGACCCAGGTCAGGCTGACGTTCATGCAGAAGCTCGATCCGGCCTTCACCACCATCGCACTGACCGACGCCGCCCGAACGAAGGTCGCCACCGGCGAGCCCGTCGTCACCGGAACGACGGGGACGGTGACGATCGACCGCCCGCTGGCCAACGGCACCTACACCGTCGCCTACCGGGTCGTCTCCGCCGACGGGCACCCCGTGCAGGGTTCGTACCGGTTCACCGTCGCGGACCCCTCGGCGAGCGCCAGCCCGCAGGTGACCGCGGCGAGCAGCGCCCCACCGGCCGCCGGCCCGTCCACCCCGTCGGCCGGCCCCGCCGCCTCGGCGGGCGGCTCCGGCGGGGGGCCGGGCACCGCGACGCTGGTGGTGGCCGCCGGCGTCCTGGCCGCCGTCATCGGCGGTGCCGCCATGCTGTGGCGTCGTCGCCGCGCCGGCGCCTGACGCACGCCCAGCCGACCGGAAAGGTCGACGCCTTGTCGCGGCGGCCCCGCCGGGCAGCCCGACCGGGCGACCACCGCCCTCCCCACCAGCAAGGGAAGCGACGTGCCAGACACCAAGTCCCACCCGGCCCCCGTCCCGGACGCCGGGCGCGCGGCGGCGGATGCCGGCCCCACCGCAGGGGCGACCACCCGCGGGGTAGGTCCGGCGGCCAGCGGTCGCGGCGGGTGGCTCGTGCCGGTGGCAACCGTGGCGTCGGCGGTGGCCGTGCTCCTGCTCGGCCTGCGCGCCGGCGGCGCGCTCACCGCCGCGATCCCCGGCCTGCCCGATCCCGGGCCGGTCACGGCGTGGGCGCTGCCCGTGGTTCGGCTGCTCGCCGACGGCCTCGCCACCCTGACGGTGGGGATGGTGGTGACGGCCGCGTTCCTGCTGCCCGGCGACGGTCCGAGCGTGTCCCCGCACGGCTGGCTGCTGCTGCGCCGCGCCGGCGCGGCGGCCGCGGGCTGGGCCGTGGCCGCGTCCACGCTGATCGTGCTGACGGTCTCGGACCTGCTCGGCGTCCCCGTGGACGGGCTCAGCCTCGCCACCGTGGTCAGCTTCGCCTCCTCGATCTCCCAGGGCCAGGCGCTGCTGCTGCAGGCGGGGCTCGCCCTGACGGCGGCGGTGCTGGCCCGGGCGGGGGTGTCACGCGGGCTCGCCGCCGTGGTGGCGTTGGTCGCCCTGGTCGCGGTGCTGCCGCCGGCGTTCACCGGGCACGCCGCCGGGGCGGGCAACCACCAGGTCGCGGTGACCAGCCTCGCCCTGCACGTGCTGGCCGCCGCGCTGTGGGTCGGCGGGCTGGCGGCGCTGCTGATGATCCGTCGCAGCCGGCAGCTCGCCGACACCGCCGGCCGGTACAGCCGCCTCGCCCTGGGCTGCTTCGCGGCCGTCGCCGTGAGCGGGGCGGCCAACGCCGCCGTGCGCCTCGGCTCCCTGGCGGAGCTGTGGCAGTCCCGCTACGGCTGGTTGGTCCTCGGCAAGCTCGTCGCGCTGGCGATCCTGGGCGTCCTCGGCGCCCTGCACCGGTCGCGGACCCTGCCGGCCCTGCACGCGGGCCGCCCCGGCGCGTTCCGTCGGCTGGCCGCCGGCGAGCTGGTCGTGTTCGCCGCCACCGTCGGGCTGTCGGTGGCGTTGTCCCGCAGCCCCGCACCGGTGTCCGGGGACCCGCTCGACGCCGATCCGATCACCGAGCTGCTCGGCTTTCCGATGCCCGCCGCGCCGACCCCGGCACTCCTGGCGGGCCAGCCGCTGCCGGACATGTTCTTCCTGACCCTCACCGTCGCCGGGGTCGGCGGCTACCTGGCCGGCGTGTGGCGGCTGCACCGGGCCGGGCACCGCTGGCCGGTCGCCCGCACCGCGAGCTGGTTGGCCGGCATGCTGCTGCTGGCCGCGATCACCGACCTGGGCGTGGCCCGCTACGCGTACGTGCTGTTCAGCGCCCACATGGTGCAGCACATGGTGCTGTCGATGCTGGTGCCGATCCTGCTCGTCGGCGGCGCCCCGGTCACCCTCGCCCTCCGCACCCTGCGCCGGCCCACGGACCCGCAGGTCCGCGGCGCCCGGGAGTGGCTGCTGATGGCGCTGCACAGCCGACCGGCGAAGCTGCTCACCCATCCCGTGGTCGCGTTGGGCATCTACGCCGGCAGCCTCTTCGGCCTGTACTTCAGCGACCTGCTGGGCACGCTGATGCGGTCCCACGTCGGCCACCTGGCCATGCTCGTCCACTACGTGGCCGCCGGGTACCTGCTGTTCTGGGTGCTCATCGGGGTCGACCCCGGCCGGCCGAGGCTCGCCCCTCCCCTGCTGGTGATCCTCCACCTGGCCGCGATGATGGCCCACGGCTTCTTCGGCCTCGTCCTGATGCAGAGCACCACCGTCATCGCCCCGGACTGGTACTCCGCCGTCCACCCCGCGTGGGCGTCCTCCATGATCGACGACCAGAGGCTGGGCGCGGGGATCGCCTGGGCCTTCGGGGAGATACCGGCCGCGTTCGTCATGATCGTGCTGGTGCGCCAGTGGATCCGCGCCGACCAGCGCGAGCAGGGCCGGCTCGACCGGGCGGCCGACCGGGCCGAGGCCACCGGCGAGGAGGACGACCTCGCCCGGTACAACGCCTTCCTCGCCGCCGCCCGGCGTGCCGACGCCGGCCCGCAGGACGGCCGCGACCCCGCGCGTCCGTGACCGGGCAGGCGGCCGGTACGGTGTCGCCATCTGCCTCGTCGGGGTGGCGGTCATGATGTACGCCCCGCTCAGCGGCTGACCCCGGCGGCACCGCCACCCGCCGGGCGGGGCAGCCCGGAGGCCCGTTCCAGCCCTGGCATGGTCATCCTGCCCGCCCACGCATGTCGAGCGCGGCAGTGTCATTGCGATACCGGAATTGTCCGCCAAGCAATTCAGGCCGATGCGTCGGGCGACGCGACATGGACCCGTGCCGAAATACCGTCGGCCCGTGACCGTAATTAGCATACGTGTGTTTCAGCAGGGTGTCGGCTGAAGCGGACAACGACCACGCCGCATACGAGACGTCGGCCGCCGCGACGCCCGAGCCGTCCGCCCGCGTCCCGCAACGACCAGCGGGCTGGACACGGCGGCCGGTACGCAGGCGTCGGGAGCCCTCGCCCGGTCGCCGGCGGAGCGCCCATGTCCGAAAGATCGGTCAACCCACCACCAAAGGCCTCTCCGCTTCCGTCCGGACCGGGAAGTCAACCCATTTATGGATGCCAAAATGTAACCGTCTTTGGCCGAGGCAGGATGACATCCTGTCAGGGTCACAAACCGATTGATCGGCGTCGTATAGCAACTGTCCCGGAACGGGTGGGGAGCCGGAAGGGGTGGGGCATGAGGAGGATCCCGGCCGTGTCCTTGGTCATCGGAATCGCTTCCTCGCCGGCCGAGCGCCGGCAGCTCGCGCGACTGCTCGGCGGGACGGAGGCGTTTCTGATCGTCTCGAGCGTCGACCAGGCACGGGAGTTCCTCGACGTGGTGGAGACCCCGCCGCCGGGGGCAGCGGCCCCAGCCGTCCAGACCGTGGTCACGGCGGCCGCCGGCGGCACCACTGCGCCACCACCCGACCTCAGCGTCGATTCCGACCGACGGGTGCTGCGCTGGCGGGACCGCGAGATCGAGCTGACCCGCCTGGAGCACGATCTCCTGCTGTGCCTGGTGGGAGCGCCCGGGCAGGTCTGGACGTACGAGCGGCTGCACCTCAAGGTCTGGGGCAACGAGCACCTCGGCCGCGGCTCCGACATGCATTCGGTCGTGCGGAGGGTGCGGCGCAAGCTGGCCGGGCTGAACGCCTCGGCGACGATCCACGCCGTCCGCGGGGTCGGCTTCCGCCTCGCCCCGGCCTGACCACGATCCGCCGCCGAGCGAGCCCGGAGACGCTGCCGGGCGACACCTCGCACCGCTCGCACCCTCGGAACGCGCACCGCCAGCAGCCCTCGGACGCGCAATCCTGTGCCTTCGAACGCCGCACCGCCCGCCGCCCTCGAAACTGATCCGGCCCGCCTGGTCGATGACCAGGCGGGCCGGACTGTCAGCTAGCGGTCAACTGTCAACAACGGATGGGGGACAGAGCGAAGTCCTCCACCGTCGGGGTGGTGGTGTTGATCCTCGTCTGACGGGTCTGGGGCTTCCAGCCGTCCTTGGCGACGATCATCGTCATGGGGTTGTTCCGACGGTCCATCCAGTAGGCGTACTTGCCCTCGGCGTCGGTGGCGAACGTCCAGGACATCGCCCACGAGTCGATCTGGACGACGGCACCGGCAAGCGGCGAGCTGGCACCCTGGCAGCTCGTCCCGGTGACCGTACCCATCAACTTGCCCCAGGTGGTCGGCGGCTTCACGTTCATCGTCACGGCCACCGGCTCCACCGTGTACGGCGTGTTCTCCTTGATGGCGACCGAACCGGAGTAGGTGCCCGGCTGGTCGACGTTCGCCGTCATCCCGACGGTGACCGTGACCTGCTCGCCCGGCGCCAGCGTGACCGCCGTCTTGTCGATCGTCATCCAGCTGACGTCGGCGCCGCCCTCGGCGCACTCCTCGAACCCGGGCAGCGCCTCGCTGTCGGGCGTGGCGTTGAAGCTGCCGGAGGAGCCACCGACCTTGTAGAAGCCGCACGCCGCGGCACCGCGGTACCGCGGCGTGTTGGCGTTCGGCAGGTTGGACCACGAGTCGGTGGCCGGGTCGTAGGCGAAGCCGGCGTTCGTGATGGCCCCGCCCTGCACACCGCCGACGACCAGGAGCTTGCCGCTGGCGACAGCGAACGAGCTGGCCCAACTGTCGACCGGCGCGTCGGCGATCGCGGTCCAGGTGTTGGCCCCCGGGTCGAAGGCGTAGCTGGACTTCAGCACGGCGGAGCCGTCGTTGCCACCGGTGCAGTAGACGACGCCGTCGACCCCGCCGCAGGAGGCGAAGGCCACCGACTTCGGGTAGTCGGGCAGCGTCTCCCAGCTGTCGCTGCCCGGGTCGTACCGGACCACGTCGTTCGACATCGGCGTGCAGGACGACGTGGTGCAGCCACCGATGGCGTACAGCTTGCCGCCGACGACCGCCTGCCCGGCCGCGGAGCGCGGCGCGGGGTTGTCGGCCTTCTCCGTCCAGGTGTTGGCCGCCGGGTCGTACGACCAGGTGGTGCCGTCCGGGCCGGACGCCGCCCAGCCACCGGTCGCGACGATCTTCCCGTCCACGACGCCCACCGTCATGGCGTTGCGGGCGCCGGGAAGATCCGCGATCGGCGTCCAGATCTGCGCGATCGGGTCGTAGACGAAGTTCTTCGTCGTGGACGCCGACCCGTTGGTGCCGGCGATCGAGTACACCTTGCCGTCCAGGTTCACCACCCGGTTGTCCATCACGTTCGCCGGGTAGTCGGCGATGTCGGTCCAGGGCGCGGCCTGCGGCCCGACCGCAGCCGAGGCCGCCGTCGCCGCCTTGCCCGTCGCCGCCGCGGCGAACGACGTCGGGGCGGTGAGCCGCTGCTCCGGCGCGCCGGTGGAGCCGAGCACCTGCTGCTTGCTGATCCGGGAGCCGTCGGCACGCAGAAGGGTGAACCCGCCGTCGCGCTCGCTGAACTCCACGTCGACCGGGGCCCCGCCGGTGTTGGTCACCGTGAACGGCTTGTTGACCTTGCCGGTCGGCATCTGGACCGTTCCGCTCACCGCAGCCGGCGTGACCGACAGGCGGCCGGCCGCCAGCTGGAAGTTCGCGGCGGTCGCCCAGTCCTCCTGGACGTCGACCTGCTTGCTCTGGCTGACGTAGTTGCCGGCCTTCGCGGTGAACTTGTGGTTGCCCGTCAGCGACGAGAACAGCCAGTAGAAGCCGTCGGCCAGCCCGGCGTCGTCCGGCGTCGCCACGGTGGTGGCCTTCTCCGCCGGCCGCTCGTCGCTGGTGACGGTGGCACCGTTGACGTAGCCGTTGGTGTTCTTGTCACGGACGTGGCCGAGCACCAGGCCACCGTTGGTCGGCTCGCAGACGACCTGGCTGCCGATCAGCACGTTGTCGACCTGCCACCACCACTCGTACGAGGCGTCGTAGTAGTGGAACCGGACCCGGGTCTGCGCCTGGCCGGCGGCCTGCGGGATCGGAACCTCGGTCACCCGCGGCCCGCGGACGTCGGCTGCCTGCCGGAGCACGTTCGTCCAGGTGGTGCCGCCGTCGACGCTGAGGTCGACATCGGCGCGGTCGCTGCCCAACCAGTTGTAGTCCTGGTTGAACCGGATCACCGGAGCCGCGACGTCGGTCAGGTCGACGACCGGGCTGACGAGCGACGTGTCCTGCCGCCCACCGGAGCCGTACTCGTCACTGTCGACGATCGCGAAGTTGCCGGTGCCGCCGGTCAGGTTGCGGCGGCCGCCCTCGTCGGTGAACTTCCAGACCTGACCGGTGTTCGCGTGGTCCACCACGGACCAGCCAGCCGGCACGGTGGCGCCGTCGAACGTCTCGTACTCGCCGTCGGAGCCGAACCGGTAGCCGGGCGCCGTGGTGCACGAGTTGGTCTCCACCGGCACGGCGACGTTGGCGGTGACGTTGCCGCCGCCGACCACGACCTCCTTGGTGACGGCCTGGTAGCCCGGGTACTGCGACTCGACCTTGAGGTTGTACGTGGCCGAGGCCGGGAGCTTGATGCTGTATCGGCCGTTGACGGGCGTGGTGTAGTCGGACACACCGGACGGACCCTCGACGGTCACCTTGGCGTAGAGCGGCCAGCCGTGGCCCGACCCGTCGGTGACCGAGCCGCTGACGGTGACGCTGGGCACCGCCGTCAACGCGACGTTGATCGTCGTGGTCGCGTCGCGGGTGACGGTCGCCGGCGTCGTCTTGCCCTGGTAGCCGAACGCCGTCACGGCGACCTGGTAGTCACCGACCGGGAGCAGCGACGAGTACGTCCCGTTGGCGGCGGTGGTCAGCTCGCGGTCCGCCGCGCCCGTCAGGGCCACCTTGGCGCCCGCGATCGGGTCGCCGGTGGTCGCGTCCGTGACCGTGCCGGCCAGGGTGCCGGTGTCGCCGATCGGGGCCGCGTTGAGCAGCGCGAGCGCGTCCAGCCGACCCTCGCCGTACACGTTGTTGTCGTCGGTGGTGCCACCGCACTGGGTGTCGGCCTTGTCGACCGCCGCGTTGTCCAGCAGCGCGCGGGTCGGGTTGACCTCGCCGACCAGCGCCGGTGCCGCGGACCACAACAGCGCGATCGCGCCCGCGAGGTGCGGGGCGGCCATCGAGGTGCCGTTGTAGCTGGCGTAGCTGCCGCCCGGAACGCTCGACCGGACGTTCACGCCCGGCGCCGCGATGTTGGGTTTGATCTCGCCGTTCTGGCCTACGCCACGCGACGAGAAACCGGCGATGTTGTTGTTGATGTCGTAGGCGCCGGCCGAGTAGTTGCTGACCAGGCTGCCCGGGGAGCCGCTGGTCTGGCACGCCGACCCGTTGTTGCCGTTGGACCAGACACCGAAGATGCCCGACGCGGTCCAGGCCAGCGTCACGTCCTCCATGAACGGTTCGTTGGAGGGGCTCGTGGTCCCCCACGAGTTGTTGATGATGTTCGGCCGCTTGCTGACGTCCGGGTTCTGGCCGTTGAGGTCGGTCGGCTCGAGCATCCACTGGCCGGAGTTGACCAGCGCGGCGTCGCTGGGGCAGCAGCCGTTCGCGGCGATCCACTTGACCTCGGGTGCCACGCCGATCTGGTTCGCGCCCGCGGAGCCGGCCATCGTGCCCATGGTGTGGGTCCCGTGGCCGTTGCTGTCACAGGGCGCCGCGGCGCAGGTCCCGGCGGCGTTGTACCAGTTGTAGTTGTGGTCGAACGTGCCGTCGCCGTTGTTGCCGCGGTAGGAGTTCACCAGCGCCGGGTGGTCGAACTGGACCCCGGTGTCGATGTTCGCCACCGTGATGCCGGCGCCCTTGACGCCGTACTGGGACCAGACGTCGTCGGCGTTGATGTTGGCGATGCCCCACTCGAGGGCGTTGACCGTCTTCTCGTCGGTGCCCTTGGTGACCTCGGGCACCTGGTAGGCGACCGGGGCGTACAGGCCCTCGACCTCCGCGTGGGAGGCAATGCTCTCCGCCATCGCCAGCGAGCCGCCGCTGACCTTGATCGCGTTGGTGGCCCAGAAGGTCTCGTACTTCGCGCCCGCGCCGTCGAGCTCGGCACGGATCTTGGTCTGGCTCTCGGCGGCGGTTTTCTTCAACGCCGCCACGACCGCGGCGCCGCGCTTGTCCCAGTCCTTGATCGCTGCGGCCTGGTTCAGGTCCGCCCGGTCCTTGAAGCGGATCCAGAAGTCCCCTTCGGTCTTGCCCTGGAGCTGCTTGCTGAGCTCCGGCCGGATCTTGCCGTCTGCGGAGGCTGCTCCTGCCCCGGCCAGCGCGGCCTGTGCGCCGGAACCGAATGCGGCCAGGCCTGTCGCGGCGAGGACCAAGGCCGCGCCGGCACTCACCAGGGATCTGGCTGTGCGTCTCGTGAATGGACGTCTGAACATAGGTGGCGCCTCCTCCAGAACGACCCAGAGTGGAACGAGCCATGGTGGAGGGTGCGGGGAACACGCCTCCCCAAGTGGACGAAGCGGAACGCACCCTCCATGGCCCCCAGGCAACCGCGCGGGTCACGCCGGCTGCCCGTCTGGACACTATGATCGACATGAAAGGACGATCAAGAACTTGCCGTAAGCAATCTGTCACTAACAGTTGGCCAGCCGTCGGGAAGCTTGCCAATTTTTGTCACGATCATGACGAGGCTGGGCAGAAACTTGCCCATCGTTTCGGGGTGGGTGCTGTGGGGGCACACGACGAAGGCACGGCGTCGGACGGGCGCGATCCGGCCGAGGAACAATTTCCGCTGGTGATCGCGGTGGCACCGTCGCGGGCCGAGCGGATCCGACTCGCGGAGCGCCTCGAGGGCGTCGCACCGCTGCTGCTGGTCTCCGATCTCGACGAGCTGCGCAGGCTGATCGCGGCCCCGCAGCGGCTCCCCCCGGCGTCGTCCGGGCCGGCCCCTGCCGCCGCGCCCGAGGCGGCCGACGGCATGCTGCTGATCGACTCGGCCCGGTCGACCGCTCGCTGCCGGGATCGCGAGGTCGGCCTGACGCGGCTTGAGCACGACCTGCTGATCAGCCTGACCACCGAGCCGATCCGGGTGTGGAGCTACGCCGAGTTGCACCGGACGGTCTGGCGTGACGAGGGGCTGGAGCGCAGGGCCGACGTGCAGTCGCTGGTGAAGCGGCTGCGGCGCAAGCTCGCCGGGCTCGGCACCGGCGTGACCATCGACGCGGTACGCGGCGTCGGGTTCCGGCTGACCGACCACCAGCAGCCGCGGGTCAGCGGTTCCTGATGCCTGCCTGACTTGGGCAGCCCGCATCGTGGTCCATCACCTGCAGCCCGGCGCGAGGTGGGGTAATGAGGTGCGGGTCCGACGCGTACGCCGTGTCGGCCAGGACCCGGCCGGGGCGAGTTCTCGGGCGTCCGGTCGTCGGCCGTGGGACACGGATGGCGTCCAGGACCGGGATGAACCGCGGACTGTCGCCGCGGTGTCCGGCGGTCAGCACGATGGCGAGCAGCTCAGGGTCGGCCCCGGCCCCTTCCACGACGACATTTGTCCAAGACTGATAGCCGGCAGCCCATGCATCATCCCCCGCATGAGTCAGTACGACGTTGAGCACTCGCATGGGATGCACGTGGTCCACGACGGCCCGCTGCAGGCGCCGCCGTTGCTGCTCATCCACGGATCGGGAGCCTCGGGCGCTTCCTGGAGCCCGATGATCCCGACACTCGCCGCCAACCATCACGTCATCCGGGTCGATCTCCCCGGCTGTGGCCAGTCCCCGCCCGCGCTGTCGTACGACGTGCCCGCGCAGGCGGGCAGGGTGGCGGCGCTGCTCGACGACCTCGGCCTTCGGCACGTCGCCGTGGTCGGGCACTCCAGCGGCGGCTACGTCGCCACCGCGCTTGCCGAACAGCGCCCCAGCCTGGTGCGGTCGCTCGCCCTGGTCAGCACCGGCCCGAGTCCCGAGGCGCTCCTCCCACAGCCGGCCATCCTTCGGGTCCTGCTGGGCCCGATTTTCGGCCCGGTCGTCTGGTCGAGGCGTTCGGACGCAATGATCGGCAAGGGGATCAGGGCTACGACCGCACGGCCGGTGGACATCCCGGACGACGCGATCGCCGATCTCAAGGGCATCACCTACCGCGTGTTCAGGACGGTGCTGCGCCGCAACACCGAGTACATCGCCGAGCGGAGCGTGCCCGAGCGTCTCGCCGCCCTCGAGGTCCCTGTGCTGGTGATCTTCGGCGCCGCCGATCCCCGCTGGGACCCGTCGTCGGCGCACCAGTACGACGCGGCGCCGACCGCGCGGGTCGAACTGCTGCCCGGCGTCGGGCACATCCCCATGTTCGAGGCGCCCGAGGCGACCAGCGAACTGCTGCTGGGCTTCGCGGCAACACCAACCCCGCCCGTGATCCCTCAGGCATAGGCTGGTCACGTGCTGTCGACCGGGACACAACCCGACTGGGCGTCGCTGGAGGTTGCAGTGCCGCGCCTGTCAGGTCGACTGCCGGGGATCAGCATGGCCGGGTTCCGCCAACGTGTCCCCGCACCCGTGGACATCGCCATGGTGGCACACCCATCCGTAACCCTGCTCGTCGATCTGAGCGAGGGAGAAGGCCTCGTCTACGACACCCCTGGCCGGCACGAGCGCGGTAGCGTCGTCATCGGGCTTCTCCCCGGCGATCTTCGGGCAACTGGCCGGGGGGTCGGCGAGTGCCTCCAGATCCGGCTGGAGCCGTCCGTGGCGGCAGCGGTGCTCGGCACATCGACCGAGTTCAGCGGGACAGTCGTGTCCCTCGACGATGTCTGGGGCCACGACGCCGTGCGAGCCGAGCGCAGGCTGCGCGCCGCCGCCTCGTGGGACGAACGGTTCACGATCGCGGTGGAAATCCTCGGCCGACGGCTGGGCGCCCGCCCACCGATCGATCCGGAAGTCGCCTACACCTGGCGGCGGACGCTCACCAGCCGGGGGCGAGTGCGGGTCGATGGCCTGGCGGACGAGGTCGGCTGGAGCCGCAAGCGCCTGTGGTCCCGCTTCCGGTCCCAACTCGGCATCACACCCAAGCGCGCCGCCCAACTCGTTCGGTTCGACCACGCCGCCCACCTTCTCGCGGCGGGCCACTCCCCCGCCAGCGTTGCCATCGAGAGCGGCTACGTCGACCAGTCCCACCTTCACCGTGAGGTCAGGGCGTTTGCCGGGCTTACGCCCACGGCCGTGGCCGCCGCGCCGTGGCTCGCGATTGACGACGTTGCGTGGCCGGCTTCATCGCCAACCTCGAGCCCGATGACGGATGGCGAACGCATCCCCGAGCATCGTTGAACAACCTGCCCACCACGATCTGGCTTCCCCACGACGCGCGGATTGAGAAACACGCCGTGTCAGGGCAGTTTCCGTCCACGGCCGCTGCAACAGCGACCGCACAGCGCACTTCCATCGGCAGTTCAGGATGCCCCCTCGACTCAGGCCACCTACCGACCGCGACCGCTCTTGATCAGTCAGCACGCGGACGGCGGCAGATCCGGATGCGGGGTGTCGAAGCGAGTCGGGCGGTGCGGGTTCGAGTTCCGGCACGATGGGCTGGTGAGTGATCTGGTCGACGGCGTACTGGCTGGCCCATCCGATCACGGGGGCGTGGACGTAGAGGGAGGAGGACGCAATGCAGGCGATCCAGAAGGTCCGCCATCGACAGGCTGACGTCAACGGTCTGGAGGTGTTTTTTCGCGAGGCCGGGCGTCCCGGCCGGTCGACGGTACTGCTGCTGCACGGGTTTCCGAGCTCGTCGCACACATTCCGGGAGGTCATGCCCACGCTGGCCGACGTCGCGTACGTGATCGCGCCTGATCTTCCCGGCTTCGGCATGTCCTCGTCGCCAACCGTCGACAAGTACGACTACACCTTCGAGAACCTCTCACGGACGATCGAGAACCTACTCGACCAGCTTGGGGTCGAGCGCTTCTTCGTCTACCTGCACGACTTCGGCGCAGCGGTGGGATACCACCTGGCCACTCGCGCCCCGAATCGCATCCGCGGCCTTGTTGTCCAGAGTGGCAACGCGCACGAGGACGGCCTCGGCGAGCAGTGGGACAGCGCCAAGGCGTACTGGGCCGACCCGACCGACGCCAGGCGCGCCGAACTGCCGGACTGGTTGAACTTCGCCGGCACCCGTGACCAGTACCTCGCCGGGCTGCCCGAGTACCTGCGCACGCTGCACTCTCCCGAGTCGTGGCACCTCGACTGGGAGCGCATGAGCCGCCCCGGCAACCTCGACGCGCAGTTCGCGCTGTTCAGTGACTACGCCAGCCACGTCGCGCGTTTCGGTGAGATCGCCGAGTACCACCGGGCTCACCAGCCGCCGGCGCTCGTGCTGTGGGGACGGCGCGACCCGTACTTCGACGTTGACGAGGTCCTCGCCTACCACCGCGCCCTCGATCGCATGGATGCGCACATCTACGACGGCGGGCACTTCTTGTTGGAGACGCACGCGGCCGAGTGCGCCAAGCTCATGCGGGCGTTCGTGCTCGACCACGCTTGAGCTTGCTTTGGCAGGGGCAGGGGCCAGGACGCGCTCTCCCTGTCGGTCGGCGCGCGTGACGAGAGCGGCGTTCCGCTGATCGGTTCGTCGATCCCCATCTGAGTCACGGCCCGGTCCCGCGCGGGCCGCCGGACCGCCAGCCACTCGCTGCGGAGGTCGCCGAAGCCAGCCTCGGCCCCAACAACCAGACCCAGGTCGGAGAGATCGACTGCGTACGCCAGCCAGCAGTAGCTCCCATGCCAGGATCGAACGCGCTGTCATCGGCACGAGCGGGTGGCGCCGCCCGCCTGGCGACCGTACGTAGCGCCCACTCGGCGGCTACGGACGAGGATGCCCGACCGCTCCAGCCGAGCGCTGATCTCGCAGGCGACACCTCGCACGATGCCCGGCGCATACGGAACACTGGCGGGCATGGCTGACTTGGGCGATGCGAAGGCTGCGCTACACCACTACCTGCAGGCGGCTCGCGAAGACCTGATCTGGAAGCTCGACGGGCTGAGCGAACGCGAGGCCAGACTGCCCCGCACCGCGACCGGCAACAACCTGCTGGGAGTCGTCAAGCATTGCCTCAATGTCGAAGCCGGCTACTTCGGGCCTACCTTCGGGCGCGAATTCCCGACGCCTGAGGAACTGGTCCCCATGCAGGCGTTCGAGGAGGACCCGCAGGCAGACTGGTACGCGCGGGAGGAGGAGACGAAGGATGGGCTGATCGATCTGTATCGCCGTGTCGGGGTGTTCGCGGATCAGACGATCGAACAGCTACCGCTCGACGCGCCGGGGCGGGTGTCGTGGTGGCGGCCAGGTGGACAGGACGTGACGCTGCAAAAAATCATCGTCCACGTAACCTGCGACCTCGCTCGTCACGCCGGTCACGCCGACATCATGCGCGAGCAGCACGACACGGCGATCGGCCTGCGGCGGGAGAACACCAACATCCCTCACGACTATGACTGGCCGGCGTACGTCACCAGGCTGACGAAGCTGGCTGACCGCTTCGGATAGCCGCCCGGTCCCGTCGGTGCAGTCGGTGACTTCAGCATCCGCACTTCGGCGGGTGAGGACGCCACGGCTGGCCAGCGCGACAAGGAGCGGACCACCAACCCATCCGCCACGGCGGCTCAGCGGAGCCGACAAGCTGGCGGCGAAACTCCAGAGGTGCGGACGCAGCAGCCGCGTCACGGTCTGTTCCGCCGCGGGCTCGGCGCCCCTCATTGGTGGTGGGGCAGACCGCTCCCCCACCGGGGCAAGGTCCGAGGCGTTCATCGTTCTCCCGTCTTCATCGATCTCTCCTCACGACCAGGCCGGCGGTCGCGCCGATGGCCGTACCCCCGGTCGGCCAGCCGGTTGTGTCGATCGCCCGGGCCATGTGGGCCATGGCGGCGGTGACGTGGAACAGAAACCGGCCGGCCGAGGCGATCACCCGGTGAGGCCCCCGCGGAGGAACTCGGTGATCTCCGCTCGTGCGGCCTTGGCCTGGGGTACCACGCCCGGCATGCTGAGGAACGCGTGCGTGGCTCCGGGGTACTCGGTGAGCCGTGCGGCGGTCCCGGCCGCCCGCAGTCGTTCGGCGTAACGGCGGCCGTGATCGGCCACCGGATCCAGGGTCGGCACCACGACGAGCGCGGGGGCCAGCCCGCTCAGGTCGTCGGCATACAGCGGCGACAACGCGCGAGGATCCGTTCCCGGCGGCACGGCGAGCCGCTGGAACAGCCGCATCTGCGGCATGGTGAGGGTCGGGCTGTTGGCGTGTTCGTGCATCGAAGCGTGCTCGAACCCCGCCGCGGTGAGGTCAACGGCCGGGTTGACCAGCACCTGTGCCCGCAGGAGCGGGCCGGACTTCTTGGCCCGTATCGCGGCCAGGGCGGTGACCATCGAGCCGGTGCTCTCGCCGAAGACGGCGATCCGGGCCGGGTCGATGCCCCACTGCGCGGCGTGCTGCACCACGTGCAGAAGCACGTCCCAGCCGTCGTCGACGGCCGCCTGCAGCGGAGTCTGAGGATCGAGGAGCCGATGCTCGACCGACACGACGAGCCCGGGTAGCCGCGCGGCGAGGTGGCTGTTCACCCAGTCGCTCTGCACCGCCGTGCCCACGAATCCGCCTCCGTGAACATGGAGCACGAGTGGCAGGCCGGCCCGGGCGGCGCCTTCGCCCTCGCGCCCGGGCGACGGCCGGTACGTCCGGACGCGGAGCCTGCGTCCGGGAAGTGCGACCTCCTGCCACTGGATCGTGACGCCGCGGTCCGGAAACCCGGTGATCAGCCGCGCCAGGCGGGACGACCGCTCACGGTTCACCGCCTCCCGCAGCACCACCAGTTCCTCGGCCGTCATCGCCGACCAGTCCGGCTCCTTGCCCAGGGCCTGCATCAGCCGGATGCCCAGCGGTGCCCGCTCCGCGGTGACCTCGCTCATGGTTCTCCTCGACACTTTGTGGTTTCGATACCGAGAGTATCGATACCTAAGGTAGCGTAATCGGCTACCGTGTCAACATGACCCCTGGGACCACATCCGCCAGGCCGCCCGGCCGTCCGCGCACCGGCGTCAACGCCGCCGTCTTCACCGCGACGCTGAGCACCGTCCACGAGCTGGGCTACGCGCGCGCCACCGTCGACCGCATCGCCGCCACGGCCGGCGTCGCGAAGACGACGATCTACCGTCGCTGGCCGTCCAAGGGCGCGCTGGTCGTGGACTGCCTCCTCGACGCGTTCGGCCCGGTGCCGGTGGCGAGCGGCAGTCAAGCTCAGCTCGTTTCCTCGGCCATCCATTGGATCGCGGCGAAGATCGGCGAGCCCGGGGTGGGCGACGCGTTCGCCGGCGTGTTCAGTGACGCCGTCAGCGATCCGACCCTGCGCGAGATCCTGTCCGCGCGGCTGCAGGAGCCGTACCGGCTCGCGCTCCAGGAAGCCCTCGGCGAGCCGGAGAACCGGGTCCTGCTCCTCATCGACGTCGTCGTCGGGACCCTGCTCCACCGGATGGGCATGACCGGCGAGCCGATGACCGACGCTGACGTCGCGGCACTGGTCGAGATGGTCCTGCCGCACTTTGCCGACGACGGCGGTCGGCCCAGACCTGCCGTCGACTGACGGCGGCACCGGAAAGGAGACGCCGGCCGCCGACCGCGCCTGTGGACCGAGCAGGCGTAGGCCGCGCTCGACCGGCTGACAGGCGACGAGGCCGCGAGGCGCTGTCGCTCACTCGTCCACCTCTCACGTGGGGGCACGAACGGGGCATTCACGGATTCGGAACACGGGGTGACGAGGCGCGATCCGGCGGGACTCCGGCAAGGGGGCTGCCGGCCCCAGCCCCAGGTGCGCCCGTGCGCCAGGCGCGGCGGCGAGGTAGCGGCGCAGGATCTCGGCGCGACGCTCGGACGCGATCTCCTCGATCAGGATCGGGGTCTCGCGACCCCGACGGCGGAGCGCGGCCCTACCGCCCGCCGCCTGGACGTTCCGCACCCAGTTCGCATCCGGCCCGAGCATCGACACGAGGTATTCGGCACGGCGGTAGGCCGTGACGCGACCGGAAGCGAGGTGACGTTGCCGCTGTGATGCCCCAGCACCTTCAGCACGGCAGCGTGGCGCGGCGACAACCACCGAGCCCTCGTACACCAGGACATCGAGCTGGTTCATCAGCCGCATGAGCCCGTTCGGCCGTCCTCCCCGATACATCGCGCGCTTGACTGACGCGACCGCGCGTACGACAGCTCGCCCGAGGCTCCGCGCCCGCACGGCGCGTTCGGTCGCGACTGCTTGTTCACTTGCCCTATGACCGGTGTCTGGCGAGGCTCGGTCCAGGCGCCCGGGCTGTCGCTCTCTCATCGGCTGCCCACGCTGGTCGTGTGGTGTTTGGCCTGCGCGGTCCCGGGCGTCGCCTAGCGGTCCGGGCTGTCGGCGGCGGCCATGACGCGCAGCGCGTTGGGGTCCAGGCCGATCCGGATCGGGGTCTCGCCGTACGGCTCCCCGTCCACCTCCACGGGCGCCGGCCGGTCGGTCTCCAGCCAGAGTTCGCGTACGGCGAGGAACGGCTCGTCGACGAGGGTGCGGCGATGGCCGGTGGCCGCGTTACGCGCCGTGTCCCGCAGCAGTCCGCGGCGGGTCGGGCCACCCACCGGGTACGCGACCAACAGCCGGTCGTCGGCGTCCGCGTCCGCGGTGATGGGCCGCCCCGCGTGGAAGCCGCCGTTCGCGACGTACAGCTGGTGGGTGAGGAACTCGTGCCGCCGTCCCTCGGCGCGTACGGCGGCGCGCAACGGCCGGTGCCGGGTCAGCAGCGCCAGGGCGGTCATCGGGTACGCGATCCGGCCGATGACCCGCTTGAGCCGGGGCGGTGTCCTGAGCATCACGTCGGCGGAGAGGCCGATGCCGATGTGGTTGGTGAACCGCATGTTGCCCACGAGTCCGAGGTCGACGTCGATCACCTTGCCGTCGGTGAGGACCGCGACCGCCGCGTCGAGGTCGAGCGGGATGCCCACCGTACGCGCGAAGTTGTTGGTGGTGCCCAGCGGCAGCAGGCCGAGCGCGATGTCGCGGTGGGCGAGCAGGCGCGCGGCGGTGCCGATCGTGCCGTCGCCACCGCCGGCGACCAGGAGGTCCGGCCCGAGGTCGGCGGCGGCGGCGAGGCTCTGCTCGAGTTCGGCGGGCCGGTCGACCGGATAGGTGCCCAGCAGGGTGAAGCCGGCCGCGACCAGCCGCGACCGGGTCTCCTCGTAGAGCTGGCGGCCCCGGCGGGAGTGGGCGTTGACGACCAGCACCGCCCGCCGCTCCCGCCGGATGGCCGCGCTCAGCTCCTGCTTCGTCCGCATAGGGCCCGACCCTAGCGCCGGACGGCCGGCGGACGGCGCACGCCCGCCGGGTGTTCGGGTCGGCGGTGCCGTTCGCCACCCGGTTGATGGTGCGCGCCGCCCACAGCGATTCGGGCCGGTGATCAGCGAGACGGGCGCAGGGTGACTGGTGGGCCGAACCGGACCGGCACGCCGGGGGAATACAGCACGCTGGCCGGCGGTCCGGTCGGCGCCGGCAGCCCGGCGGCGGTGACCAGCTCGTCGTCCAGGTGCAGCAGTTCGGCCCGGTGCAGCGGCCAGCGGGGATGCCAGTTCGGCAGGTGCCGCGTGCGACCGTACGCCCGGGTGTGCAGCCCCCACCGGGCGGTGACGAAATGCTCCAGCGGGGTCGGCTCGGCGATCGCCCCACCCACCCGGACCACCATCCGGCTCGCCGCACAGGGCGGGCCGGGCCAGCGACGCCGGCACCGGTAGGTGCGGCGGTCGCCGTCCCGGTCCAGCCGCATCGCCGACCACATGTACGGCAGCCGCAGGGTCGCCCGGGCGACCAGCACCGGGACCAGCCGGGACGCGTCGAGCGAGCGGAACACCACGGCCCGCCGGCCGGCGCCGTCGACCGAGTAGAGCCGGACGTTGGTCTCCCAGAAGCTGCCGAGGTACGGCACCCCCGGCCCACGGCCGAGGCCCAGCCCCACCATGCGGAAGCCGACCAGGCCCACATAGCTGAGCCCGTCGAGGGTGTCCGGGCGGGTGCCGGCCGGCAGCAGCGGCGCGACGAGCTCCGGAGCGACCGCCCAGTGCAGGAAGGCGAGGTCCTCCCAGCGCTGCCGCAGGATCGCTCGCGGGAACGCCTGCTCGGGCGCGCAGTCGACCGGCTCGATGTACACGTGCCCATCCTGCCCGGCGGCACCGGGTGACGCTCCCCTCCCGGGCGTGATCTCGACATTTCCGGGAAGACGGGCGCGGCAGGGCGCTGCCCCGGGCGCCCGGGTGCGAGGCGAGCGGACATGACCCGTGCGCGGGCAGCGGGCTTATCGCCGCCTGGGACCGATCCGGAAGTGGAGCGAGGTAGATGGCAGGAAGAACCACCTTTGGCGTCCGATCGCTGACGGACAGCCTCGGCATCGAACGGGCGAGCCAGGGCCGCAGGTCCGAAAGGCTGGCGCGGCTCCTCGGCTGGGCCAGTGTCGGCCTCGGAGCAGCGGCGCTCGGCGCCCGGCCGCAGGTCAGCCGGATGTGCGGCATCGACGATTCGCGCACCGCCCGGACGGTGCTGCGGATCGCCGGCGTGCGGGAGTTCGGGCACGCCGCCGCGCTGCTGATTCCGCGCCGGGCGGGGTGGGGAGCGTGGACGCGGGTCGCCGGCGACATCATGGACCTCGCCGCCAGCGGCCGGGCGCTGCGGAACCGCCACGACGAGCGGCGACGGCGGCTGCGCTACACGACCTGGGCGCTCGCCGGCATCACCGCTGTCGACCTCTACACCGCGGTACGGGTCACCCGGGGCCGACGGATGACGGGCGACAACCAGGTGGAGGCGTCGATCACGGTCAACCGCAGCGTCGAGGACACCTACCGGTTCTGGCACGACTTCGAGAACCTGCCACGGTTCATGTACCACCTGAAGTCGGTGCGGATAGCCGGCAACCGGCGTTCCCGCTGGACGGCGAAGGCCCCGGCCGGCGGCAGCGTCGAGTGGGAGGCGGAGGTCGTCGACGACCGCCCCGGCGAGCTGATCAGGTGGCGCTCCGTGGCGGGGGCACAGGTGCCCAACTCCGGGTGTGTGCGGTTCAGGCCGACGGCGGGCGGACGCGGCACGGAGGTCCATGTCGAGCTGACGTACTCGGTGCCGGGCCGGCGGTTCGGCGCGATGGTGGCCAAGATGTTCGGCGAGAGCCCGCAGCAGCAGACCTGCGACGACCTGCGGCGGTTCAAGCAGGTCATCGAGACCGGCGAGATCACGAAGTCCGACGGCAGCCCGCAGGGCAGCAGCGTCCAGCAACAGGTGAAACAGCGCCCCGCCCAGCCGCTGCCGACCCGCTGACCGGTCGAGAGAAGGCAGGAAGCACATGAGAGCCACCTGTTGGGTCGCCCCGAACAAGGTATCCGTCGACGACGTGCCCGACCCGCAGATCATCAACCCCCGGGACGCGATCGTGCAGATCACGTCGTCCGCGATCTGCGGCTCGGACCTGCACCTGCTCCAGGGATACCTCCCGGCGATGAGGAAGGGCGACGTGCTCGGCCACGAGTTCATGGGCGAGATCGTGGAACTGGGCCACGGCGTCCGGGACGGGCTGGGTGTCGGCGACCGGGTCGTGGTGGCCTTCCCGATCGCCTGTGGCAACTGCGTCGCCTGCGCGAACGGCCTCTACTCCATCTGCGAGAACTCCAACCCCAACGCGGCCGTCGCCGAACTGGCGATGGGTCACTCGCCCGCGGGTGTCTTCGGCTACTCCCACCTGCTCGGCGGCTACGCCGGCGGTCAGGCGCAGTACGTACGCGTGCCGTACGCCGACGTCGGGGCGCTCAAGGTCGAGGACGACCTGCCGGACGAGAAGGTGCTGTTCCTGTCCGACGTCCTGCCGACCGGCTACATGGCCGCCGAGATGTGCGACATCGAGCGCGGCGACGTCATCGCCATCTGGGGGGCGGGGCCGGTCGGTCAGCTCGCCGCCGCCAGCGCCTTCCTCCTCGGCGCGGAACGGGTGATCGTCATCGACCGCTTCCCGTACCGCCTCGCGATGGCGCGGGAGAAGACGGGCGCGGAGACGATCAACTACGAGGAGACCGACGTCCTCGACGCCCTGCGGGACATGACCGCCGGGCGCGGGCCCGACGCCTGCATCGACGCGGTCGGCGTGGAGGGGCATCACGCCTCGGCGGCGCTGCACGCGTACGACAAGGCCAAGCAGGCGCTCAAGATGGAGACGGACCGACCGCACGCGCTTCGGGAAGCCGTCCTGAGCTGCCGCAACGGCGGCACGATCTCGGTGATCGGCGCGTACGGCGGCTTCATCGACAAGTTCCCGATGGGCTCGTTCACGAACCGGTCGCTGACCATGCGGTCGGGCCAGACCCACGTGCAGCGCTACATGCGGCCGCTGCTGGAACGCATCCGTAAGGGCGAGATCGACCCGAGCTTCATCATCACCCACACCATGCGGCTCGACGACACGCCCCACGGCTACGACATCTTCAAGAACAAGCAGGAGGACTGCGTGAAGGTCGTCCTCAAACCCTGACCCTCGCGGTCGTGCCGGTCTAGGACGACGGCGCTCCGGTCCTGCTCCTCGCTGCGGCCCGTCTCCCGCCGCGACATCGCCTTCGCCACCTCGATGGAGAACGGTGACCCCGGCGGCCCGCATCAGGACCGGCGGCCCCTCGGCGGTCAGCTCGCCGACGCCAGCCGCCCGCCGTCGGCCAGCACGTCCCGGGCCTGACGGGCGAGCAGGAGGTGCTCGGAGCGCCGGGCGAGTTCCTCGCCGAGGCGGGCGTGCCGCGCCGCCTCCGCCTCCCGCCCGGTGCGCCGTGGCCAGACCGATGTGGGCGCAGACCTCCGCGCGGCGGTAGCCGATCTCCCGGCTCAGCCGCAGGGCCCGGTGCAGGAGGTCCTCCACGCCTGCCGCCACCTTGTGACCAAGGTTTGAATGATGGTTCAATTCTTGCGTGGTCTACCGGAGCACCGACCGTGTGAAGGCTCGGCTGAGCGCGTCCCGCGACCGGATCATCGTCGCCGCCCTGGAGATCATGGCCGGGCACGGGTACGCCGGCTGTTCCGTCGCCGCCGTCGCCGAGCGGGCCGGCATGGCCACCGGCAGCGTCTACCGCCACTTCCCCACCAAGGCCGACCTGTTCGCCGAGGTGTTCCGCACCGCCTCCCAGCGGGAGGTGGACGCGGTCGCGCGCGCGGCAGCGCTGGAGCCCACGGTCGCCGCGCAGGTGTCCGCCGTCATCGAGACGTTCTCCGGCCGCGCGCTGCAGTCCCCGCGGTTGGCGTACGCCCTGCTCGTCGAGCCGGTCGACCCGGCGGTCGACGCCGAGCGGCTCGTCTTCCGCCGGGCGTACGCCGAACTGATCGCCGGCTACGTCGCGGCCGGCGTGGCGAGCGGTGAGCTGCCCCCGCAGGACCCGGAGCTGACCGCGACCGCTCTCGTCGGTGCCCTGGCCGAAGCGATGGTCGGCCCGCTGGCGGCCGGGGTCGCCGGCCCGAGCACCATCCCTAGCCTGATCACGTTCATCCACCGTGCGATTGGAGTGTCGCCTTGACGACGCACGAGGTCCGCAACCAGGTCCCCCCGCTGGCCGGCTACGACGCGGCGGACGACCCGGCGCTGCTCGACGGGCTCGCCCGGGAGGGTGCCGGGTGGGCCACCGCGGAGCTGCACGAGCTCGGCCGGATCGGCGGCGCCGAGCAGGCGATCGAGTACGGGCGGCTGGCGAACGAACACCCGCCGGTCCTGCGCACCCACGACCGCTACGGCCACCGGATCGACGAGGTGGAGTTCCACCCGGCCTGGCACGAGCTGATGCGCACCGCGGTCACGCACGGGCTGCACGCCGCGCCGTGGGCGGACGACCGGCCCGGCGCGCACGTGGCCCGGGCCGCCAAGTTCTACACCTGGCGCCCCGACGCCGGGCACGGCTGCCCCATCTCCATGACGTACGCGGCGGTGCCGGCGCTGCGGCACGACCCGGAGCTGGCCGCACGGTACGAGCCGCTGCTCACCGCCGCGACGTACGACTTCGGGCTGCGCGCGCCGCTCGGCAAGCGGGGGCTGCTGGCCGGCATGTCGATGACGGAGAAGCAGGGCGGCTCGGACGTACGCGCCAACGCCACCACCGCCCGCCCGGAGCCGGACGGCACCTACCGGCTCCTCGGGCACAAGTGGTTCACCTCGGCGCCGATGTGCGACGTCTTCCTCACCCTCGCCCAGGCGCCGGGCGGGCTCACCTGCTTCCTCGTGCCGCGGGTCCTCCCGGACGGCACGCGCAACCCGATGCGGCTGATGCGCCTGAAGGACAAGCTCGGCAACCGGTCCAACGCCTCGGCGGAGGTCGAGTACGAGCACGCGCTGGCCTGGCGCGTCGGTGACGAGGGCCGTGGCGTGCGCACCATCATCGACATGGTCAACCTGACCCGCCTCGACTGCGTCATCGGCGCGGCGGCCGGGATGCGCCAGGGCGTGCTCACCGCCGTCCACCACGCCACCCACCGGCAGGCCTTCGGCCGGTACCTCGCCGACCAGCCGCTGATGCGCAACGTCCTCGCCGACCTCGCGGTCGAGTCCGAGGCCGCCACCGTCCTGATGATGCGGCTCGCCGGGGCGACCGACCGCTCCGCGCGCGGTGACGCCGGCGAGACCGCGTTCAAGCGGCTCGCCCTCGCCATCGGCAAGTACTGGGTCTGCAAGCGCTGGCCGACGCACGCCGCCGAGGCCCTGGAATGCCTGGGCGGCAACGGCTACGTCGAGGAGTCCGGCATGCCGCGGCTGTTCCGCGAGTCGCCCCTGAACTCGATCTGGGAGGGCTCCGGCAACGTCGCCGCGCTGGACGTCCTGCGCGCCCTCGCCAAGGAACCGCAGGTCATGGAGGCTTTCCAGGCCGAGGTGGCCACCGCCGCCGGCGCCGACCCGCGGCTCGACGCCGCCGTACGAGGGGTGCGGGCCGACCTGGCCGACCACGGCGACCTCGAGCTGCGGGCCCGCCGCGTCGTCGAACGGCTGGCGCTCGTCCTGCAGGGCTCGCTGTTGGTGCAGCACGGCCACCCCGCCGTCGCCGACGCCTTCTGCGCCTCGCGCCTCGGCGGGGACCACGGCCACGCGTTCGGCACCCTGCCGCCCGGAGTCGACTTCGCCACGATCATCTCCCGCGCCGTGCCCAAGGTGGGCTGAGGCCACCGCGGCACTCCCCCACGATCCGGACCCGGCGCGTCACACCGATTCGACGATCTCCGACTCGCGGGGGATGCCCTGCTCGACCACCACCGGCGGCCCGCCGGGTCGACGCCACGCCCGGTAGTCCCGGAAGGACATGGGGAGGCCGCGCGCGGCGAACGGATCCGCGGAGTCCATGACCTGGATGTGCAGGTGCGGCTGCGTGGAGTTGCCCGAGTTGCCGCAGTCGGCCAACTCCCGGCCGGCCGCCACGGGCTCGCCCTCGCCCACCCGGATCGAGCCGGCGCGCAGGTGGGCGAGCACGACGTACCCGCGACGGCCCGCCAGCTCGAGGATCACGTGGTTGCCGGCGAGCGCGCCCGCGCCCCCGCGAGCCCGGGACGCCTGGGTCAGGGCGTAGGGCACCCGCGCGAGCGGTGACCGCCGCGCCACGTGGTCCACCTCGCCGTCGTGGACCGACACCACCCTGCCGGCGGCGGGCGCGAGGATGGGCTGACCGAACGCGAAGAACCGCTCCGCCGGCTCCGTGGCCAACAGCGCGCGCCAGTCCCGCGTGGTCGCCGTGCGCCGGCCCCGCACCGCGACGAAGTCCATGGCGTACGTCGTGGCGAACAGGTGGGTGCCGTGGCTCGGCACGCGCCGGGCCGGGCTGTTGCGCGCGAGCCACGTGCCGCGAAACGGTAGCGTGAGCACGACGTGGTCGAGAGCGGAGATCGTGAACCTCCCGTGTCACCTGCTCGTCCCCGCCACGAACTCTACCGGTGGACCGCCGTCAACGACGTGAGCCGGGCGTGCCGGCCCCGTCTCCCAGGCGGGGCAGGCCGGCCAACCAGCGGTCCAGGGCTGCCGGCGAGCGGAACAGCAGCACCGGCGGCCCGGTCGGGTCGGCCTGCCAGGCCCGCATCCGTCGCCGGGCCCGGCCGAAGGCGGTGAGGTGCCACACCAGGATCGAGTCCCGGGACAGCACGCTGCCCAGCGACTCGCGGTTGCCGTTGCAGATCTCCTCCCCCGTCCGCAACCGGCGGACGGTGCGACGCAACAGGCGCCCGAAGGAGCACCAGCGCGGGTAGTCCAGGCCGACGACCAGGTCGGCGCGGGTCAGCACCACGTCCCGCCACCCGTGGTATGCGCCGTCGAGGATCCATCGGTCGCGTCGGCAGATCGCCTCGATCCGGCTGCGCTGCTGCGCGACCGGCACCTCGACCCAGCCGGGCTCCCAGAGCAGGTCGTCGACGGGGTACCACGGCAACCCCAGGTGCCGGGCCAGCCGCGCCGCCAGGGTGGACTTGCCGGCGTCGTACACCGCGTAGATGAGGATGCGCGAGGGAGCGCTCATCGCGGCAGCGTACGCCGGTGGCGCCACACCGCCCGGTCCACCGTGTCCCACCCCGCCGTCAGGCTCGCCAGCCTGGCCGGGGTGGCGGGACTATCCTCGCCGGGTATGAGCCAACGCGTCGGTCCGGCCCAGCCTCCCTTGTGGCGTGACCGCAACTTCGGCGCGTACTGGGCGGCGCAGTCGCTCTCCGCCGCCGGTGACTCGTTCGCCTACATCGCGGTGCCGCTGCTGGTGCTGCACGCGACCGGGTCGGTCGCCCAGATGGGCCTGCTCACGGCCGTGGCCGGCGCCGCCTCCGTCGGCGCGGGGGTCTTCGGCGGCGTCCTGGTCGACCGGTACGACCGGCGGACACTCATGGTCGCCGCAGACCTGGCCCGCCTGGTGCTCTACGCCCTCGTTCCCCTGGCCTGGCTCGCCGGCCCACAGATCTGGCTGCTCTTCGTCGTCCTGCCCATCTGCGAGGCGGCCGGCATGGTGTTCCAGGTCGCCGCGGTGACCGCGGTACGCAACCTCGTCGACCGACACCGGATCACCGAAGCCAACGGGCGGCTGCAGGCGACCTACGCGACGGCGGCCGTGGGCGGGCCACTGCTCGCGGGTGTGGTGTCCGCCCGATTCGGTCCCACGGCGGCCATCGCCATCAACGCGGCCAGTTTCGCCCTGTCAGCCGCCGGCCTCTGGCTGGTCCGGCTCCGGCAGCCCGCCGAGGGTGAAGGGACCGGCGGCGGGCTGGGGCGGGAGACGCGACTGGCCGAGTTCCTGGCCGGCGCCCGGTTCCTCTGGCGTCAGCCCGTGCTCCGCTCGCTGACCATCCTGCTGTCGGTCTTCATCTTCCTGACGTACGGATTCACCGACGTGCTCATCTACCACGTCAAGTACGACCTCGGCGGCTCCGACGGCACCGTCGGCACGGTGCTCGGGCTGGCGGCGCTGGGCACGATCGCCGGAGCGCTGCTGGCGGCGCCGTTACGCCGCAGGCGTGGCTTCGGAGTCACCTGGATCGGCGCGGTGTCGATGTGCGGTCTCGCCATCGCCGGCATCGGCGTCGTCGGAGACGTGCACGGCGTCACCGTGCTGACCGCGGTATACCTGTGCGGCGTCAGCGTGGGCGGGATCTGCTCGATGTCGCTGCGCCAGGAGATCACGCCCGATCACCTGCTCGGGCGGGTCACGTCGGCTTTCTGGAGCACGCACTACTCGCTCGGCCCGGCCGGTGCCGCGGTGCTGACCTGGGCCGCCGGCCGGTACGGCGTCACCGCGGTGGCTCTCGTCGCCGGAACAGGGTGTCTCCTGGTCGCGGTCGGCGGACTGTTCACGCCCATCCGCCGGGCCGGCGCCGAGCCGGTCGCCCACGAGCCGGAGCTTCAGCGGGCCACCACCTGAGGCGGGCTACGGTCGCCTTCACGACGACAGCCTTCACCTTGTCGGCTCCAGGTTGTTCACTTCGGTCGCAGCGCCGCAACAGCGAAAGGGGTCGCCGTCATGTCGATCAGCCACACCAGTGTCGGTGACTCCGACGCGAGCCCGGTCACCGTCGGGCACGGGCCGCGCAGGGTGCTGGCGCTACACGGCTGGTTCGGGTCGGCGCGGGGCTGGGGCTGGCTGCCGGAACTGATCGACGTCGAGCGCTTCACCTGGGCTTTCCTGGACTACCGGGGCTACGGTGCGCGCACCAGCGTCGCGGGCGACCACAGCATCGCCGAGATCTCCCGTGACGCCCTGGCCCTCGCCGACTCCCTCGGCTGGGACACGTTCTCGGTGGTCGGGCACTCCATGGGCGGCAGCGCCGCCCAGCGGGTGCTCGCCGACGCGCCGGAGCGGGTGGACCGGCTCGTCGGCATCAGCCCGGTCCCGGCCGGTGGTGTGCCCTTCGACCTGCAGGGCTGGGCCCTGTTCGACGGCGCCGCCGCCAACCCGGGCAACCGGCGCGCCATCATCGACCTCACCACCGGCAACCGGCTCTCCGGCCGCTGGCTGGACGAGATGGTGCGGTTCTCCCTCGACCACTGCACCCGGGAGGCGTTCGGCGCCTACCTCACGGCCTGGGCGCGTACCGACTTCACGGACGACGTGAAGGGCAACCAGGTGCCGGCGCTCGCCGTCGTCGGCGAGCACGACCCGGCGCTGGGCGCCGACACGATGCGCGAGACCTGGATGCGCCACTACCCGAACGCCCGGCTGGAGGTACTCGCCAACGCGGGGCACTACGCGATGTACGAGACCCCGGTGCGGTTGGTCACGGTGCTCGAGGAGTTCCTCGGGCAGTGAGCGTCGATCCGGCGCCCCTGGTCGATCCCCGCACCTACGTCGACGGCGTTCCGTACGACCTGCTCGCCACGCTGCGCGCGACCAGCCCGGTGGTGTGGGTCGAGGAGCCCCCGCTGCTCGGGCTGCCCGGCGGTCCGGGCTTCTGGCTGGTGCTCCGACACTCCGACGTGACGGCCGTGCTCAGGCAGCCAGGGCTCTTCTCGTCGGCGCTCGGCGCCACCCAGATCCGCGACCCGGCGACCCCGGAGGACCTGGGTTACGTCCGGCGGATGATGCTCAACATGGATCCGCCGGAGCACGGCCGGCTGCGCCGGCCGGTCGCCCGCTCGTTCACCCCGCGCGCGGTGGCCGCGCTGGAGGCGTCGATCCGCGCGAACGCGGCGGCGCTCGTCGAACGCGCGCTCGGCGACGCGGACGAGGGCAACTGCGACTTCGTCCGCGACCTCGCCGCCGACCTGCCGCTGCTCACCCTCGCGGACGTGCTCGGGGTGCCGGAGCGCGACCGCTGGCTGCTGTACGACTGGTCGAACCGGGTGATCGGCTTCCAGGATCCGGACTACGCCGTGTCCGCCGCCTTCGACCCGCAGGCCGGCACCGCCGCGGCCCGCGAGGCGCTGCGGCACCGGCCGGTGCCGGACGCCGACGGCCGGATGCCGGATCCGCGCGCCCGGGCCGGCATGGCCGACCTCTACGCGTACGCGCACCTGCTGGCCGGGTCGAAGCGCCGCAACCCGGGACAGGACGTCATGTCCATCCTGCTGGCGCACCGCGGCGACGACCGGCTCTCGGTGGACGAGTTCGAGAACATGTTCTGGCTGTTCGCCGTGGCCGGCAACGAGACCGTCCGCAACGGCCTGCCCGGCGCGATGATCGCCCTGCTGGAGCATCCGGCGGAGATGGCGCGGCTACGCCGGGACCCAACGCTGTTCGACACCGCCGTCGACGAGCTGCTGCGCTGGTGGACGCCGGTGATGGTGTTCCGGCGTACCGCCACGGTGGACACCGCCGTCGCCGGGGTGTCGGTGCGGGCCGGGGACAAGGTGGTGGTCTCGTTCGCGTCGGCCAACCGCGACGAACGGGTCTTCGCCGAGCCCGACCGACTCGACCTCGCCCGTCACCCCAACCCGCACCTCGTCTTCGGTCACGGGCCGCACTTCTGCCTCGGCGCGCACCTGGCCAGGTGCCAGCTCCGTGCGCTGCTCCAGGAACTGCTTGCCCGCACCGCCAGCGTCGCGTACGCGGGCCCACCCGACTACCTGCGCTCGAACTTCCAGCGCGGCGTCAAGCGCCTGCCGATCCGCTGGCGGCGCCGCTGATCACGCCCCCGACCCCGCCGAATCACCGGTGTGCCGTGCGGCCCAGGCAGGCGGAACCGGCCGGTTCCGGTGATGACGGGGCTGCGGCGCTCCAGCAGGACCACGTCGCGCCAGCGGCCGTGGTGGCGGCCGACCCGCTCGCGGATGCTATCCGCTCGGCGTCCTGTGGCGTCATGGGTCGGACGGTGATGCCGGCCATGTCGCGGCCTGTCGGGGTGTTGCCGGTTCGCAGGGGAAGGCGACGTCGACGCACGGTTCAGTGTCGGTCGCGGTGTCCCAGTTCTGGTAGTAGATCTCCCGCGCGGACGCACTCAGCCGCTGGTCGTGATCTCGGAGCCACGTGTCCAGCGCGTCGTAGGCCCGCAGGATCGCCGGATAGACCGCCTCCGCCTTCGTCAGCGACACGTACGCCTGCCGGTGGGCTCGCTCGATCCGGACCCCCACCGACCCCTCGGGCTCTACCGGATCACCCGTCGGGGCACACACCTCGACAGGCCCGTCGGAGTCCTCGGTGACCAGGCCGTGGTAGGCGACGAACACGGGCCCGGACAGCGTGCCGCCGGCGGCGGTCAGGTGGTCGAACAGCAGGCGCGTCGCTTCGGGCAGGAAGGACGGAAGGCGATCGGCGGTCACGTGTCGCTGGATGAAGATCACCTTCTGGGTGGGCACGTCGCGGCACCGGACCCCGGACGCGACCCCCGAGGCCGCTCGATCGTCGAGGAGATCCAGCAGGTGACGCACCAGCGGCCGACGGGCGTGGTGCGCGGCCTCGGCGTCCCGCCAGTACGCCTCCACCCTGTCGACCGCCTGCGGGCCGGGAAGGCCGAGCACCTCCGCGATGGCCGCCATGGGCATGCCGATCGCGCGCAGCAGGGTGACGCGGCGGGCCCGTTCCAGTTCCGCGTCGCCGTAGTACCGGTAGCCGGTCCGGGCGTCGACGTGGGCCGGGCACAGCAGTTGACGCTCCTCGTAGAGGCGCAACGCCTTCGCGCTCAGTCGGGACCGATTCAGGAACTCACCGCTCGTCAACCACCGTGGCATGGTCGCGAGTCTGCCCTCCGCCCCAGGGGCAGGGTCAAACAGGCAGGTGTCGATCATCGGCCGGCATGACGCACCGGTCGCGCCAGCCATCGCCCGCCGCCACCTACCGCAACGGCGGCTCCGGCCACTCTCCCGCCCAGGCACCACCGGCGCGATCGTGAGGAGGCTTCGCCTCAGTCACCGTCGCCGTCGCCGCCGCCACACCCCCCGGTGTCACCCGAGGTCGCCAGCCACAACAGGCCGGCCGGGGTCGCGGCCTGGGTGGTCACGACCTGGTCGAGGCGTACGCGTGCCGGCAACCGCCGGTACTTCTCCGCGCCGCCGGGATCCTGCGTCCTGCGCGGCTTGTCAGGCTCCGACATGAGGGGATCTCCTCTCGCACAACTCGATGGGTCGCTGGCCATCTGATGGCCCGTATCACGTCATCCCGACACGTCGGCGGGGTTCACGGAGAGTTCCCGGGTGGCCCGCAGCGCCAGCATCGCCAGCGGCGCGCACACCAGCAGCAGGATCGCTGCCTCGGCAGCGCACACCGCTGTCACGGCAGCAGATACGCCGCCCCGCAGGACGTAGTCGGCGACGGACACGCCGCGCAGCGCGAGGGCAGCAATCCCCAGGAACAGGAGAGTCAGCGGCCAGTGGGCTGCCCGGGCCACTGCCGACGCGCGCAGGACGAGGTAGCCGACACCCGCTGCGGACACCGACAACGCACACAGGCCCGGCCAGTCGAGTGCGGCGAGTCGCAGCTCCTGCTCCACGGGAAGTGTCCACATCCCGATGACGTACAGGGGGCTCAGGAGGACACCGGCGACGAAGGCACGGATCCAGGTCCGGGTGCGCACGGGCGGAGCCTCCCGATGGAACGCCACCAACGCCAGCACCAGGCCGGTGTTGACGAGCACGATGAGCCAGGTGGTGGGGGGCGTGCCGCCAGGCAGGAACATCGCCTCGTAGGTCCTGGCGACCCAGTCCGCGACGAGGGGCACCGCCGCCAGCCAGCGGGCCGGCCTGGGCTGATTCACCGCGAGCGCGACGAACGCGGCGATCGCGAACAGACCAAGGGGATTGAACGCCAGGCGCCACGGTGCACCGGGCAGGTCGAACACCGGCTCGGTGGGCGGCGTCGGCAGCGGCGGAAAGTCGCCGGCGAGCCAGGGCATGACGCCGATCTCCACCGCCGCCGTGACGGCATGGAAGAGCAGGCCGAGCAGCGCCACCGCGCGGATCGCATCGCCCCGGAGCCGCGGCCTCGGCTCGGCGCCGACGCCGCCGAGCCGAAGCCGCGTAGCAAGCGCCAGGACGCTGAGGACTTCGTCTCTGTCCGGCCGGCCGTGGTCCCGGAGGTACGCGGCGTCCTCGGTGTCTTCCTCAGCGCCGACGCACTCCAGGAAGGTGCGGACCATGTCGTCCTCCCACCTCCGGCGATAGGAGGCTGGCAGAAGCGTCAGCAGCCGGCGGTACCGCTGCTCCAGACTGCTCGTCATGCCGCACCGCCGGCGGCCGGCCGCCACACACCGAGTCTTTCAGCGGCCGCACGGGCATTGGCGGCTTGGCGGTCAGCTTCCTCCGCCAACGCCCGCCCGCCGGAGTTGGTCAGCCGGTAGTACCGCCGGAGCCGACCCTGCTGCACCTCCTCGCGGTCCAGTTCCACCAGACCGTCGGTGACGAGCCGGTCGAGCACGCCGTAGAGCGTGCCCACCCTCAGGTGCACCCGCCCCCGCGACAACTCCTTCACCTCGTTGACGACGCCGTAGCCGTGGCAGGGCCCACCGGCCAGCGCTGTCAGGACGAAGAACGCCGCCTCGGTCATCGGTCGAGTCACCATGGCCACAATATATCGGGAGACAGGATATGCGTCCAGGCGGACATATCTGGAGGAGCGCTGACGCGGCCGGCGAACGCCGGGTGAGGTCCGGGGTCCGCCGCCTCGACCGACCGGGCCAGGACGGTTAGCGCGACCTGGCCCGCCGGGAACGGGCCACCACGACCCCCGCCACGACGACCAGACCCAGCCCGAGTGCTCCGGCCGCCACGATCAACGTGGCCACGTCGTCGGGGTGGTCCGCCCTGTCGTCGTCCGCGGCGCGCGCGGTCGGCGCGGGGGTGGCAACCGGCGCTGTCGACGGGTCGGCCGCGGCCAGGGCGTAGCGGAGGAGGTCCGCCCTTGTTCCCGGCGGCCGGCCGGCGGTCTCGGACACGGTGAGCAGGGACCGCCCGTCGCGGCTGTAGGTGATCGACTCGCCCTGCGGCTCGTCGGGCAGCGGGATGACCCGTGGGGTCCCGCTGGTCAGCGCGGTGACCACGTCGCCGTCGGCGACGTCGAACTCGTACGCGTCGGCGTAGGTGCGCAGCACTATCCTGCGCCCGTCCGTCGCGGTGGCAGCGCCGGTGACCGCTGTCCGGCCGAGCACCGAGAACGGGTTGCTCGTCGTGGAGGCCGGCAACCGGACCTGTCCCACCTTCGCCAGTGGCACGGTCGTGCCCGGTCGCAGTGGGCCGCTCGGGGCGTACAGGTTGGCCGAGTACTTGGTCACGATCACCGGCCGGCCGTCGCCGGTCACGAGCATGGCCTCGGCGTCGTGCGGGCCGTCCGGATACGCCATGCGGTGCAGCACCGGACGGTCGGCGCCCGGCGGCAGCTTCCACACCGCGACCGTCTGCCGGGAGCGGTCGTTGTCGCCGATGTCCGCCACCCAGACCGTGCCGTCCACGCCGACGGCGAGGTCCTCGGTGTCGCGGGGCCGCGACGGATACGGCACCGTCCGCGTGACGGCGCACTCGTGATCGAGGAAGAAGATCCGGCGGCGGGCCTCGTCGTCCGCGCCGTCGTTGACCACCACGTACCCGTCGTCCGTGGCGGCCAGGCCGGAGATCTCGGTCAGCCGGTCGTCACGCACCTCGCACAGCGGCGTCCCCCGGACCGGAGCGGGCGACGGGTTCGCCACCGCGGCACCCGGCACCAGCAGGACGGCGAGGATGACGACCGCTCCCGCCACGCGCGGCAACCTCCGCGCGGTTCCCTTACTGCGTCGCATCACCGGCAATCCTCCCATTGCGGCACGCCGGCAGGTCCGCCGACGCCGGTCCGTGTCGGACTACCAGCGGTTGCGTGCTTCCTCCGCCCAGCCGACGAGGCCGTCGAGGTCCGTGCGCTCGCCGTCGTCGGTCTGCGCCCAGCCGGTGAAGTGCCCGAAGCACTGGTGGGTCTCGTTGGCCAGCACGCCGAGGTTGATGCGGGCGACCCGCTCGTGGAACGGATGGAACTCCACGTCCACCCGGTCGCCGGTGATCCGCCAGGGCCGTAGCCAGTCGGTGCGGTCGTAGCGCCAGGTCAGGTCGGCGCCGATCTTGTGCAGCCGCCCGTCGACGAAGAGGGCGTTCTCGGTGGAGCCGGTGCCGTCGGTCCATCGGCCGCCGAGTTGGATGGATCGGCCCGGGGCGCTGCCGGCCGCCCAGTTCCACCGGATGGCGTACGGCCATCTGCCACGGCCGTGGTCGAGCACGGCGAACGAGTCCTTCTCGCTGATCGGGTACGCCGTGTCGCCCACCCACAGGGTGCCGCGCACGGGCCGCCCGAGGTCCTTGACGGTGTACTGGAACCGGCGGGTGTCCCACGGCACCACGACGCCGAGCGATTCGTGTTCCGCGGGCAGCGGCGCCTCCAGGTCGACCTGGACGCCGGGCGTGGTGGCGCGGATCGTGCTGCCGTCCGGGCGCTGGTCGATGTTGATCGACAGGCCGCCGCCGACGGCGCGTACCCGGCCCGCGCCGCTGGCCGCCGGGAACAGCGCGCGGCGGGCGAACGGGACCACCGTCTCCTTGGTGGTCTCGACGCCGCTGCGGCGGTCGAGGACGTAGACGCTGTGCACGCCCGCGTAGTCCAGCGACGACGCGACGAGGCCGACGACGTGCGTGGGGGTGACGATTCCCCAGTACTCCCACCGCTTGGTCCGTCCCCAGCCGCGCAGGTTGGCCCGGTGCAGCGGTCTGCGGCTCCAGCCGACCGCCGCCGGGTTGAGCCGCCCGTCGGGCAGGCACAGGTCGACCGGTTCGGTGATCTCCCGCTCGCGCGTCACCGGGGCAGGGTACCGGTCGGCCGGCGGCCCGGTCGGCGGTCGGGCATGACGTCCAGCGGAGCACCGCCCGCGCCGCCAAAAGTCGCTTGCCGCCAACCGCGGGCTCCGGGAGGCTGGGTCCATGACGTTCTGACGGACAGCACCCCCGTTGCTCCCAGGCCCCACGGCGCCGACCGGTGCCGTCGTGCCGTCCGCCCGTCCCCTTTCAGCGAAAAGCGAGCGTCCTTGTCTCCGCACCAGTCGCGGCGGGAGTCCCTGCCGCAGTCCAACCCTGCCCCTGCCCCTGCCACCGTCACCGTGTTCGCCTCCCCCACGAGCTGGATCGAGTCCGACGCCCTGGCGCAGTGCCGGCAGGTGGCCGCCCTCGACGGCATGATCCACGTCGCCGCCATGCCGGACCTGCACCCGGGCAAGGGCGCCCCGATCGGCGCCGCCATGGCGTCGACCGTGCTGTACCCGTTCCTGGTGGGCTCCGACATCGGTTGCGGCATCGCCGTGTTTCCCATCAGGCTCAAGCGCCCCGTACCCGAGAGGCTCGCCGCCCGGTTCCCCGACCTCGACCGCGCGCTGGACCCCGAGCAGGACGCCGACGACCCGGCCTGGGCCGTCGTGGAGGGCGACGTTCCCGCCGGTCACGTCGAGGGCCTCGGCACGGTCGGCCGGGGTAACCACTTCGTCGAGCTGTCGCGGATCGAGACCGTCCTCGAGCCGGGCCACGCGAGCCGTCTCGGGCTCGCCGCCGGCGACCTCGTGCTCATCGTCCACAGCGGTTCCCGAGGGCTGGGCGAACGGATCCTGCGGGCGCACACCGAGGTCCACGGCGCGGGCCCCGCCCCTGACGCCGCCACCTACCTGGCCATGCACGACGACGCCGTACGCTGGGGATCACTCAACCGGCGGCTGTTGGCCGCCCGGGTCGCCCACGCGCTGGGGGCCGAGCCCACCGAGCCGATCGTCGACCAGTGCCACAACCTGGTCGAGGTCCGCGACGGCATCTACCTGCACCGCAAGGGCGCGGCGCCGGGCGACGGCCGCGACGTGCTCGTCGCCGGCACGCGCGGCACCCCCTCCTACCTCGTCGCCGGCCACGCCGGCCCGGAGGCCAACCATTCCGTGGCGCACGGCGCGGGCCGCAAGATGTCCCGCGCCGACGCCCTGCGCCGGGGCCGGGCCAAGCACACCGTCGAGGAACTGCGCCGCACCCCGGTCGGGTCGCTGGTGGTGTGCGGCGACCGCCAGTTGCTCTTCGAGGAGGCCCCGACGGCCTACAAGCGCATCGAGCAGGTCGTCAGCGACCTCGTCGACCACGGCCTGGCCACCCCCGTGGCCACCACGGTCCCGCTGGTCACCTACAAGACACCCGACGTCGGGCCCGCCTCCCGACCGGACCGGCGGGACAACCGCCGCAGGCGAGGCCGGCCATGAGCGTCCACCTGCTCGTCTCCGCCGGGCGCGGCCCGCAGGAGTGCGCCTGGGCGCTGGCCCGGCTGCTGCGTCGCCTGGAGGCCGACGCCACCCGGCACGGTCTGCCGACCCGCCGGGTGCAGACCGTGCCGGGTGATCGGCCCGACACCTACCGGTCGGTGCTGATCCGGATCTCCGGTGCCGGCGCCGAGGCGTTCGCCGCCTCGTGGACCGGGACCCTGTGCTGGCAGGCGCCCAGCCCCTACCGGGCGAGCACCGGCCGGAAGAACTGGTACGTCACCGCCCGACCGTGCCAGGTCGACACCCCGACCACGACATTCGCGGAGGCGGACGTCGACATCGTCGCCTGCCGTACCGGCGGCCCCGGCGGTCAGCACCGGAACAAGGCCAGCACGGCCGTACGGGCGACCCACCGCCCCACGGGCCTCGTCGTCGTGGTCGACACCGAACGGCAGTTCAGCCTCAACCGCCGCATCGCCGTCCAACTGCTGCGGCAACGCGTCGAGCACGGCGACGAGACAGCGCGTAACGCCGCCACCACCGCCCGCTGGCGCGTCCACGACGAACTCGTCCGCGGCAACCCCACCCGCGTCGAACGCCCGAGCCCCTCGGGACAGGAGACGGTCCCACCGCAGCGGGCGCACCAGCGACGGGGACGGTCCACCGGGCCACGCCCGCCCCGCTCGTTGTAGTGCCACCGCCGCTGGGCGCCCAGGTCTGCGTCGAAGGTGTGCGGGTTGAGCCGAGCAAAACTAGATTCATTCCAAAAGAATGGACTATGTTCATCACATGGCGTCCGACTTCGAGACTCAGCTGCGGGCGGTCTCGTTGCGCGTGACGCGGCCCCGGTTGGCGGTGCTCGCAGCGCTGCGCGACCATCCGCACGTCGACACCGACACGGTGATCGCCCTGGTACGGGCGGATCAGCCCACGGTCTCCCACCAGGCGGTGTACGACGTGCTGCGCGCGCTCACCGACGCCGGTCTGGTGCGGCGCATCCAGCCTGCCGGTGCGACCGCCCGGTACGAGTCCCGGGTGGGCGACAACCACCACCATGTCGTGTGCCGCTCCTGCGGCGCGATCGCCGACGTCGACTGCGCTGTCGGCCACGCTCCCTGTCTCACCGCCTCCGACGACCACGGCTTCACAGTCGACGAGGCGGAGGTCGTCTACTGGGGCACCTGCCCCGACTGTGCGACCGAACGCACCTCCCAGTGATTCGCCAGTTCGGAAGGAAGCAGATGAGCGACAACCAGGACAACGGCCCCTCCAGCGCGCAGGGCGTGGACAAGAAGGCGGCGGCCGGCTGCCCGGTCGCGCACGACTCCGTGACCGCGCACGGCAGTGAGAGCGAGAACCCGGCGATCGACTCGCCGGCCCCGAAGACCGGAGGTCGTCCGCGCACCAACCGGGACTGGTGGCCCAACCAGCTCGACCTCTCGGTGTTGCGTGCCCACTCGTCCAAGAGCAACCCGTTGGGCGAGAGCTTCAGCTACGCCAAGGAGTTCGCCAAGCTCGACGTCGAGGCCCTCAAGCAGGACATCATCAAGGTCCTCACCACCTCGCAGGACTGGTGGCCGGCCGACTTCGGCCACTACGGCGGCCTGATGATCCGGATGAGTTGGCACGCCGCGGGCACCTACCGCATCCACGACGGTCGCGGTGGCGCCGGCGACGGTGGTCAGCGGTTCGCTCCGCTCAACAGCTGGCCGGACAACGCCAACCTCGACAAGGCCCGCCGGCTGCTGTGGCCGGTCAAGCAGAAGTACGGCCAGAAGATCTCGTGGGCCGACCTGCTCGTGCTCGCCGGCAACGTCGCCCTGGAGTCGATGGGCTTCAAGACCTTCGGATTCGGCTTCGGCCGGGAGGACGTCTGGGAGCCCGAGGAGATCTTCTGGGGTCCGGAGGACGCCTGGCTCGGCGACGAACGCTACGTCTCCGAGAAGGAGATGGCGGCCGGCGTCGGGGCGACCGAGATGGGGCTCATCTACGTCAACCCGGAGGGCCCCCGCGGCAACGCGGACCCGGCTGCGGCGGCGCATTTCATCCGGGAGACCTTCGCCCGGATGGCGATGAACGACGAGGAGACCGTCGCCCTCATCGCCGGTGGCCACACCTTCGGCAAGACCCACGGCGCCGGCGTCGCCGACGACCACGTGGGTCCCGAGCCCGAGGCCGCCCCGCTGGAGGCGCAGGGCCTGGGCTGGCTGAGCACCTACGGCAGCGGCAAGGGCGCGGACACGATCACCAGCGGTCTCGAGGTGACGTGGACCGACCGGCCGACGCAGTGGAGCAACCGCTTCTTCGAGATCCTCTTCGGCTACGAGTGGGAACTCACCACGAGCCCGGGCGGCGCGAAGCAGTGGGTCGCCAAGGACGCCGAGGCGATCATCCCGGACGCCCACGACCCGTCGAAGAAACACAAGCCGACGATGCTCACCACCGACCTGTCGCTGCGCGTCGACCCGACGTACGAGAAGATCTCGCGCCGCTTCCTGGAGAACCCCGACGAGTTCGCGCTGGCGTTCGCCAAGGCCTGGTACAAGCTGCTGCACCGCGACATGGGTCCGGTCAGCCGCTTCCTCGGACCGTGGGTCCCCGAGGCGCAGCTGTGGCAGGATCCGGTGCCGGCCGTCGACCACGAGCTCGTGGGTGACGCCGACGTCGCCGCCCTCAAGGCGAAGGTCCTGGAATCCGGCCTCACGACCGCCCAACTGGTCTCCACCGCCTGGGCCTCAGCCGCCAGCTTCCGGTCCACCGACAAGCGCGGCGGCGCCAACGGCGCACGGATCCGTCTCGAGCCGCAGCGCAGCTGGGCGGTCAACCAGCCGGAGCAGCTCGCGACGGTCCTCGAGACCCTCGAGGGCATCCAGCGCGAGTTCAACGAGGCCGGCGGCGCGAAGATCTCGCTCGCGGACCTCATCGTGCTGGCCGGCTCGGCCGCCGTCGAGAAGGCGGCGCGCGACGCCGGCGTCGAGGTGACCGTGCCGTTCCACCCGGGCCGCACCGACGCCACTGCCGAGCAGACCGACGTCGAGTCGTTCCGGGTCCTCGAGCCGCGCGCCGACGGGTTCCGCAACTACCTGCGCCCCGGCGAGAAGACCCAGCCGGAGGTACTGCTCCTCGACCGTGCCTACATGCTCAACCTGACCGCGCCCGAGATGACCGTCCTCATCGGCGGCCTGCGCTCCCTCGGGGCCAACGTCGGCGGCACGCGGCATGGCGTCCTCACCGACCAGCCCGGCGTGCTCACCAACGACTTCTTCACCAACCTGCTCTCCCCGGGCATCCGGTGGAAGGCATCGGAGTCCGACGAGCACGTGTACGAGATCCGGGACCTGGCCACCGATGAGGTGAAGTGGACCGCCACCGCGGTTGACCTCATCTTCGGCTCCAACTCCCAGCTGCGGGCACTCGCGGAGGTCTACGCCAGCCAGGACGCGCACGACAAGTTCGTGGCCGACTTCGTCGCGGCGTGGGTCAAGGTCATGAACCTGGACCGGTACGACATCGCCTGATGTGCAGAGGGCCCGGGTCACCGAGGACGTGCCCCGGGCCCTCTGCGTCCCGCGGGGTGGCCGGCCGTGGCCCGCGTCATCGGTGCGCCCGCGCCGGATCAGCCGGCCCCTCGACCGCGTCGAGCCGCGATGGCGAGCAGGTCCCGGGCCGGTCCGGTGGGTCGCTGACCGGCCGGCCAGACCGCGCGGAGCGGCCGGCTGAGATCCACGCCGGTCACCGGGACCCGGACGAGACGTCCGGCGGCCACCTCGTCGTCGATGGCCAGGTTGCTCAGGACGGCGGGGCCGGCGCCGGCGGCGACCGCTGCTCGCATCGCGCTCGTGGTGGACAGCTCCAGCAGTGGCGGAGCGAGCGGCGCGTGGCTGCGCAGGGCTGTTTCCAGGGCATGCCGGGTGCCGGAGGTGGGCTCTCGCTGCACCAGTCGGGTCGCGGCGAGTTCGGCGGCGTCGACCGGCCGGCGCCGCCGTGCCCACGGGTGGCGGGGATGCGTCACGACGGTGAGTTCGTCGCGGGCGACGATGCGCGAGTCCAGCCCGGTGGGCACGCGCGGCCCCTCCACGAAGCCGAGGTCCGCCGTGCCGTCGCCGACCGCCCGTGCGACGTCGGTGGAGTTCATCGCGTGCAGGCTGACGGCGGTCTGCGGCCGCTGCGCGGCGAGCCGGACGAGCCACGTCGGCAACAGGTGCTCCGCCACGGTGAGACTCGCCGCGACCCGCAGCCGTACGTCCCGCTCCGCGCGCAACGAGCGGATGCCGGCGTCGAGCGTCGCGGCCGCCTGCAGCACGTCGCGTGCCCAGTCAGCCACCAGCCGCCCTTCAGGCGTGAGCGTGGATCCACGAGGACCCCGCTCGACCAGGGGGAAACCGACGAGCCGCTCCATGGTGCGGACCCGAGCCGTGACGGCCGGCTGCCCGATCCCCCGTGCCTGTGCCGCCCGGCCGAGGCTTCCGGTGGCATCCACCAGCAGCAACAGCTCGAGCGCGTCCAGATCCGGCACCCGCGACAACTCCACGCCCAGACACTACGCCGACCCATCAGCCGCCCTGATGAGCCCATCACACTGAGCCACCTACCGACCCGACCGCCGCTGCTGCACTGTCAAGGAGATCTCACTTTTCGGGAGGCACGGTGGTCGACGAAGACCCGAGCAGACCCACCCTCACGGCACCCGGCGCTGGCCGTCGGTGCGGGAAGGGTCGAGAGCATCCACCCGGGTCGGAACCACGCCGGCCGCCGGGCGCCGTCCCCGGACTGCTCCTGGTCGCCGCGGCCACCGCGGTGGCGTTCGCCGTCACGCGCATGCTGCCGGCCGTGCCCGCGTCGACGGTCGCCGTGGCGCTCGGGATGGTCGTGGTCAATCTCGGCGTGCACCGCCCGATGTTTCATGCCGGCACCCGGGTCGCCGCCGGGCCCCTGCTGCGGCTCGCGGTGGTGCTCCTCGGCCTGCAACTGAGCCTCGGCGACCTGGCGCAGATCGGCGTCCCCGGCCTCGCCGTGGTGGTGGGCACCGTCGCGGTCACCTTCGCCGGCACCCGGCTGCTCGGACGACTGCTCGGCGTGTCCCGCGCCCGCTCGCTGCTGGTCGCCACCGGCTTCAGCATCTGCGGCGCCTCCGCGATCGCGGCGATGGAGAAGGTGACGGACACCGAGGACGACGACGTCCCCGCCGCGGTGGCGCTGGTCACACTGTGCGGCACCCTCGCGATCGCCCTGCTGCCGCTGCTGCGCGGCCCGCTGGCCCTGGACCCGGTCGCGTTCGGCGAATGGGTCGGCGCCAGCGTCCACGACGTCGGGCAGACGGTAGCCACCGCCAACCAGGTGCCCGGTGCGCTCACCACCGCCGTCACGGTGAAGCTGGCGCGGGTCGCGCTCCTCGCGCCTCTCGTGGCCGCGGTGGCCGTCACCGCGCGCCGCGCCGCGAAAGGGGCACCGGGCGGGCCGGGCCGCCGGCCACCCGCGGTGCCGCTGTTCGTCGTCGGGTTCCTGGTCGCGGTCGGCCTCGCCAGCACCCCACTGGTCCCGGACCCGCTGGCGGACGCCGCGCGTCACGTGCAGCACGTGCTCCTCGTCGCCGCGCTGTTCGGGCTCGGCACCGGCATCCACCTGCCGACCCTCCGGCGCACCGGCGGCCGCACCCTGGCACTGGGACTGGCGAGCTGGGTGTTGGTGGCCGCCGCCGCCTACGTCGGCGTGCGACTCCTCGGCCGCTGACGGCCGACCGCCCCCATGCCGCTGCCCGGGGCGGCCGACGGCGGTCGAGGAACACGCGAGGGTGTGGACGACCCGGCGTCGGGCGCGAGCCGAAGGCCGGGCCGGCGGGTGCGCGCGGAGCCGGGTCGCGCGGCCGGATACCGTACCCGGGCGCGGGCCTGCCCGCGCGGGCCGTCGAGCGGTGGGAGGATCGGATGCGCCTGCACGTGGGGTGCGCGATGTGGACGCACAAGTCCTGGCAGGGACGCTTCCTGGCGCATCCGCTGCCGGCCCACGAGCGGCTGCGCGCGTACGCCGGCTGGTGCACCGCGGTCGAGGGGAACACCACCTTCTACGCGACCCCGGCCCGGGAGACGGTGGCGTCCTGGGCGCGGCAGACCGACCCCGACTTCCGGTTCGTGCTCAAGCTGCCCAAGACGGTCACGCACGAACGCCGGCTCACCGGCGCCGACGAGGAACTCCGGGTCTTCCTGGACGCGATCGAACCCCTCGGCCCACGGGCCCACGCCCTCTGGATCCAGTTACCCGGCTCGTTCGGCCCCGCCGACGTGCCGGCGCTCGCCCGCTTCCTGCGGGGGCTGCCCACCACCCACCGGTACGCCGTGGAGGTCCGCCACCCCGCGTTCTTCGACGACCCGCGGGCGGCGCTGACCTTGGAGGACACGCTCGTCACGGTCGGCGCGGAGTGGATCCCGTTCGACACCACCGCGTTCTTCCGCCAGCCGCCAACCAGCGACGCGGAACGGGAGGCGTGGACCAGGAAGCCTCGTACGCCGCTGCGCACCCGCGCGCTGACCGACCGGCCGATCGTCCGGTACCTCGGCCGGGACGACCCCGCCCGGACGGTCGAGGGCTGGCAACCGTGGCTCGACGTCGTGACCGGCTGGCTGCGCGAGGGCCGCTCCCCGACCATGTTCGTGCACACCCCCGACAACGCCGACGCGCCCGACCTCGCCCGCAGGTTCCACGACGAAGTCCGGGCGCGCCTGCCCCAGGTCGAACCGCTGCCCGAGCCGACCCCGGTCGGACCGTCGACGCTGTTCTGAGCCGAGGTGGGCTGGTCGGGCGGCAGCGGCACCACGGCAACGGCTCGTGCCCGGTCGCCCGCGCCGGGCATGGCGACGCACCGACGATGCCGAGTGGGGCGCAGGACCCCGACTACATGTGGTCCAGGCGGATGAACACCCGGTCGTGGACCTCCCAGGTCGCCCGCACGTCCGGGTGACGCTCGTCGTACGTGTCGCCCCGCATGATGCCCTGGCCGAAGGTCGTGAAGGGTCCGTCCTCCAGGTGGAGACGACTGGTGTAGATGCCTCGGGTGCCGTTGTTCCACGCGATGGTCATCGAGAGTTGCTCGCCCGCGACGGTGCCCGTGACGTCGTCGCACCGGACATTTCCCGAGTGGTTCGCGGTCCATCCCCTCGGGGGGCGACAGCCGCATCGGGTGTCCGGCGCCAGGTAACCGCCGCCCAATACGGCGGACGGTATTGAACCGGCATTGCCGGGCCCAGCGTTCTGTCGTATCCCCGGCTCCGGCCGAAGCGGACGTACGCCGAGGCGATCGAGTTCCGTGCGGCACTGCTACGGTCGCCGGCATGATCCAGGATCTGACGCGGGCCTACCTGGCAAAGGTCGATCATGAGTTGCCGGGCTATGTGCGGGGCCTCTACGTCGTCGGCTCCGCCGCGCTCGGCGCCTGGCAGCCGCGCGCCAGTGACGTGGACACCGTGATCCTGACGTCGCGGCCGGCCACCGGTGACGATCTGACCCAGCTCGCGAGGATCCACCGCGAGATGCCGGGGTCGCCACGCCTGGACGGCGTCTACCTCGAGCCGGCCCTGGCGCAGGTCTGGCCGATCGACAACCGGATCGTGCCGTTCGTGGTGAACGGCCACTTCACGCCCGACCGGCCGTGCGGCGAGCTCACTCCGGTGCTGTGGTTGACGTTGCGGCGGTACGGCATCCCGGTGCGTGGACCGGCCGTCGCAGACCTGGGGATACGGGTCGACCCGGAGCAACTGCGCCGGTACAACCTCGACAACCTGCGGGAGTACTGGAAGGCGACGGCGGCGAGGATCCCGGCCGCGTTGGCCGACGTGCCACCCGACCAGGTCGTGGACGCCGACACCGTCGGCTGGTTCGTGCTCGGCCCCGCACGACTGCACTACACGCTGGCCCACCAGGACGTCATCTCGAAGGCGGCCGCCGCCGAGTACCTCGCGGAACTGTTCCCCGCGTACGCCGATCTCGCGCGACGAGCGGTTCGCCGGCGTGCGGGTGAGCCGGAACAGTTCACCGCAGCGGACCTGGCCTCGGCGGGCCGCAGCGTCGACGCGGTGGCCGACGACGCGTGGCGCCGCTTCGCATGACCAGGGGTCCGCGTGCGCCGCGAACGCCTGCACGGCGGCCAGCCGCCCGACGGCCAGCCGCGCAGGATCCGGTCCCCTAATCCGGTCGGAGAGAACCGGCAGCCGCTGGTAGGTTCGCTCGCCGTGACGGCGACCAGAAGCGAACGACTCGGCGGGCGCTTCGCCCGGCTCTTGGCGGCCAGCACCACGTCGGCGCTGGGCAGCGGGATGGCGACGGTGGCGGCTCCGCTGTACGTGGCGGCGCAGACCGACGACCCGTTGGTCGTGTCGGCGGGCGCCGCGGTGGCGTGGCTGCCGTGGTTGCTCTTCTCGCTGCCCGGCGGGGTCCTCGCGGACCGGGTCGACCGGCGCCGGCTGATGATCGCCGTCGACTGGGTACGGGTCGCCGCCCTGGCGGTGCTGGCCGCCGCGATCGTCACCGGTCGGGCCGGGGTGGCGCTGCTGTACGCGGTGCTGTTCGTGGTGAACGCCGGTGAGGTGGTGTTCCGCACGGCCGCCCAGGCGGTGCTGCCGGCGGTGGTGCCGCGGTCGCGGCTGGAACGGGCCAACGGCTGGCTGGGCGCGGGCACCACAGTCATGCACAACATGGTCGCCGGGCCGCTCGGCGGGTTCCTCTTCGTGGTGGCGGCCGCCATCCCGTTCGGTGTCAACGCCGGCACGTACGCCCTCAGCGCCCTCCTCGTGGGCCTGATGGCCGGGTCGTACCGCGGGACGGCGGAGACGGGCGGACGCCGCTCGGTGCGCGCGGAGGTCGCCGAGGGGTTCCGCTGGCTGCTCTCCCACCGGCTGCTGCGCACCATGACCCTGCTGATCGGGCTGCTCAACCTCACCCTCACCGCGGCCCTCGCGGTGCTGGTGCTGCTCGCCACGCAACGGCTGGGCCTCGGTTCGGTCGGGTACGGCGCCCTCTTCACCTGCCTCGCGGTCGGTGGGCTGCTCGGCTCGGTCGTCGGGGACCGGCTCGTCGCCGCGGTCACCGCGACGTGGACCATCCGGATCGGCCTGCTGATCGAGGCGGGGCTGCACCTGGCGCTGGCCGCGTCCCGCAGCGCGGTGGTCGTCGGGGTGGCGCTGTTCGCGTTCGGGGTGCACGGCGCGTTGTGGAACATGGTGGCCAACTCGCTGCGTCAGCGGTTGACCCCGTCCGCCCTGCAGGGCCGGGTGGGCAGCACGACGCTGTTCATCGCCGCCGGCGGCAACTGCCTCGGCGCGCTGCTCGGCGGGGTGGTCGCCGCCCGGTTCGGGCTGACCGCGCCGTACTGGGTGGGGCTCGTGGTGGCCCTGGCGGTCATCGCGGTGACCTGGCGGGTCTTCGACCGGGCCACGGTCGCCGCCGCGTACGCCGATCCTGCCCCGGCGGCCCCGGACGCTCCCGCCACGATCGCCTGAGGAGGCCCGATGCCGTCGCTGTGCGTACCACCGCTGTTCGCCGCGCTGGAGCCCGCCCGCACCGTGCTGATCGCCGGCGCGGGTGGCGGTTTCGACGTGTACGCCGCGATCCCGCTGGCCGTCGCGTTACGCGACACCGGCCGGACCGTGCACCTGGCCAACCTCTCCTTCACCCAGCTCGAACTGCTCGACCTGGACGCCTGGAAGGCGGAGAACGTCGCCGCCGTCACCCCGGACACCGCCGGCCCGGACGACTACTTCCCGGAACGCGCGCTGGCCCGCTGGCTCGCCGCCAGCGACCAACCGTGCACCGTGTACGCCTTCGCGAGGGTGGGCGTGCGTCCGCTGCGCGCCGCCTACCGACACCTGGTCGACACGCTCGGCGTGGACGCGGTGGTGCTGGTCGACGGCGGCACCGACATCCTGATGCGCGGCGACGAGGCCGGCCTCGGCACCCCCGTCGAGGACATGACCAGTCTCGCCGCGGTCGCCGGGCTCGACGTGCCGGTGAAGGTGGTGGTCTGCCTCGGGTTCGGCATCGACGCCTATCACGGGGTGAACCACACCCAGGTGCTGGAGAACATCGCCGCCCTCGACCGCGACGGCGCGTACCTGGGCGCACTGTCCATCCCGGGCACCAGCCGGGAGGCGGAGCTGTACCGGGACGCGGTGGCGTACGGGCAGGCGGCCACGCCGCTGCGGCCCAGCATCGTGCACGGACAGATCGCCGCCGCCACCCGTGGCGCTGACGGGGACGTACACGGGACCCGCCGCACCCGGGGCAGCACACTGTTCGTCAACCCGCTGATGGCGATCTACTTCAGCTTCGACCTCGACGGTCTGGCCCGCCGTTCGCTCTACCTCGACCGCCTGGAGCACACCGTGGGCATGCGGCAGGTGGCGTCTCGGATCGAGGAGTTCCGCGACGAGATCGAGCGGCGCGCGCCCCGGGTCTTCCCGCACTGACCCGAGTCCGCGATGTCGCGAGGGTCCAGGCCGGCGTCGGCAGCGACTCAAGCTGACGCTGCCGTAACGGACCCACGGTGGAACTGTCCGCAGTAGAACGGCAGCGGGGGCGGTCGTGGGGCGAAGTGCCGCGCGACCGCGTCCTGGTCAGCGGCGAGGACCGAGACCGCGAAGGTCCCGGCCGCCACGACGCCGTCAAGGGTGCGGGTGCTCTTCTCGAGGCAGATCAGGATGAGGGGCGGGTCGAGCGAGACGGAGGTGAAGGAGTTGGCTGTCATCCCGTGCGGGTCAGTCCCGCCGACGGTGACGATGGTGACCCCGGTGGCGAAGGTGCCCAGGACAGGACGCAGTTGCGGGGTGTCCAGCGGGGACACCTCGGCGCCGGGAGGCGGTGACGGCGGCGGCATCAGCACGGCAGGAGCGTGCCTTCACCGGTTCGGCGCGCGAGGTCGAGAAGGGCCAGCTCGGAGGGCGGTTTCTCGGGGTCGTCGCACCACGTGGTCGTGTTGATCAGGCGGCGAGTGGTTTCCGCAGGCGCTCGGCTGGGGTTTCCCCGCCGAGCGTTTTGCGTGGGCGGAAGGCGACCGAGGCGCGGCAGCGAGCTCCGTAAGGGGGCGGCACACAAGATCCAACCGGTCGGACCGTGGCGCCGGCGGATGAGTCGGTTGCCGCACTTCGGACTGCACGGCTCACCGCAACGGCCAGATTGGTGAGGACGGTGTAACAGGTACTCACGTTCGTTGCGCTTGTGCTGGCAGGGGTGGAAGTCGCGCCGGCCACGTAGCCGGGGGCCAGACCTGTGTACCAGGCGGGATCTTCATCACGCGCCAGAGCGGCACTCCGGGTGGAAGGGGCCAATTGTGCATGATCTTTCTGCGATCGCCCGAGAGCGGGAGGTGCTTTCCGCCGTCGCCGATGCGATCGCAGCCGCGGCGGCCGGCAGGAGTTTGCGTGTGGCGGTCACATGCCCCGATTCGCACCTCACCTTCGTCGGTCAGCTCACGCGGGCGCTGCACGCTCGTGGCCTGGCATGCCGCTGCGTGGTTTCGAAGCCGAATCCGTCCGTCGCCGGCTTGCCGTCCCAAGACGGAGAACCTGAGTCGGCGCTTGCCGTGATCACCAGCGAACCGTTCGCGCAGACCGACGCTGACGTGCAGCGCGTGAACATCGACGTGATCGCTGGCGCGTCGCCGGCACCCCGACGGGTCGTCGGTCACGGCCAGGCAGGTGGCGGGACCCCGGATGCCGACACGCAGCCCGACGTCGTTCTCGAATATCACGAGCCAGCTCGGCTGATCCTCCGCCACATGGCGCCCCACCTGTCTCGTGCCGTGGCCGCATAGGTTCGTCAGGCCGCTGTTGATCTGCAGGGCGCCCAGCCCGAGGGAGACCGCCGATCCGAACAGCGTCGCGAAGATCGCGAAGATGTCGATGGCCTTGCCGGGGCCCCGGTTGGCCCGTTCTCCGATGAGCGGGAAGAAGGCGCTGCTGATCAGGCCGCGCCGGCCCTTACGGAAGGTGAAGTAGGCCAGCGTCAGACCCACCACCGCGTAGATCGCCCACGGGTGCAGCGCCCAGTGGAAGAACGAGTACTCCATGGCCACGCGGGCGGCCTGCTGGGAGTTCGGTTCGGTGAGACCGCGCGGCGGGGTCCCCAGGTGGGACAGCGGCTCGGCGGCGCCCCAGAACATCAGGCCGATGCCCATGCCGGCGCTGAACATCATCGCCACCCAGGAGACGGTGGAGAACTCCGGCTTCTCGTCGTCCCGGCCGAGCTTGATCCGCCCGTACCGGCTGGACGCCAGCCAGACCGACAGCACGACGAAGGCGGCGCTGGCCAGCACGAAGACCCAGCCGAACGCCCTGACCACCCAGTCGAGCGCCGCGCCGGTGACCGACGCCAGGTTGTCGGTGGCAACGATGCCCCACACGACGAAGAGCACGGACACCGCGGCGGCGATCCCCAGCACCGTCCGGTCGACGTCTCCCGGGCGGCGGCCCGGCTGGACTGGCGCTTCTCCTAACGGGGTGTTGCTGTCAGTTGACGTACCTGTGGCGGGCACGGCCATGGTCTGTGGACCTCCGTGGGCTCGCGGGAACGCAGGCCGCAGTTCCGGCGCTGTTTCCCGCCGGTGGGCCCGCAGTTCCGGTTTGTCCCGACCTGGTCAGCGGTCTGGGAACTCGGAATGGTGTCTCCGGTTCATAGGCGATCTTGCGTGAATGGCGAACGTACGCGCGGTTCGCCGGGGCTCGACCGCCACTGACGCCGGCGACGGGCCGCAATCACTCTCGGTGTCAATCTTGGAGGAGACCCTGCGATCTCATGACAGTCCCATGACAAGACCGGCGAAACGTCACGGACCGTGGACGAGGGCGGTCTCACGGCCTCGCGCGGTGACACGCGCAGCAGCGCCATCGTGATCAGGCCGGACGCGCCTTCCATTTGCGCAAGCTGTCGTGCCGGCCGCGCACGCCGCGGAGGGAAAGCCGACGGGTAGGTGGACGCCGATCAGGGCGGCGGTGAACTCACGCGAAGCGGGACGGGTCCCCCGCCCCCTCGCGTAGGATCTCCGGCTCGGGTTGCGACAGGTCGACCACGGTCGTCGGCTCCTTTCCGCAGTCGCCGGCGTCGATCACCGCGTCGAGGACGTGGTCCAGCCGTTCCTTGATTTCCCACCCCTGGGTCATCGGCTCGTCCTCGTCCGGCAGGATCAGGGTGCTCGACACCAACGGCTCGCCGAGTTCGGCCAGCAGCGCCTGGGCGACCGTGTGCCGGGGGACGCGTACGCCCACCGTGCGTTTCTTGGGATGCAGCAGCCGACGCGGCACCTCACGGGTGGCGGGCAGGATGAAGGTGTAGCTGCCCGGGGTGCATGCCTTCACCAGGCGGAAGACCGAGTTGCTGACCTGCACGAACTGACCGAGCTGGGCGAAGTCCCGGCACACCAGCGTGAAGTGGTGCCGTTCGTCCAGTCGCCGGACCTCCCGGATCCGATCCAGCCCGGCCCGGTTGCCCAGCCGGCAGCCGAACGCGAAACACGAGTCCGTCGGGTAGGCGACCAGCCCGCCGTCCCGGATCAGGTCGGCGACCTGGCGGAGGACCCGGGGCTGGGGATTGTCCGGATGCACGTCGTAGTACCTCGCCATACGCCGAGACTAGTACTTCAGCCGACGCCGCCATCGTTACCATCGATGTTGGTGGTCGGGTGGTCGGATGGTGGTGATCAGGTGTGCCGCCGCTACCGCGACCGTCCCCACGGGTTGCGTTCGACCCAGTCGCCAGCAGACCGCCGTGCTCATGGCGCCTCCGGCCGCCCATCGCTGCATTTCACGCCAAGGGCGATCTCTAGTGCCGTGACCACGAACGTTCACCGTGTTGGATAACACGCCGTCTGGCCTGCCGGCCCGGCAGTCTGGTGGCACTCAGGCTGTGGCGGTGGCAGAACCCGTTCGCGTACGGCGGCTCAGTGACCAGGAGGGTCAGCAGCTGCTGAAGATCACTCGTAGAGGTACCGGCTCGCCGATTCGGTTACGGCGGGCGATGGTCGTGTTGGCGTCTGCCGGCGGGAATACGGTGCCGGCGATCGCTCGCCTCGTTCAGGCGGACGAGGACACGATCCGGCAGGTCATCCACCGGTTCAACGAGATGGGAATGGCCAGCCTGGACCCTCGGTGGGCGGGTGGCCGTCCCCGCCAGATCAGTCCTGACGAAGAGCAGTTCATCGTCGAAACGGCCAACACCCGCCCCAAGAAGCTGGGGCGGCCGTTCACCCGGTGGAGCATCCGCAAACTCGCCGACCACCTCTGCTTGCATCCCACCCGACGGGTCCGGGTGGGCCGGGAACGGCTGCGGCAGATCCTGCACCGGCACCGGATCACCTTCCAGCGGACCAAGACGTGGAAGGAGTCCACCGACCCGCAGCGCGATGCCAAGCTCGCCCGGATCGAGTACGTGAGCAGCCACTTCCCGCAGCGAGTGTTCGCGTTCGACGAGTTCGGGCCCCTGGTGGTCCGCCCGCAGGCAGGGCCGGGCGGGCGCCGGCCGGGCACCCGCACCGGCTGCCCGCGAACTACCACAAGCTGCACGGGGTCCGGCAGTTCCACGGTTGTTACTCCGTCGGTGACGACCAGCTCTGGGGCGTCGTCCGGCGCCGTCAGAGCGCCGCGAACACCCTCGCCGCGCTCAAGTCGATCCGGGCCGTGCGTCCGGACGGGGCGCCGATCTACGTGATCCTGGACAACCTGTCCGCGCACAAGGGCTCGAAGATCCGCAGGTGGGCGGCCCGGAACAAGGTCGAGCTCTGCTTCACCCCGACCCACGCCTCCTGGGCCAACCCGATCGAAGCCCAGTTCGGGCCACTACGCACCTTCGTGATCGCCGGCTCGAACCACCCCGCGTTGACCCGGAAACTGCAGGCCTACCTGCGCTGGCGCAACGCCAACGCCCGCCACCCCGACGTACTGGCCGCCCAACGCCGCGAACGCGCCCGCATCCGCAGCGAACGACAACGACACTGGGGCCAACCCGCCACTCGCGCAGCCTGACCCCAACACCGTCAACGTTCGTGGTCAGAGCACCAGCCGGCCCGTGGGCCTCGGCGGGCCACTGTGCCCCACGCCGATCCGACGTGGTGGAGCGCCCGGGCCCGGCGTCGTCGGGTCAGTAGCCTTCGAATTCACTCACGGCGTCGGGGTGGGCGAAGAAGGCGCCAGGATAGCGCGGCGGGTACCGCAGGGCGACGTCGCGGTCATCGGGCGGAAAGGCCCGATTGATGCCGAGTGCCACCTCGTAGCCGCCGTGGAGGAGTAGCTGTTTCGCTCCCGGAATGTACTCGTTCTCGACCTGATACCGCAGCTCGGTGAACTTGGCCCGCACCGCGTTGCCGAGCGCCACCAGATTCAGGGCCTCGGGACCGCCGTCGACCCCTGCTTGAAGCGCTCTGGTGAGGGTGCTCGTGAATGGGTCGATCTCGCTCCCGAACAGCATTACCCGGCCAGCGCCCAGCAGCGACAACTGTGGGCCGTGCCAGTGACCGGCCGGTGGGTCCGGCAGGGTGAAGTGCCGCGCGGCGATCTGCGGGGAATCGCAGTCCAGCAGGACGACGAGTCGGGTGGCCGCACTGTTCCGCATCAGGTCGGCGACCCTCCTGAGCACGGACCGCCGGCTGCCCGGATCCTCGGTCCACTGCTCCGCGCCCTCGGGGGTCTCCCAGTGTTCCGGGCCGGTCGCGGCGTAGGAGAACAGCAACGTGTCCGACGCCGCCGCCGCGGCCCGGCGCACGGCGTCGATCACCGCGTCGGGGGACTCCCCGCGCACGAGCTGTTCGGTGTGCGCTTCGAGGAAGGGCGTACCGATGTTCGGGGAGACGAGGGTGCGGGCCAACGCCCTGGTCGCCTCCACCGCCGACTCGTAGCCGTGGCCGAAGCCATGGTCGGCGTCGGGGTCGGGGGTGTCCCGGCCGACGAGGACGGCTCGGGAACCGGCGAGGACGGGCAGAAGCGGATGTCGTCGCGGGGTCGCGTCGGCTGTCATCACTCCATTCTGGAGACCGAGAGCCGGCCAGTCGATGTCCCCGGCCGTGTCGGCGTCGGGGAGCGCGAGCCAGCATCTCGCGCTGCAGGTCGCTCCCTGCGGGCCGGCTGCGGCGCGTCAACCGCCGTGCCCGTACCGGCTCGGCCAACCCGCGTACCCCGCTCTCAGCAGCACTATCACCGCCGTCGAGAGTGAGCCCCTACCGCCTCGTCCAAACGGACGACACTCGGCGTGTCACCAGCCCGGTGAACGCTCCGAAGTTGGCGTTGCTGGCGTTGACCGCTGAGGAGCGGGACGTGTTGCAGGGCTGGGCTCGTCGTGGGAAGACGGCGCAGGCGTTGGCGTTGCGGGCGCGGATCGTGTTGGCGTGTGCGGATGGCTTGTCCAACAGCGAGGTCTCACGGCAACTCGGGGCGTCGCTACCGACGGTCGGTAAGTGGCGCAAGCGGTTCATCACGCAGCGACTGGCGGGGTTGCAGGACGAGGCTCGTCCTGGTGCGCCGCGGAAGATCACCGACGCGCAGGTCGAGGCGGTCATCGTCAAGACCCTCGAAGAGACGCCGCCTAACCAGGATAGCCACTGGTCGACTCGGTCGATGGCGAAGGCGACTGGGCTCAACCAGACGGCCGTGTCGCGGATCTGGCGGGCGTTTGGGCTCAAGCCTCACCTGGTGGACACCTGGAAGCTGTCCACCGATCCGTTGTTCATCGACAAGGTCCGGGACGTGGTCGGGTTGTACCTCGATCCGCCGGACAAGGCGATGGTCCTCGCGGTCGACGAGAAGTCCCAGATGCAGGCCCTCGATCGCACCGCGCCGATGCTGCCGATGATGCCGGGCGTGCCCGAGCGCCGTACCCATGACTACGTGCGCCACGGCACCACGAGCCTGTCCCGCACGATACCCGTCGCGGTCTCCCACGACTGCTCGGTGCCCACGCACTCGAGCACGCTCGTGGCACCGAGGCCGCCGGTCAGCTCCTTGACGTGTGCGACGGCCGCCTCGCCGCGTTTCGCGACGTGATCGGTGGCCCCAGAAGGCCGGGCGACTGCGGCCCGGTCCTGGTGCCGTCCCAGGCAATGATCCGCTCCGCCCCGAGCCGCTTGGCGGCAGCACCCCTCAGAGCCCCACGGCCCGATGGTCGAGCTCTATGCGGCCATCCGCCAGGAGCCCCGTACGGTGCCTCCGGGGCTGTCCGGACGAACGCTGCAGCGCGCAAGTCTGGACGCTGCCCGGTGCGACCACGCTGGAACAGGCGCACGGCGGGCAGGTTTACCCCGGTCCACGACGCCTGGCGGGCTGCCGCTCGCAAGACCCACGGCGACACCGCAGGAACATCGACCCTGCTCGGCGTCCTGCACTAATCCGACCGGACCAACGACACGAGCACGTCCACGACGAACGCCTCAAGCCCTTGCCGCACCACCGAAAGCTCATCGGGGGCCGATGAAGCATGAAGCAACCCGGACCACTCCGACCACCCACGACACGCCGACCGAACAGAGCACTACTACGCCCGTCTACGAGACAACACAGGTCGCCTGCGCAGGTGATCGTGGCGGCGCCAGGGCCGTAGCCGATGATTTCGGTAGACGATGCCGGATGGACGGGTAGCGGTTGTCGTGCGGACGGCCGAAAGATGCGATCCCCGTGTCCCGGCCGCCCGGGACAGCGGACCCTGTCGCTGGTACCCCCCGGGCCGACAGACTTGCGGGCGAGGTGGCCGGCAGACCCGCCGGAACCGTTGCGCGGCAACGGCTACGCCCGGCACAGCCCGTTCGCACCACACGGGGTGACGGACCGGCCGCCACGACATCCGGACCCACGTTCCCGTGCCGACACCGGCCGTCGGAGCGGCGTCCGCACGGGGAGGGAGAGGCATGCGACCACGTCGGCACCTGGCCCGGCGCTGCCGGTGTTACCGCGCCGCGATGCCCGGCGGCAAGCCGGCGTCGGGTCTCCGTCAGAGGAACGGACTGAGTGGACGCCCGGCCCGCCCGGACGGCTCGCCCCGCCCGTCGTGGATCCGGTGGTTGCCGAACGCCGGGACGGGTCTTCCGCACCGTTGCGCGGTAGGCGCGGCGGATCCCGGCGACTTCAATCGTCGTAGACACCGCGCGACTCCCACCGTCCCGTCGCTCGGCCATGGGCGAGGGGATGTGCGATGACGGCTCCGTCGAATCTGCCACTGGTGCTCAGCGGTCCCGTCGTACGTCGGGTCGACCCGACCGGCGTCACGGTGTTCGTCGCGCTGCGCGCGGAGTGCACGGTGACCCTGAACGTGTTCGCGGTCGGCGCGGCTCCCGGGTTCGCCCGCGGCGCCACGGTCGGCACCGCCAGCCGTACGACGGTGCGGCTCGGGGAGCGGCTGCACGTCGTCGCGGTCACCGCGAGCGGGATCACCCTGCAACCCGGCGTCCTCTACGGCTACGACCTGGCGTTCTCCGGCGGCTCGACCGCCGGGAGCCTGTTCGACGCCGGCGTGGTCGCCGCCGACGCGGCAGCGGCGCGGGCCGCCCTGACGTACGTCGGGCACCCGCAGGCGCCGGCCGCCGCGCCCGCGTTCCCGACCTTCGCCACCCCGCCGGGTAACCCGAACCGGCTGCGGATCTTCCACGGGTCGTGCCGCAAGCCGCACGGCGAGGGCTACGACGCGTTCCCCGCCCTGGACCCGATCATCGCGGCCTCGGCGGGCGACCCGGCCCAGCGCCCGCACCAGCTGGTGCTCGGCGGGGACCAGATCTACGCCGACGACGTGGCCGACCCGCTGCTCGCGCTGATCCACGGCCACGACGCGCTGGCGGCGAACGGCAGCGACCCGGCGGTGCCCGCGTACCCGGGGGTGGCCGCCCGGCTGGGCCTGGCCGCCGAGGTGCTACCGGTCGGGACGACCGATCAGCCGACGGACGCGCGGTACGCGCCGGGCAAGCGCGCCGACGCGATGGCGAAGGACGCGAAGTTCACCTCCGGCGCGGCGGACAGCCACCTGATGTCGCTGCGCGAGTACCTGTGCATGTACCTGCTGGTCTGGTCGGACGTGCTGTGGCCGGAGAGCTGGCCGAGGTTCGAGCACGTGCTGCCGGCGGACACCCGGGTCCTGAAGGACCCGCAGGACCGCCGCCCCGGCGAGACGGTGTACGACCTCATGCTGGCCGGGCGGGCGTACACGCCCAGCGCCCAGCAGAAGGAGATCATCGAGCGGTTCGAGCGGTGGCAGCGGCAGGCGCTCGCGCTGCGGATGTTCCGGCAGGGGCTGGGCGCGGTGCGCCGGCAGCTGGCGAACGTGGCGACGTACATGGTGGCCGACGACCACGAGGTCACCGACGACTGGAACATGACCGGCTCGTGGGTCACCGACGCGGTGGTGAACTCGCCGCTGGGGCGGCGGGTGGTGCGCAACGCGATGGCCGCGTACGCGGTGTTCCAGGCGTGGGGGAACACCCCGGAGCGGTACACCGAGGCCGGGGCCGCCGGGGAGCCGGGCCGGGCGGCGCTGGCCGCGCTGCGCGGCTGGGTCGCCGCCCCCAACGACGGCGACGACCTGGCGTTGCGGACCCGGCTCGGGTTGCCCACGGCGGTCACCAGCGAGGGCCGGCTGGCCCGGCCGGCGGGCGCGCTGACCTACCACTGGACCGTCACCTGGCCGCGCTACCAGCTGGTCGCGTTGGACACCCGCACCTGGCGGCAGTACCCGGCCGGCGCCGGCAAGCCGGGCGGTCTGCTCTACGACGACCAGCCGCTCGACGAGATGATCAGCGGCGGCGGGGTGCTCGGCGACGACGCGGTCACCGTCGTCGCCCAGCCGGTCGCCCTGTTCGGCGTACCCGTCCTGGAGCAGCTCGCGCAGCCCCTCGCGAGGGTGTTCGCCGGGCGGTACGACGCCGACGCGGAGGACGCGTGGGTGACGAGCGACGCGGCCGTACACAAGATCCTGGCCCGGCTGTTCGCGGCGGCGCCACCCGACGCCGACGGTGTCCGGCGGCGGCGGCTGGTCATGCTCGGCGGCGACATCCACTTCGGCTCCGCGGAGCGGATCCGCTACTCCGCCACCCTGCCGTACGCGTGCGGGCCCGACCCGGCGAAGCCGTTCGAGGGGGTCAACCGCACCGAGGGGGTGCTCGCCGGGTTCGTGTCCAGCGGGTTCCGCAACGAGGACGGCAAGACCCGGATCCTGCACGCGCTGGGGTACGTGCCGCTGCTCGACGGCACCGGCCGCATCGACCTGGTGGGTTGGGCCAACGAACTGCCCGACAAGGAGGGCCAGCGGATGCAGGCCGGCGTGCAGGTGACGCTGGCCGCCGACGACGTGACCGGCTGGTGGGTGTCCGGGCGGCCCTCGGTCAGCGACCTCGACGCGCTGAAGGTGCTGACCCGGCAGCCCGAGTGGAACGTGCACGTGCAGTTCGTCCGCCACGACGAGGCCGACCCTGAGGTCCGCCGCGACGGCACGCCGGAGTCGGTGGTGGACCCGGCGGGCCTGCCGCGCGACCAGGCGCTCGGGCAGTACCTGGCGGCGGCCCGCAACCTGGACCACTACAAGGGGTCGTGGGGCAACGGCAAGGAGATCGTCGGCCGCAACAACCTCGGCGAGGTCACCTTCGACTGGCCGGACGGGGAGTGCAAGTCGGCGACGCAGCGGCTGTGGTGGCACCTGCCCGGCGAGAACCGGGCGGCCGCGCTGACCACGTTCACCGTGGACCTGTCCTTCGGCTGCTCGCTGGCCGTCACCCCGCCGTACGGCGGGTGGAACCTGCGCGCCGACGACCGGGACGCCACCGCGACGGCCAAGGCCCGCTACGACGGGCTGGAGCGACCGGCGGATCTGGTCAAGGACCGCTGGGTGACCCGGTTGCAGCAGGACCTGGCCACGCTGGGCTTCCTGGCACCGGCCGAGGTCGACGGCGTGTACGGCCTGCTCACCTACTGGGCGGTGCTGGAGTTCCAGACGTACGCCCGCCGGGAGCGGGCCGCGGTCGAGCCGGCCGGCGCCACCGCGCCCCGCTACTCCGACCGGCTGCAACCGGTGGACGTGCCGGAGGCCGAACGGTACCTCGGGCCGGTCAGCGGCATGGCCGACCTGGCGACCCAGGTGGCGATCAAGCACTGGCTGGACAAGCGGTGGCGCTCCCCCGTCGTGGTCGAGGCGTGGCAGGTGGCGGGGGACGTCCCGCAGCGGCTGGACCAGCCGAACGTGTGGAACTTCGACGAGGTGACCGCCGCCGACCGGCGGGTGTACTCACGGGTCGTCACCGGGCGGCCGGCGGGGGCGGGCCGCGCCCCGGACGGGTACCCGGAGCTGATCCGGTTGGGCGCATACCGGGCGCACCCCACCGGGGCCGAGTGGAGCGGCCCGGTGCTCGACGCCGAGTCGGAGCTGCTGCCCGAGGCGGTGCTGCCGCGCCCGCAGGACCACGGCGGCGGCCCGTCGCTGGCCGCGCTGGTCGCGGCGATCGACGCCGGCGGGGACGCGGGCGCGCGGGCCGCCCGGCAGCTGTCCACCTTCAAGGTGCTGCGGGCCGTCGCCGAGAACCGGGTGCCGGACGCCGCCGGCGGCTACCTCGACGCCGTCGCCGCGGACGACCCGGCGGTGATCCGGTTCGGGCCGTTCGGTTGGCGGGCACACGGCCCGCTGGTCACGCCGACGTCGGTGCCGACCTTCCTCGACCTGAACTCCGAGCCGGGCGAGATGTGGGCGTACCTGGCGTTCCTGCGCGCCACCGACCGGGACGCCTACGACGCGCTGGGCGGGCTGGCGGGCGTCACCGCCGTGCCCGGGTGGGGGCGCGACGGCGGCGGGCTGCTCTTCACCGACCTGCGGGTGCTGCGGGCCCGCCCGGCGCGGACCGACGCGACCGGCGCCGCCCGCGAGGGCATCAGCACGACGCTGGAGCTGCTGGGGCTGCGGTCGTGGCACTGGATGCACCGCTACGCGCTCGCGCTGCGCGGCCACGACGGCGTCCGCCGGGGGATCTGGGCGTTCGCCCGGCAGCGGCTGCACGACCTGCTGGCCACCGACTGGGACTCCCCCGACCCGGACGTCTCCCCCACCGTGGCGAACGTCCCCGGGGCGGACGGCAACCCGCGGCGGGCCCGCGTCGGCGACGTGTTCACCTCCGAGCGGGCGGTGGCGCTGCTGGCCTGCTGGCAGCAGCACCGGGCGCACCAGCTCGTCGCCGTCGGGCCGCCGTCGGCAAACGCGGAGAAGCCGGAGTTCCGCACCCGGGCGCGCGCCGCCACCCCGCTGCACCTGGTGCTCACGAAGGCCAGGGCGCTGGGCGCGGACTTCAGCGGGGCGCCCACCGGCTGGACCGACGCGCACGAGACCGCGCTGATCACCGCCATCGGCCAGGTCGTCGCCGGCGACGCCGAGGTCGCCACCGCGCTGACCCGGCTCGCCGCCTGGCCGTCCTGGCCGACGGGGCGGCACTACACGCTGCCGCTCGACGCGCTGCCCGCCGCCGAGCGGGGCCTGTCGGCCGCCCGCGGGTCGCTGCGGCTCGACCTCGGCGACCTGCCGAGGGTGACCGCGTGAGCAGCACACGACCGGCGACGGACAGCGGCCGGCAGCACAACGGACGGGATGGACGATGAGCGACGCCAAGAACGCGCTGGCACTGCTGTGGAACGAGATCCGGCTGCTGGCCGAGCCGGTGCTGGCCGCGTACGACCCGTGGCAGCGGGCCCGGCTGATGCGCGCGTTGGGCTGGGACCTGGAGGCGGTCAGCGGGTTCGACGCTGCCCGCTTCGAGGACTGGGTGAAGACGATCGGCCCGGCCCTCGACGCGCTCGGCGCGGCGGCCGAGGCGGAGCTGGACAGCCTGGAGGCGGTGAAGAAGCTCGGTGCCGCCGCCGGCGACGCGTTCGGCAAGATCGGCGCCCTGCCGCCGACGCTGCAGGGGAAGCTGCCCGACGTGGCCGGCCTGCCCGAGGAACTCGCCGACGACCTGCTCGACCTGCTGATCCTGACGTACCTGCTGCGCCGGGCGCCGTGGATGATGCCCGTGCTGGACCTGCTGGGCCTGGTCACCCCCGCCGCGGACGGCCTGCCCAGCGCGCCGATGCCGCCCGGCGACGCCCCGATCCGGCTGCCCCGTCGGCGCGACGAGCTGCACCTCGACCGCGTCGTCGACCTCGTCGCCGACCCCGGCGCCTACTTCCGCGGCCTGTACGCCCCGGCCGGCTGGGACACCCCGGAGGGCGTTGCGGAGCTGTCCGCCCGGCTGCTGCCCCGGCTGGCCCGGGCGCTGCGGGCCCTCGGCCTCGACGCCGACCAGGGCGTACGCCCCGGCGTCGGCCCCGACCAGGGCGAGGTGGGGCGGCGGCTGGCGGACAGCCTGCTGCGGCTGCGGTTCACCGGGCTGCGCACCCCCGGCGGGGAACCCCCACCGACCGGCGCCGGGCTCGCGCCGTGGCAGCCCACCTTCGGCGTCGGCGTCACCCTCGGCCTGGCGAGCTGGGACGGCCGGTTCACCGTGATCCTCGCCCCGACCGGCGAGGCGCACCTGGAGGGGTCGATCGGCGCGTGGAACGTCGCCACCGACCTCAGCGGCGCCGGCCCCGCGATCGCCGTCAACAGCGACGGGGTCACGTTCAGCGGCGACGCGGCCGTCGTCAAGTGGGCCGCCGAGATCGCCCGGATCGCGCCGGCCGGCGAGCCTGGCTGGATCATCGGCGCACCGGAGGGCACCCACCTCGCCGTCGGGCAGCTCGTCATCACCGGCCGGGCCAGCCTCGGCGCCGGGCGCGACGACGTCGAGCTGGGCGTGCAGGCCGGCCGCGCCGAGCTTGTCATCCGCGCCGGCGACGGCGACGGGCTGCTCGCCAAGCTGCTGCCCGCCGACGGGCTGCGCCTGGGCCTCGACCTCGGCGCCGCCTGGTCGATGCGCACCGGCCTGCACCTGGCCGGAGCCGCCGCCCTGGCCGCCGACTACCCGGTGCACCTGTCCTGGCACGGCATCGGCATCGAGGGGCTGCGGATCGCGTTGCAGGCCTCGACGCAGACCCGCGCCGTCAGCCTGCTGATCACGACCACCGTGCAGGCCACGCTGGGGCCGCTGCACGTCACGGTGGAGAACATCGGCGTCCGCGCCGACCTCACCTTCCCGCCCGCGCTCCCGGCCGGCAGCGGGGACACCGCCCGCGGCGGCAACCTCGGTGTGGCCGACCTGGCGCCCGGATTCAAGGCGCCCGACGGCGTCGCGCTGCGGATGGACAACGGCCTCGTCTCCGGCGGCGGCTACCTGTTCGTCGACGAACCCCGCGGCATGTACGCCGGCGCCCTGCAGCTCGGCATGACCTCCACCACGCCGCTCGCCCCGATGAAGGGGTTCCGGCTCCAGGCCACCGCGATCGTCAACACCCGCAACCCCGACGGCAGCCGGCTGACCGAGGCCGACGGCGGGCACAGCTTCTCCCTGCTCCTCGCCGGCACGTACGAGTGGTTCCCCGGGCTGATGCTGTTCTGGGGCATCTCCATCACCGGCCTGGGCCTGGTCGTCGGGCACAACCGGCGCAGCAACCCCGAGGAGTTCCGCAACGCCGCCCGCTCCGGCACCCTCGACGCGCTGCTGTTCCCGCAGGACCCCGTCGCCAACGCCCCGGCCGTCATCGCCACCCTCAGCCGGCTGTTCCCGGTCGACACCACCGGCACCGTCCTCGGGGCGATGGTGCGGCTGAACTTCCTCGGTGGGCAGGTCGTCGCCGACCTGGGGGTGCTCGTCGAGTTCCCCGACCCGGTACGCATCCTGCTGCTCGGCAAGCTGGTGATCGACTTCTCCGACGCCGGCAGGTTCCGGCTGGACTCCTTCGGCATGGTCGACTTCGCCCGCCGCGAGATCAGCCTCGATGCCGCACTCATCGACTCGAAGCTGTTCGGCCGGCCCGTCTCCGGGGAGATGGCGCTGCGGGCCCGCTGGGGTGCCGGGCGTACCTTCGCCATGTCGATCGGCGGCTTCCACCCCCGCTACACACCCCCGCCCGGCTTCCCGCCGGTCAAACGCTTCAGCATCGCCCTGCAGAAGTCCGGCAAGGGCATCGACCTGCTGGCCTACCTGGCGGTCACCAGCAACACCGCCCAGTTCGGCGCCGAACTGAAGCTGCACTTCGAGGGCGGCGGCTTCGTCATCGACGGCCGCGCCTGGCTCGACGTGATGTTCCAGTTCAAGCCGTTCTGGTTCACCGCCGAGATCGGCGCCACCGTGTCGCTGAAGTACGGCGACAAGGAGCTGCTCGCGATCAACCTGCTCATCGGGGTCTCCGGCCCCGGCCCGTGGAAGGCCTGGGGCGAGGCCCGGATCAAGTTCCTGTTCTGGGAGGTGTCGGCGAAGTTCTCCTGGACCGACGGGGACACCGCCGCGGCCGACGAGCCCACCCACGTCGACGCCGCCGAGACGCTGCGCGTGGCGCTGTCCGCACCCGAGGCGTGGGAGATCCGTCCCGCCATCGGCGCCGGCGAGCCGGTGACGCTGCGCGACCTGACCGGCTGGACCGGGCCGATGCTGCTGCAACCCGGTGCGCGACTGTCGGTGCGGGAGAATGTGCTGCCGCTGGACACCGACCTGCAGCGCGTCGGCACGTCCCGGATCAGCGGACCGAACCGGTTCACGCTGACCGGGGTGAGTGTCGGCACCGGCGACGACGCGCTGTCCGGCACCCTCGGCGACACCGTCGAGGACGACTTCGCGCCGGGGCAGTTCCGCGACCTGTCCCCCGTCGAGCAGCTCACCACCCCCGGGTTCGTGCGGCTGGCCGCCGGGCGGACCGTCGCGCTGCCGGAGGACACCACCCTGCCGCCGGCCGACCTGACCACGTTCGCCGAGTTGGCCGACGACTCCGCGTACGACCGGATCATCATCGACGACCCGGACGCCGCCGGCCGGCCCCTGCCCGCCCAGCCGGCGACGGCGCGGCTCGCCGCCCGCGGCGGTGACCTGCTGGCCCGGTTCGCGGCCACCGCGCCGGCCGCCTACGCGGGCAGCCGCCACGGCGGCGCCGCCCGCTTCACCGGCCCCACCCTGGAACTGGCCGCCACCGCGCCGGCCGCCCGCACGCCGCGCGCCGCCGCGACCGTGCCGGCGCAGCGGCGCGCGACCGCCGCCCCGGCGGCGCCGCGCCGCCCCCGCGTCCGGGTTCCCCACCCGAGGATCACGCCCGTCGAGCTGGAGGTCTGCTGACATGGGTGGCCTGCGTTTCCTGCCCTGGGTCCGCGACGGCGTCGCCCGCGTGGTCTCCCACACCGACACCCTCACCGGCGCGCTGCCGCGCCCCCGCGCCGAGGTGACCCTCACCGTCGCCGCGCTCGGCACCGACACCGCCACCGGCGACACCGAGCAGATCACCGGCACCTCGACGGCGCTGCTGCACGGGCCGGGCGACGTCGTCGGCGTCGACCCGCAGGAGATCATCCGCAGCTACCCGGCGCCCGGCGCGGAGAACGTCGAGGTGTCCCTGCTGGCCGCGGTCGAGTTCGACAACCCCGACCTGCCGTGGCGGTACACCCCGGCGCGGCCCGACGACAACGGCGCGCTGCGCCCGTGGCTGGTCCTCGTCGTGGTGCCGGTCGGCGAGGACGGCGCGGAGCTGCGCACGCAGCCGGGCCAGGCCCTGGCCCGGCTCGCCACCACGGTGCGGCACCTGCCGGTGCTGGCCGAGTCGTGGGCGTGGGCACACGCCCAGGTGCTGGTCACCGACGACGACGAGGACCTGTCCGCGGTGATCGCCTCCGCCCCGGAGCGCACCCTGTCGCGGCTGGTGTGCCCGCGCCGGCTCGCCGCCGGCACCGACTACCTGGCCGCCGTGGTGCCCGCCTTCGCCGCCGGGGTCCGCGCCGGGCTCGGCGAGACCGTCGACGACACCGGCCCGCTCGCCCCCGCCTGGGGTCCCGACTCGGCCCACCCCGGCCCCGACGATCCGGTGCTGCTGCCCGTCTACCACCACTGGACGTTCCGCACCGGGCCCGACGGGGACTTCGAGTCCCTGGCCCGCCGGCTGCGGGCCCGGGTCCTGCCCGACGACGTCGGCCGGCAGCCGGTCGACATCGCCGCGCCCGGCGGCGGCCTGCCCGCCGGCGACGACGAGGGCGTCGAGGGCCGGTCCGTGCTCGGCTTCGAAGGCGCCCTCGCCGCGCCCGGCATGACCCCGACCGTCTGGGCCGACGACGTCCGCCAGGCCTGGCAGGGCGCGCTCACCGACCTGCTGCGCCACGCCGACGACCGGCTGACCCCGCCGCTGTACGGCAACATCCACACCCAGCAGGGGCAGGTCCCCACCGGTGACGCGGAACCGCGCTGGCTGGCCGGACTCAACCTGGACCCCCGATACCGGGCCGCCGCCGCCCTCGGCACCCAGGTGGTGCAACGCCACCAGGAGGACCTGGCCGCCGCCGCGTGGGAACGGGCCGCCGAGCTGCGCGAGGCCAACGAGCAGCTCCGCCGCGGCCAGGCCGCCCGGGACACCGCCACCGCCCTGTTCGCCCGCCGGGTCGACCCGGACTCCCCCGGCACGCCGGTCGGCGACGACCAGCTCGTGGCCATGACCCAGCCGGTGCACGACCTCGTCGACGCGGGCTCCGGCGCCCGCCTCGCCGCCGCCGGCGACCCGCTCGACCGGCAGCTCGACGGCAACCCGGGCGCGCGGGCCGCCACCAGCGCGCCGCTGCGCCGGCTGCTGCGCCCCCGCGGGCCCCTCGCCCGCCGGGTCGACGCCGACGGCGGCCCGGCGGCGCTGGCCCGGCTGGCCGGCGGCGCCAGCGCGGTGCCCGCCGCGAAGGTGCCCGCCGGCGGCAAGGTGCTGGACACGCTGGTCACCGACGGCCGTGGGCTCGGCTCGCTGACCCGCGCCGTCATCGAGCAGGCCGCCCAGAACCCGTGGTGGCACACCACCAGCACGGCCGGCGTCACGGCGGGCGTCCAGGTGCTGGCCGCCGACGGCCGGGTCACCGCGACGGCGGGCGTGGGGGCGCTGGCTGCCGACGACCCGGTCACCACCGTGGCCACCAACGCCGGCGACCTGCTCGGCGCCGACCGGTTCTTCCTCGGCGCCGCCGACGGTCGGCTGTTCGAACGCCGCCGCGTCGGCGAGCAGTGGGTGTGGCGCGACCACGGCCTCCCGCCGGGCACCGCCGTGGCCACCTCCGGCGCCACCGTGGCACCCGACCGGGTGTTCGTCCGCACCCGCGACAGCCGCCTGTTCGAGCGGCGGTGGGACGGCGACCGGTGGGTGTGGCGCGACTGCGGCGCGCCGCCGCTCGGGGTACGCAGCCGCCCGACAGTCGGCGGCAACCAGGTCTACCTGCTCGGCGGAGACGGCAACCTGTACCGCTACGACCCGGCGGCCGAGTCGTGGACGTCGCTGGGAAAGCCGGCGATGTGGTCCACCGAACGGCTCTGGGGCACCCCCCGCCCGATCGGGACGACGGTCCTGGTCGCCACCAGCCACAACCGGCTGTTCGTCCACAGCGGGCAGTGGAGCCAGGTCGGCAACGACGCCATCCCGCCGGTGTGGGGCTCCCCGGCCAGCCAGCACCCGTCCGCGTACGGGTCCCGCTTCTCCTACCTCACCACGGACGGCTGGCTGGTCTCCCAGCTCTCCGACGGCTCCCTCTACCGGCATGACGCGACCCCCGAGGGGCGACGGCTCGTCTCGCTCGGGCAGCAGGCGGCCCAGATCGGCGAGGACGACGGCATGTCGATCATCGCCCTCGGCGCGCCCGACGCCAACCCGGCCGACGTGCGCCTGATGCGCCGCTACCGCTACTACCACGACGGGCACGAACGGGAGTACTGGGGCTGGGAAGTGATCGGTTCCGCGCCGGCCGGCGGTCTCGGCCGGCACCGCCCCGGCCCCGTGCTCGGCGAGTTCCGCAGCGGCGAGATCTTCGCCGTGACCCGCGACGGCCGGCTCACCTCGTGGCGGTGGGGCTACGCCCCGACCGGCTGGATCGACCACGGCACCCCCGCCGACCCGCGCGGCGCCGGCCCGGACACCGCGCCCGCCCCGGCGCACCTGCGGTTCGCCCCCCGGGTGGGGCTGCTCGCGTCGCTGCTGTTCACCCACACCGTCCCGGTGGGCACGGGCAGCCGCGCCCGGATGCAGATCGGGCACAACGTGGGCGACGACGGCGCGGTGCGGGAGAACGTCCTCACCGCCGCCGTGGACGGACCGGCCATCCCCGTGGCGGCCCGCGCCACCGCCACCACGATCGGCCCCCTCGCGCCGAACGGCCACCCGGCACTGGTCGCCGCCGCCCTGCTGCCCGGCCCGGACGGCACCTGCCGGATCAGCTACTGGATCGGCCGGGACGCCACCGCCACCGGCACCGCCGCCGCCGGGTGGACCGGCCCGTACGAGCTGCCCGACCCGGTCAGCGCCCACGCCACCGGCCTCGACGTCGCCCTCGCCGACCTCGACGGCGACGAGCAGCCCGAACTCGTCGTCGCGTACGGGGTGAGCCGCCCCGGCGGCACCGAGAACCGGGTGTACTACCGCGTCGGGTGGGGCCTGGACGCGGCCGGCACGGTGACCCGCGGGTGGGGTGACTCGCAGCCCACCCCGCAGCAGCTCGACACCATCACCGCCGTCGGCGTCGACGTGGTCGACATGACCGGCGACCAGGTTCCCGACCTGCTGGTCTTCGCCGCCGGCTCGGTCGGCGCCGCCCCGGTGGCCCGCTACTCCACCGGGCTCGGGCTCAACCGGCGCGGCCGGATCGTCGGCGGTTGGACGGCCGCCCGCGCGGTGCCCGACGAGGCGGCCGTCGCCGGCGCCGCCGGGGCGGGCATCGCCGTGGCCGACGTGACCGGCACCCGCCGCCCCGACCTCGTCGTCGCCCGCCGCAGCGGCACCACCATCACCTACCGCACCGCCTTCGACCTCGACCCCGCCGGCGTACCCGTCAGCTGGAGCCCCGCGGTCACCGTCACCGGGGCCGCCGACGCCGGCACCGCCCGCGGCTGCGCGGTCGCGATCGCCGACCTGCGGGCCGACCTCGTCGCCGACCGGGCCCGGATGGGCGACGACTTCATGGCCGCCGCCGCGGCCCACCAGGGCCGGCTCGCCCCGGCGCAGTCGCTGGCCCGCAACCACCGGCCCGCGACGGTCGACCTCGCCACCGCCGCGGCGGCCGTCCGCGACACGGTCCGCCCCGAGACCGCCGTGGCCGGGGAGGTGCTCGCCGGACTCAGCCTCGGCGACGGCGACCTGGTCGACGCCCTGCCCGACAGCGGCGACCCGCTGCGTCGGCTGCTCGCCGGGGTCAGCTTCACCGTCCCCGCCTACGAGCTGCTGCGCGGCCTGTCCCAGGAGCACGTCGTGCCGAACCTGCCCGCGGTGGCGCCGGAGACGATGACCGCGCTGGCCGCCAACCCCCGGTTCATCGAGGCGTTCCTGGTCGGGCTCAACCACGAGATGAGCCGGGAGATGCTGTGGCGGGAGTTCCCCGCCGACCCGCGGCAGACCTGGTTCCGGCAGTTCTGGGACGTCCGCGGCGCCCTCTCGGCCGGCGCGCCGCTCACCGACATCCCGCCGCTGACCGACGACGCCTGGCGCAACGGGCCGCTGGGCAGCCACCTCACCGCCGTCGGCGCCCCCGGCGAGCAGTCCCTCGTGCTGGTCATCCGCGGTGAGCTGCTGCGCCGCTACCCGTCCACCATCGTCACCATGCGTCAGGCCACGTGGACCGGCCCCGAGCAGCGGGAACCGGCCGGGCCGGACATCCTGCCCATCTTCCACGCGTGGCTGTCGCCCGACCTGCTGCTGTTCGGGTTCCCGTTCACCGCCGACGTCGCCCGCGGCGCCACCCGGCAGACCGCCGGCCCCGCCGGCTACTTCTTCCTGCTGCGCGAGCAGCCGGCCGCGCCCCGCTTCGGCGTCGACCTCACCGGCGACCCGCTGCCGCCGGACGCGGTCGTCTTCGCCGCCCGGCACGGCCGCAACGCCGCCGACACCGCCCTCGCCGTGCTGCAACGCCCCGTCCTGCTCGCCCGCCACGCCAGCGACCTGCTACCGACGCCGGAGAACCACTGATGACCACCTCGTCGTACGCCGCGAACCGGCCGCCGCTGGCCACCGTGCTGACGCAGACCCCGTGGACGCTGTCCGCGCTCGCCCCCGCGGTCATGCTGCCGGTGCGCCTGGAGACCCGGTTCGCCGGCGCGACCCTGAAGATCCGCGTCTACCCCGACCAGATCCACGTCGACGACCACGAGCCGGACCTCACCGCCGAGGAGATCGCCGCCGGCCGGGCGTACTGGGGCGAGGGCCGGCCCGGCGGCGTCACCGGCGCACCCGACGACGCGGCCTGGAACGACCTGGTCCGCCGCTTCGGCGCGCCCCGCGCCGCCTGGATCGCCCGGGTGATGGAACCCGTCGCCGGCGACTTCCCCGAGCCGCAGCCCCGCCCCGGCCCCTGGTGCGAACCGGCCCGGGCCCGGCTGCTGCCCACCCGCTGGTACGCCGTCGGCCGCACCGTTAGCGGCCGACTGTTCACCGGCACCTCCGGCACCGTCACCCCGGACCTGCCCGTCGGGCCCACCCCCGTGCCGGCCGGCGGCACCGGCACCATCGACCAGGTGCCCGCCGAGGCGCCGCCCGTGGACGCCGGGATGCGCTGGACCGTCGACTTCGCCACCGCCGAGGCCGCCGGCATGGCGCTGACCGTCACCGTCCCCACCGGCACCGACGGGAACCCGGAGACGGTGGAACGGCTGCTGGTGTTCGGGCTCGACACCGCCGCCGCGCCCGACGCCTCCGCGAAGGCCCTCGGGCGCCTGCTGGAGGCGCACGCCGCGACCGACGGGCTGGCGTTCCTCGCCCCCGACACCCCCACCAACAACACCGCCACCGCCACGCCGGCGGCGGCCCCCACCACCGCCGCGCCGAGCGCCGCCGACACCGCCACCGACGCCGGGGCGCCGGAGGCCGCCGCCGCACTGGTCGCCGCCGCCCTGGGCGTGTCGCTGACCGCCGAACCCGACGACGCGCTGACCGCCGCCCGGGGCACGCCGACCCGCGAGGGCGCGCCGACCGCGCTCGCCCGCGGCACCGGCGCCACCGTCGCCGACCGGCCCACCGGCCGGCTGGTGCGCCGCCTGCTCTGGCCGGCCAGCTTCGGCGCCCTGCTGCGGGACCTGCTGCCCGTCGCCACCCCCGCCGAGCAGGCCGCGCTGCGCGAGCACTTCGTCGCCCACGTGCACGCCGACGGGCCGCTGCCCACGCTGCGCGTCGGCCGCCAGCCGTACGGGCTGCTGCCGGTGGCCAGCCTGCGGGACTGGCGCCCAGCCGGCGGCGGCGAGGCCCGGGCCGTCGGGCTGCTCACCAAGCTGTGGCAGCAGGTGTGGCTGCCCTCCCCCGTTTCCCGGATCGTCCCCGGCCTCGCCGACCCCGAGCGCACCCTGCTGGACATCCTGGCCACCGACGCGCGGGTGCTGGAGGTACGCGCCCGCAGCATGCTCGGCAACGAGTACGTCAGCTGGCTGTGGCGCTTCGCCCGCCTCGGCCTCGGCCCGGACTGGCGCGAGCAGGTGGTCGAACCGGCCCGGGACCTGCTCGCCGCCCTCGGGCTGGGCAGTCCCACCGACCCGCGGCTGTCCCTGGCCGTGTTCGCCAAGGAGGCGTACGCCCTCGGCACGCCCCTGCTCGACGGGCCCGGACAGCCGCGCGCCGACCGGATCCGCGCGTACCTCGACGCGCTCGCCGCCGTCGGCCTCGAGGGCGACGAGGTGCCGGCGAGCCCCGGTGACGGGCCGGTGCCGCTGTTCCACCGGCTGTTGCGCGCCGCCCTGATCGCCGAGCACTCCGCCGCCGCGCACGCGTTCGCCGGCGAGGCGTCCCTGCCCACCGCGGCGGAGGTCCCGGAGCCGGAACTGGTCGACATCCGCCCGCACGACCGCACCCCGGTGCTGCGCCGCCGCCTCGCCGTGCCCGTGCCCGGCGCCCCCGGCGAAACCGTCGGCAGCTACCTCGCCAGTTCCCAGGTCGACCCCCGCCACGTCCGGGCCACCACCGACCTGCGCGCCTTCCGCGCCGCCCTGACCGACCTGGGCGACGCGCTCGACGACGGGCTGTCCCCCGCCGACCTGCACCGGCACGTCGCCGGCACCCTCGGCCTGGCCACGCACCGGCTGGACGCCTGGATCACCTCGCTGGCCACCCGCCGGCTGGCCCAGCTCACCGCCGGACCCCCGACCGGCGTGCACGTCGGCGGGTACGGCTGGCTGGTCGACCTGCGGCCGGCCGGGCCGCCGCGGCTGGTGCCCCGCCCCGCCGACGTGCCCGACACCGTGGCGCCGCCCACGCTGCCCGTCGCCCCCGACGGCGCGGGTCACGTGCACGCCCCCTCGCCGGCGCAGGCCGTCACCACCGCGGTGCTGCGCAGCGCGTGGCGCTCGCACCACGGCGGGGACCACCCGATGGCCGTCGACCTGTCCTCCCGCCGGGTCCGCCTCGCCGAGCAACTGCTCGACGGCGTCCGCGCCGGCCAGAGCCTCGGCGCCCTGCTCGGCTACCGCTTCGAGCGCGGCCTGCACGACCACCCCGACGGCCCGCTGGACCAGTTCCTGCCGTTGTTCCGCCGGCTCGCGCCGGTGCGCGCCCACCGCGTCGACGCCGACGACGACACCACCACGGTCACCGCGACCGTCGAGTCGGCGGCGACCGTCGACGGGCTGGAACTGCACCGGCTGCACCAGGCCAGGGCCATCGAGTCGCAGCTCGACGCGCTGCCCGGCGCGGCCCGCGCCGCCGTGCGGCAGGTCCTCGCCGACCTCGCCGACGCCACCGACGCCGTGGCCGACACACTGCTCGCCGAGAGCGTCCACCAGCTCGCCCTGGGCGACATGAACCGGGCCGCAGCCGCCGTCGACGCCGCCTCCGGCGCCGCCACCAGCCCACCCCAGCTACACGTCACCCGCACGCCGGCCACCGGCGCTACCCTCACCCACCGGGTGCTGCTGCTGATCAACGTCGACGACCGGATGGACCCGCTGCGGCAGGACTGGCCGGCCGCCCGCGCCCAGCACCCGCGCATCATCGGCAGCCCCGCCGACGCGCTCACCTCCGTGCTGCTGCCGCCCTCGCCGCGGGTTTTCTGGCGCTACCGCTGGCACGCCCCCGACGGTGTCACCGCCACGCCGTGGCGCGACGCGAGCCTGGACCGGCTGCAGACCCCGGCGATCGACCTGCTCGCCGCCCCACCGCACCCCGGCCGCCCCGACGACGCCGAACTGGACCGCCGCATCGCCCTCGTCACCTGGGCGAAGCTGCTGCCCGCCGAGGTGCGACCGGACTGGACGCTGGAGCTGGACTACGACCGCGACCCGGCCTGGGCCGCCGACAAGATCGGCCTGGCCGAGTTCCTGCACGCCGTGAACGTGCTGCGGGACCTGTTCGGCCGCTCCCGGCCGGTCGTCGCCGCCGACCTCGGCCTGGACCCCGACGCGCCCCCGCAGGTCGATCCGGTGACGAAGGCGCAGACCGACGAGCTGTGGCAGTCGGCGCGGAACGCCGCCGCCGCGCTGCGGGACGTCCCGGCCGCCGACGCGCCCGGCTGGGACGAGACGGCGGTCCGCCTGCTGCTGGACACCGCCGCCGGGTTCGGCGTCACCGGCGCGGTGCCCCCGCCGCCGGCCGCCGGCACCGCCGCCGCGGTCGCCGACGCCGCCCTGGTCGCCGGCCACGAGCTGGACCGCCGGCTGGCCGCCCACTGCCGGGTCGTCGCCGACCTGCACGACCGGGCGCCCTGCCCACCGTCGGCCTGCACCTGCGACCCGGCCACCGACTTCGACCGGCCGTCGGCACCCCCCGCGCGGCGGCGGGACGCCCAGATCGCCCGCGTCCGGGCGCTGCTCGGCCCCGACATGCCCGTCCTGACCGCCGCCGGCGCGCCCCAGCCGCAGCAACTGGCCACCGTGCTGGCCGCCAGCGACGCGCTGCAGGGCGGCTCCCCCCACCCGGTGCGCCGGTGGCTGTCCCGCTACGGCCGGGTCCGCCCCGCCGTCGGCCGCCTCCAGGAGGTGCTGACCACCGCGCAGGCCCTGGACGCCGGCGGCGTGGTGAGGCTGCCCGCGACCGTCCGGGTGGCGCAGCTGCCGTACGCGCCCGGCGACCGCTGGGTGGGCGAGGCCCCGCCGCGCGCGAACACCGAACCGGTCTCCCTGGTCGTCGTCGCCCCCGGCGGCATCGACGTGACCAGGCCGGTGCACGGCCTGCTGGTCGACGAGTGGACGGAGGTGGTGCCCGCCGGACGGGTGCAGACCGGCCTCACCTTCGAGTACGACGCCCCCGGTGCCGCCGCGCCGCAGGCGGTCCTGCTGGGCCTCGCGCCCGACGGCGCCGCGACGTGGCAGCCGGCCACCCTCGCCAACGTCCTGGAGGAGGCCCTCGACCTGGCCGTCGCCCGCGCCGTCGACGTCGACTCCCTCGGCGCGGCCGGCCAGTTCCTGCCCGCCCTCTACTTCCCCACCAACGTCGCCGAGACCACGACCACCACCGACTTCGTCCCCGACGCGACGCTCGCGCCGCAGGGCGGACAGGAGGTCCAATGACCACCGCCGAACCAACCCTGGCCGACACGCACACCCCGTCGGTCACCACCTGGACCCGCCTCGAACCGCGTACCCGCCGCGCCGACCTGGCCCCCGCCGTGGAGGCCCGCACCGCCGACCCGCTGTGGCTGCTCGCTCGGCAGTGGCAGCTCGGCGAGTTCACCGGCGAGGACACGGGGTCGCCGGTCAGCGCCCGGGTGCACGCCGAGGCCGCCCGGTTCACCCGCTACCGGCCCGGCACGGCCTCCGGCAGCACGGTCGGCCTGCCCGCCGCCACTCCCCTGGAGGCGGTGGTGGAACGGGAGTCCGCCACCACCGCCGGCGACCTGCGCTTCGCCGTCGAGAGTGGCCAGCAGCTACTGCGGTCGCTCGCCGCCGCCGGCGCCGGCGCGCTGGCACCCCGGCTGTGCGCCAGGTATCCCGTCCCCGCCGAGCCGCCCGACGCCGCGTCGGCCGCGGACGCCGAGACCCTCGGCTACCTGCGCATCGCCGCCGGCCGCGTACCGCACGGCGACCTGGCCCTGCGCGCTTGCGCCGAGGGCCGGTTCGTCGCCGAGAACGAGGTGCCGGCCGCCCTGGTCGGCGCGGTCACCGCCGCGATCGCCGAGTGGATGACCTGGCTGGGCGTGCCGCCCCGCCCCGCCGGCCCGCCGGACGGCTACCTGCTGCAACTGCCCGCCGTGCTGGCGCCGGGCGCGTCCCGGCCCGCCGCGCCGCCGTGGCCGCCCGAGGACTTCACGCCCCTGTTCAGCGCCCCCGGACAGGAGGGCTCCGCGTGGCGGCGCGAGCGGCTGGAGTACGACTTCGCCGTCGGCGCGCACGGCTCCGCCGGCGAACTGGTCCTCACCGCCCACGAGTACGACGGCGACCGGCTGGACTGGTACCACTTCGACCACGAGCCCGGGGCGACCCTCGACGCCGCCCCGGCGGTCGAGGACGTCGTCAAGGTGCTGCTGCCCACCCCGGTCGCGTACGCCGGCATGCCCTCGACCCGCTTCTGGGAGTTGGAGGACGCCCGGGTCAACCTGGCCGGCATCGGCGCCGGCGCCGGCGACCTGGCCCGGATGTTCCTGGTCGAGTACGGCCTCGTCTACGGCAACGACCACTTCCTGGTGCCGCTGGAACTGCCCGTCGGGTCCGCCACCCGGATCCGGTCGCTGATCGTCACCGACACCTTCGGCATCCAGACGCTCGTGCCGGCCGCGCCCGACGACACCGCGCTGTTCCGCCCGTCCAGGGCGACCGCCGGCGGGCCGGCCGACGTGCTGGTCCTGCCCGCCACGGCCGCCACCACCCTCGACTCCGAGCCGGTGGAGGAGGTACGCCTCGGCCGCGACGAGATGGCGAACCTGGCATGGGCCGTCGAACGGACCGTCACCGGCGCCACCGGCCGGCCGATCGACCGCGGCGCCCAGGTCGGCAGGGCGGCGCCGCCGCCGCGACCGCCGGTCGCCGACGCCGAGATGGTGCCCAGCCTGTCGTACGCCTTCGCCACGACCGTGCCGGACAACTGGGTGCCGCTGATCCCGGGGCCGACGCAGGACCGGCCCGACGTGGTCCGGCTGCGCCGGGTCCCGCTGCAACAGCCGTCCCGCGAGGGTCCGCCGGTCGCGGTCACCGGCCACAGCCGCCTGCTCGACTGGCGCTGGCGCGGCGACGACCTGGTCGAGCTGGCCATCCCCGAGGAGGAGGTGCTGCGCGCCGGCACCCGACTGCTGCGCCAGTGGCAGCTCGCCCGGTGGACCGACGGCTCGGTGCACCTGTGGCTGGGCCGCGCCCGCCACACCGGCACGGGCGAGCTGTCCAGCGGCCTGCGCTACGACACCGTCCAACCGCGCTGAACGATCCCACCCGCGCACCGACCGAACCAGATCAGCGGAGACCACCATGACGATCACCTGGAAGAACGACCTGCCGCTGCCGATGGCCCGGCCCCGGTACTACGACCACCAGTACCTGCGCGCCGGCGACCTGACCCAGGCGCTGGACTACCTGCTGGCCCGGCAGAACCTCGCCGCCCGACTGCTGCAGCCCAGGGGCGTGGTCACCGGCCTCGACCTGACCGCCACCGGTAGCGACGTGACGATCGGCCAGGGCGTGGCGATCGACGGCGCCGGCCGGGTGATCGTGCTGGCGGAGAACACCCGCAAGACCCTGCCCGCCGAGGGCAGCAGCTGGCACGTGGTGATCCGCTACCACGAGTACCTCACCGAGCGGCGCGACGAGGGCGGGGTCGCCGCCGAGACCCGGTGGACCGAGGAGGGGCGCATCGAGTTCTCCGCCGCCGCCCCCACCGACCCGGCCAACGCCATCGTGCTCGGCACGGTCACCCGCGCCGGCGGCACGATCACCGTGCAGGGCACCGGGCGGGTGGCCGCGGGCCTCCGGGTCCCGGTCGGGGCCATCGTGCCGGCCGTCGGCGGCGGCGCCCAGTCCGGCATCACCTTTCCGAGCGACCCCGGCGGCGGCGCCGGCGACGAGGCCTACATCCGGTACTGGCCGTACAACGGCGAGAACACCATCCTGCGCATCGCCAACAACAACGATCCCGACGACATCATCGCCTTTACCCAGCAGAACGCGGACCGGCTGCGCATCGCCGGCGGCATGCTGCACCTGGGCAGCATGGAGGGGGCGGCCGTCTCCCCCGGCCAGGTGGTCACCGGGCTCGGCTTCTGGGGCCCCGGCGTGCAGCACGCGCAGCTGTCGTTCCGGGCCGGCAAGGGCTTCGAGCTGGTCGACCGCAGCAACGACGGGCCGGGGCTCGGCTACGGCGAGGGCAGCAAGCCGTACGCCGACCTGGCGGTCAAGGAGCTGCGGGCGGCGAGCCTGCGCGGGCGCGGCGGGCTGTCGTTGACCGCCGAGGGCGGCTTCGCCGTGCGGGCCACCGGCGGGGTCACCGTGGTCAAGGACGCCAACGGCAACGGCGACCTGACGGTGCAGGGTGGCCTGTGGACGGGCGGGAACATCTCCATGCCGGCCTCCGGCTACCTCAGCGGCGCCCACCGGCTGCACATCAACGGCCCCGAACGGCTCTACCTGCTCAACAGCGCCGGCGTCTACATCGGCTACGGCGGCGGCACCGGCCCGGAGACCGGCTGCCTGTGGGTCGAGAAGCGCGGCTTCTTCGGCGGGAACGTCCAGATCAACGGCCAGCTCGGCGTCGCCGTCAGCCCGAACACGGTGCCCTCCTGGAGCGGCGGCGGCATCAGCACGTTCGACCTGTTCTCCTCCGGCGCGATCTATCTCGGCACGGAGTCGGGCGGCTACACGATCAGCCTGATGGCCAGCACCGGCGTGATCAAGGGCAAGTCCAAGCAGTTCGCCATCGACCACCCGCTGGACGCCCCCGACGCCACCGAACGCCGCCAGCTCATCCACGCCGCCATCGAGGGACCGGAGAACGGTGTCTACTACCGGGGTGAGGCGCGGCTCGACGGCGGCACCGCCACCGTCGAACTGCCCGCGTACTTCGAGGCGCTGACCCGGCCGGAGGGCCGGACCGTGCACCTGACGCCGGTCTTCGACGACGACGAGCCGGTCTCCGCGCTGGCCGCGAGCCGGGTCAGGGACGGGGCATTCCGCGTCCGCACCGTCGACGGGTCGCCGGCCTCGCACGCCTTCTACTGGGAGGTCAAGGCCGTCCGCGACGACCTGGAGCCGCTCGAGGTGGAGGTGCCGGCGACGCACTGACCCGCCCCGGGGTCGGGCCACCCGCGAACGGGCCCGACCCCGAGGGCAGCGCCGTCCACTCGTCGGGCGGTCAGCCGTTCACACGCGTGGGCGCCAGCCGGCCGGCGGGTCCTCGCCGACCAGTCCGTCCACCGCCTCGCGGAGCAGGTCGGCGTGGCCGGTGTGCCGGCCGTACTCCTCGACGAGGTCGCAGACGAGCCGGCGCAGGCTGGCGTGGCGGCCGTCGGGCGTGGCGGCGTGGACGAGTTGGTCGAGCCCGCCATCGGCCAGGGCCGCGTCGAGCCTCGCGCGGGACCGTTCGACGGCGCCGTCCCACAGCGCGTAGAGCTGCTCGGGGGCGTCGGTGGCGGCGGAGGCGAACAACCAGTCGTTGTCGCCGTCCCAGGCCATGCCCTCCCAGGGCGCGCCGATCGGCTGCCCGGTCAGCCTGGAAGTGAACGTGCTGTCCTCCACGGCGGCGAGGTGCTTGAGCAGGCCGCCGAGGGTCAGCGAGGAGGCGCCGAAGCGGGTCCGCAGCGCGGCGGCGTCGAGGCCGTCGGCCTTCCAACGAAAGGTCGTTCGCAGCCGGTCGAGCGCGCCGACGAGATGCTCGACCTCGGTGCCGGCGAGGGGCGGCTCCCACGGGTACTCGCTGGTGGTCATCGCGCCACCGTAGCCCGCGCCACCGACAACCCTGTCCGCGGAGCCGCGGACCCTGTGCGAACTCGACCTGCGCGTCGACCGACGGGCACCACCGACTGACGAACCGGTCAGCGACAGAGGGAATCGACGTACCGCTCGAAGTCGGGAAACTCGGCCCGTGCCGCCTCGATCACCTCGGGCACGGTCCGGCGTGCCTGCGGCGCGTAGTGCTTGGCGATCGCGGTGCGGCGGGCGTCCGGGCGGGGGCGGTGCTCGTGGCGTGGCCACATGGTCGCCTCCAGCGGGCCGAAGCCACCGGCCAGCAGCCACAGGTAGGCCCCCAGGTCGCAGGCGACCACGGACGTCTCGCCTTCGGAGCCGAGGAACACCACCGGCTGACGGTCGACCGGCTCACCCGGCCGGACCAGCCAGAAGGCGGCCAGTCCGCCCGTGCCGTCCTGGCCGAAGATCCGCAGGTCCAGACCGTCCATCGAGCTGTTGCCGCTCCACGCGTGCCACCACTCGGCGGTCTCGCCGAGGGTGAGAAAGCTGTCGTACGGCTCGAAGTCGACGCCGTCGCCGCCGGCGTAGTCGAAGCCGCCGCCCTGGGCCTCCCGCAGCGCGGCGGGAAGGGTGAGTTCTCCTCCGGTCACCGGCGCACGGTAGCGGAAGACCACGACAGAAACGGGTCGACGGTTCAGGGGCCGGCCGCCGACCCGACGGCAATGACGTATCTCATATTGACGCGAATCGTCCAATGTGATGCATTGGCCACTTCCCTGGGATGACGCGCAGTCCTTTCTCAGACGGACCGGAAACAGATTGCAACCAAGGGGTAGCGCATCGCTTCATGTCGTTGCATACTTGCCGCCGACGCACAGCTGATCCCGGCGTGCCGATCCGCCCGAAAGGTTATTCCGTGAAGCGTGACCAGTCGCCTGTGCTGCCGGGCAGCGGCGCCACCGACTATGCACGCTATATGCGCACGGACGCGCTGCTCGACCTGCAACGGCCGCCGGCCGAGATGATCCACCGCGACGAACTGCTCTTCCAGGTGGTGCACCAGTCGGCGGAGCTGTGGCTCAAACTGGCGGCGGCCGAGTTGACCGAGGCGACCGCCCGGGTGGGCGCCGGGGACCCCGCGGCGGCCGAGGCGCTGCTGGCGCGGGCGACGCTCGCCGTGCGGCTGATCACCGACCAGCTGGAGATGTTCCGACACCTCTCCCCCGTGGACTTCCAGGCGATGCAGCCCGCGCTGGGCAACGGCTCCGGCGCCGAGTCGCCGGGCTGGCGGCAGGTCCAGGCGGCCAGCCGGCAACTCGGGCGCGCGTTCGCCGACTGCCTCGCTGACCGGGGGATCCCGGCGACGGCGTTGTGCCCGGCAGACCCGGCGGACCCCGTCCACCGGCTGGCGGAGGCGATGGTGGAGTGGGACGAGCGGGTGTCGCTGTGGCGCACGCGGCACTACCAGGTGGCCCTGCGGGTCGGCGGTCACGCTCCGGCCGGCACCCCGGGCAGCCCGGCCACCATGCTCGCCAAACTTGTCGGGCACCGGTTCTTTCCCGATTTGTGGCAGGCCCGACTCCAGCCCGCGGCCGACGATTCCGGTGCCGCCAAGCCCTGACATCCGCACTTGCCGGCGGTGACCGGCGTCCGCCCATTGTGGTGCCGATTCGGAAATGTCGAGGGGCGCTTCGTGCACGAATTGACGAGCTGGTTGTCCGGTACGGCCGACCCGCGCACTTTTCCCTACCCGGCGGTGCTGCGCGAATTCCATCGGGTCGGCAAACACTTCGTCGAAAAGGAACTCCTCGCCCTGCTCGACGAGACGCGGGCGAGAGTGGCCGGCGCGACGACGGCCGGCGACGACGAGGCGCGGCTGTTGAGCGACTTCCTCGACGTGACGCTCGACAAGTGGGACGGCCGCTACGACTACCGCAGCTACCTGGCCCTACGCCTGCTCCGGCTGCCCTGCGGCGCGGACGACCCGCCCCCGGCCGAGGACGACGCCACCGCCCGGCGCGCCCGTGACCGGCTGTTCGTCCGCCTGGTCGCCGACGCGTTGGCCTTCGAGTTGGCCGCCGCCGCCCACACCACCGACCTGCTCCCGCAGCAGCGTCCGGGGCCGCCGGTGGTGACCAAACGCTGCCGCCTCGGCGTCCGGGCCGCCCTGCCCCCGCTGGCCCGCCTCGGCCTGGCCGGGGCGGTCGGCGACGGCGGTCCGACGACCACCGCCGCCGCGCTGCACGCCGTCGCCGCCGACCTCGACGCCGACGGGGATCAAACGCTGCGGCTGAGCATGCTGCCGGTCCACGTGACCCACGACGAATACCTGTTCATCCGGGTGCTCCAGGCGTACGAGTGCCTCTTCGCCGGGGTCGCCGACGAGCTGCGCGCCGCCGTCGCCGCGCTGGCCGGGGCCGTGCCACGTGCGGCGGCCGACCGGCTGGGGTACGCCGGGGACCTGCTCGGCGCCGCCGGCCCGCTCTTCTCGCTGCTGGCCACCATGCAGGCGGAGTCGTTCCGGACGTTCCGGCAGTACACCGAGGGGGCCAGCGCCATCCAGTCCCGCTCCTACAAGCTCGTGGAGTCGCTCTGCCGTACGCCGGAAGGAGACCGGCTGGACTCGGTGGCCTACCGGTCGGTGCCGGAGGTGCGGTCCCTGGTGCGGGCCGGCCAGCCGACGATCGACGAGGCGTACCGGTCGGCCGTGCGTGCGGGCCGGCTCGACGGCGCGGACCGCATGCTGGTGGCGCGGCGGATGGAGACGTTCGCCGGGGCCCTGTCGCAGTGGCGGCGCACGCACCACCGGATCGCCACCCGGATGCTCGGTCCCCGCTCCGGGACCGGCTACACGGAGGGCACCCCTTATCTGGCGGCGGTCCGCGACGTGCCGGTCTTCACGGCCGTCACCGCCGATTCCCGCCCGGTCGACCCGATCGGAGGCCGCACCGCGTGAGTCGATCCCACCCCGCGCCCGGGCCTGACGCGCCCCGGTGCCTCGACGCCGCCGCGCAGGCCGCGCTGCGCGCCGAGTTCCCCCTGCTGGAGACCTGTGTCTACCTGAACAACAACTCCACCGGCGCGGTGCCGAGGGGCGCGGAGCGGGTGCTGCACGACTACTGGGAGACGCTGCGCACCTGGCGGGACGACGTGTGGCAGGGCTGGCACGTCGGTCTCGACCGGTACGCCGACTCGGTGGCCGCCCTGATCGGCGCACCGCCGGGCAGCGTGGTCACCGACGCGAACCTGAGCACCCTGCTCGCCCGGGTGGCGTCCTGCTTCGACTACCGCCCGCCGCGCGACCGGGTCGTCACCACCGACCTGGAGTACCCGACGGTGCCGTTCGTCTTCCGGGCGTTCGGCCGCTACGGCGCCCGCCTCGACGTGGTCGGCACCGGCGGCCCCCACCTCGACCAGGAGGCGCTGGAGGCGCGCCTCGACGAGCGGACGCTGCTGGTGTGCGTGTCGCACGCCAGCTTCACCTCCGGCGCCACCGTCGACCTGCCCCGCCTGGTCGCCCGCGCCCACGACGTCGGCGCGCTGGTGGTGGTGGACGCCTTCCAGACCGTGGGGGTGGTGCCGATGGACGTCACCGCCCTCGGTGTCGACGTCGTCCTCGGCGGCGCGCACAAGTGGCTCTGCGGCGTCGGCACCGCCTTCCTCTACGTCCGCCCCGACCTGGTGCCGGAGCTGACGCCGGCGGCCACCGGCTGGCAGGCCGGCGACCGGGCGTTCACGTTCCAGCCGTCCACCGGCTGGGCGCCCGACGCCCGGCGGTTCGCCGGCGGCACGCCGTACCCGGTCACCTCCCTGGTCTCCCAGGTCGGCCTGGACCTGCTGGCCGGGATCGGCACCGAGGCCATCCGGTGGCACTCGCTGGCCCTCACCCAGCGGGTCCTCGACCGGGCCGGCGAGGCCGGCATCGCGGTGGTCAGCCCCACCGCGCCGCACCGCCGCGGCGGCGTGGTGTGCCTGGACGTGCCCGACGGCGAGGCGGTGAAGCGGCGACTCGCCGCCCGTGACCTGATCTGCAGTTGGCGCGGCTACCTGCGGGTCGGTCCGCACGTCTACAACACCCTCGACGAGGTCGACGCGTTCATGGACGCGCTGGAGAAGGAGCTGCACCGGTGACCGTCACCCTCTCGCCGCGGGCGCTGATGAGCCTGCTCGCCAACGGTCCGAAGGCCATGGACGTGCTGGAGACGGCGTTCAGCATGGGCCTGCTCGACGCGCTGGAGCCCGGGCCCGTCCGTCTCGACGCGCTGGCCACCCGGTTCGGGGTACGCCCGCTACGGCTCTACAAGTTTCTCGACTGCCTGGAGAGCCTGGGCTTCCTGACGCGCGACGAGCCCGAGGACGACATCGGCACGACCAGCTACCGTGCCGTGCCGGGGCTGCGCGACGCGGTCGCCGCGGTGGTCGGCCCCGGCGCGGTCGAGCGTGACCGGGACCGCTATCCCTGGCGGCGGCTGCACGGCCGGCTGCCCGAGAGCCTGCGCGGCCGGGTCAGCATCGGCGACGACGACTTCGCCTGGCCGCCGAAGACCGACGCGCAGACCGCCGAGTTCGAGCGCAGCATGGCCGTCGGGCTGGGACCGGTGATCGAGGCGGTACGGCGGCACGCCGATCTGCTGTGGCCGGACCGGCGTCGCCTGCTGGAGGTGGGCGGTGGCGACGGGACGCTCGCCGCGCACGTCCTCGACACCGCGCCGGGCCTGCGGGCCGACGTCTACAACCTGCCGGCGGTGGCGCCGTTGGTGGCGGCCACCCGGGTCGCGCGGGGGCACCCCGAGCGGCTGGGGTTCGTCGGCGGCGACTTCCTGACCGAGCCGCTGCCCAAGGGGTACGACGCGATGTCGTTCGTGCGGGTGCTGCACGACTGGCCGAACGAGGTGGCCCGCCACCTGGTGGAGCAGGCGTACGCGGCGCTGGAGCCAGGTGGGCTGCTGCTGATCTGCGAGGAGTTCCGCACCCCGGACCGGCTGGCCATGCAGTTCTTCTGGAGCTACTTCCTGATCGGCGTGGACAGCTGCGTCAGCCGGCTGCGCGAGGCGGAGTTCTACACCAAGCTGCTCGCGGAGGTCGGCTTCGAGCGGGTGGCGGTGCTGCCCGGCACCTGGGAGCTGGTCGTCGCGTACAAGCCGAACCCGGCTGGCTGACCGGCCCCGCCCCGGCCGCGCCTTCCGCCCTTCTTCGTCGCCTTGCGGCCCGGTCGAACAGCAACGTCGGCCTCGTCGCGCCTGACCGCAGGGCCGTCCCTGGTCTCGACGCGCCGCTGCACGGGGCGGATCACCCGGACCGGGTGGGGTGTGCTCACCCCGGTGCGGGACAGAGTGGTGACCCACGACAGCCAGGGAGGCACCATGACGCTCCGCTCCAAGGTCAACATCGCGCCGACCGACGACGTGCCGCTGAAGCCGGCGCATGGCTACCGACTGCGCCGGCAGCGGCATCCGATCGGTGTCCGGGGCGGGCCGCGCCGAGCCCCGCGCGGCTACCGACTGCCCGACGCGGAGCGGCGGCAGATCCGGGCCGCGTACGACCTGCGGGAGCGGCAACTGGTGCGGGCTCTGGTGACGGCCGCCGGGCAGCCCGGCGACGCGGCGGAGAACCTGGCCGGGCAGTTGGAGCAGCGACTGGACGCGCTGGTACACCGCGCCGGCTTCGCCCGGACCGTCGGCGAGGCCCGCAGCCTGGTCGAGCACAACACGTTCACCCTGGACGGCGGCAAGGTCAACCGTCCCTCGTACCTGGTGCGACCGGGACAGGTAATTCAGGTACGCCCGGAGCGGCAGTGCCCCACACCGGCTGTGGTCGCCGCAGGCGGGTTCCGCGACGTCGAGTCCCCGCCGTACCTGGACGTCCGGCCGGAGGAATTCACCGCGACGCTGACCCGGGAGCCGCGCCGGCAGGAGGTGCCCGACCTGCGCGGCGTCCCGCTCACCGTCCGGTCCGACTAGGTCAGCCCACACCACACCGGCCCCGGCACGTGGACCACGAGGCGCGGTCGGTCAGGCAGCGGCCACAGCACCGCAGGACGGACAGGCTCTCACGGTGCGGCGACGGACACCGGCACGCTGAGTCGGCCCTCGTTTCCGCTGCGATCCAGCCCGGACACGCAGTAGGAGAGCGAACGGTCGGTCGGGGCGGTGCGGTCGACCCAGCCCGTACCCCGGACGGTGCCGACGAGCCGGGCCGCATCGCCGTCCACCCGGTAGACGGCGAAGCTCGCGGCCCCGTCCCCGCGCCAGGTCAGCGCCACCTCGCCGTCGCCGTGACGGCGCGCGCCGGTGACCGTGGGGGCGGCCGGCGGTGCCGCTGGTAGGTGCGCCATCGCGGGCACGAGTGCCGGGCCGGCGTAGTGCGCCCCGCTGTACCGGCTGACCGCCCCGAGCTTGTCGGCGCGCACCTGCCGGGCGCTGAAGTGCACGCTCCCGCTCACCCCGTGCCGCCGGTTGAGGGCGAGCTGGCGGTCCAGCTCGGCCGGGTCGCGCCAGGCGCCGCGCTCGCCCACCCGGTAGTCGGCCTGGCCGATGTAGAGCTGCACGCGGGTGCCCTTCACCATGGCCGCCCACCACGGCAGCAGCGTGGCGTAGTCGGCCCTGTCGAATCCGATGTGCCAGTAGAGCTGCGGCACGACGTAGTCCAGCCACTGCTCCCGCACCCAGAGTCGGGTGTCGGCGTAGATGTCGTCGTAGCTCTGCAGCCCGGCTGTCGCGGAGCCGGCCGGGTCGGTGCGCTTGTTCCGCCAGATGCCGAACGGGCTGATGCCGAACTTCACCCACGGCTTGATCACCTTGATCCGCTCGCTCATCTCCCGCACGAGGGTGTTCACGTTGTCCCGGCGCCAGTCGTGCTTGTCCGCGGACCGCCCGCCGTACCGGGCGAACGCCGCGTCGTCGGGGAAGTCCTGCCCAGCCTCCGGATAGGGGTAGAAGAAGTCGTCGAAGTGCACCCCGTCGACGTCGTACCGCCGCACCGCCTCCAACATCGAGTCCTCGACGAAGGTGCGCGCCTCGGGGATGCCCGGGTTGAAGTAGAGGCGGCTACCGGGCTTGTCGGCGCTGGGATAGGTCACTACCCAGTCCGGGTGCCGGCGCAGCGGGTGGGTCGGCGCGAGCCGGTCCAGCCGGGGGCCGGGTCCGCCCACCGTGGCCGGCTGCCCGCCCCGGTACGGGTTGAACCAGGCGTGGAACTCCAGGTTGCGGGCGTGCGCCTCGGTGACCATGAACTCCATCGGGTCCCAGCCCGGGTCGCGGCCGTCGCGCCGCCCCGTCAGCCACTGCGACCACGGCGCGTACTCCGACGGCCAGAGCGCGTCCCCGCTCGGCCGCACGTGCACGAAGACCGCGTTGTGGTTGCGCCGCACGGCCAGGTCCAGCCAGCCCCGGAACTCCGCCCGCACCGTCTCGGCCGGCAGCCCGCGCCGGCTCGGCCAGTCGATGTTGTTCACCGTCGTGATCCACATGCCGCGCAACTCTCGGGGCGCCCGGGCCGCCCGGCCGGCGCAGGTCGGGGTGCCGTCCCTCGGGCCGGTGCCAGGCGCCGCAGCGATGGCGGACGCGTCACCCGGCGCCGATGCGCCGCCGCCGGCATCCGGGTCCCGCAGCGACCAGGCACCGGCCGCGGCCGCTACGGCGAGCGCGGCGACCACCGCGACCAGCGCGTGGGTACGACGACGGTGGGCGGGGGGAACGGGCGGAGCAACGACGGGCATCGCCCCAGTCTGCCCAGTTGCTGCCCGCCGGGTGAACCAGTCCGCCCCTTACGTGACGATCGGACAATGCCGGCTGCCGGCCCTGTGCCGCGATACCTGCCGGGGTCGGACGAACATCGACTGCTCAACCAGTGGAGCGGGGAGCCACGGACCTGAGCCGAGGCACGCAACCGCGGCGAGGGAGACGAAGCGGGCGGTTCCGGCTGCGGCGCGGCTACCTGAACCCGACCTCCGGCACCGCCGGAGGCGGCACCGGCGGCGGCACCGGCGGCCGCAGGAGCTTCGCGATCGGTGTGGCGACCAGCCTCGCAACCCCAAGGCCGGCGTGGTCGCGGTGTCCCTCATCCCGCAGTTCGTCACCGCCGACGGCCCGGTGCTGGCCTCCTCGATCGCCCTCGGCGCCGTCTGGGCCACCGTCTCCGGCACCTGGTTCTGCCTGTACGCCTGGACCGTCGACAAGGGCCGTGCCCGAGCCAAGAGCCCAGCCGTGCAGCGCTTCCTGCAGGCGGCGGCCGGCGTCACCATGCTCGGCCTCGGCACCGCGGTGGCGGTCGGCACCTGACCATCGGAGATCTTCCCTTGCCGGCGTCGACTAGCTTGCACACATAGACATAGATGACTGTCGTGGTGCACGGTGGAGGACGGACACATGACCGAGCCGGGAGACCCGCAGCAGAGCAACGAGCGGCCGCCGGATGGCGCGGTGTCGACGGCGTCACCGGGTCGACGGCGGAAGGCACTGCTGTTCGGCTGCGCCGGCCTGGTGCTCGCCCTGGTCGCCGGCCTCGTCGTATGGCTGAACCTGCCGACGCCCGAACGCAATCGGGAGCCCTTCGACCAGGCGGTGGCCAGCCTCGGGAACGCCCGCGGAGTGCGTTACACGGGTGCCGCGACGGACGCGGCGTTCACTGGCAAGCAGACGCGGCGGGACATCACGGTCACCGCCCACGGGGAGCAGTACGGCACCGTCAGCGTGCCGGACCTGAACATGGATCTGAAGGTGCTCCGGGTCGGTGGACGGGTCTACGGCTACGAGACGAGCAACGGGCGGTGGGCCCGGTGGCGGACCGGCGGCTACACGAGGCGGCTGCTCGGCCCGATGTCCGAACAGCTCGTCTCCCCTGGCGCGCTTGCTGATCAACTGTCGGAGGCCCTGGACGCGCTGCCCAGGCTGCCCGCGCCCGAGGACCCGGACCTGCCGGCCCTCTCGGTGGACGGGGTGCCGGCGTTGCGGGCCGACACGGCGGCGGGCACCCTCCTGGTGGCCAAGGACCCACCGTACCGCGTACTGCGGTTGGAGCCGGGCACCGAGACGCCACGGTCGGGTCAACCGCAGCCGACCGGTCAGGACGAAGCCCCGTCCGACGCCGCGGCTTTCGACAGTCTGGACATCGCTCCGCTCTCCGACGGCCAGGCCGAGCAGATGTACGACACCCTCGCGGCCGAGACCGCGCAACTGGCCGGCGCCGAGGACGCGGACGTCGACTTCGCTCTGGAAGGCGACGGCACCCTAAAGTGCAGGCCCAGTGGCTGCCACGTCCGGCAGAGCTTCACCGGAACGCTGTCCACCGACGCCGCGACCCGCATCACCGCCGGCCAGATCACCGTCAGCATGACGGTCACCATGGACATCGAGGGGCGGCGGGCCGGCGGCTGCAGCAGCCCTCCGAGGACCCTTCCGCTCACCGGGAACACCGTCTCCGGTCAGCAGTCCTGCTCGGCCCCGGAGGCCGGCCCGGTGTGGGCCGCCGTCGACGCCGAGAAGCGGGCCAGGGCCAAGGCGGAGTCCAGGGCCACCGGCCGGTCGGTCACCTACACCGTCCGCTCACATGCCCGCGCCGAGGTGATCGCACAGGCCGTCACCAAGGTCGAGGTGGACCGGCTGCTCGAACGGCAGCGGCAGCAGCGCAACTCCACGGAATGCCCGACGCCCAACAGCTTCGTCCCCGGCACCCTCGTCCTGCTCGCCGACGGCAGCGCCCGCCCGATCGAACGGGTCACCCCGGGCGTCCGGGTCCGCGCAACCGATCCGGTCACCGGCCGCACCACCGGCGAGCCCGTGCTCGCCCAGATCACCGGCGGCGGCCCGAAACACCTCGACCAGCTCACCGTCACCGACGGCCGGCAGACCGGCACCGTCATCGCGACGGCCGGCCACCCGTTCTGGAACCCCGACCGGCGGGCCTGGATCGACGCCGGCGACCTACGCCCCGGCGCGGCCCTCGCCGGCCCGCCAGGCTCCCGCCCGGTCCGCGTCACCGGTACGCGCGCCTACCAGCGGAACCTGACCGTCCACAACCTCACCGTCGCCAACGTCCACACCTTCTACGTGCTGGCCGGAGACACGCCTGTCCTGGTGCACAACTGCGCGATGAAACGTGGCGCGAAGGCGCTGAAGGGGATCAAGGTTCCCAACTCCTACGAGGGGCTCGACATCGCGCACGTACGGCGGAACCACGTCCTGGGCGGTGCCGGGGTGACCAGCGGCAAGGACCTGTGGCCGGCGAAGATCACCGACGCGGAACTGGAGTCCATCGCCCGGGCGGCGTTGCGGAACAACCCGCGCGTGGTCGGCTACGATCCTGAGACACGAATGGTCCAGGCGACCGCCGTGGTCGACGGCAGGAAAGTGCGGTTCCAGATTCCCCGTGGCGGCGGCCGGATGAGATCGATCTACCCGCAGTGAATCCGTCGCGCTCCGGCCGAAGCCGCCGGCCGCCGGCTCGTTGACAGAGGCTCGGAGCATGTTCGCGATCAACATTCCGTTGGACAGCCTGCGGGTCGACGCACGTGCACCCGAACTCCACCTGCACGGCCAGACCTGGATCACCATCGACGGCCACGACTTTCCCGAACGGCACTGGGCCGACTCTCCGCTGTCGTTCCTCGGCTCGCTGCGGGCCGCGATCCGGGAGGCCGCCGGCGGTGAGGAGGCGGATTTCTACTTCTGGGAAGGCGCCTATTTCGTGAAGCTCGTTCCCCGGCCGGACGGCGTCGCCGTGTTCGCGGTGCACGACGCCGACCTGGACGAGGGCGGAGCCGTCGAGGCGAGTTGCGTGTCCACGCTCGGCGAGCTCGGCCGGCTGTATCAGGCGGAGGTCTCCCGCCTGATGGAGTGGGCCCAGCGGCACCAGGAACGGGACCTGCGGGCGTTCCTGGCCCGGATCCTGCCCCTGTCCGAGTTGGACCGGCCGTGAGGATGCTCGGGGAGTCCTGCCGGCGTGGACCGACCGCTGTGGGCCTGGGAACGGGATCGCCGGCCGGACGCGTCAGGCAGCTGCCGTCCGGCTCGCCAGCGCGCGGGAGAGCCTGCGGACGGCCTCGTCCATGAGGTCGGGTGGCGCGGCCGCGTAGGTGAGGCGCAGGTGTGGTGCCGGGGGTTCGGCGGCGTACCACGGCCGCCCGGGGAAGACCACGACGCCCTCATGGGCCGCAGCGGCGGCCAGCGCGACGTCGTCGGTGCCGTCGGGCAGGCGGGCCCACAGGTGCAGGCCGCCCCGCGGAACCACCTGCGGGGCGAGTGGGGGCAGGTGCCGCCGCAGCGCGGCCAGCAGTGCCGCGCGCCGCGCCTGCAACGCGGCGCGCACGGTGCGGTGGTGACGCGCCCACACCGGGGAGGTGACGAACTCGATCGTGGCCTGCTGCAGGGGGCCGGCCACGAAGAAGTCGTCGAGCAGTCGGCCTGCCCGCAGGCGGGCGCCGGCCGGGCCACGGGCGCCGATCGCCGCGACACGGAGCCCGGGCGCGGCGGACTTGGTCAGGGAGCGCAGGTAGACGACGTGTCCGTCGGGGTCGTCGGCGGCCAGTGGAGGTGTGGCCTCGCCGTCGATGGCGAGGTCCCGGGCGTAGTCGTCCTCGATCAGGAACGCCCCGGCGTCGCGTACGGCGGCGCAGACCTCGGCGCGGCGGTGGGCCGCCAGGGTCGCGCCGGTGGGGTTGGCGTACAGCGGTTGGCAGTAGAACAACCGCGCGCCGGTGCGGGTGAACGCGGCGGCCAGTTGGTCGGGCCGTACGCCGTCGGCGTCGGCGGGGACGGGCACCACCCGCAGTCCGGCGGCGCGGGCCGTGGCCAGCGCGCCCAGGTAGGTCGGCGACTCGACGAGCAGGGTGTCACCGGGGGCGGCGAGTGCGCGGAGCGCGGAGGACAGCGCGGCCTGTCCGCCCGGGCAGATCACCATGTCGCCGGCGCTCAGCCCGCCTCCGGCCGCGCGGGCGAACCAGGCGCGCAGGTCCTCGCGTCCCTCGGCCGGGCCGCGTTGCCACGACGCGGGCTGTCGGGCGGCTCGGGCCAGCGCGGCGCCGAGCGCGGCGGCCGGTTGGAGATCCGGGTCCAGGTAGCCGCCGGACAGCGGTATCGCGTCCGAGGGCGGTAGCGCCAGTAACGCCTGCATGTCCTCCTCGCCGGGTGGGCGAGGGCCGAGGGCCACGGTCTGCCAGGACAGGTCCGACCCGGGCTGCCGCGTGGGCGCGGTGGCCACGAAGGTGCCCCGCCCTGATCGCGCCTCGACCAGTCCCTCTGCGGTGAGCTGCCGGATCGCCTCGGTGACCGTCACCGGGGAGGCCTGGTGGCGCGCGGTCAGCTCGCGTACCGACGGCAGCCGGTCCCCCGGGGCGGCCCTGGCGACGAGCGCGCGCAGATCTTGGATGACACGCTCGGCTGCGTTACCGTTGCCCATGAAGGACAAGAGTAGCGCTACTGCCGTGAGCACGGTAACAGCGGATCGCACCGTCGGGCTCGCCCTCGGAGCGCTGGGCGTGCTGGCCTTCAGCATGTCGCTGCCCATGACCCGCGTCGCCGTGCAGGAGCTGGACCCCTGGTTCGTCGCCTTCGGCCGGGCCGTCGGCGCGGCGCTGCTGGCATGGGCGTACCTGAGATCCACCGGCGCGCCGCGGCCCAGCCGAGGTCAGTGGCGGCGCCTGTCGATCGTCGCGCTCGGTGTCGTCGTCGGCTTTCCGTTGTTCACCTCGCTGGCCCTGACGACGCAGACCTCGGCGCACGGTGCGGTCGTCGTCGCCGTGCTGCCGGCCATGACCGCGATGTTCGCGGTGCTGCGCGCCGGAGAGCGTCCGCCGCCGCTGTTCTGGGTCGCGAGCATCGGCGGGCTGCTGGCGGTCCTGGCGTTCCTCATCGTCAGCGGCGCGGTCAGCGGCGCCCTGTCCCTCGCGGATCTGTACCTGCTCGCGGCGGTCGTGCTGTGCGGCCTGGGATACGCCGAGGGCGGTGCGCTCGCCCGCGAACTGGGCGGCGCCCGCACGATCTGCTGGGCACTGCTGCTGTCGCTGCCCGTCACCCTGCCCGTCACGGCCGCGGCCACCACGGTCCACCGACCGCACGCCGGCGCCGTCGCCTGGGCGGCGTTCGGTTACCTCACCGCGGTCTCCATGTTCCTGGGCTTCTTCGCCTGGTACGCGGGCCTCGCCCGCGGCGGCATCGCGCAGGTCGGACAGATCCAGCTCGCCCAGCCCGTCCTCACCCTAACCTGGTCGGCGCTGCTGGTCGGCGAGGCCGTCGCTCCGGCCTCGGTCGCCGCGGCGTTCGTGGTGCTCGCCTGCGTCGTCCTGACCCAGCGCTCCCGCACCGGAACCCGAACCGCTGCTCCTTCGCCGACGGGCGAGCCGGGCGGTTCCGGCGCGAGACCCGTCGTGGCGGCGGCAGCCCACCCGTCGCCGGATCCGACCTGATGCGCACCGGCGCCATCTGGCGCGCCCGGCAGGGCGGCGCGCGGGCCGGCCGGGCGCGCCGCCGATGAAGGATTCCGCCGCCCCGAAAGCCCGGCACCGCAAACCGTTTACACCGCCGTCGGCTGCGGGGTATGTTACGGGCCATCCATCGAGCTCCATCTATCACAAATAGGGGTGGAAGGTGACTGGTCGACGCGCCTCACGGCGTACGCACGGGCTACTCGGCGCCATGCTCGCCGCGACTCTGGTCCTGTCCGGTGAGTCAGTCCTGGCGGCTTCGCCGGCATCAGCCGACCCGGACCGGGGCTCGGCCGCATCAAGCCGGTTGGCCACCGCGTTCGACACCGCCGCACGACGGTACGACGTTCCCCGCGATCTGCTCCTCGCCCTCGGCCACGCCGAGACGCGCCTCGACGGGCATGGCGGCAGACCGAGCGCGGCGGGCGGCTACGGCCTCATGCACCTGGTCAGCAACCCGAACCTGCACACCCTGGACGAGGCGGCCCGGCTGACCCGGCTCGACCGGGACACGCTACGCGCCGACCCGACCGCGAACGTCGCCGGCGCCGCCGCCGTCCTGCGCTCCTACGCCGACCAGGCCGGCCTGACCGCCGTCGAGCGCCAGGACGTCAACAGGTGGTACGGCTCGGTCGCGCGCTACGGCGGGGCAAGCACCCCGGCGGTCGCCCGGCTCTACGCCGACGCCGTCTACGACCTGCTCCGAACCGGCTTCGAGACGGCACAGCCCGAAGCGTTGGCCGTTCCCGGCCGTCCGGTCGCGCCGCAGCGGGGCGTGCTCGCCCAGGCGGCGGACGGGGTCGGAACCCTCAGCACCGACTACGGACCGGCCGCGTGGGCGCCGGCCAGCCCCAGCAATTACACCGTGGCCAGCCGGCCCGGCAGCCACCCCGTCAGGTACGTCGTCATCCACGTCACGCAGGGCAGCTACGCCGGATCGATCAGCTGGTTCCAGAACCCGGCCGCCAAGGCCAGCGCGCACTACACGTTCCGCTCGTCCGACGGGGCGGTCACCCAGTCCGTGCGCGAGAAGGACATCGCCTGGCACGCCGGCAACTGGACCTACAACACCCAGTCCATCGGCATCGAACACGAGGGCTACGTCGACAACCCCGCCTGGTTCACCGACGCGATGTACCGGGCGTCCGCGGCCCTGACCCGCAACCTGGCCAACAAGTACGGCATCCCCAAGGACCGGGCACACATCATCGGCCACAACGAGGTGCCGGGGGCCACCCACACCGACCCGGGCCCGCACTGGAACTGGACCTACTACATGGAGTTGGTGAACGGGAAGACCGGCATCGGCTCCGGCACGGTGAACACCGGAGGGGCCGGCCTCAACGTCCGCTCGGGGCCCGGCGCCGGCTACGCCATCGTCGGATCCGTCGCCGACGGCACGACGGTCAGCATCTACTGCCAGGCCGTCGGCACCACCGTCACCGGCACCTACGGCACCACCAACGTCTGGAACCGGATCGGCACCAACAGGTACGTCTCGGACGCCTACGTCCTGACCGGCCACGACGGCTTCATCCCCAACGTGCCACGGTGCTGACCTCCCGGCGCCGGACCCGCGCGGCCCCTCGCCGACGTGCCCGCGGTGAGAGGATCTGGAGAGCCGAAGGACACAAGGGAGGGCGCCGTGCGCTACGTCGATGGCCCGACGGTGGAGTGCGACCTGCGCCTGGCGGCCGATCCGGCCCGGGTGTGGGAGTTGGTCACCGACATCGAGCTGCCCACGCGGTTCAGTACGGAGCTGCGCCGGGTCCGATGGCTGGACGGCAGCCGGGGGCCGGCGCTCGGCGCCCGGTTCGAGGGGCACAACCACCATCCCGCGCTGGGCGAGTGGCGGACCATCTCGCACGTCGTGCGGTTCGACGAGCCGCAGGTCTTCGGCTGGGTGGTGCTCGACCCGGACAACCGCTTCGGTGGCGGCCCCGCCGACCTGCGGCGCCCGGCCGCCGCCTGGCAGTTCCGGCTCGCTCCCGAGGGTGACGGCTGCCGGCTGGTCCAGTCCGTCCGGATCGGCCCCGGCCGCAGCGGGGTGAGCCTGGTCATCGACCGGGCCCCCGAGAACGAGGAGCAGATCATCGAGCACCGACGGGCCGCCCTGCGGGACGCCATGACCGCCACGTTGCAGGGCATCCGGGGCCTCGCCGAGCAGCCGCGCTGACCATTCCGACGACGCGGCCCGGCCATCACCGGGCCTCGGCGACGTCGAGCAACACCGCCGCGGCGGTGGGCGGGCCGCACTGATGGCACAGCGGGTGCGGCCCGCTCTACGGCACCGGGAAGTCCAGGTGCGAATTCCGGTCGGGACGCGCACGGACCACGTCCATGACCTGCGCCGCCACAGCGGAGGGGCGGCGGTCACGGAGATCCAGGACGTTGCCGGAGACACTCACCCGGTTGGCCACGAGCAGCCGCATGATCGCCAGCAGGGCGTCGAACCGACCGGTCAGGTCGAACCGACGACCGTCGGGTCCGATCACGACGGCCGGGCTCGCCCCCACGGCGAGGGTGGTGCGCGCCCAGTCGATCTCGTACGACCGGCGGTCGGGGCCGACCCGCACGACGAGCTGCTTCGTGCGGTGCAGCAGCGCGAGGTAGGCCATCGGCACCGTCAGTTTCTTCCCGAGGTCGATCGGGTCGGTGCCGTCGGCGGGAAAGACACGCAGGACGGTCTCCAGCACCGGGCCGGCGTACTGGAAGGTCTTCGTGCCCCGCAGTTCCAGGAATCGGCCACAGACGAGGTGCCCGCCGTGGCGGGCCCACCGGCGGTCCACGCCGCCGAACGCCCCTTTCTCCGCGGGCAAATGGTCGACCACCCACCTGGCCTGCCCGTCCGGCACCGGCTCGGGCGCCGGCCACCCGCCGGCGGCCCGCTCGACCAGGTTCTGGAGCTGCGTCGCCACGGCGGGCTCGACGCGGCGCAGGTCGATCGTGTCGCCGTCCATGGTGATCCGGCCCGCGGTCCCGGTGCCGGTGCCGGTGATCCGCCACAGCTCCAGGAGGAGATCTGGGCGACCGGTCAGCTCGACGTGCCGCCCGTCGAGACCGAGCAGCCTGCACGTCCTGGCGCCCGACAGCAGGGCGCTGCGCGGCCAGTCGATGCCGAACTCCTCGGGGATGTCGGGATGGACGACGGCGACGAGTCGCCCCGCGGTGACGGCCGCCAGGCACAGGGACGGCACCCGCCACGTGTGCGTCGACTCGAACGGCTCGCCGCCGTCAGGTTGGACCCGCAGCCTGAGCCGGATGCGCGGCTTCGGCTCGTCGGGGTCGAGGTCGCCGTAGGACTGGTACGTCGCCTCCCAGTCGTCGCCGTACGACACGAGTGCCGCCTCGCGCACCTCGGCCGTGGCCAGCCGGCCGCCCTGGATGGGGATCCGGGCGCGGGGGGTCCACATGGCGAGGGTGTCGTCGTCCCACTGGTGCGCCGTGGACACGCGGTCGCGGTCGGTGATGACCGGGTGGTGCCTGCGGGTGAAGAGGAACGCGCTGACGAGGATCGCGAGGGTGAACCCCAGCCCGACGAGGAGGAAGGCCAGCGGGACACCCCGTTCGCCCTCGCCGGCATCGGTGACGCCCAGGGCGCCGCAGATCAGCAGGATCGGCCCCGCCACCCCGAAGACGGTGAAGAGCACGAGGTTGCCGACGAATGTACGGGCGAAACTCCGCACTGCCCCTCCTTGGCTGACGTCGGTCCTTGATACCACCGTTCCCGACGCGACTGCGGGCGCACCGGTTCCAAGACGGTACAAGGGCGGCGCCTGCCGACGGCAGACCGAGAGCGACGCGGGGTTTCGACATTGACGGCTGGCTGGACCAGCGGGGCGTGCGCCGGCCCCCCTGAGCGGGGAAGCCCGGGGGTGCCGACCCGCCGCACGCCTCGTGCTCGTCCGATGGTCCGCCCCGGTCAGACGACGTCCCTGCGTAGGGGCAGGACGATAGCCAGTAGCGCGGCGGCGAGCGCGTAGGCGATCAGCAGCCCCGCGCCGGCCTGCGGGGAGAGGAGTTGCGGTGCGGCTCCGGTCGTGTCGCTCGCCACCTGGGTGAGCGCGGTGAAGTTGGTCAGCGCGGCGGTGGCACCGCCGGGCAGGAACGGGTAGGCCGTGTTCACCCCGGGAATGAAGAGCAGCAGGTTCTCGCCCATGTAGAGGTACGCGCCCAAGCCGGCCAAGGCGAGCACCTGGTTGCGAACCAGTGCGCCGATGCCCACGCCCAGTACGGTGTAGGCCGCCATCGCCACGACCAGGCGCAGCAGCAGACTGACGACGACATCGAGTGGTGCGCCGGTGGGGATGTCCCGGACCGCCGTCCCGGCGTAGAGCGCGATGCCGGCCGCGATCGTGGTGATCAGCCCGTAGGCCACCCCGGCGACGAGGTAGACGAGGAGTTTCGCGGCCAGCACGCTCCGGCGTCGGGGTGCGAACAGGAACGTGGCCGATATGGTCCGGTGCCGGTACTCGGAGGTGACCGCTGTCGCGCCGAACAGCGCAGGGACGATCACTCCGAGCCCGGCGAGGCCGAGTACCGCCCGGATGCCGGCCTCGGTGTCCAGTCCGGGCAGTGGCGGATTGACGTTCTCGGGGCCGATGATGGTGAGCAGCCCGACGAGGCCGCCGCCGAAGACGACCGCGGCGGCCACCGCCCAGATCCAGAGGCGGGTGGCGAACAGCCGGCGGAACTCGGCTCGGACGAGGTGGCTCATCGGGTGGTCCTCTTTTCCCCGGTCAACTGCAGAAATGCCTGCTCCAGGTCGGTGCGGCACGGAGTCAGTCCGTACACGCGCAGGCCCGCGCCCGCTGCGGTGTCCGCCACCCGTTCGGCGCTGAGGCCATGGATTCGGAGGGTGCCCGGACCGGTGTTCTCGATCCGGGGCGGGCGACCGTCGGTCGTCCGGGCATCGGCCAGTCGCGCGGCGAGGAGGTCGGCGTCAGGAGACTGGACCACGACGGCGGGAACGGTCACTGCAGCGAGTTCGTCGAGGGTGCCTTCGGCCATCAGGCGCCCGCCGCTGAGCACGACCACGCCGTCCACCATCTGTTCCACCTCGCTGAGCACGTGGCTGGAGACCAGGACGGTGCGCCCCTCGTCGGCGAGCTGGCGTAGGAACCGGCGTAGCCAGGCGATCCCCCCGGGGTCGAGCCCGTTGGTCGGCTCGTCCAGAAGCAGCACGGGAGCGTTGCCGAGCAGGGCCGTGGCGAGGGCGAGCCGCTGGCGCATGCCGGTGGAGAATTGGCCGGTCTTGCGGCCCGCGAACCCGGACATGTCCAGGGCCTCGATGACCTCGTCCGCGCGTCGTAGCGGCAGCCCGGCCATGTCGCAGTAGATCCGCAGGTGGTCCCGGGCGCTGGTTCCGGGATGGCAGCTTGACGCGTCCAGGGCCGCGCCGATGGTACGAGCTGGCTGCGGCAGGTCGACGTACCGTCGGCCACCGATGAGCGCGTCGCCGGAGGTGGGCCGAACCAGTCCCAGGATCATTCGCAGGGTGGTCGACTTCCCGGCGCCGTTCGGGCCGAGGAAGCCGGTGACCCGCCCGGGCTCCACGGTGAAGCTCAGGTCGGTGACCGCCGGGACGGCACCGAACCGCTTGGTGAGGTTGCGCACCTGCACCCGCACGCCGTCGGACGTCTTCGTGATGCTGGTGAGCGGTTTGTCGTGGTCACTGGGAACCAGCTTTTGGATCTTGGGCATGAGGCATCGCCGTTCGAGGTGGGGTGAAAAAGGGACCGGTGGCCGCCGGAGCGGCCACCGGCCGGGAAGCGACGGACGGACTGGTCAGGGCGTCCGCGTGGCCTCTTCGATGAGCCGAACCGTGGCGTGGGGGTCGCTGACCTGGACGACGAGGCGGCTGTAGCGTTCGTCGGTCAGTTCGATGACGACGGCCTTCGCTGGATCGCGGACGTCCCAGAACACCCGCTCGCCGTCGTGGTGGAAGGTGCCCGCGACGATGACCCCGGGGAGGTGGGCTCCCGGCGCTCGCAGGCCCTTCGGCTCCTTGACGATCCCCGGGTCGGCGGTCGCGCCCCTGACGTTGACCAGCGGGATGGTGAGCCGGCTCTTCAGTGCCCAGAGCTTGTCCATGCCTTCGATCTCCACGACGAGGGCCTCGCCGTCGACGTACACACGTGCCATATCTGTCTCCTCAGATCTCGTGCTGGCTGAGCTGGTGGGCCACTGCCCTGCCGGCTTCGGTGGTTTGCGTATCGGAGGTGCCGGCCCTGGCCCGCAGGCGCAGACCCAGTACGGTGGCGGTCAGCGCGGTGGTCAGTGCCTCGACGCGAGCGGTTCCGTCGGCGCCCGGATGTTCGGCGATCAGGACGCGACCGAGGGCCTCGTCCATCTCCCGCAGGCACTGGGCGACCACTTCGGCGACCTCGGGATCGACCGGGGCGCGCTCGACCGCGGCCCTCAGGAGCAGGTCGAAGCCGGGTTTCGCCGTGTCGGCGGCGAGTACGCGATGCATCGCCTCGGTGATGTCGCCAGCCGCCGCGAGGGCCGTGACGAGTGGTCGCACCTGGTGCTCCACGTGCCAGCGCAGCGCCCTGGTGTAGAGCCCGCCCTTGCTGCCGAAGGTCTTGTACAGGCTGTTGCGATGGACGCCGAGGCTGGCCACCAGGTCGTCGACGGACGTGCCGTCGTATCCCCGCTCGGCGAAAACTCCTACCGCCGCCTGGACAGCTTGATCCTCGTCGAACCCACGTGGTCTCCCCATGTCAGCCACAGTAGCGGGTTTAGGAACGACCAGTCAAGAACGATCGTTCCTAAATTCGGCCGAGCTGGTTCCTGCCGCCTGAGGAGGCCCCTGTTCCGTCCCTACCGTCGAGCCCTGGCCCGACGCCGGCTGTCGACCCCGCTCCGGCCGAACGCGTCGGCGCGCCCCCAACGCCCCGGAATGTCGAGCAGTTCGATCCGGCCGATCGCGGCCGGCAGGGCGGGATCGACCGCGAGGTGGTCCTCGTGCGGATTGAGGCCGAGCATCGTACGGAGGAACAGCAGGGTCGCTCCAGCCGACCAGCCCTGCGGGCTGCAGGCGGTGGGGTATTCGACGGGGTACTTGGTCAGGGGCCGCTCGTAGCCGGCGAACGCTTCGGGCAGCCGCCCGCCGAAGTACTGCGACGCGTCGATGACCGCCTCGGCGATCTGGCCGGCCTCGGTGCGGAAGCCGTAGCGCCACAGCCCCCAGGCGATGATCGAATTGTCGAACGGCCAGACCGTGCCGACGTGGTAGCCGACCGGGTTGTACCGCGCCGCGCTGTCGGCCAGGGTGCGGACACCCCACCCGGAGAACATGCTCGGCCCGAGGAGGTGCTGCGCGATCTTCTGGGCCCGGTCCGGTTCGACGATGCCGCTCCACAGCAGGTGGCCCATGTTGGACGACATGGCGTCGACCGGCTTGCCGTCGGTGTCGAGGGCGAGCGCGTAGTACTCCCCCTCCTCGATCCAGAAGTCGCGGTTGAAACGCCGTTTGAGGTCGGCCGCCTCGGCTTCCAGCCGGTCGGCGTAGGCGGGGTCGTTCCAGAACTGCCGGGCCAGACGGGCGCCGCGCAGCTTCGCGTCGTAGGCGTACCCCTGCAGCTCACAGGTCGCGCGTGGCAGTCCGGGCAGCCGGCCGTCCCGGTAGGAGACGGCATCCCAGGAGTCCTTCCAGCACTGGTTCTCCAGGCCGTTCACGGTGTTCCGCCGCTGGTACGACACGTAGCCGTTGCCCAGGATGTCGCCGTACTCGTCGATCCAGTTCAGCGCCGCGCGGGCCTCGAGCTCCAACTGTCGCACCAGGCTGGCGTCCCCGCTCCACCGCTCGTACTCGTCGAGCAGGATCACGTACAGGGGGGTGGAGTCCGCCGATCCGTAGTAGGGGCTGTGCGGCTGCTCCTCGAACGCCGCCGATTCGCCGTAGCGGAACTCGTGCGCGATCTTCCCGGGTTCCTCGTCCCGGTAATCGTCCAGCTTGCTGCCCTGCTGGAAGGCGAGGTCGCGGAGGACCGTCGAGGCGAGTTCCGGCACGAACGGCAGCGTCTGCAGGCTGATGAAGATGCTGTCGCGGCCGAAGATGGTCATGAACCAGGGCAGCCCCGCGGCCGGCAACCGCCGGGGGAAGGCGAGCGGTGAGTACCGCATCGCGGCCAGGTCGGTGAGGCTGCGCTCGTACGCCGTCTGCAGGGACCGGTGGTCGCACACCAGCTGTGGTGTCTGGACGAGGAAGTCGTCGAGGTCCTGCCGCAGCTGCGGCTTCACCCGCCCCTGGTGGGCGTCCAGGCTGGCCCGGATGTCGAGGCCCCGCGCGCCGCGCACGATCGGGTAGACGTGCAGCTCCGTGCTCCACCTGCCGCGCGGTGCGATCCGGAGGTCGAAGGTCATCCCCGTTTCGTCGACGCGCGCCGGCGAAGTGCTCGAAATGATCGTCTCACGGTGGAAGGTGCCTCGTTCGTAACGGAACCGCAGATGACCGTCCTCGACGCTCGTCAGGGTCTTCCCGGTCTTCTGCCGCACGTCCTTGATCTCGAACAGGTCGGCGAAGTCGGTGGCCATCTCCACCCGCAACGTGAGGTGCCGTTCCTCGGTGTCGTGGTTGAGTACCGTCAACTGTTCGCTGAACTCCCGGCAGATCTGCTGCTGCCGGATGACCGAGACCTTCGCGTCGACGTAGTGGGTCGGCTCGCCGGGCACGAGGAAGTAGCGGGTCTCGAAGTACTGCAGGTCGTCCCGAGACAGGGCGTTGAGCGGTTGACCGTCGACGGTCAGCACCCATTTCGACAGGAACCGGGTATCGAACGAGAAGAGCCCGGTGGGAAAGGTCGGCGACGGGTGCAGGTCGCCACGTTCGTCGCTGACGACGAACGTGTTGCCGTCCAGGATGCTGACGCCTCGTTCGCTCATGAACCCTGTCCTCCTGCACGGACGAAGTCGCGCGGGTGGTGGGCGCCCTCGGGGCCGGGCAGCAGCCGCTCGAACGACGACAGGAGCGCCAGGTCGCCCTCGACGTTGATCTCGTTACGCATCAGCGCCGCGTAGAGCTGCGCCCGACCCTGGACCAGCCGGTCGAAGAGCGTCTGGTGGCCCCGGATCACCAGGTCCGGCCGCTGCTCCTGGCGCGACACCTGGGTCGTGCCGTCGCACAGCGTGACGAACCAGACATCTGCTCCCGTATCGCGTTCGACGTCCAGCCGGATCGTGCCCCGGGCCTTCATTGTGATCGGCGTGCCCGGGCTCCGGCCCAGCCGGCCGAGAAAGTCGGCGGTCGGGTCCCCCATCAGAAGCCTCCTCCAACACCCCCGCGAGCCGCACTGTTCGTACAGCCTGGAACGCCCGGTGGTGAGCGGCCGTCACCCGAAGCGGGTGAAAGTCGCCGGCGGTGTACCCGCCGCGCAGCGGGGGCCGGTCGCCCGGCCGCACCGCTGCTTCGCCGGCGGGGTCCGGCAGGTCAGCCGGCGGAGTGGGCGTGACGGGCCGCCCGCTCGGCCAGCCACAGCCACCGGCGCTGCACGTCACCGCTGGTGGCGGCGACCATCGCCAGGGCGTCGCCGCGAACCGCGCCGAGGGCGTCCGACGTCACCGTGGGGTCGTCCAGCACGGCCGCGCCGGCGCGGAAGGCCTCGGCCTCGGCCGCGCCGCCGAACCGCGGTGCCACCTCCGCGCGCCAGAAGTCCGCCCAGGCCAGGTCCGGGTTCCAGGTGAAGCGCGCGTACGCCAGGTAGCTGATCTCGTTGGTCGGGTGGTACGCCGACGCCTCGGCGAAGATCGTCAGGCCGCGCATGCCCGCCCCGGCGGCCCGGGTCGCCATGTCGGCGTACAGGTCGGGCACCCAGGAGTGCCGCTGCCGGTTCCACTGGGAGCCGGCGTGGGTGCGCAGCACGTTGGTGGTGTGCGGAAGCCCGTCGACGTGGTCGGCGGTGAGCCGGTCCCGGTTGTCGTGCCAGAAGCCCCGGTTGACGCAGTACTGGTAGGCCACGTCGTCGGGCAGATCGGCCAGCGGCTTCTGGGCCTCCAGGTCGAAGATGTTGTCCCAGTAGACCTCGACGAGGTGCCGCAGCGGCACCCCCGCCGGCCCGGTGCGGCGGGCGGTCTCGAGCAGGGTCGGGTAGACCGACCGCATGGCCTCGTACGACCAGGAGGTGCGCTCGCCGCCGGTGCGGGCCGCGCACCTGGCGCAGGCGCAGCTGCCGTAGTCGCCGGTCTCGAAGTTGACGCCGCCGACGGGGAGGGTGTCCAGCAGCCAGTCGACCGCCTCCCGGTGCCACGCCAGGTTGTCCGGCTGGGACGGGCAGGCGGCCATCATGTACTCGCTGGCCGGGAAGTGCAGGTCGCCGAAGTCGTCGATGTCGAACCCGACCTTCTTCGGCAGCTCGGCGGCCAGGTCGGGGCGCTGCCGCAGCCAGGTGGCGAGGTTGTAGCGGTGCCGGCCGTCGAAGTAGATGCCGCCGTAGGCGTTGACGCCGATCCCGGCGATGATCCGTACGCCTCGGGCGTTGGCGTACTCGCACAGCTCGCGGGCCGCCTCGACGCCGCCGTGGGCGTCGCGCAGCAGCCCGTACACCACGATGCCGCCGATCCGCTCCCGGCTGCAGAAGTCGACCAGCCGCCGGTAGTCGGCGCCGAACGCGTCGGCGGGCTTGGCGTACGGGTTCAGCGCGCCGATCTCCTGCTGGCCGAGCTGCCGAAGGTCCCAGTTGGTGGAGTGGTCCCAGGTCCACAGGTTGCGCAGCGGCAGCCGAGGCGCGCCCTCCCGGACGCCCACCGGCACGCCGGCCGGGGTGGCCAGGGCGAGCAGCTCCCGCGCGGCGTAGACCAGGCCGGCGAAGGGGTCGCCGCTGAGCCGGATCTCGCCCTGCTCGGGTACCTCGATCCGGTAGCCGCCCTCGGGCCGCGCCGGGTCGGCCTCGAAGCGGACCGGCACCCCCTCGGGTGTCTCACCCCACGCCTCGCCCAACAGCCGGGCCGCGTAGGGCGCGGATGCGGCGCCCTGCACCCGGACTCCGGCGATCTGGCGGTACTGCGACATCAAGACCTCCCGAGGGATTGCGGGGTGACGGCGAGGTAGTCGACCACCTCGATGCCGGTCCACACCCGGTGCTGCCAGTACGGATCCTGTTCGACACGGCTGCGGGCGGCCGTGGCGTCGGCGGCCCGCAGGACGAGGACGGAAGCGCCGAGGTCGGCCCGGGCCCCGGCGAGCAGGGCGGTGCCGTCGGCGAGCAGGGCCTCGACGTGGGCGAGGTGGGCCTGCCGGTGCGGTTCCCGGCGGGTGGCGGCGTCCGCGGCGAACGTGGCCGTGACCAGGAAGGTCGGTTCGAACCTCACGCCTCACCGCCGATGGCCTCGAGCAGCCGCCGCATCGCCACCCGGTAGACCGTCTGCGGCCGGCCCGCGCCGGTGCTGACGTGCACGCCGACCTCCTCGGCGAAGCCGGCGGCCCGCAGCGACTTGAGCAGTCGGCGCGCCGAGCGCGCCTCCACCCCGTAGGCGTCGGCCAGGGCCCGCGCGGTCACCTGGTTCGGGTCCATCTGGTGCAGCGCGTCCAGCAACCGGCGGGTCGACAGCGGCCCGAGGCGGAGCTGTTCGGAGATCCGCAGGACCTCGGGGGCGGTCTCGCGGAGCCGTTGTTTCACCGGGCTCTCCCGGCTGGAGTAGATCTGCCCGTCGGGGAAGACGACGTGGGTGTCGCCGCTGCCGCGGCCGAGTGCCAGCGCCTTGCGGGCGTTGTCCTCGGCGGCGGCGATGGTGGTGCCGGCACCGAAGCCGACCGTGTGCTCGACGTCGACACCGCGGAGGGTCAGCAGGGAGGCGTGGCCGGCCCGGTGCCGGGCGATGGCGCTCTCGACGGTGCCGCGGGTCGTCGTGATGAGCAGCGTCCGGTCGTCGATCGTGCCCAGTCTGCCCCGCATCCGCTCGGCATGTTCGAGCAACGCCTCGCGCAGCCGCAGCCGCTCCCGTTCCATCTGGTACAGGTCCTGCTGGCGGCTGGCGGGCTCGGTCAGCTCGATCATCATCACCGCGATCTGGGTGGCGCGGGACTGTCGTACCTCCGCGGCGAGCCACGCCCGGCGCAGGGCGTCCCGTACGGAGGCGCGGGTGTGTTCCACCCGCCAGACCGGCACCCCGCTGTCGGCCAGGTCGCGGTGCACCGCGCCGAGGCAGGTCAGGCACGCCTCGACCGCGCCGGAGGCGTACCGCTCGCGGTGGAAGGCGGTGATCTCGTCGAGGCCGGAGAAGAGCAGGCCGGACGAGTCCGCGATGGGCAGGATCTCGGTCGGCGGGGTCAGGTCGATGTCGTGGTACGTCTCGCGGACGATGTCGGCCTCGATGGTGTCCACGCTCACCGTGGGCAGCCGTCCGCCGCTCGCCAGCAGCATCCGTGACAGTGTCCGGTAGAGGTCGATGCCGGCGTGCGGCATGTAGTCGATCTCGGCGCGCAGGTCGCCGGCGGCGGCGGCGAACGCGTACGGGATGCGCCCGGTGAAGAGCAGCACCTGGCACAGCTCGTCGAGTTCGCGGGCCAGCTCGAGGGCCTGTTCCGGCCGGGTGTACGTGCGGGCCGTCAGGTCCGTGGCGCGGCCCTCGCCCGCGGCGACCTCCTGCACGAGCCGGATCGAGTCCTCCGGACCGATGATGCCGATCACCTTGCCACCTCCACGTCGTCGCCGGTCTCGGGCGGGCTGCTCAGCGGGTGTGGACGGTGCCGACCACACCGTCGCTGACCGGCGACGCCAACAGGACCAGCGCGGACGCCACGTCCTCCGGACGGCCCAGGGCCGCCTCGATCTCCGCGACCCGGCCGGCGTCGGTCCCGTTGGTCCGCGCCTCGTCCAGCGACCGTCGCATCAGCGGCGTGTCGATGTCGCCGGGGCACAGCGTGTGCACGCGGATCCCCTGTGGACGGAGCTGTCGGTCCAATGTGAGCGCCAGGCCGTGCAGTCCACCCTTGCTCGCGCCGTAGGGTACCGAGCCGGAGCCGTTCTGCACGCCCGCCCTGGAGCCCACCAGCACGAGGACACCGGTGCCCGGGGTGAGGTGCCGCACCGCGTGCTTGGCGACGAGGAACGGCCCGGTCAGGTTGACCGCGATCACCTGCGCCCACAGCTCGGCGGTGACCTCCCGGACGTCGAGGCCCTGGCCGCGCATGACGCCCGCCACGTGCAGCACGGCGTCGATCCCGCCCCACTCGGCGGCGACGTCGTCGAGCGCGGCGGCGACCTCGGCCTCGACGGTCACGTCGACCCGGCGGGCGCTGGCGCTCGCCCCGGTGCGCCGGGCCGCGGCGGCGGCCCCGGCCGCGCCGTCGCCGTCGGCGTCCAGCACCGCGACCGCCGCGCCGGCCGCGGCGGCGGCGTGGACGGTGGCCAGGCCGATGCCGGAGGCGCCGCCGACGACGACCACCCGCCGGCCGGCCAGCAGGCCGGCCGGCGGAGTGTCAGCGGTCATCGCGTGACCGTGCGGCGCACGGCATCCACCACGTCGGCCGCCTCGGGGATCACGGCGGCCTGCAGGGCCGGGGCGGCCGGCATCGGCACGTCCGGGGTGGCCACCCGGGCGACCGGGGCGCGCAGGTCGGCGAAGCACTCCGCGGCGGCCCGGGCGGCGATCTCGGCGCCGAACCCGCCGGTCAGGTTCGCCTCGTGGGCGACGACCAGCCGACCCGTGCGGGCCACCGAGGCGGCGACGGTGTCGAAGTCCAGCGGGTTGAGCCAGCGCAGGTCGATCACCTCGGCCTCGATGCCCTCCTCGCTGAGCTGGCCCGCGGCGTCCAGCGACGCCGAGACCATCCGGGACCACGCCACGACGGTGACGTCGGTGCCCGGGCGGACCACGCGGGCGCCGCCGACCGGTTCGACCGGGGCGTCGGTGCGGACGGGGCCGCGTGTCGGGTAGAGCATGCGCGCCTCGGCGACCACCACCGGGTCGTCGCTGACGACCGCGGTGCGCAGCATCTGGTACGCGTCGTCGGGCGTGGCCGGCAGGGCCACCCGCAACCCGGGGGTGTGCGCGAAGTACGCCTCGGGTGAGTGCGAGTGCTGGGCGCAGGCGCCGGGCGAGTAGCCCTGCTGCATCCGGATCACCAGCGGCGCCTTCCACCGGCCGTTGCTGGAGTAGTGGATGGTGGAGATCTGGTTGACGAACTGGTCCATCGCCACGAACGAGAAGTCGGCGTACATGATCTCGGCGATCGGCCGGAGGCCGGTCATCGCCGCTCCCAGGGCCATGCCGAGGAACCCGGTCTCGGAGATCGGGGTGTCGAAGATCCGCGCGGAGCCGAACCGCTTGTGCAGCCCCTTCGTGGCGCCGAACGGCCCGCCGGGCAGGGCGACGTCCTCGCCGAAGTAGACGGTGTCCTCCCGGCTGTCCAGCGCCCAGGTGAGCGCGGCGTTGACGGCCTGGATGTAGCGCAGGGACTCAGACATGGACGTGCTCCTTGACGGTCGCCGGGTCCGGGAACGGCACGGCACGGGCGGCGGTGACGGCGGCCTCCACCTCGGTGGCGACCTCGGCGTCGATCGCGTCGAGCCGGGCGGTGAGCGCGGCGTCGGCGGCCTGCCGGATCCGGGCCAGCGGCTCGCGTTCCCGGGCGGCGGCGACCTCGCCCGCCGGCCGGTAGTGCTGCACGTCGCCGCTGTAGTGGCCGACCAGCCGTTCGGTCATGGCCTCGACGATGGACGGTCCGGACCCCTCGCGGGCCCGGGTGACCGCCTCGGCGACCGCCTCGGCGACGGCGTCGGGGTCGTTGCCGTCCACCACCCGGCCGGGGATGCCGTAGCCGGCGGCCCGCTCGGCGAGCTGGCGGACCAGCACCATGTCCTCGATGCGGGACATCTCGGAGTAGACGTTGTTCTCCACGACCAGCACCAGCGGCAGGTCGAGCACCGCGGCGAGGTTGAGTGCCTCGTGGACGTTGCCCTGGTTCATCGCGCCGTCGCCGATGCTGACCACGGACACCGCGCCGCTCGCGGTCCGCTGGGCGGTGAGGGCCGCGCCGGCGGCGACGGGCACGCCCGCGCCGACGATGGAGTTCTCGCCGATGAACCACCGGCCCGGGTCGGACAGGTACGGCGAGGCGGCCCGGCCGCCGCAGAGGGCGGAGTCGCGTCCCATCATCTCGGCGAAGAGGCCCACCAGGTCCACGCCCCGGGCGATGGCCCAGCCGTGACCGCGGTACGTGGCGGTCACGTGGTCGCCGTCGCGCAGCGGCCGGCAGGCGCCGACCGGGATCGCCTCCTGGCCGTTGCACAGGTGGATCGAGCCCGGGATCTCGCCGTCGTCCTTGAGGGCGGACAGCCGCTCCTCGAACCGGCGGATCCGGGCCATGAGCCGATAGTCGTCCGGCAGACCCATCACACCCCCAGTGGTAGTTAGAGCCTTATTCCGGCTCGTTCGATTTGAAGCCTAGACCAGCGCTGTAAGGCTATGGAAGAGTGCAAGAGCAAGTTTCTGGCCGTTATTGGTCTCTTATTTGGAGGCAGGTATGGAGATCACCGCCGTCGAGTCGGTGGTGCTGGGCGACGCGCACTTCGTCCAGGTGCACACATCGGACGGGCTGGTCGGCGTGGGCCAGTCCGCCTGCTGGGGCTACCCCGCCGCGGTGCACGCCGTCGTGGAGGCGTTCCGTCCGCACCTGCTCGGTGCCGACCCCACCCGGATCGAGCACCACTGGCACCACCTCTACCGGATGGGACCGTTCCGGGGCTCCGTGCTCTCCGCCGCCGTCTCCGCGGTCGACCTGGCCCTGTGGGACCTGCTCGGCAAGCGCCTCGGGGTCCCGGTCTGGCAGCTGCTCGGCGGCCGGGTGCGCGACCGGATCCGGCTGCACCTGCTGCTGCCCGGCACGGGGGCGGAGGCGCTGGCCGCACAGGCCGCGGCAGCCGTGGCCGACGGCTTCACGGCGGTCAAGTTCGACCCGCTGCCGGCCGACTACCCCGACCTGTCGCTGGCCCGGCTGGTCGCCGCCACCGAGGCCACCACCGCCGCGGTCCGCGACACCGTCGGCACCGACGTGGACCTGCTCATCGAGCTGCACCGCAAGCTCACGCCCCTGCAGGCCGAGGCGGTCGTGCCCGCGCTGGCCAGGCACCTGCCGCTGCTGGTGGAGGACCCGATCCAGATCGACAGCGTCAGCAGCCAGGCCGACGTCGCCCGCCGCGCGGCAGGGGTGCCGATGGCCAACGGCGAACGCCTGCACACCATCTGGGAGTTCAAGGAGCTGCTCGCCCAGGGCGGCGCCCAGTACGTCCGCCCCGACCTGGGCCTGGCCGGCGGGATCAGCCACGCCCGCAAGATCGCCGCGCTGGCCGAGGCCCACCACGCCGCCGTGGTGAGCCACAACTGTCTCGGTCCACTGCTGACCATGGCCTCGGTGCAGTTGGACGCGGCCATCCCGAACTTCGTGGTGCAGGAGTACTCGCCCCTGGACGACCAGCTCGCCGACGGGCCCGCGCGTGCCTGCGTACGGCGGCAGGGCGGTTTCCTGCCGGTGCCGGAGGAACCGGGACTCGGCGTGACACTGGACCTCACCGACGCCACGCCGCTCGACCTGACCGGTCGCCCCTTGACCCGGATCCCGCTGCGCGCCGACGGCTCGGTCGCCTACGCGGTCTGAGTGCTCACCGCCGTGGCCCGGCGGGACGGTCCGCCGGGCCACGGGGGTGCGCGACGCCGCGCTCAGCATCCCGCGGGACGGCCCGCGTGGTGGAAGACCGGGTACGCCCACAGCGGTTCGCCGTCGGCGTCGGCGATCTCGGCGAACAGGTGCGCCAGGGACCGGGTCCAGCGGGCCTGCACGGCGGACGCGCCGGTGACCCGTCGGGCGTGCGGGTGACCGTGCCGGGTCCGCAGCACGCAGATCAGCAGCAGCCCGTGCCGGTAGATGTGGTAGTCGTAGATGCCGGCGTCGTCGAGCAATGCCGACATCTCCGGCCAGATCTCGGCGTGCCGGCGCTCGTACTCCCGCTCCGCCCCGGGGCGCAGCCGGTAGAGGTGGCACAGTTGGACCCCGGGCCCGGACTCCCCCGGCCCGGCCGCCCCGTCCGCACCGGAAACCTCCACCGGCGGGCTCACTTGCCGGAGCCGGCCAACGCGCCGGCCACCAGCTGCCGCTGGAAGACCAGGTAGATGATCAACACCGGCAGCAGCGCGACGATCAGACCGGCGCTGACCAGCGGCACCGACACGTCGTACTGGCCGCTGAGCAGGGAGACGCCGACCATCAACGTCTTGCTGTCCGAGCCGCCCATGATGACCAGGGGCAGCAGCAGGTCGTTCCACATCCAGACGAAGTTGAAGATGGCCAGCGCGGCCAGCGCCGGGGTCGCGATCGGCGCCAGCAGGCGGAACAGGATGGTGAAGTGGCCGGCGCCGTCCACCCTGGCCGCCTCGATCAGCTCGTCGGGCACCTGCTGGAAGTAACCGGCCAGCTGGTACGTGCCCAACGGCAGGCCGAACGCCGCGTACGCCAGGATCAGGCCCTGGTACTGCCCGGACATGCCCAGGTCCAGCACGGTCTGGTACAGCGGATAGATGATCGCCTGGCTGGGGATGGTCAACGTGACGATGATCAGCAGGAAGACCAGCTTGCCGCCCCGGAAGCGCAGCTTGGTGACCGCGTACGCGACCAGCAGCGCGGCCAGCACCGACAGCACCAGCCCACCGGCGGTGGTGATCAGCGAGTTCAGCAGCAGCCGCGGCATGTCCATCCGGCGGAACGCCTCGAGGTAGTTCTCCAGGGTCACGCCGGTGGGCAGGCCCAGCGGGTCCCGCGCGAAGCCCGTCTGCGTCTTCAGCGAGCTGACGATGGTGAACAGCAACGGGTAGACCGCCGCGACCGCGACGACCACCAGCGCGAAGGTCAACAGGTAACGCCCCAGCCGGGCGGTGGCACGCCGGTTCATCGCGTTCTCCGGGTCCCCTCTGTGAACATGTGCCGCACGCTGAGGATCGACAGCAGGGCGACGAAGACGAACAGGGCGATGCCGATGGCGGAGCCGTACCCCCGGTCCAGGAACTGGAAGGTGGTGAGGAAGACCAGGTACTCGGGGAGCATGGTGGCGTCCCCCGGCCCGCCCTGGGTCAGCGCGTAGATCAGCGGGAACAGCCAGATCAGCACGCCGGAGGCGCACAGCACGCTCCAGTAGGCGACGGTGGGCCGGAGCATCGGCACGACCACCGAGAACAGCCGCCGCCAGAAGTTCGCCCCGTCGAGGTAGGCGGCCTCGAGGACCTCCTCGGGGACGGTGGCCAGGCCGGCGAGGTAGGTCATCACGCCCAGGCCGAACAGGCTCCACAGGGCCACCGCGACGAGCGAGAACAGGGCGCTGTAGCGGCCGTTGAGCCACTCGAGGGCCAGGGGGTCCAGCCCGACCGAGCGCAGGAAGGCGTTGAGCGGCCCGTCCGGGGCGAGGATCTGCCGGAACATGATGCCGACGACGATCGGCGCGATGGTGTACGGGATGAAGTACACGGCGCGGAAGAACTTCCAGCCCGGGGCGCGCTGGTGGATGACCACCGCCAGGACCAGGGGCAGCACGACCCAGATCGGCAGCGTCGCCACCACGAGCAGCGCATTGCGGAAACTGGAGCGCACCACCGGGTCGTCGAGCATCCGGGTGTAGTTGTCGGCGCCGGCGAAGGAACTGCCACCGAAACCGCTCGACGATTCGAGGCTGGTGACCACGCCCCGGCCGAGGGGCACGAACTTGAACGCGACGGCCAGGGCCAGCGCCGGCAGCACCAGGGCGGCACCCAGCCACCACTCCCGGATCCGCGCGGCGCGGACCGGACGGCGTGCGGGCTCGGGCGGGCGGTCCGCGACCACCGGCTCCGACACCGGCGCGGTGGAGATGGTCATCGGGTTTCCTCTCTGGGGCGGGCCGGGCGGGACGGCCGGGGCCGCCCCGCCCGGGGCGACTACTTGTTCTGCTTCTTCGTCGGGCTGCGCTCCAGGGCCTGCTGCATCTGCTCGGCCCACTTGTCGACGGTGAGCTGGCCGAGGGTGACCTGCTGCCAGCCACGGGCCAGCGCGTCGGCCTCCGGGCCGGAGAGCATCACGCCGGCGTGCAGGGTCGGATCCGCCACCAACTCCTGGATCTTCTGGAAGGCCGGCGAGGAGGGCAGCAGCGCCTTGTCGACGTTCTTGTTCAGCGGCTGGCCCTTGGCGTGCTTGACCCACAGCTCGCCGTTCTCCTTGCCGGCGAGCCAGGTGATGAAGGCCAGGCCGGCGTCCTTCTTCTCGCTCCACTTGGTCACCCCGTAGACGGCGCCCTCGATGCCGGAGAACTTCTGCGCCAGCGGCGCCGTCGGGTTGGCCGCCGGCCAGCGGGTCACGCCAAGCTTGTCGTCGCCGAGGGCCTTGCCGAACGCCTCCCAGTTCACCGCGTCGGAGATGATCGTCCCGGCGAAGGCGGCGCCGCCGCGCTGGAAGATGTCCGCCCCGTCGGGGAGCATCGTGATCGACGGCGCGTTCTTGTTCGCCCAGCCCTTGGTGGTGATCTCGGCCAGCTTCTCCAGCACCGAGACCAGCTTCGGGTCCTTCCAGGACAGGGTGCCCGCGAGCAACCCGCGGATGTCGTCCTCGCTCAGGTAGCTGCGGGCGATCTCCGGGAAGTCCCAGTAGGCCGGGAACGTGCCGGACAGGCCCAGGGCCAGGCAGGTCTTCCCCGTCTTGGCGACCGCGTCGCAGGCCGCGCCGAACTCGTCCCAGGTCGCCGGGGGCCGCTCCGGGTCGAGCCCGGCGGCCGTCAGCACGTCCTTGTTGTAGTAGAGGACGTTGCCCTGGTACGAGAAGGGCACGCCGTAGCAGGGCTTGCTGGTGTCGAAGCCCTCGCAGGCACCGCTGTAGGTGACGAGGTCCTTGTTGATCTCCGCGGCCTTGTCGCCCAGCGGCACGTACGCACCACGCCGGTCGAACAACTCCAGGCCGGCGTTGTTGGCCATCACGTCCGGCCCGGACTGCGAGGTGATGTACGGGCCCTGCACCTCGGGGTACTTGTCGAACGGCACCGACTGCATCTCGAGCTTGATGTCCGGGTGGCTGGCCTCGAAGCTGGTCTTGACCTGCTTCCAGTACTCGGTGCCACCCGGCTCCCAGGTCAGCACCTTCAGGGTGACCGGGCCGCCCGCGGCGTCGTCGCCACCGCAGCCGGTCAGCAGCGCGGCGGCGGCCACGCCCGCGGCGACGAGACCGGCCAATCTACGTCGATTCATCGGCAGAAGCTCCTGTCAGCGAGGGGGTTTGAGGGATTCGGCGGACGGCGCCGTCGGCGGCGGCGCTGTCGACCACGGCCGCGGCGATCTGGACCACGTGCAGTCCGTCGGCCAGGGGAACGACCGGGGACGCGTCGCTGCCGTCGACCTGGCGGAGGAAGTGCCGGAGCTCGGCGGCGAGCGCGCCACCGCCGTCGACCGGGGAGAGCAGCCAGTCCGGCGCCTCGGTCTGCTCGGCCTGCACCAGCACCGTGGAGTGTCCGAGGTCGACGTGGCCGACCCCGTCGGTGCCATACACCTCGACCAGGTCCGAGGTGTGGTTGGGGGTGTGTTCGGGCAGGAGATAGCTGTTGCGGATCGACGACACGACGTCGTTGGCGTGTCGAAGCTCCGCCCACACCAGGACCGGCGTCGCCGATCCCGGTCGGGTCCGGGCCGCCGCGCGCACCTCGACCACCGGCGCTGCCGCGTACCAGAGCGCCAGGTCGATGTCGTGCACCGCGGTCAGCAGTGCGGGATGGTCGTTCGGGAAGAGCCGGGTCAGGGAGCGGGGGCGGTCCCGGCGCGAGGAGACGGCCAGCACCCGGCCCAGACGGCCCTCGCGGACCGCGTCGTGCAGCGCCCGGTGGGCGGGGCTGTGCCGCAGGATGTGCCCCGGCTGGCAGAGCACCCCGTGCGCCTCGGCGGCCGCGACGATCGCCGTGGCGTCGGCGACCGTCGCGGCCAGCGGCTTCTCGACCAGCACGGGAATCCCGGCGGTGATCAGTGCGACCGCGACGGCCCGGTGCGCCGGCCCGGGCACGCACACGGAGGCGGCATCCGGTGCCGCCTGCGCGAGCAGGGCCGCGACGGAGTCGAACGTACGCGGGATGCCGTGCTGGGCGGCGACCCGCTCCCGGGTGGCGGTGTCCGGGTCGACCAGTGCGTCCACCCGGACACCGAGCGACCGGTACGCGGCGACGTGCCGGGCGCCGAACGCGCCCGCCCCGACCACGGCCACCCGCGGCCCGGTGCTCACCGGGCCACCGCCGCCGCGGTGCCCGCGCCGGCGACCGGGGCCGGTGCGTCCTCCGCGAGCCGACCGTCGAGGACCGCCCGGGTGAGGCGCTCCAGGGCGGCGACCCCCGTCGCGATGCACCGCTCGTCGACGTCGAACGCGCCGGAGTGCAGCGGCGCTCCACCGCGTTCGCCGGTGACCCCGAGCTTGACGTACAGGCTCGGGCCGAGCGCGCCCAACAGGGCGAAGTCGTCCGTGGTCAGGGGCGGTACCGGCAGGTCGACGACGTCGACGTGCCCCGACAGCTCGGCGTGCGCGAGAGCCACCACCTCCGGGGCGTTGCGCACCGGCGGCATCTCGTTGGCCCAGGCGAACCGTACGCCGAGGTCGAGCGCGGCGGCCTGCTGGCGGGCGACGCGTTCGATGACCTCCTTCAGCCGCTCCCGCACGACGGGGTCGTGGGTACGCAGCGTCCCGGTGGCCTCGGCCCGCTCGGCGACCTGGCTCTGGCTCGCTCCGCCGGCGATCGTGCCGATGTTGAAGGCGACCAGTTCGTCGGGGTCGCGGGACCGGGAGACGGCCGCGTGCAACGTGGACACCATGGCGGTCAGGCCGAGGATGGCGTCCCGGCCCAGCGCCGGGGTGGCGGCGTGCGCGGCCCGCCCGAGCACCTCGACGCGGAACGCGTCCTTGGCCGCCATCGCGGTCGCCCGGTCGATCCCCACCGCTCCGGCGGGCAGGTCGGGCCAGCAGTGCAGCCCGAGCACGGCGTCGAACCGGCGGTCGCGGAACGCCTCGTCGGCCAGGACCGCGGCAGCCCCCGAGTCGGCGCCGAACGGGATCTCCTCGGCCGGCTGGAACAGCACGGTCACCGCACCCCGGGCGGGTGGGTCGGCGGCGAGCCGGGCGGCGACCCCGTAGGCGACCGTCATGTGCACGTCGTGCCCGCAGGCGTGGCACACGCCCGGATTGCGGGAGGCGTACGGCTCCTGCTTGCTGTCCTGCACGGGATAGGCGTCCATATCGGCCCGAAGGAGGACCGTCGGCCCCGGGACACCACCGTCGATCTCCAGGACGACGCCGGTGTCGGCAATTCCGGTGCGAATCCGACCGAGCGGCCCGAGCAGGCGCTCCAGGGTAGCTGCGGTCTGCCGCTCCGTGAACCGCAGCTCGGGGTGCCGGTGAAGCTGACGCCGCAGCCGTACCAGCTCATCAACCTCGTCGCCTGGCAGCGTCACCCGGCTCACTCCTCGCTCGCGCCAACGTAATCCGGACCTAATTGAGACAAGAACCTAAGTCAGGGGTGTCTCCGCGTCAATGGCCAGGCGAAATTTGAGTTAGGGTCCGAACCATGCAACGCGCCGACGCCCACCTGCACCTGTTCGCCGCCGGCTACCCCGGCCGCTACGGCCGCTCCCCCGCCGGCGGCGACGAACTGACCGTCTACCAAGGCCTACGCCGCGAACACGGCATCGTCCGGTCGCTGGTGATCGGCTACGAAGGCGAGGCCGGCTTCGCCGGGAACAACCACCATCTGGCCGCCCTCACCGCCGCGCACGACTGGATCGCGCCGGTCGCCTACGTCCCACCAGATGGACCAGCCGACGAAGACTCGCTCGACCGCTGGTGGTCGGCGGGTTTCGTGGGCATCGCCGCCTACCTGCCGGACCCGACCTCGGCGGACCGCTTCGCCGACTGGCTGGCACGCCACACCGCGGCGTTGAACAACGCCGCCGTGCTGCTCAGCCTGAACGCCACACCCGCCGCGACCGACCGGCTCGGCTCGGCCCTCGCCGCCCTGGACGGGTGCACGATCCTGTTCAGCCACCTGGGACTGCCCGGCGCGCAGCCCGTGGTGCCCACCGGCGACGAGGCGCGGGAGATCCTCACGCCCCTCACCCACCTGGCACGGCTACCCCACGTCGGGGTCAAGATCTCCGGCCTGTACGCCGTGAGCGAACCCTCCCACGGCTACCCGCACGAGGCGGCGCGACCGTTCGTCGAGCTGCTCCTGACGCACTTCGGCACCCGGCGCCTGTACTGGGGTTCGGACTTCCCGCCCAGCCTCGACCACGTGTCGTTCGCACAGACCCTGCACCCGGTCGGCCTCGACGAACTCTCCGCCGCCGAACGCGACGACGTCCTCGGCGCCAACCTCCTGCGCGCCCTGGACCAGCGCACCGCCGCGGTGCCCACCGGGCGCCCCGCCGCCGATCGCCAGATGTAGCACCAGAACGGTACGCACATCCGGGGAGACGCACGCCATCATTTCGTCAAAAGCTGACACCCGCCCCCGGGACCTGCCGGCGAGTGGCACCGTGCAGATATACATGCGCATGCGCCCATGTCGTTTGCGCCCGGTTTTCGGGCGGTGCGGGGAGGTGTGGTGACCACGACTGAGGAGGAAGGCGCGGCCGGCCGGGTCAAGGTGCGTGAGGTGGTCCGGGACGTGGTGGCTTCGGTCGCCCCGGAGGAGTTGCCTCTGGTGGACGGGCTGGTCGCGTTCGACGACGCCACGGTGGTGCGGCGCCTGGGCACCCGGGGCGGGCGGCGTGAGCCGTTGGGTTTCGGTTGGGGCGAGGTCGTGGCGTTGGCGACCCCGGTGGTGTGGCTGGTCGTGCAGCAGCTCGCCGACCGGGCTGCCGCGTCGGCCGTGGACGGCACCGCCAAGGGAACCAGAGCCGTCCTGCGCAAGGTCTTCCGCCGGCGGGCCAAGCCCGCGGAGGTCCCCGCGTTGACCCGCGAGCAACTCGGCGAGGTACGGCAGCGGGTGGTGGAGGTCGCCGTGCAGCGCGGCCTGGACGACGAGCGGGCCACGGCAATCGCCGACGCGCTGGTGACCCGGCTGGCGCTGACCGCGCCGGTGACACCCGTGCCGGAGCCCGTGAGCCCGGACAGGCCCGGGCCCGGGGACAGGGCGTGATGGTCGCCGAGCCGGCCCGGTCGCGCGTCGACGAGCGGGCGATGGGTGCCGGTACGACCGTGCGGTTCGTGCTGCTGGTGGTCTTGCTGCTGGTGAGCAGCGCGACCATGACGGCCAACGTCACCGCGTGGCTCTCCGACACCGACAGCGTGGAGGGCTTCGCCTGTTTGCTCGCCACCGGGATGGATCCCAACGATGCCTACAGCGCGGCCGGCGAGGCCAGCTTCATGGCCAACGTGGCTGCCTACGAGGCGTGCATCGCCCGCCATGAGCGACCGCTGCCGTGGTGGATCCACCTGGCGTGGCCGGCTCTGCTGGTGGTGTTGGCCAGTGTGCTGTTCTGGTGCCTGCATCTCTGGAAGGCGCGGCGTGGCCGGGTCGTCCCGCTGACGGCGATCGACCGTGACGGCGAGATCCTGCGCACCGTGGAGAGTCTGGCGGCGTCGGCTGGCCTGGCCCGTACGCCGAATGTCGTCGTGGATCCGGCGGCGGCCTCGGCCGGGGCGGTGGTGTTCGGCCGCAACCGCCGGCCGACGGTGTGCCTGCACGGTGGGCTGCTCGCCCGCAGGGCCACCGATCCCGAGGCGTTCCGGGCGGTCCTGCTGCACGAGTTCGCCCACATCCGCAACGGCGACGTCACCCTCGCCTACGCCACCGTCGCGGTGTGGCGGGTGTTCCTGGCAGTGGTGCTCCTCCCCTACGTCGTGTGGTGGATCATCGCCTTCCCAGGTGGGCCGTGGTCGCCGGAGTGGTCCGGTGCGGTGCCGATGGCGACCCGTAACCTCGTGCTGGCGGTCTTCCTGGTGGCGCTGATCCATCTCGCGCGGTCGGACGTGCTGCGCAGCCGGGAGATCTACGCCGATCTGGCCGCGGCGCGATGGGGCGCCGACCCCCGCCCCTGGGCGGTGGCGACCCCGGGCCCGCCCGAGGGGAGACTGAGGCGGCTGGGCGCCTCGTTCGTCGAGCTGTGGCGCACCCATCCGCGATGGGATCTGCGCCGAGAGGCGCTGGACGATCCGGCGGTGCTGTTCGGTCTGCGGTCGCTGCCGATGTTCCTGACCGGGGTCGCCGCGACTCTGATCAACTCCCAGGTGCGGTTGTACCTGAGCATGTCCGATCTGACCCGCCCGTGGCTCGGCCAGGTGGCGGCTGTCGCGGCGGCGGGGCTGGTCACCGGGCTGGTGGGGGTCGCCCTGTGGCGTGCCGTGGCCCATGCCGTGCTCACCGGACGGCGTGTGCCCTCCGGCCTGCGGGCAGGGCTGTGGCTGGGAACGGGGATGATGGCCGGCGAGCTGGTGCTGAACGACATCGTGCTCACCGAGTGGCTGCCCCAACGCCCCGCGATCCTGGTGCTGGTGGTTCTCGCCGGGGCGGCGTTCACCTGGTGGGTCGCGCAGTGCGCCCACCTGTGGCTCAGGGCATGGCCGGGCCGGACGATCCGGCCGGTGATGCTGGCGGGGTTGGCATCCGCGTGCCTTGTGTTGTCGGCATGGTTCACGTGGTGGCGCGAGTGGGGCTCTCAGTACCTGAACGGGCCGGCGTTCGACACGCATGCGCTGCTGGAGCGCGACTACCCCGGCGAGGCGGCCGACCATCCTGCCGCGGCCAGCGTGATCGGCATCGTCCACCCGCTGTTGCACAGCCTGGACCAGCCCCTCGTCCTACCGATGGTCGCGGCCCTGTGGGCCGTGCCGCTGCTGGCCTGGACGAGCCGACGGGCTACGGCCACGCTCCGCTGGGTGCCCGGCGCGCTGCGGGAGCCGGCCGCGGCGGAGCCACCTGTGGAGCTGCCGCCGCTGCGAGGGATGCTCGGAGTCGCGACGCTGGGCGGGGTGTCGGGCTGGGTGGCCGTCGCGGGCGCGGCGGCGTACATGCATTCCTGGCAACCACCGCGTGGGCAGCGGGGCGGCCTGTACCTCTGGATCTACGAGGGGTGGGTGTTGGTGGCCCTGGTGACGGCGGCCACGGCAGCCGCCGTCGCCGCGAGCGCGGTCGCGAGTCGCCACCGGCTGCTCATCGCGATCATCACCGCCGAACTCGCGGCGTTGATCGGCCTCGGCGGATGGTTCGGCCTCCTGTCCGTCGACGGGTGCGTTCCGCTGCTGAACACCCTGGCATCGTCCTGCCAGTGGCGTCCGGCCGCGGCCTGGCCGCTGGTCCAGCTTCTCGCGGGCCAGGTTCTCGTGGTCGCCGCGGTCACGGCCGTCATCGCGGCCGCAACCGTTTCCGCGATCCGCCAGGTGTGGACACCCGGAGGGCACCACGCCGCCAAAGCGCGTCCAGCGAGGGAAGGACGGGGCGGGTTGGTCGCCCGACGGCTGTGCGTCGGTGTGTTGTGCGCCGCCGCGGTGGGGGTCACCGTGCTGGAGGAAGCGAGCCTGCTGGACATGAAGCGCTCCTCGAAACGTGAGGCCGCGGCCAACGTGCAGCTCATGGTGCCCGTTGGTGAGCCGCCGGCGGTGTCCGCCGAGACAAGAGCCATGCAGGTGCTCGCGTGGAAGAACCTCGGCGCAGGGGACCTGGTGAGGCGCTACGCCGATGCCCTCGAACGCCTCGGTACGGCACAGATCCAGGCCGCGGACGCCGCAGACGCCGCGAACAGCGCACGCGCCGAGATCGACCCGGCCACGTTCCGGCCGATCTGTGCCGACATCGGTCAGGTCGCGCGGGACGCCGACCGCTACTTCCGGGTGCCCGACCCTCAGGGCCAGGTGCTCTGGCGCAGGTTCATCGAACAAGCGGCAAAGGGCAGCCAGGAGTGCCAACAATCGCTGGACCAGGGGGATTCCGCCCTCTTCACGGCATCAAACGACAGCATCGCCAAGGCCAGCGACGCCCTCACGTCGCTGCTCGACCGGACCGACGTGGTGCTGCGAGACGGCGGCCTGAGGCGCCCGTGACAGCGCCGGGCGGCGACGCGACCGCCGCCCGGCCACGAAACACGGCAGCTCCTCAGTGCGCTGCCACGACCACCGCCGCCGGTTCCAGTTCGGTGAGCCGGGACGGCCGCACCACCACGAGCAGGACGGCCGTCGCCGCCACCATGCCACCCGCGACCACGAGGGCCATGGCGACCGCGCCCGTGCCCAGCACGCCCACCAGGGGCGCGGCCAGCGCGCCGACGCCGAACTGCACCGCGCCGAGCAGGGCCGATGCGGTACCGGCCGCTTCCCCGTGCCGGGACAGGGCCAGGGCCGGCGCGTTCGGCATCGCAAGCCCCGCCGCGGCGAGCACCACCCACAACGACGCCAGCAGGCTCGGCAGACCGCCGAGCCCCGTCGCGGCGAAGGCGAGCAGCGCCACACCGGCGCCCGTTCCCACAGCCAGGGCGACGACGAGGATCCGCTGCGGCGAATAGCGGCGCAGCAGCCGTACGTTGAACTGCGTCGCCGCGATCAGCCCTACCGCGCCCGCACCGAAGGCCAGCCCGAACTGCTGCTCGTTCAGCCCGTACTGCTCCTGCAGGACGAACGACGACCCGGCCACGTAGGCGAACAACGCCGCCATGGCGAGCCCGGCGACCAGGACGAGGCCCACGAACGTGCGGTCCCGCAGCAGCGAGCCGTACACCACAACGGTCGCGACCACCCCGCCGCGCTGCCGCCGGTCCGCCGGCAGCGTCTCGCGCAGCCCGAGCGCGGCGACCACGACGAGCAGCACCCCGAGGACGGCCAGGGCCACAAACACGCCGCGCCAGTCCGTCCAGCGCAGCAACCCGCCACCGAGGGTCGGGGCGAGGATCGGCGCCGCCCCCATGACCAGCAGCAGCCGGGAGAGCAGCGTGGCGAAGGCCGCGCCGCTGAACAGGTCGCGGACCACGGCCATCGCGACCACCGAGGCCGCCGCCACGCCGAGGCCCTGCACCACCCGCAACACACCGAGTACCGCGATGTTCGGTGCGAGGACGCAGAGCACCGACGCCACGACGTGCAGCGCGATACCGGCGATCAGCGGAACGCGCCGCCCGACGGCGTCGGACAGCGGGCCGATCAGCAACTGGCCGACGGCGAGGCCCGCCAGCGTGCCGGTGAGGGTGAGTTGGACCGCCGCCGACGTGGTCTGGAAGTCCGCGACGATCGCGGGCAGTGCGGGCAGGTACATGTCGATGGTCAGCGGACCCACCGCGATCAGCGACCCGAGCACGAGGACGAACCGCAGGCGTTGCCGAGCGCTCATCAGGTCACCCGGCGTCCCCGCGGCGGCGGGACCAGCGGGAGCATCGACGGTAGCGGTCATCGGATCGTCTCCGACCGGTCGACCCGCAGCCGCGGGGACTGTGCAGAAGTCATAACTGGCTCCAAAACCCGGTCCGGTGATCTCATTCCCCCGCGGGCCAGGACGCAACGGAGATCACACCGCGGCCTCTTGATCGGCGGCCAGCCAGCAGTGACCGGACGTCGCCTACCAGGTGAACGAGCGCGGCCGGCGGGACGGACCGGTTCAGAAGGTGTGCAGATCCAGGGTGATCCCGTCCGATCCCCCGGGATGGCTCACCGCGACCCAGTCGTCCCCGGCGCCCGCGAGCCAACCGGGGTAACGGCCGAGCTGGCGGCCGGTCGGCACGTCGTAGACGATTACGAACGGCCGGCCGCCCGTCGCAGCGCTGACCGCCACGAACCGTCCGGTCACGGTCGACCGCCAGCTCGCCGACCCACCGGAGAGCCCCGGATCCGGCGCGGTCCACCGCGACGCGCCGGTGGTCATGTCGAGCAGCTCCAGCTCACCCTCGTCGGCGTTGCGCCGCACCAGCACCGACCGGTCGTCCCCGTCGATCGGTACGCCGGAGGTGGCACCCTCCCACTCCGCCTTGCCGTTGCGCAGGTCCACCAACTGTGGCCGGCCGGTCGCGCTGACCGCGACGAGCCGGGTGCCGGCCCCGATCAGGACCAGCCCGCTCTGATGGTTCGTCAACCGCTTGACGCACTCACCATCCTCGTTACGCCCGCTGAAGACCTCACCGGACCAGCCTCTGGCACCGGTTGCCGCGTTGACGGTGTCGATGCTGACGGTGCACTGCCGATCACCCCGGGGTGGATCGTTGTCGGTGGTCACCAGCAGGTCGCCTGCGACGAAGCCGTACCAGGCCCGGCTCGGCAACCGCCCGGCCCCAGCCTTGCCGGTGGTGGTCGCGACTGCCGTGTAGGTAGGGGCGGACGCGCTCAGCCGCACCGCCACGTACCGCCCGGTGGGCGGGGCATACGGCATACGCGCACCGAGCGCGACGTCGGTCACCCGGGCGAACCGGTCGGCGGCCAGTTTCCAGAGCTGACGGCCGTCCCGGACGTCCCGGGCAATGACCACGCACTTCGCCGACTGCCCTGTGCCTACGCACTCCTTGTTGTAGACGACCTGTTGCTGGACGATGACGTCCTGGGTGTCCTCGGCCCGCCAGCGGGTGGCGCCGGTGACCGCGTCGAGCACCTCCAGCGGTCCTCCGTTGCTGGCGCTCGCGACGATCAGACCGTCGGTGACCGCGTACTGATAGCTCGTCGGGAACGGATGGCGCCACCGGTCCTGCCCGGTGGACCGGTCCACCGCCCGGAGTTCCCGCTCGTCGGGCACGACGATCAGCTGGCCGATCTGCGCCAGCTGATCGACGAGCCGGTTGACCGACACCGACCAGACCGGGTCGGGGCCCTCCTGCCCCGGCCGGCTGCCCCGGCCCCGTAGGGTCTCCTGGCTCACCTCGATCTGCGGTGCAGGCCGCTCCGGCGGCTCCGCCCGAGGCCCGGCGCACGCGGCGAGCCCGAGGACCAGGCTCAGGGCCGTTCCGGCGAGGCTCCATCGAGGCGGGCGGTACGACGGTGACAACGGTCTCTCCTTCGATCGGTGGCGAAGGCCCCACCGTAGGACCCGCCCGCACCCGGGCGCCGACCTGAAGCGCTCGCCCGACTCACCGCCGCAGCTGTCCCGGCCGAAACCGGATCGCGACCAGGTCGACCGCGGCGTCGCGGTGGGCCCGGGCTACGTGCCGGTGGCGCCGTCAGGGTGCCCGACGGTTGGCGCGCAGGGCGGCCAGCACTACGCCCGGTGTGGCCAGCGACCTCGGATGCGCACGCATGGAGACGACCTCGTTGAACCGCCGCGCGACCGCCACGTCCGTGACGGTCGCCGTGACGATCTGCCGGCTGATCCAACTCGAGAACCGGTGGCCGCGCGGGTAGGGCCCGTCGACGTGCGGCAGGGCCAGGTCGGCGGAGGTGGACGTCGACCACGCGGCGTCGACCACGACCCTCTGCCAGTCGAAGAACCGGCGCGCGGGCAGGGCCGGATCCGGCCGTTCCCGCAGGTAGGCCGACAGGCAGGCCGCGTGCAGGGCCGCCGCCGTCATCCCCTGCCCGTACACCGGGTTGAACGACGCGACCGCGTCGCCGACGCTCACCAGCCGGGCCGGGAACCGCTTGAGCGTGTGGAAGTCCCGCCGCCGGCTGTCGGCATGGCGGTAGGTCCGGACGTCGCCGAGCATCTCGTTTCCGGCGACGTCACCGAACTCCGGTGGGAACTGGTCCCGCAGCCGCCGCACGAAGTCCTCGGCGGTGCTTCCCGGGCGGTTGTCGCCGTACCCGGCCATCATCGCCATCCACCGGCCGTCCTCGACGGCGAAGACCGCGGCACCGGCCACGTCCGGCGGCGTCCCCGGAGTGTGCAGCGCCATGACGACCGTGAGGTCGGGAGCCGTCTCCGGGCGTCGGAACAGGGCCGTCGCGTAGTTCAGGTTCACGGTCATCCGCCGCGTGACGGGGCGGTCCCAGCCGGCGTGCTCCAGCCACTCGGACAGCCTGCTCGAACGCCCCATGGCGTCCACCACGAAGTCACCGCTCTCGACGCCGGGCACCCCGCCGACGTCGCAGCGGACGCCGGTGGCCGCGCCACCGTCGAGCACGAGACCCGTGGCGCGGGCCACGACCGTCTTGACGTTGGGCAGTCGAAGCACCTGCTGACGGATCAGCCCCTCCAGCAGCGGCCGGGTGCCCGTCAGGCTGTCGGCGTCGTCGGGCACGACAACCTTCAGCCGGCCGTCGAGGTAGGCGCGTCTGGTCCCGGGGGGAGCCTCGATCGCTCCCTGGGCCAGCGCCTGTTCGCGGAAGCCGGGAAACAGGCGTTCGAGCTGGAGGAAGCCGCCGGGCAGGAGCGCGTGCAACTGCGTCCCCTGTGGCACGCCCCGCCGACCGCCGGTCAGATGCAGGTCGTCCCGGTCGACGACGACGACGCTCTCCGCGTGGTCGGACAACACCCGGGCGGCCAGCAGGCCGGCGACGCTGCCGCCGACCACGACGGCCCTGCCCATGACCGGGGACTGCCGGGCGGGTGGTCGCACGGCGTTCAACGCGGCGAAGACCTTGGTCGGGGAGAGGGGCATCGTGCTCTCCAAGGGGGTACGAGAGGTGCCGCGCGCGCCTGCCGAGCGGCCTGCGCGTACGCGGCCCCAGGGGACAGACCGGCCGACATGACGCTCGTCGATCGTCGCACAGCTCGGCAGTTGACCGGCGCGGTCCTCGCTGGTCGGTGCGGGCCAAGTCGAAGGCGGGCTCTTGGCGCCCGGCCGGGGCGGGTCTGTGGATCTAACGGTGTTTCCGGCCTGACAGCCCCCTCACCTCGGAGTCAGACCCGAGCGGTGAGACCGTCACATCTTCTGCAACCTCGGTGCTCTGTTGGTCACCGTGGCTGGGCTGTGCCGGCGGTATCGGTGCCGGCGCAGCCCAGTCGTGGGTGGTTGGGTCTCCTCGTGCCGGGTGGACATAGCGAGTGGGGTTCGCGGTTCGTGGTTTCCGTGCCGAGGCTTGGTTGGCGGCGGTGGTCTGGGGAGGGGTCAGTCCCACTGGTCCTGGTTGAGGAAGCGGGCGAGGCCCCGCCACGAGTTCGGTCCCATCACCCCGTCGATCGGGCCGGTGTAGCCCCAGCCGGAGGCGAGTCGCTGCACCGCCTTCCAGGTGTTCGGCCCCGGTACGCCGTCGATGGGGCCGGTGTAGCCGTAGTTGCGCATGGCTCGTTGCAGCGCGGCGTACGTGTTCACGCCGGGCACGCCGTCGATCGGCCCGGTGTAGCCGGCGGTGATCCGTAGCCAGTTCTGCATCCGTTGGTAGAAGATCGGGCCGGGGATGCCGTCCTGCTCGGTGGTCGTCTTGGGCAGGCCGCCGCCACCCGGGTTCTGGCTGATGTAGGTCAGCGGGTTGATGCGTACCCCGCTCGGGTTGATCATGTGCCAGTGCAGGTGCGGGCCGGTGGAGCTGCCCGACCCGGGGGCACCCACAGCGCCGCCCGACCGTCCCACGATCGTCCCGGCGCCGACCGCGGTCCCGTTGGCCAGCAGAAACTGTGACAGGTGCATGTACTGGCTGCGGTAACCGTCCGCGTGGTAGATCGTGACGGTGTGCCCGCCCGTCCCGTTGTAGGGGATGTTCTGGATCGTGCCGGCGCCGCAGGCCGGCAGCGCGGTGCCGACCCCCATCCCGAAGTCGATCCCGCCGAGCGACCCGTAGTCGAGGTGGTCCTGCCAGGTTCCGGTGATCGGGTAGCCGGTGAACGGGTTGTAGATCACCGGTGCCGCCTGGGCGGTCCCGGGAAGACTGACGATCCCACCACCGACAACGAGGGCACCGGCGGTCAACGTCGTACTGCGCAGCAACGTACGGCGGCTGAGCCCGGCCGGTGGCCGGTCTGTCGCACCGCCACAGCAGTTGGGCTGAATCTCCTCACCCATCATCGGCTCCTCATCCGTCTTTGTCGTGCGTGGATGGCGACGAGACTAGGGGCATCGGGCTGTATAAATATCGGTTGATCGACCGATCAGGGGAAAGGCGCCAGATGGCGACCGAGGCCACCTCGGGGCAGGAGCCGGCCGTGTGGCCGGTGGGTGCGGTGACGGATGAGCCGTGATCGCGATGCTGGTCGATCGGGCTCGTGGTGACGGGATGAAGGCCGACGTTGGCGCGTCGGCCAGGAAGGCACGCCAGCTGACCGCAGTCGTCGAGGACGGGCGAGGCGTGCGTTCGACCGACAGCCGTCCTGGCAGAAGCCAACCACGCACACCATCACAGATCGTCGACCTGGATCAACCCATCCTGGATGGCGCGCGCTACCAACATCGCCTTGGTGGGGGCCGCCCGGCCACGCATCGCGTACTTGATCCGAATATGCTCCAGATGGGAGTTGACCGTGCCCAGCGAAATCCCCAGGCGCTGAGCCACGAACTCCTTGGAGTGCGACTGGAACCACTGGATCAGCACCTCGGTCTCGCGCGCCGACAACACCGGCCGGTGGGCGGAGCGGTCGCCGGCGAGCGCGCCCGCCAGGGATGGCGCGGTGTACGCCTGGCCGGCCGCTGCGGCCCTGGTGGCATTGAGGAGATGCTCGGTGCCCTCAGCCTTCGTCAGGTAGCTCAGCGCGCCCAACTCCAGGCACTGAAGTGCGATCACGTCGTCAGCGCGCATCGAGTAGACGACGACCCGCCGCCCCGCCTGCACCAGTCTGCGTAGGTCGCCCATCGCCGGGGTCGGTCCGCCCAGGTGCAGGTCGAGGATGACCACGTCGGCCTGGGCACCTTCACCGAGCCACGCGACGCGGACGTCACTGCCCGAGGCGGCCACCCGTATCGGCGGTGTGCCGGAGGACAGCCAGTGGGTCACCCCGGCCAGCACGGCTGGGTGGTCATCGACGATTACGGCGCTCAGCTGCTCCTCGTCTGCCATCTGGCCTCCATTCGCACGGACTCGCCATAGGTGTCACAGTCGACTACGACCTGTGCGGAGGCTGCGGTGACCACGTCGGTGCCGACGTCCGCCATCACGGCGACCCGCACGTCCTCGTGGGTGCGCAGCACACTCACCCGCGCGTGGGACCGTGCCGCAGCCAACGTCGCCACGACGGGGCTGGTGAGTTCCCGACGCACGTCGGGGGGCACCGCCACGGCCGCGCCGCTGACCGCCAGCGACACCTCGATGCCGCGTCGTTCGGCCTCATCGACACACGCGGTGACTTCGTGCACCAGCGGATCAGGGACCTCGTCGTTCTCAGCGAACAACCTGCGGAGCTGGGTCGCCGCAAGGGAGCACCGTCGTCGGGTGTCGTCGTCGCGGGGGTCCAGCACGCCATCGGCCAAGTCCGCCAGCAGCGGCAGTGTCACGCCCAACTGCCCGGCGAAGACGGTGCGCTGTTCCCGATCCCACTGCTCGACCGCCATCACCCTGGTGATCAGCTGCTCCTGCTCGGCGGCCACTGACATCGCCTGACGGGTTCTGTGGTGCAGCATCCGCGAGATCGGCACGACCGCCAGCTGGATGCTGGCAGTGCCGAACGCGACGATGCCCGCGGCACCGATCCCCGCGCGGTCCGGCATGACCGCCAACAGGAATTGGCCAACGCTCGCCGTCAGATGCACGGCCATGGCGGTGAGCAGCACGGGCACGCGGTCCAGGAGCAGCAGCAACAGATGCCACCCCACCAGGCCGAACGACCAGTCCGGTGTGCCGAAGTGCTGGCCCAGTGGCAGGACGCGGGTGGCACCGGCCGAGGCTCCCAGCGTGACCGCCGTGCCGACCACCACGACGACGGCCGGTATGGGCTGTCGGCGCACCACCCACACGCCACAGGCCGCCGTGACGAGCGCCAGTGCCGTGAAGGCGGCCACGGCGACCCACCTCGGCTGGTACTCATATTCGATCAGCGGCCATACACACAGCCCGAATTGCACGACGCCGGTGATGCACAGCAGCGCAATCCGCATCGTTGGGTGCACGTGGTCGCGCGCGGCGCGGCTCTCAGGCACCGGGCCACACCAGCCGCACCGAGGTCCCCGTACCGGGGCGCGAGCTGACCAGGGCGCTGCCGCCGGCCGCGGTCATGCGTTCGACGATCGAGCCGCGAATGCCGCGGCGGGAGTGCGGCACCTCGCCAGGGCAGAACCCCACGCCCGCGTCGTCGACCGCAACGACTACGCGATCCTCCTCGACGTGGATGCTCAGCGTGGCGTCGCGTACGCCGGCGTGCCGCTCGACGTTGGCCAGTGCTTCACGTACCGCCCGCACCAGCGCGAGTGCCGCCGACGCGGGCACCACCGCCCCTTCCCGCCAGAGGACGTCGACGGTCAGTGGAGTTCGGTCCACGACGGAGCGCAGCGCGGCATTCAGGTCGACCAGGCTGTCCTGCGAGGCCTGTCCACCCGTTGCGCCTGTGAGCACGGTCAGGTCGTGCCGTGCGTACTCGGCCACCTGCCTGGGGTCGATGTCCCGGCCGTGCGCCGTTACCAGGAGAAACGTCGCCGAGGCCGTGTCGTGCAACAACGCGAGGAGCTCCCGTTCCTGCGAGTGCCGCGCCACCGCCACCGCCTCGGCCCGCGCCAGCGCTGCCCGGCGTGCCCGCAACACGTCCACGCGCCTGCTGGACCGCTGCAACAACACGAACGCCAGACGCGCCATGACGCACTCGAGCAGCAGCCGCAGGCCGACCGCGCTCCCCTCGTCGACGCCAACCACGGCGAAGCCGACCACGAGCAGCCCGGCCGTGACGGGCAGCGACACCTTCGGCGGCCAGTCCCACTGCAGAGTAATCGACGTCGTGGTCAGCGCGTTGAGTGCCCACTGATTGGGCTTTCCATCAATCCACTCCTGCGTCACGCAGATCGCCGCAACACGCGCCACCGCGAACGTAAGCGCCAGTGGCGCCGCGCGCTCGGAGAACCCGGCCTGGCAGTCCACCACGGCACCGACCACCATCAGCCCGAACAGTGCGAACCCTTGCGGCAGGGCATCGCCGGGAAGCGTCAGAAGCCCGAATGCGCTGATGAGCAATAGCAGGAACCCACGCATGGGCGCCGCGTACCGGCGTGCTGAGGCCAGGAACTCCGCCTCTACGCTGCCCGGCCCTGAACTCGACGGCATGGCGATCTGTCATGTCCCGCGGCAGGAGCAGGAGGCCTGCGGCCGCGTCACGAGACTGCGATCGGCTTCGATAACCACGCGAGGACCCTAACAACGGAGCCCCGCCCTATTTCACACCGGCCGGTGCCGTCGGCGTGATGTAGCTCGACGGTCTGGGATGGTGTGTCTGGGGAGTGGTTCCCTGCCCTGAATGGCCGTCGGTCGAACGCACGATGCCTGCCGTTCGTGCCCTGTCTAGGTTCGGCGCACAGCACCCCTCTATGTGGGAGTCGGTTGATGGCAGGCGACGGGTTCAGCAGACGGACCTTCTTGTACGCAACGGTGGCGGCCGGTACCGCCACTGCGGTCGGTATCGGGGCGCGCGCGGCCGAGGCAGCCGTCCCGGGTTTCTACAACCCCTTCAGTGGCTATCCGATCACTGGGACCTGGCAGGAACATCTCAACCGGGGGTCGCTCGGCGGCATCGACTACGGCATGCCCGTCGGCACGCAGCTGCCCGCTGCGGGCGGCGGTGTCGTGACCAACGATCCGAACAACGGCACCGGCGGCTACACCGTCACCGTTCAGCACGACAACGGCTACCGCACCCAGTACCTGCACCTGTCGCAGTTCCTACTGGCCAACGGCACGCGGGTCGGCACGGGCGAGATCGTCGGGTTGTCCGGCGGGGCGGTTGGTGCACCGGGATCCGGCTCGTCCACCGGCCCGCACCTGCACTGGCACATGATCGATCCGAGCGGCACCCGCATCAACCCGCTGGTCTACCTGGATGGCGCGGGAACGACCGCCCCGGGCGGATACGCAGGTCTTTGAGACCGCGGACAGCACTGGTTGGCGGCCGTTGCCGGTCGGGTCTGACGGGCAACCCGTTCTCGCGGGCGCGGTCAGCGCGGTGCTTCGCGCGGACGGCACCAAGATTGTCTACACGGTGCGCGATGGTCGTTTATATGAGGCAGCCAGCAACACCGGGTGGCGGAATCTGCAGGTGCCCAACCACGACCAGGTCTCCGCGGTATCGGCGATCCCCTACAACGGCGCGGTCGTGGTGTACACGGTGCGTGGGGGCGCGGTGTACGAGTCGAGCAGCGCCAACTGGCAGCCCCTGCTGGTCGGCCACAACGGGCAACCCGTCCACGGAACCGCGGTCAGCGCGGTGCTTCGCGCGGACGGCACCAAGATTGTCTACACGGTGCGCGATGGTCGTTTATATGAGGCAGCCAGCAACACCGGGTGGCGG
>NZ_JBIDBG010000005.1:0-843 GCF_043202855.1 Micromonospora sp. NPDC048063 | reverse complement strand
GCGATCCCCTACAACGGCGCGGTCGTGGTGTACACGGTGCGTGGGGGCGCGGTGTACGAGTCGAGCAGCGCCAACTGGCAGCCCCTGCTGGTCGGCTACAACGGGCAACCCGTCCACGGAACCGCGGTGTCAGCGATCGCCAGAACCGATGGCACGAGGATCATCTATACGGTGCGGGACGGCTACGTACACGAAGCAGCCAGCAACACCGGCTGGCAAAACCTCCGCGTTCCCAACCTCACGGGCACCAACGCGGTCGCCGCACTCAACGCCAACGGAATCAAAATCCTCTACACCCGTTAACGTGATCCTGAACCTGCAGCCGCTCGGCATCGACCCGACTGGCCATAGACAACCCTTGGCTGAACATTCCTCTTGTCGACGCGAAGATTCAAACCAGGCTGCCGGTGGCCGGCGGGCACGATGCCGGGGCGTTCGGTGACCTGCTCGCGTCGGCCGGAGGCGCACAGCTCGCCGTTGACCCGCGCCACGGCACCGTGACCATCCAGGCTGGAACCAGTTGCCTCCGGCCGACCCGCCGCACCGCCTGGGCCAGCCACACCGCACGTTGCCCGGGCGGTGTGGGTGCCGTCGTTGCGCAAGGTAAGTGAGTGCGGGCGGGGTTCGACGTCCGGCAGGGAGTAGCCACCCGGGGCGGCGTTGGTGGCGCTGACGCCGGACGAGTTCAGTCAGGCGGATCCGGGTGCGGTGAGCGGCGAATAGCAGCCGGACGCAAGTTAGGCCTGATTTAGAGCGTGTCTCAGGTGGTGAGTTTGAGGTAGCGCTTGTGGCAGGTGAGGGCTGCGGCGAGGGTCACGAATGCGCAGTACAGGCTTGCCGAGC
>NZ_JBIDBG010000004.1:558604-713469 GCF_043202855.1 Micromonospora sp. NPDC048063 | reverse complement strand
GTTCACCCCGTTGGCTCGGTCGGATCAGCGGGCGAAGGGTGAGACGTATCTGCGGGGGCTGTTGCTGGATGGGCGGCGGAAGTCGATGCAGCCGATGGCGCAGCGGCTGGGGGTGGATCATCAGGGGTTGCAGCAGTTCGTGACGACCTCGACGTGGGACACCACGGGGGTGCGGATGCGGCTGGCCCGCCGGGCTCTCGACGTGGTCAAGCCGGTGGCGTGGGTGGTCGATGACACGGGCTTTCCGAAGGGCCGCCGATAGATCATCCCGATTCGGACACATCTGGCCGTTGAGCAGGACGTCAATCCTCATCGCTTCTCGACGTCTTACAGGGTTTTCCGGCCTCAGTTGTGCCGGATCTGTGCCCGATGATCATGGCCTCGACGGCGGCCGCCGCCGCACCGCTGCCATCCCGTCACCGTCGTCCCACACCACGGTGGAGCGGGCCCTGGTCTGCTCGGCTTTGCATGGGACGACGGTGACGGGATGGCATCCCCCTCAGCCGCCCCGTACCGTAACCGCCGCTCAGTCCCCGGCCATCCCCGAGCATGAGGCCCCCGCCGGAGGAGCTTCGTCGTCCGTTCGCTCACCGATGTCGAGGTCGCTCGCGATTCGTGGGGCCTTCATATCTGCTCCCACGGAGCGTCGCCCCCTCGAACCTGGCGTCGCCGCTGAACGTCGCCCTGTCGAACCTGGCGTCGCCGCTGAACGTCGCCCTGTCGAACCTGGCGTCGCCGCTGAACGTCGCCCTGTCGAACCCGGCGTCGCCGCTGAACGTCGCCCTGTCGAACCCGGCACCGCAGCTGAACGTCGTATCGCCGAACCAGACGTCGCTGCTGAACGTCGCCTGGCCGAACCAGGCGTGGCCGTTGAACGTTGCTCGGTCGAACCATGCGCGGCCGCTGAACGTCGCCTGGCCGAACCAGAAGTCGTCGCTGAACGTCGCCTTGTTGAACCAGGCATCGCCGCTGAACGTCGCCTGGCCGAACCAGATGCCGCCGCTGAACGTTGCTCTGCTGAAGTCTGCATTGTAGAGGTGGCATTTGGTGAAGTCGGCGTCTATGAGGGTTGCCTCCGTAAGGTCCAGAACGATCTTTGGGCCCCAGTAGGCGGGATTGACGTCTTCGTTTTCGATTTCGGGTCGTAGGTGTCGGGCGAGAATGCGTTGGGCTGCAAGGCGGACCTGACGTTCTTCGCGGGGTTCGGTGGCTGGCTTGTCGGGGTCCTTGGTGCCGGTGGCTTGCACCGGTGGCTTGTGTGGGGTCGATGTTTCCCCTGCAGCCGGTGCGTTATTGGTGCCGGGTGAAGGCTGGTCGTCGGGTGGGGTGTACGGCATGCGTAGGTAGGCGCATATGACCTCGACGATGCTCTGCCGGTGGACCGGGTTGTCTTGAGCGAGGCGTTCGAGGGCGTACAGGCCGGCGAGGCGCACCGGGGCCTTGTCGGCGCCGAGTTGGTCGGCCGCCTTGACATACAGCTCGGTGACTCTCTTCTCGCCGGCGTCGTACTCGGTGGCCTGCTGGGTGCGCTCTGCCAGCTGCTGCCGGCGAACTGCCAGCAGTAGAGCAAATGCACCGGTGACGGCGGCTCCGATGGTCAGACCGGTCCGGATACTGTCCACCCGCAACCGAGCCCGCTGCACCTGGTCACCGACTGCGGGCAGGGTGTTCTGCAACCAGAGCACCGCCGCCCCAGTGACTACTGCCACGACAACCGCTCCGACCAAGATCACCCACGCCCGCAACGGCCGCACCTGCCGGTCCGGTGGTGTCGGTGCCGCCGACGCCTGGTGACCTTCCTGGTTGGTCCGCCACCACAGCCGTGCGCCTAAGAGCAACAGCGCCAGGCTCACTGTTGCCGGCAGTAGCACCGACCACCCAGAGGCCAGGACACGCCACCACGATGCGGGAACGTGGAGCAGCATCACACCGAGCAACCCCGCCACACCGACAGCGATCAGAAGAACACTCAGACGTCTCGTCACACTGTGGAATCATGCCCGTACAAGGCAATCAACCTCGTGCCTGTAGCGGGGGCGCCGATCCGGCGAGTGTGCTACCCAGGGTTCCTGCCGTGACCAGCACTCTTGACCCCCCTGAGGCTTGTCCCGGGGCGGCGGGTGCTCCTGGTGCTCGTCAACGCTGGCGGCTCAGCTCCGGCTGCTTCTCCGGTTTCCTATTCTCCCGCACCTCCCTGACCAGGGCGGCCCTCATCGCTTCTCGACGTTTTACAGGGATTTCCAAGCTCAGTCGTGCCGGATCTGTGTCCGATGATTTTGGCTGAGCATCGAAGTCGATCAAGTCCGAGCAAGATTATTAGAGTGCCTGACGTGACGCGGGAAGCCCTTTCAAGGCGGTGGCCCTGGGTTCTCTTGTCCTTCATCGCCATGGCGTGCACAGGTGCGCTGGCCGTTCCTGCAGCGTGGGCGGTGAAAGTTTAGGTTGAGGCGGAACAGGGAGAGCGCGCCCCCGATGCGGCAGTGGCTGTCTATTTGCTGCGGCTGAGTAGCGGGAATGATGGCGGGCTGCGTCGAGTGCTTACCGACGATCGCCGTGACGAGCTGGTGCGTCAGTGGCGCGCTTACCGGGCGCAAATGTCAGGGTCCGCCATGCCGCCCAGCAAGCTGGAATCGGGTCCGTTGCAGGTCGACCACCTCCGCGACGGTGTCGCCCTGGTGGTCACCGAGGTCTACGCGGTTTGGTGGCACGACCAGCTATCGCAGTCGCAGCCGGCATCCGTGGCGCTTCGGGGTCCGAGAAGATCGGGGCGGTTGGCGGGTCTGGACGGTCAAGGCTCCGGCTTGGTGTGGCGACACCAAGATCGGAGTTGAGTTGTGCCCTGGTTGTGCCCGATGATCTTCGTCCGACGTTCTCACAGCTCAGGGGCGGTTTGTAGTGGGCCGCCAGGGACTCGAACCCTGAACCTATGGATTAAAAGTCCACAGCTCTGCCATTGAGCTAGCGGCCCGCGCGATCAGGTTACCGGACGTCGGACGGCGGCGGCTCTCGGCTTCCGCGCCGCCGTCGATACATGCAGCTCACCGAGGGTGCGCCGAGGTGCGGCCACGGAGGCACCCGCCCCGGTCGGGGACGGGCGCATCCGGGCGTACAGGAGGCGGTCAGGCTCGCCCGGCGGTCCGGGCGACGAAGGCGCGCCAGGCCGTGGGGGCGAAGGTCAGGGCCGGGCCGGTCGGGTCCTTCGAGTCGCGGACGGCGACCACGCCGGGCAGGTTGTCGGCCACCTCGACGCAGTTCCCGCCGCTCGCTCCGCTACGGGTTGCCTTGCGCCAGCGGGCGTTACTGAGGTCCATGTTGGCTCTCTACTTCCTTGAGCAGGTCGATGGACTGCCGGCGGGGCAGAGCCTCGTTACGCACACTTTCCCACCGAGCTTGAAGCGTAGCTACGTCATCGTCTTTGTCGATGACGACACCGGCAAGCTGGTTCTCCAGGTGCCCGACCCACACGCCCTCCCTGGAGCGTGCCAGGGCGAACGGTCCCGACAGGCCCACATGCAGCCCGCTCGACGCAGGGATGACGTGGACATGGATGTGTGGCAGCTCGGCGAGAGCGATCAGGTGGGCGATCTGCTGCGCCATGACGGCACCGATGCCGTCGCCGTAGCGGCGCAGCGCTGACTCGTCGAGTACCGCGACGAACTGGGGTGGTCGATCGCTCGTCAGGATTTTCTGTCGCTCCACCCGAGCCGACACGCGCTGCTCCACCTCGTCAGTGGTGAGGATGTCGACTGACCGAAGCACGGTGCGGGCGTAGTCCTCCGTTTGAAGCAGACCGGGGATCAGGTTCGGCTCGAAGTAGCGGAGTTGGGTCGCCGCGCGTTCGGCGTCGAGCCAGGGGAGGAACCAGGAGGGCGCGCCGACGCTGGCGACGAGCCGTTCGAAGAGCCCGCCGGTCTTGAGCGCCCGGTCGGCGCCCTTGATGAAGTCCATCGTCAGGGCGCGGGTGCCGCCCTCGACGGCGCTGACGTGCGACGCGCTGAACCCGGCACCCCGGCCGAACGTCTCCTGCGTCATGCCGGCACCACCTCGGGCGCGGCGGATCTCGGCCACGACGAAGGCGGCGAGCGGACTCGGCACGTCGGCCATTCAGGGCCTCCCAGTTTGAAGATCGACTACCCAGGGCGCCACCCGCCGGGCGCGGCTTCGGCCAGCCCCACCCGGACGCCCGCAGAGCCTTCCGAGCGTAGTCGCCTCCACAGCAGAGTGTCACCAGCGAGGGCCGCTCGTGGAGCACTGGCCGGGGGCGGTCCTCGCGGGGGGCCGCCCCCCGGAGTTGAGCATCCGTCGGCGGCCCCCGTCGAGCACCGGACAGGCCACGGACAGGCGACGGATGGGAGGCGGGCGTGACGGGCAACAGGCCGCGCCGGGAGGGCGCGATCGTGACGGGCGAGGTCATCCGCGTGCCGGAGGACTCCTACCGGTTCGGCACCGGGATCCTCACGCTGTACGTCACCGAGATCCTCAGCCGGGGGCCGTTCGAGGGCGCGGAGTGGGTCGAGCTGCGCGGTCGGGAGCTGACCCCGGACGGCACGCTCCGGCCACGCGAGCGGTACGCCTTCGTCCGGGTGGACCGGGCGACCGTCGTCACGGTGCCGGCGCGGTGACCCGCCGCCGCGACCACCTGCCGTCCCGGCCCACCTGGCGCTGCGCGGCCTGCGGGATCGCCTGGCCCTGCTCGGCGGCGAAGCTGCGGCTGCTCGGCGAGTACCGCACCGACCGGACCGCGCTGCTGATCTATCTCGGCACCCTTCAGGCCGAGGCGGCCGGGCAGCTCGCGGAGCTGGACGGCGAGCGGTCGTGCACCGACCTGGCCGAGCGTTTCACCGGCTGGGCCCGCCCGCGCGGGTAGGCCGCCCCCTGATCCCGCCCGGGCCGGTCTTCCCGTGGGCCGGTCCGGGCGGTCCCCTCGTCGTGCGGTGGACGCTCGCTTATCGGGTCGAGCGGTCCGGCCATGGCCGGGAGGATCACGCCCCGGTTGACTGGCGGGGACGACGACGGGGGAGGAACACCTGTGTTCGAGACGATCCGCACGGCCGCCCTGGCCGGGGCGACCCTGACCACCGGGCTGATGGCGGGGCTGTTCTTCGCGTTCACCTGCGCGGTCATGCCGGGTCTCGGCGCGACCGACGACCGGACGCTGATCGGCACCATGCAGTCGATCAACCGGAAGATCCTCAACGGCTGGTTCCTGGGCGCGTTCCTCGGCGCGCTGCTGCTGCTCGCCCTGGCCGCCGCCCTGCACCTGACCCGGGGCGGCCCGGCCCTGCTCTGGACCGTCGCCGCGCTGGCCTGCTACCTGGTCACCTTCGTCGTCACCGTACGCCTCAACGTGCCGCTGAACGACCGGCTGGAGGCCGCCGGCCCGGTGGACCGGATCGGCGACCTGGCCGAGGTGCGGGCCTGGTTCGAGGTGGCCTGGGTGCGCTGGAATCTGATCCGCACGCTCTCATCGGTGGCCGCGTTCGCCTGCCTGATCGGCGCCCTGCTGACCCGGCGCGGTTGACCGCCCGGCCCGGCACGCCGGCACCGCCCGTCACCCGCCACCCGCCACCGCCAGGAGGCCGGCAGGCCGGGAGGCCGGCAGGCATGGGCGGGCCGGCGCGGGGGAACCGTGCCCGCATGAGGATCAGCAGCACCCCGGCCGTCGCGGCCTCCGGCGAGGAGACCGGCCCCGACGGCGTACGGGAGCCGGCCGGCGAGGTGCACGCCTGGCTGCCGGGCCAGAACCAGACCGTCTGCGGGCTCCCGCTCAGCCGGACCCGGCTGCGCCGCTTCCCCCACGTGCGGTTCGAGTACCGGTCGACGGACGTGCTCACCGAGGCGGACCCGGTCGGCTGGATCTGCCCGCGCTGCCTGGCCGCCTCGGACGGCCGGCGCCGGGACGAGAAGAAGAGCTGGGTGCGCCACTCGCCCCGCCCCTGACGGTCGCCCCGCCCCTGACGGTCGCCCCGCCCCTGACGGCCGTCCCGCCCCTGACGCCGCCCCTGATGGCTGCCGGGCGCGGCGATTGGCGGGCGGCTGACCGGGTACGGGGTCGGGCATGCGGATCGTGGTGGTGGGCGCGACCGGCAACGCCGGCACCGCCCTGTTGCGCCGGCTGCGCCGGGAACGCGGAGTGGATCTCGTCGGGGTGGCGCGCCGGCTGCCGGGGCCGGACGCCGGTGAGCCGTACGACCAGGTGGAGTGGCACTCCTGCGACGTCGGGCTGCCGGGCGCGGCCGACCAGCTCGCGGAGGTCCTCGCCGGGGCCGACGCGGTGGTGCACCTGGCCTGGCAGATCCAGCCCAGCCACGACCAGCGGGTGCTGCGCCGGACCAACGTCGGCGGCAGTGCGGCGGTGGTCAACGCGGTGGTCCGCGCGAACGTGCCGGCCCTGGTGGTCGCCTCGTCGGTCGGCGCGTACGCGCCCGGCCCGAAGGACCACCCGGTCTCCGAGCGCTGGCCGGCGACCGGGGTGCCCGGCTCGTCGTACAGCCGGGACAAGGCCGAGGTGGAGGCGTTGCTGGACCGGGCCGAGCGGGAGCACCCGGGGCTGCGCGTCGTGCGGGTGCGGCCCGGCCTGAACTTCCAGCGGGCGGCGGCCACCGAGATCACCCGCTACTTCCTCGGCCCGTTCGCGCCGGTCCGGCTGCTCCGCTTCGGCCGCATCCCGCTGGTGCCGACGCACCGGCGGCTGCGGATGCAGGCGGTGCACACCGACGACGTCGCCGACGCGTACGCCCGGGCGGTCCTGGGCGACGCGCGCGGTCCGTTCAACGTCGCGGCGGACCCGGTGCTGACCCCGGAGCTGGTGGCCCGACACTTCCACGGCTGGACGGTGCCCGTGGCCGCCCCGGTGCTGCGCGCCGCCGCCGCGCTCACCTGGCGGGCGCGGCTGCAACCGATCGACGCCGGCTGGGTGGAGCTGGCACTGAACGCGCCGCTGATGTCGAGCGAGCGTGCCGAGGCGGAGCTGGGCTGGCAGCCTCGGCACGACGCGGTCAGCGCGCTGAAGGAACTCTTCGCCGGGATAGCCGACGGCGCGCGCACCGCCAGCCCGGCGATGTCCGCCGCAGGTGGCCGCCCCGCCGCGCTGCTGCGGGGCCGCCCCGCCGGCCACGGCAACCCCTACTGACGCACGCCGCCCCGACCGGCCCCGGGAAGCAGGGGCGGACGCCCCGCCGGGGACGGGTCACGGGCGGGAGAGGGCGAAGGCGGTCAGGAATCCGGCCACGGTGACGAGGCCGACCAGCAGGTGGGCGTCCTCGAACGCCTCCGGGACCATGGTGTCGGTGATCATCGCGAGGATGGCGCCGGCCGCCAGCGCGGTGATCGCCGCGAGCGCCGCCGGCGGGGCGTCGCCGAGCAGCGTGAAGCCCGCCACCGCCGCCACGCCGCTGACCAGGGCGATCGCCGACCAGAGCGCGAAGACGTACCGCCGGGAGCGGCCGGCCCGGCGCATGCCGGCCGCGCTGGACAGGCCCTCCGGCACGTTGCTGAGGAAGACCGCGACCACGGTGACCAGGCTGACCGGCCCGCCCGCCAGCAGGCTGGCCCCGATCACCACCGATTCGGGTACGCCGTCCAGCAGCGCGCCGACCGCGATCGCGGAACCCGAGCCGGGCCGCTCGCCCTCGGAGGGCTGCCGGTCGCCGGAGCGCTTGCGGTGCCGCGCGCCCCACCGGGCGAGCAGCACGTTCGCCAGGGTGTAGGCCAGCGCGCCACCGGCCGCGCCGAGTGTCGTGGGCAGCAGGCCGCCCTTCTCGTGCGCCTCCGCGATCAGCTCGAACGAGACGGCGGAGAGCAGCACCCCCGCCCCGAACGCCATGACCGACGCGATGACCCGCTGCGGCACCCGGGCGAACCAGCCCACGGCCGCCCCGAGCAACAGGGCGGACCCGGCCAGCAGCCCCCACCCACCCGCCTGCAACCACTCCGGCATTCCCGGGACCGTACCCCGTCGGTGCGCCCGCCAACCGGGGTCAGAAGTCGGCGAACAGGTACGGCAGGTGACGCGGGAAGAGGCGGCGCAGCTCCGCCGCCGCGTCCGCCGGCACCTCGCCCAGCCCCCGCAGGCCCACCTCCACCGGGTCGAGCACCCCGTACGCCAGGGCCGAGATCCCGGCGGCGGTCAGCGTGGCGGTGGGCGGCTCCCCGGCGGTGGCGGCGGCGCCGGTGACCAGTTCCAGCGCGCCGGTCGTGCCGTCCAGCAGGTACGACCCGGCCAGCCAGCGGTCACCGGTCAGCTCGACGCGCACCCGGCCCGGCCCCGTGGGCAGCCCGGCCAGCGCGTCCACCGACAGCAGCCGGGCCATCGGCGCCGACGAGCCCGGCCGGGCCACCCGCGCCTCGACGTGCACGGCCAGGTCGGTCAGCCACAGCTCCGGCGCCTCGTCGACGGGGAGCAGGACGCTCACCCGCTCCACCTGGTCGACGTGCTGGGCGAAGAACCGCAACAGCAGCGCGCGGGCCACCGGGTCGGTGACGAGCAGGTCGTCGGCGACCAGCGTGCCGCCGTGGTCGTCGATCCGGTAGGTCACCGCGCCCGTGACCGTCCCGCCGACCCGGGCGGTGAGCAGCCACCGCTCGTCGCGGTCGCGCAGCCCGACGGCCCGGTAGTCGGGGAAGATCGCGAAGCCGTGCCGCTCGCGCAGACAGCGCTCGGTGAACTCGCGCCAGGTCGGGTAGCCCGCGCCGATCCGCTCCCAGCCCACCTCGCCCGGCAGGTCGGCGCGGAGCAGTTCGCCGAGGTCGGCCGGCGAGAAGGTGGCCGTGCGGGCCTTCGGCAGCCCGACGTAGCCGAACCGGGCGTAGAACGACGACCGGAACGGCCAGAGCGCGGTCAGCGCGTGCCCCTCGTCGCGCATCTCGTCGAGCAACTGGTGCAGCAGGGCCCGGACGTGTCCCTGCCGGCGGGCCAGCGGGTGGGTGGCCACCCCGGCGACGCCGGCCATCGGCAGCACCGTGCCGCGCAGGTTCTGCCGCATGGGCACCGCCGAGGCGGCGGCCACCGTCGTGCCGTCGGCCTCCGCGACCAGCGTCCGGTTGCCCTCGTTGTACGGCAGGTAGTCGCGGTACTCCTCCGTCCGGCCGGCGCGGGCCGGCGACGTCTCGAACGCGTACGCCTGGAGCGGGAAGCTGGTGGTCAGGCGCTCTTCGGAGTGCACCCGGCGGATGGTCATCCGCCAATCCCATCCCGGCTTCCCGGTCGACGCAACCGTAATCCGGGGAACGGCCGGGACCGCGCCTCGCCGCGGGGCCGCCGATCGGCACCTGACACCACCCGGCCGGCCCGGATTCTCGCGTACGGGAAACCGGGCCGCGTCAGACGGCGGTGACGTCGGAGATTACGACGGTGACGTTGTCCGGCGCGCCGGCCTGGTGGGCGAGCTTGACGAGCTGCTCGCCGCACTGCTGGCGGTCGGCGTACGTGGTCAGCGCCGCGGCGATCGTGGCGTCCTCGACGTAGTCGGACAGGCCGTCGCTGCACAGCAGCAGCCGGTCGCCGGCGGCCACGGTCAGCATCCCGATCGCGGGCGGCGTGTCCGCGCCCTGCACCGCCCGGGTCACCAGCGACCGCTGCGGGTGGTGGCGTGCCTGCTCCGGCGAGAGCGCCCCCTGGTCCACCAGCGCCTGGACGAAGGTGTCGTCCCGGGTGAGCTGGGTGAGCCGGGCGTCGCGCAGCAGGTAGCAGCGGGAGTCGCCGACCTGGGCCAGCACCAGCGCGTCCCCGGCGAGCAGGGCGGCGGTGAGCGTCGTACCCATGCCGTCACGGGCCGGGTCGACGGTGATGGCGGCGTGGATGCGCTGGTTGGCGGTGCTCACCACGGCCCGCAGCGCGTCGGCGGCCTCGTCGGGGGTGGTCGGCGGGCTCAGCTCGTCGAGGATGCGGATGACGATCTCGCTCGCCACCTCGCCCGCGGGCAGGCCGCCCATGCCGTCCGCGACCGCGACGAGGCGGTCACCGGCGAGGGCGGAGTCCTCGTTGTTGGTGCGGACCAGGCCGATGTCGTTGAGGATGGCCGAGCGGAGGATCAGCGTCATGGGGTCAAGCTTGCCAAGAACACCCTGCCGCCGTCTCTACGCACTACTGCGTAGGGTGTGGGAATGATGCCGGTGTCCATGGTCGGGCGCGCCGGTGAGCTGGCCGAGCTCGACCGGGCGTGGTCCACCGTGGCCGATTCCCGGCGCTCCGCGCCGGCCGTCGCGGTGATCACCGGTGAGGCCGGGGTGGGCAAGTCACTGCTGGTCGCGGCCGCCCTGGACGCCTTCGCCCCGCGCCCGGCGGTGGTGCTCTCCGGCGCGGCCCGGGTGCACAGCCCCGCCCCGTACGACTGGCTGGCCGCCGTTCTCACGGGTCGGGACACGAGCGGGCTCGACCTGCCGCCGGACGCGCTGGCCTGGCTGGCCCAGCAGCCCACCGCGCCGCGCGAGCGCTACGCGCCGGGCACCCTGCTCCGGCTCGCGGTGCGGGTCGTCCGGCTGCTGGTCGGCACCGGCCCGGCCGTGCTGGTGGTGGAGGACCTGCACGCCCTCGACCCGGCCAGCCTGAACCTGGTCGGCGAGCTGGCCACCGCCGCCGACCTGCCGGCGCTGCTGGTCGTGGCCACCCGGCCCGCCGCCGACGCGGTCGCGCCGGACCTCGCGGTCCGCGCGCTGGCCCGGCTCTGCGGCGTCCGGGGCGCCGTCCGCCAACACCTCGGACCGCTGCTCCCGGCCGAGGTCGCCGAGGTGCTGACCCAGGTGTACGCCGACCCGCGCCCGTCCGGTCGCCTGGCGCGCGCGGTCTGGCGGCGCACCGGCGGCAACCCGTACGCGCTGACCGAACTGCTCGCCGCGCACGCCGGCCAGGGGCCCGAGGCGTTGCTCCGCCCGCCGCCGCCGGCACCACCGGCCCGGTCGACGGCGGCGGCCCGGCCCACGGCGGCGGCCCGGCCCACGGCGGCCCGGTCGGCACCGGCGTGGTCGGCGGCGGTGGCGCCCCGGCCGGCCGACCCGGTCGACGCCGAGCTGACCGGGCGGGAGATCGAGGTGCTGGGCTGCCTGGTCGCCGGGATGTCCAACAAGCAGGCCGCGCGGGCGCTCGGCATCTCGGTGCGGACGGTCACCGTGCACGTGTCCAACCTGCTGCGCAAGACCGGGTCGGCGTCGCGTACGGAGGCGGCGATCTGGGCGGTGCGGCGGCGGTTGCCGGCGCGGACGCCGGTCGACGGCTGAGCCGCCCCGCGCGACCGGACCGCCGGGCCGGCCGGCCCCATCGTGCGTGGCCGGGCCGTTGAGCCGCCGCGCCCGACCCCGCCGCCGGCCGGCCGCCCCGGTGCCGTCGGTGCTGCGGGGTCAGCGGCGGGGATAGCGGAGCAGGAGGCTGGCGGCGACCTCCTCGTCGCCGACGGCGGCGTACACGTGCGGCACGTCCGACGTCCAGCGCAGGTGCTCGCCGGCGGCGGCCGTCAGCGGCGCGTCCACCGGGCCGGCGCGCAGCACGCCCGCGAAGACGGCGATGTGCTCGGTGACGCCCGGCTGGTGCGCGGGGGAGAGCTGCTCCGGGCCGGGCGCGACCAGCATCCGGTACAGCTCGTAGGTGGCGTCGGTGTCCTCGAAGACCTCCAGCAGGACGGCGGTGACCGCCGCGCCGCGGACGGTCGGTCCGGCGGCCGGTCCCGAGAGCACGGCCGTCAGCGGCACGCCGAGCTGTGCCGTGATCGCGTAGAGCGTCTCCAGGGTCGGGTTGCGGGTGCCGTTCTCCAGCCCGGAGAGCGTCGCCTTCCCCACCCCGGCCAGCCGGGCGAGGGTCGACAGGGACATCCCCCGTTCCTCGCGCAGCGCGCGTACCCGGCGGCCGACGGCGTCGGCTCCCGGATCGGGGTGCGGTGGGCGGGCTGGTGACGGGTGCGGCACCCCGCTATCGTGCTACAGGTTCTTGTTCCGTAAACGGAACGATCGGGGGGTGGGATGGCGGGACGGACACAACCGTTGCTGGCGGGCGTGGTGACCGCGCTGGTGGGGTTCGCCAGCTCGTTCACCGTGGTGCTGGCCGGCCTGCGGGCCGTCGGCGCCACCGACGCGCAGGCCGCCTCCGGGCTGCTCGCGGTCTGCGTCGCGTCCGGGATCTCCGCCGTCTGGCTGGGCCTGCGGCACCGGATCCCGATGAGCGTCGCCTGGTCCACCCCGGGCGCGGCGCTGCTGGTCGCCACCGGCCCGATGCCCGGCGGGTGGCCCGTCGCCGTCGGGGCGTTCCTCGTCTCAGGCGTGCTGATCGTGGCCGCCGGGCTGTTCCCGGCGCTCGGTCGGGCCGTCGCGGCGATCCCCCGGCCGATCGCGGGCGCCATGCTGGCCGGCGTCCTGCTGCCGCTGTGCACCGCCCCGGTCCGCGCGCTGGTCGAGGTGCCCCGGCTGGCCGCGCCCGTGGTACTGGCCTGGCTGCTGCTGCACCGGTTCGCGCGCCGCTGGGCGGTGCCGGGCGCGCTGGTCGTGGCGGTGGCGGCGATCGCGCTGACCGCCCCGGTCGCCGGCCTCGGCGGCGCGCGGCTGCTGCCCGCCGTCGAGCTGACCGCGCCGGCCTGGAGCGTCTCCGCCCTGGTCGGCCTGGCGCTGCCGCTCTTCCTGGTCACCATGGCCGCGCAGAACGTGCCCGGGATGGCGGTGCTGGTCGGCTACGGCTACCGGCCGCCGTTCGGGGCCGCGCTGCGGGCGACCGGGCTGACCAGCCTGGCCGCCGCGCCCGCCGGCGGGCACGCGGTCAACCTCGCGGCCATCACCGCCGCGCTGGCCGCCGGCCCGGACGCCCACCCCGACCCGGACCGGCGCTGGATCGCCTCGGTCACCGCCGGCACGGGGCTGGCCCTGCTCGGCCTGGGCGCCGGGGCGGCCACCGCGTTGATCGCGCTCGCCCCGCCGGTGCTGATCGAGGCGGTCGCCGGGCTGGCGCTGCTCGGCGCGCTGGCCACCGCGCTCACCTCGGCGCTGGCCGAGCCGGCCGCCCGGGAGGCCGCGGTGGTCACGTTCGTGGTCACCGCCTCCGGGGTGACCCTGCTCGGCGTGGGCGGCGCGTTCTGGGGCCTGGTCGCCGGCGGGCTGATGCTCCTGCTCTTCCGCCGCCGCTCCGACGACCCGGCCGCGTCGCAGCCCGCCCCGCCCGAGCCGGCTACCGCGCCCGAGCCGGCTACCGCGCCCGAGCCGGTGGCCGTGTCGCTCCGGCCGGCTCCGGTCGGGTCGGACTTCCCCGCCGGCGCCGCGTCGCCGCGCGGCGCCCGGGTCGACGGCGGCTGACCCTCCGCGCCCGGGTCGGCGGCGACTGACCCTCCGCGCCCGGGTCGGCGGCGGCTGACCCTCCGCGCCCGGGTCGGCGGCGGCTGACCCTCCGCGCCCGGGTCGACGGCGACTGACCCTCCGCGCCCTGTCGGGCCGGATCGTCCACGACATCAGCTCGACGGCGTGCGGGCGTACCGGCCCGGGGCTGACCGGGCGCCGGCGTCACTCCTCCGGGGGCAGGGCGCCGGCGGGGACGTCGAGGCGTACCCGGCCGTCGGCGACGGTGGCGATCTGCTCGGCGAGCACGTAGACCGCGCCGGTGCGCGCCAGGTCGGTGGAGACCTTCAGGTAGCCGCTGTGCAGCAGCCGGGCCGCCAGGTCGGCCGGCACGTCCGGCTCCTCGACCGCCGTCGACTCGATCAGCTCGTCCAGGCTGCTGCCCGGATCGGCGGTCGGCGCCTGCACGGTCACCGCGTTCGGGTCGCCCCGCTGCACGAGGTCGACCGTGCCGACCTCGGTGCCGTCGACGTCGACCACCCGCATGCCCGTGGTGACCCGGGAAACCATCGCCTGCCGCTCGGTGCCCTGATTCATTCTGGCGCGGTTCCCGGCCCCCGCTCCGGCTAAACCGCCCGCGCCGTGCCCCGTACCCGCCCGTCCGGCCTTCCTCACAGCTCGGGGGACCAGGCGCTCGGTGGCCGGGGGGAGAGTTCGCGCCAGCTGTCGGTGCCCTGGAGCAGCGCCCGGACCGTCTCCTCGGCCTCCTCGGCGCTGTCGTACTCGTAGAACTGGGAGACGCCCTCGGAGCCGCCGGCGCGCTGCTCGACGTGCCACCGGTCGGCGTCCACCCGGAGGAAGACGTCCCGCCGCGCCAGCCGGCCCCATTTCCCGTTCCACCAGTGCTTCCGCTGCTCCATGGCGGGGACTCTATCGAACATGCGTACGAAAAAGTGCGGCCCCCGCGGGATTCCCGCAGGGGCCGATGTGCCTGTGCCGGATTCAGCGCGGAGTGGGCGGTTCCGGCCGGCGGCCGAGCACGTCGTCGAGCGCGCCGCGCTGCTGCCCGGGGGTGGTGTGGCCGGCGGCGACCAGGGCGTCCCGGATCTCGGTGAGCAGCTTGACCTCCTCGCTCGGCGCCTTCGGCGGCGGCTCCTCGCCCCGCTTGCGCCGCTCGGCCAGCCTGTTCATCGGGTAGACGACCAGGAAGTAGAGCGCCGCCGCGGTGAGCGCGAAGGTGATGATCGCGTTGATGAAGCTGATCCAGTCGAACTCGACACCCCGGACCTTCCACGCCGCGCCCTGAAGGCCGCCCTCACGGCCCGTGGCCACGAGCGTGATCAACGCGATCAGCGGCTTGAGGAACGAGTTGGTGAGCTGCGTGACCACCGCCGTGAACGCGGCGCCGATGACGACGCCGACCGCCAGGTCGACGACGTTCCCGCGCATGATGAAGTCTTTGAAGCCCTTGAGCATCCGTACTCCCGAGGTGTCCGGTCTTCCGTCCGGCACAACCTATGCCCCGGGTGGCGGCTCCAGAAAAGCACCGGCCTCGATCGCCGCCCGGCCCGGGTCGCCGGCGCGGATCGCCTCGACCAGCCGGGAGTGGTCGACGTAGCGCTCCGGCTCCAGCGCGCCGCCCATCGACTGGGTGATCGTGCTGCGCAGCGCGGCGCCGACCGAGGCGTACAGCTCGGCGAGCATGCCGTTGTGCGCGGCCGCCACCACGGCGGTGTGCAGCGCGGCGTCGGCCTCCACGAACTCGTCGACCCGGCCGCCGAGCCAGGCCGCCTCGCGCACGGCGAGCGCGTCGTCGAGCGCGGCCAGGTCCTCGGGCGTACGCCGCAGCGCGGCGAGCCGGGCCGCCTCCACCTCGAAGGCGCGCCGCACCTCGACGACCTCGGCCGCCCGGTCGACGGTGAGCCGGCGGGCCACCACCGGGGCCAGCTCGTCGGTCGACACCACGTACGTCCCGGAGCCCTGCCGGCACTCCAGCACCCCGGCGTGCACCAGCGCCCGCACGGCCTCGCGGACCGTGTTCCGCCCCACGCCGAGCGCCGCTACCAGCTGCGGCTCGGTGGGGATCCGACCGCCCACCGGCCACTCGCCGCCGAGGATCCGCTCCCTGAGCTGCGCGATGGTCTGCCGAACGCGGTGCCCACGGGGCGGCGCGGTGGCGGAATCAACCGACGGTGGCACTGGTTACAACTCCTGCCCGGAATTCATCCCATGATTGTAGGTTCAACGGTATGACCCCGCCACCGCCCACCGCCACCGCCACCGCCACCGCCGCCGACCCGATCCCGGCCCCGGACGGCGTGCCGGTCGCCCCCGCGGTGGAGCGGGCGAAGCCGGGCCGGCCCGCGCACCCGGCCACCGGGGGCGTGCTGGTGCTGGTCGGGATGCTGCTGGTCGCGGTGAACCTGCGGGCCGCCGTGACCAGCCTCGGGGCGCTGCTCGACGAGGTGCGGGACGGCCTGGGGCTCTCCGGGGCGATGGCCGGCCTCGTCACCACCCTGCCCACCATCGCCTTCGCGGGGCTCGGCGCGCTCACCCCGTGGCTGGTCCGCCGGTTCGCCCCGGCCCGGGTGCTGGTGGTCGCGATGCTCGCGCTCGCCGCCGGTCAGGTGCTGCGGGTGGTCACCGACTCCGCCCTGGTCTTCGTGCTCACCAGCGCGCTGGCGCTGGCCGGCATCGCGGTGGCGAACATCCTGCTGCCGATGCTGGTCAAGCAGCACTTCCCGCACCGCACCGGGCTCGTCACCGGGGCGTACACGATGGCGCTGACCCTGGGCACGTCGGTGGCCGCCGCGTCTGCGGTGCCGGTGGCGCACGCCTTCGGCTCCTGGCGGGTCGGGCTCGGGGTCTGGGCCGGGCTGGCCGCAGTGGCCGTGCTCCCGTGGGTGCCGCTGGCGCTGCGGGCGCGTGCCGCCGCGCGGCGGGCCACCCCGACGGAGGCCGTCGCCCCCCGCACCCGGATCCGGCCCGGCCGCACCCGGCTCGGCTGGGCGATGGCGGTCTACTTCGGAGCGCAGTCGCTCAGCGGATACGCGATCATGGGCTGGCTGGCCCAGCTGTTCCGGGACGCCGGCTACCACCCCGAGACGGCCGGGCTGCTGCTCGCCGGGGTGACCGCCCTCGGCGTGCCCATCGCCCTGCTGATGCCGACGCTGGCCGGCCGGCTGCGGACGCTGCGCCCGCTGGTGCTCTCGCTGACCGCTGCGTCGACCCTGGCCTACCTGGGGCTCGCCCTGGCCCCGCACGGCGCGGCGCTGCTCTGGGTGGCCCTGCTGGCGATCGGGCAGGGCGCGTTCCCGTTGATCCTGACGGTGATCGGCCTGCGGGCCCGGACCGCCGAGGGAACCGTCGCGCTGTCGGCCTTCGCGCAGAGCACGGGCTACGTCATCGCCGCGCTGGGGCCGCTGCTGGTGGGCATCCTCTACGAGGCGACCGGCGGATGGACCGCCCCGATCGGGTTCCTGCTGGCGGCGCTGGCCGTGCAGACCGCCGCGGGCCTGGTGATCGCCCGCCCCCGGCACATCGAGGACGAGGCGTGAGGAGGAACGGTCAGGAGGAGGCCGGCGTGGGGTCGCCCGCCACGGCCTGGTCGACCGTCGGGTAGGTGTGCAGCACCTCGACGAGGCCGCTCACCTCGAGGATGCGGAGCACCCCCCGCTGCGGGGCGGCCAGCCGCACCACGCCCCCGGCCTCGTCGCAGCTGTTCTTGGCGCGGACGAACACCGACAACCCGGTGGAGTCGCAGAACGAGACGTTCGCCAGGTCGAAGACGAGCCGGCTGCGGCCCTTGTCGAGCAGGTCGGTGATCTGGTCCTGCAACTGCGGTGCGGTCGCCATGTCCAACTCGCCCGCGACCGACACGACGACCACGTCGCCGCGCTGTTCCGTGTGCACCGTCAAGGACATTCGCCAGACCTCCCGTTATCGGGGAAACGGTATCCCACGATCGGGGTGGTACGCAGAACGGGAACCGGTATCCGGTGGTCACCGTCATTCGCTTGCCGTGCAGCAACTAGCGACCCGGCCTCCGGTGATAGAGTCCGCCGGTCCAGGTCGAAGGGGGTTGCCATGGCGCTGAGCGCCGAGGAGAGCGGCCGGCTCGCGAGTCTGCTGACAGGTCATGCCGAGCGGATCACGCAGCGTTGGACAGAGATCGTCGCCGGGTCGCTGCGCGGGCGACTCAGCCAGGGGGAACTGCGCCGGCAGGTGCAGGAGCTGCACGGCAGCATGGTGACCGCCGCCGAGCACGGGGCCGTCGACCTCGACGCCGAGCAGGCCACCGAGCTGCGCGCCGTGCTCGCCGAGCTGTCGCGGGGCCGGGCCCGACAGGGCTTCTCCGCCTCCGAGACCGCGATCAGCGTGTTCGCGGTCAAGGAGGCGCTGCTGGAGCTGATGGAGGCCGAGGGCGGCTCCGGGACGCTCCGCGACTACGTCGCCTTCTCCGGGCTGATCGACCAGATGGGCCTGTTCACCTTCGAGAGCTTCGTCCGCACCCGCGAGAGCCTCATCGCCGACCAGGCGGAACAACTGCTCGAACTCTCCACCCCGGTGGTGAAGCTCTGGGAGGGCGTCGTCGCCGTGCCGCTGGTCGGCACCCTCGACTCGGCCCGCGCCCAGGTGGTGATGGAGCGGCTGCTCCAGACCCTGGTCGACACCGGCTCGCCGTACGCGATCATCGACATCACCGGCGTACCGGCGGTGGACACCCAGGTCGCCCAGCACATCCTGAAGACCGTGGTGGCCGCCCGGCTGATGGGCGCGGACTGCATCATCTCCGGCATCCGGCCACAGATCGCGCAGACCATCGTGGCCCTGGGCATCGAGTTCGGCGACATCGCCACCAAGGCCAGCCTCGCCGACGCGCTGCGGCACGTGCTCCGGCTCACCGGGGTCGAGACCGCCCGCCGGCTGCCGCGCCGGGAGGCGTGATGGAGCGGGTGCCGATCCTCAAGATCGGCGAGATCCTGCTGGTCTCCATCCAGGTCGACATGTCCGACCAGACGGCGGTCCAGCTCCAGGAGGACCTCGCGGAGCGGATCGTCGCGACCGGCTGCCACGGCGTGATCATCGACATCACCGCCCTGGACATCGTGGACTCCTTCGTCGGGCGGATGCTGTCGACCATCGCCTCGATCTCCAGGGTGCTCGACGCCGAGACGGTGGTGGTCGGAATGCGGCCCGCCGTCGCCATCACCCTCGTCGAGCTGGGCCTGTCCCTCAACGGCATCCGGACGGCGCTCAACGTCGAACGGGGCATGGAGCTGATCGCGGCGGCGCGCGCGGACGAGCACGAGTTCGCGTTCGACGACGAACCGGACGCCGATACGACGGCCTCCTCATGACCGCGGGCGTCGACCTGGGCCAGCCGCAGGCGCAGGCGATCCGCGGCGACGAGGACGTGGTGCGCGTCCGGCAGCTGGTGCGTACGGTGGCGGTGGCGGTCAAGCTCTCGCTGGTCGACCAGACCAAGGTGGTCACCGCGGCGAGCGAGCTGGCCCGCAACACCCTGGTGTACGGCGGCGGCGGCACCGTCGAGGTGGGCACGGTGGACAACGGGACGCGGCGGGGCGTACGCATCGTCTTCGCCGACCGCGGCCCGGGCATCGCCGACCTCGACCTGGCACTGACCGACGGCTACACGACCGGGGGCGGGCTCGGCCTCGGGCTCAGCGGCGCGCGCCGGCTGGTCGACGAGTTCGACATCCAGACGGCGGTGGGTGAGGGCACCCGCATCACGGTCACCAAGTGGTCCAGATGACCGAGGACGTGGTCCCCGACCGTGGCATCTGGTTCCGGGTGGAGACCGGCAGCGCCGCCAGCGCGGTGCGCCGGGCCGCCGAGCGGCTCGGCGACCAGCTCGACCTGGGGGAGGCCCGCACCGCCGACCTCGCGATCGTCGCCGCCGAGCTGACCAGCAACCTGGTCAAGCACGCCGAGGACGGCATGCTGCTGCTGCGGCCCGCCCGGCACGAGCGGGAGGCCGGCGTGGAGCTGATCGCGATCGACGCCGGGCCGGGGATGGCCGACCTGACCGTCTCCTCGCAGGACGGGCACTCCACCACGGGCACGCTCGGCATCGGTCTCGGCGCGATCGTCCGGCAGGCCAGCTGGTTCGACGGCTACTCCCGGCCGGGGCGGGGCACGGTCCTCGCCGTCCAGGTCTGGCCGGACCGCGCCGGTGGGCGGGAGCGGCCCTGGGCCGGCGCGCTCACCCGGCCGCTGACCGGGGAACCGGTCAGCGGCGACGGGTACGCCTGGCGGATCGTGGAGGGCCGGCGGCAGGTGCTGGTCTGCGACGGCCTGGGGCACGGGCCGCTCGCCGCCGCCGCCACCGACGCCGCGCTCGACGCGTTCCGCCGGGCGCCGGCGGGGCCGCCGGCCGCAGTGGTCCAGCACCTGCACCGGTCGATGACCCACACCCGGGGCGCGGCGCTGGCCGTCGCGGAGCCGGACCCGTCGGCCGGGGTGCTGCGCTACGCCGGGCTGGGCAACATCTCCGCCGCGGTCGTCGGCGCGGCCGGCCAGCGCCGGGGCCTGGTCTCGCTGCCCGGCATCGCCGGGCACCAGCGTCCCCCGGTCCGGGAGTACGACTACCCCTTCGAGGCCGGCGCCCTGCTGGTGATGCACAGTGACGGCGTGGTCGACCGCTGGCAGCTCGCCGACTGTCCCGGTCTCGCCGACCGGTCGCCCGTCGTGGTGGCCGCGTCGCTGCTGCGGGACGCCGGCACCCGCCGCGACGACGCGTGCGTCCTGGTCGCCCGGGCGTGGTCGTGACCGGGCCGACCGGGGCGGTGCCGCTGCTCCAGATGGTGCTGCGGGTCGAACACGACATCTTCGTGGTCCGGCAGCGGGGCCGCGAGGTCGCCGCCGCGGTCGGGCTGGAGCACCAGGACCAGGTACGCGTCGCCACGGCGCTCAGCGAGGTGGCCCGGGACCTGCTGCGCGCGGTCGGCGGGGCGGACGTGACATTCACCCTGGTCCACGACGCCGTTGGTGGTGGGCGGCACCTGCGGGTGGACCTCCTCCCGGTGCGCCCGCTGCCCGACGGGCGGTACGAGCCGCAGTCGGGTGCGGTGGCGCGGTTGGTGGACATGTTGGGCGTCGTGACCGGGGAGGGGGATACGGTCGTGAGGATGTCCCGACGTGTCCCGGTCACCGCCGAGGTGCTGACCCCGGAGCGTCTCGCCGAGCTGCGCGCCGAACTCGGCCGGAACGCCCCGGGCAGCGCCCTCGACGAGTTGGCCGCGCAGAACGCGCAACTGATCGCAGCCCTCGACGAGGTACGCAGCCAGCGCGACGAGCTGGCCGTGCTCAACGAGGAACTGGCCGAGACCAACCGCGGCGTGATGGCGCTCTACAACCAGCTCACCGAGGAGCTGGAGGAGACCAACCGCGGCGTGGTCGCGCTCTACGCCGAGCTGGACGAGAAGTCCGCCCAGTTGCGGGCGGCCAGCGAGTCGAAGAGCCGGTTCCTGGCGAACGTCAGCCACGAGCTGCGCGCCCCCGTCACCGCGATCATGGGACTCGGCCGGCTGCTGGGCGACTCCGCCTCCGACCCGCTCACCGCCGAGCAGGCCCGCCAGGTCGGGCTGATCCGCTCCTCGGCGAGCGACCTGCTCACGCTGGTCAACGAGCTGCTCGACCTGGCCAAGGCCGAGTCCGGCCGGATCGAGCCCGACTGGGCCGAGGTGGACCTGCGGCCGATCTTCGGCCAGCTGCGCGGCACGCTGCGGGCCCTGGCCACCCGGCCGGAGGTCGAACTGGTGGTGGAGGAGCCGCCGGCCCCGGCCACGCTGCGCACCGACGAGGTGCTGCTCGCCCAGGTGCTGCGCAACCTCCTGCACAACGGGCTCAAGTTCACCGAGCGCGGGGAGGTCCGGCTGCGGGCGGAGCGGCGGGGCGACCGTTGGCTGCTGTCCGCCTCGGACACCGGCCCGGGCATCGCGCCCGAGCAGCACGACCGGATCTTCGAGGAGTTCTACCAGGTGCCCGGCGCGACCCGGGTGGGCGGCACGGGCCTCGGCCTGCCGTACGCGCGGCGGCTGGTGACCCTGCTCGGCGGCACCCTGGAGCTGGCCAGCGAGCCCGGGCGGGGCAGCACGTTCACCGTCAGCCTGCCCGTGGGCGGAGCGTGACGGTGGAGGTCGGCCCGGCGACCGTGCTGGTGGTCGACGACAGTCGCACCAAGCGGTACCTGCTGGTCAGCTGGCTCTCCCGCGCGGGTTTCACGGTGCTGGAGGCGGAGACCGGCGGCGAGGCCCTGGCCCGCGTCGGCGTGGACCCGATCGACCTCGTGGTGCTCGACGTGCGGCTGCCCGACCTGAGCGGGTTCGAGGTCTGCGAACGGATCAAGGCCGCGCACCCGGCGATGCCGGTGATCCACGTGTCCGCGCACGCGGTCGACGTCGTGGACCGGGCGCAGGGGCTGACCCGGGGCGCGGACGCGTACCTGGCCGAGCCCATCGAGCCGGAGGAGTTGGTCGCCACCGCGCACGCGGTGCTGCGCTACTACCGGGCGCGGCAGCGGGCGGAGCTGCTCGCCGAACGGCTGCTCGGGCTGGCCGACACCACAGTGGCGATGCACTCCGCGCCCAACTTCGCGCGGCTGCTGGAGACGGCGGCGGCCGGGGCGGCCCAGATCTTCAAGAGCCCCGCCGCGGTGGTCGCCGAGACGTTCGACGGCGACTGCGTCGCCGGGGTCGCGGGCGGCCCCGGCGGCACGGCCACGATCGTCCCGTGGCTCGTGGACGACAGCGGCGTGCCGATCGGGACGATGGTCCGGGTGGACGACCCGGCCGGCTGGGGCCTGGTCGACTGGCCGGCGGGGGACACGGTCACGGTGGCCGCCGCCCGGCTCCGCGAGGACCGCCCGCCGCTCTACGTCGTCGTGCCCACCGCGACGCAGACCGCCCGCACCCCCGTGCTGGTGCAGCTCGCCCAGGCCGTCGCGTCGGCGGTGGAGGCGCAGCGCTCCTTCGACGAGGAGCACCGCATCGCGGTCACCCTCCAGCGCAGCCTGCTGCCGCGCCGGATTCCCGAGATCAACGGGCTCGACCTGGCCGTGCGCTACGAGCCGGCGAGCGCGCAGACCGAGGTGGGTGGCGACTTCTACGAGCTGGTGATGCTCGACGGCCACCTGCTGCTGGCGATCGGCGACGTGGCCGGCCACTCGCTGCACGCCGCGACCGTGATGGCCGAGCTGCGGCACGCGGTGCGGGCGTACGCGGTGGAGGGACACCAGCCGGGCGAGATCCTGGAGCGGGTCAACGAGCTGATGCGCACCCTGCTCCCCACGGAGCTGGCCACGATCTGCCTGCTGCTGCTGCACCCGCCCACCGGCCGGGTCCGGCTGGCCAGCGCCGGGCACCTGCCGCCGGTGCTCAGCCTGGACGGCAAGGTGGAGTTCGTGCAGCACTCGGCGCCGCTGCTCGGGGTGCGCGCCCAGCGACCGCCCGACCTGGAGTTCGTGCTGCCGGCCGGGGCGACGCTGGTGTTCTACACCGACGGCCTGATCGAGCGGCGGGACACCACGATCGACGACGGGCTGGCCGCCCTGGCCGTGGCCGCCGGGCGGATCGACGACGACCTGGACCGGTTCTGCGAGCGGCTCCTGGTCGAGCTGGCCCCGCCGGAGATCCAGGACGACGTCGCCGTGGTCGCCCTCCGCCGCCGCTGACGTGTAAGGAAGGGCACCTTGTTAACGCCTGGCGCTGTGGAAGGGGCCCTTCCTAACTCCGGCAGCCGCGCCCGGGTCAGCCGACCGAGCGGGCGTACGCGGCAGGCGACACGCCGATGACGGCGGTGAACTCGCGGACCAGGTGGGCCTGGTCGCTGTAGCCGAGGTCCGCCGCGAGCGCCGCCCAGTCCGGCGGGCCGCCCGCGGCCTGCTCGACGGCCTCCTGGAGCCGGTACCGACGGATCACCCACTTCGGGCCGACGCCGACGTGCGCGAGGAACAGGCGTTGCAGCCGGCGGACGGAGAGCCCGTGCCGCCGGGCGAAGTCGTCCACCCGCAGCACCGTCCGGTCGGCGCGGATCGCCTCGACCAGGCCGATCACCTCGTCGGTGACCGGGTCGGCCGCCGGCGCCCAGCCGAGCAGCAGGTCGTCCAGCGCTCGGCAGCGCTCGGCGTCCGTACCGTCGCAGCGGCCGGCGGGCGGCGGCCCCTCGGCGGCCGACGCGGCGGCGACCAGGGCGGCGGCCGGCGGCCAGCGGTCGGCGAGCGACGGGACCGGCCACCGCCGCCCGGTGAGCTCGGCGACCGACCGCCCGCGCCAGAACGGCCGGAAGCCGCCCGGCCGGAACTGGACCCCGCTGACCCGGCCGACGCCGGACAGCGTGATCGAGAACAGTTTCCGCCCCACGCCGGCCACCTCGGCGGTCTCCGGGCCGTCGCCGTCGCGCCGGAACACCACGTTCACCGCCGGGTGCGGCACGACCTGCTGCGTGAGCGGCTCGGTCAGCTCCCAGTCGACGAGCCAGTAGTGCTCGACGTACGGCCGGAGCGCCACGGCGGGCAGGTGCCGGCGGAAGCGGACCTGGCGCAGCAGCCGGGCCGGGTCCAGGATGCCCCGGCTGTCCCCGCGCGGCTGCTGTCGCATTTCTTCAAGACCATCCTCATACGCTGGCCGTATGGCAACCCAGACTAGTGACCTGCTGGCGGCGGCCGCGCCGCCGACCGTGGCGGTGGTGCGTGGCATCGCCGACGACCAGCTCGACCTGCCGACGCCCTGCCGCGAGTACGCGGTGCGCGACCTGCTCGACCACCTGTTCCAGGTGGTGGTGAACTTCCAGGCCCTCGCGGCGAAGCGCCCCGTCGAATGGGCGGACAAGCCCGGCCGTCTCACGGACGGTTGGCGCGACCGGTTCGAGGCCGAGACGCGGCGGCTGGTCGACGCCTGGTCCGACCCGTCCGCCCTGGAAGGCGTCTCGCCGGGGATGGGCCTGCCGCAGAGCACGGTCGGCGGCATGGTGCTGCTGGACCTGACGGTGCACGGCTGGGACCTCGCCGTCGCCACCGGCCAGCCGTTCCGGCCCGCCCCGGAGGCGACGGCCGCGCTGCACGAGCTGGTGGGGCAGCTCGGGCCGCAGGCCCGGAAGATGGGCGTCTTCGCGGAACCGGTGTCGAGCGCCGCCGACCTGCCGGAGTTCGACCGGCTGCTCTGCCACACCGGCCGCGACCCCGGCTGGCCCCCGGCCGCCTGAGCAACACCGGCTGCGCGGCTCGCCGCCGCACGGGCCTCCGGCCTGCTGTTCCTCGGTGCCCGGCGGTGGAGAAACTTTGGGGAACCTGAGCTGTGTAACGCCGGTGGCGACGTGGGCGCTGTTCGCCCTGGAGGCCCGGCCGGATCGGGCCCTGGCCCGGGCCGGAAGGCCCGTCGCGCGTGGCAGCGGGAGTTCAACAGATGCACAACCAGCCGGGCGGCTCGCCGCCGGTGTTCGTCGACCGGACCGGGCGTCGCCGCCGGCTCACGGTGATCGCCGGCACGGCGATGGGTCTGGGCCTGCTCACCAGCCTCGGCCTGATCGCCGCCGGCCTCTTCATGGACTCGTCGGTGTCGCTGCCCGGCTGGTCGGACAGCCGCCCGGCGGCACCGCTCGAAGCCGAGGTGGACGGTCGCGGCGAGCTGGGCGGCGCGTCGCCGACCGGCCCCCGCCCGTCGCCCGCGACCAGCACCTCGGCCCCGGCGCCCACCCGCACGGCCGGCATCGGCACCACCCCGGCCACCGGCGCTCCCGCCGCCCGGCCGAGCCGGTCCGAGCAGCCCGGCCAGGGCGACGAGCGGCGGACCGCCAAGCCGAGCCGCTCCCCGGGCAAGCCGAGCTAGCGGTGGCGCGGCACGTCGCCCGCCGTGACCCGCGGGCGCACTGGATCCTGCTCCTGCTCGGGTTGGCGCTGCTGCTCGCGGCGCTCACCGTCAACGGCCTGGTGACCGGGCTCGCCGGCGGCTCCGGCGGGGCGCGGGCCGACACGTCCGCCGGGCCGGCGGTGCCGAAGGAGGTCGCCACCGGCGGGCCGGTGCTGCGGCTCGACCAGGATCGGCCGGTCAGCCGGGTCATGCCCGACCGGACGATCGCGCTGACCTTCGACGACGGGCCGGACCCGCGGTGGACGCCGCAGGTGCTCGACGTGCTGCGCCGGCACGGCGCGCGCGCCACCTTCTTCGTGGTCGGCGCCCGGGTCAACGAGCACCCCGAGTTGGTTCGCCGGATCCTCGCCGAGGGACACGAGCTGGGCTCGCACAGCTTCACCCACGCCGACCTCGGCGCCGCCGCCGACTGGCGGCGGGACCTGGAACTCTCGCTCACCCGCAAGGCCGTCGCCGGGGCGGCCGGCCGCGAGGTCACCCTGCTCCGGCCGCCGTTCTCGTCGCACCCGTCGGCGCTGACCGGCCCCGAGTACGCCGCGCTGCGTGCTGCCGCCGGCACCGGCCACGTCGCCGTGCTCGCCGACCGGGACACCAGGGACTGGCAGCGGCCCGGCGTGCCGGCCATCGTCGAGGCCGCCACCCCGGAGCGGGGGCGCGGCGCGGTGGTGCTGATGCACGACGGGGGCGGCGACCGGGCCCAGACGGTGGCCGCCCTCGACCGGCTGTTGCCCGCGCTGACCCGGCAGGGCTACCGGTTCACCACGGTCTCGGAGGGGATCGACGCACCGGCCTCCATGGTGCCGGCGGGCGGGGGCAGCCGGCTCGGCGGCCACGCCCTCCGGTGGACCCAGGCCGGCGCCGGCTGGCTGGCCGGGGCGATGGACGTGCTGCTCGGGCTCGCGCTGGTGCTGGGCGTGGCCCGGCTGGTCGTGCAGGTGGTCTGCGCCCAGGTGCACGTGCGGCGGGTCCGCCGACCGGGGCGGGCACGGCCGGCGATCACCGCGCCGGTGTCGGTGATCGTGCCCGCGTACAACGAGGCCGCGAACATCGCCGCGACCGTCCGGTCGCTGGTGGCCAGCGACTACCCGGCGCTGGAGGTGATCGTCGTGGACGACGGATCCGGCGACGACACCGCCGGCATCGTCGAGCGGCTCGGGCTGCGCGGGGTGCGGGTCATCCGGCAGGCCAACGCCGGTAAGCCGGCGGCGCTGAACACCGGCATCCGGGCCGCCCGCGCCGACCTGCTGGTGCTGGTCGACGGCGACACCGTCTTCCAGCCCGACACCGTCCACCGGCTGGTGCAGGGCTTCGCCGACCCGACGGTCGGCGCGATCTCCGGCAACACCAAGGTCGCCAACCGGCGCCGGCTGCTCGGCCGCTGGCAGCACCTGGAGTACGTGATCGGCTTCAACCTCGACCGCCGGATGTACGACGTGCTGGAGTGCATGCCGACCATCCCCGGCGCGATCGGGGCGTTCCGCCGCGAGGTGCTGTTCGCCGTCGGCGGGGTGCCCGCGGACACGCTGGCGGAGGACACCGACCTCACCATGAAGGTGCTGCGGGCCGGCTGGCGGGTGGTCTACGAGGAGGCCGCCATCGCCTGGACCGAGGCGCCCTCCTCGCTGCGGCAGCTCTGGCGGCAGCGCTACCGCTGGTGCTACGGCACCATGCAGGCGATGTGGAAGCACCGGCACGCGCTGCGCGAGCGGGGCGCCGGCGGCAAGCTCGGCCGGCGCGGCCTGCCGTACCTGACCGTGTTCCAGATCGTGCTGCCGCTGGCCGCCCCGGCGGTGGACGTCTACGCCGTCTACGGCCTGCTGTTCCTGCCCTGGTCGACGCTGGTGCTGGCCTGGGCGGGGCTGTTGCTGCTCCAAGGGGCCACCGCCGCGTACGCGCTGCGGCTGGACCGGGAACGCTTTGGCCCGCTGTGGAGCCTGCCGTTCCAGCAGTTGATCTACCGGCAGCTGATGTACCTGGTGGTGGTGCAGTCGGTGGTCACCGCGCTGATCGGAAACCGGCTGCGCTGGCAGCGGATGGCACGCACCGGCGAGGCCGCCGCCCTGCTCCCCACACCCCGCTGACCCGCCCGACCGAGACCGGCGGGCGGAGACGGTGATCCGGCGGCGTGCCGGCCGCCCGGACCGTCAGCGCGGACCGAACAGGCCGGCGGACCAGGAGAGGGCCAGCCCGAGCACCGCCGAGCAGCAGCAGACCAGCAGCGCGGCGGCGACCACCGCGAGGATCACCCAGGTCGGCCCGCGCCGGGCCACGCCCGGCTCCGCCGCCGCATCGCCCCGGTCGCCGTCTCCGTCCGGGGAGCCGGGCGGATCGTCCGCCGCCCGGCTCCCGTGCGTTCCGGTCACTCCGCCGTGGCTCAGGCGCGGCCGAGGCGGTCGAGGATCCAGGCGTTGATGAACGCCTCCTCGCGCCACGCGTCGTAGCGGCCGCTCGGCCCGCCGTGGCCGGCGCCCATCTCGGTCTTGAGCAGGTAGTCGCCCTGCGGGGCGACCGCCCGCAGCCGGGCGATCCACTTCGCCGGCTCGTGGTAGAGCACGCGGGTGTCGTTGAGGCTGGTCACCGCCAGGATCGCCGGGTAGTCCACCGCCCGCACGTTCTCGTACGGGGTGTAGGACTTCATGTACGCGTAGACCTCCGGGTCGTCGAGGGGGTTGCCCCACTCCTCCCACTCGGTGACGGTCAGCGGCAGCGACGGGTCCAGGATCGAGGTGAGCGCGTCCACGAAGGGCACCTGCGCGACGATCCCGGCGAACGCGTCCGGGGCGAGGTTGGCCACCGCGCCCATCAGCAGCCCGCCGGCCGAGGCGCCCCGGGCGACGAGCCGGTCGCCCGCCGTCCAGCCGGCCTTGACCAGGTGCCGGGCGCAGGCGACGAAGTCGGTGAACGTGTTCTTCTTGGCCAGCAGTTTGCCCTGGTCGTACCAGCGGCGGCCCAGTTCGCCGCCGCCGCGGATGTGCGCCACGGCGAAGATGACGCCCCGGTCCAGCAGGGACAGCCGGGCGATGGAGAACCACGGGTCCATGCTCGCCTCGTACGAGCCGTAGCCGTAGATGACGCAGGGGGCGGAGCCGTCCTTCGGCGTGCCGGCCCGGCAGACCAGCGAGATCGGCACCCGCGTCCCGTCGTCGGCGAGTGCCCAGTCGCGGTGCTGCTCGTAGTCGGCCGGGTCGTACGCCCGACCGTCCGGCCCGGGCTTCACCGGCTTCTGCCGGCGCAGCACCATCTGCCGGGTGACCAGGTCGTAGTCGTAGACCGAGTCGGGGGTGACCAGCGAGGTGTAGCGCAGCCGGATCTGCCTGGTCTGGTATTCCGGGTTGCTGTCCAGGCCGACGCTGTAGAGCGGCTCCGGGAAGTCGATGTCGAAGGCGTCGCCGCCGCCGATCGGCAGCACCCGCAGCCCGGTCAGCCCGTTGCTGCGCAGCGAGACGACCAGGTGGTCGGCGAAGGCGTCCACCGCCTCCAGTCGGGTGCCGGGCGAGTGCTCGATCAGCGGCACCCAGTCGCCGGGCGCGTCCGCCGAGGTGTACGCCAGCGCGAAGTCCTCGGCGCCGTCGTTGTGCAGGATCAGGAAGCGGTGGCCGTGGTGCTCGACGGTGTATTCCACGCCCTGCCGCCGGGGCGTCACGGACGCGGGCGCGCCGGTCGGGTTGCCGGCCGGGATCACCAGCACCTCACTGGTGATCTTGCTGTGGATGTCGACGAGGACGAACTTCTCGGAGCGGGTCAGCTCGACGCCGACCCAGAAGCGCTCGTCGTCCTCCTGGTGGACCACCACGTCCTCGCTCGACGGGGTGCCCAGGGTGTGCCGCCAGACCCGGTTGGGCCGCCACGCCTCGTCGACGGTCACGTAGAACAGCACGGAGGCGTCGGCGGACCAGGCGGTGCCGTAGAAGGTGTCGGGCACCTCGTCGGGCAGCAACTCGCCGGTGGAGAGGTCCTTGACCCGCAGCGTGAACCGCTCGTCGCCGGAGAAGTCCGTCGAGTATGCGAGCCACCGCCCGTCGGGGCTGACGTCGAACGCGCCGAGCGCGAAGAAGTCGTGCCCCTCGGCGAGCAGGTTGCCGTCGAGCAGCACCTCCTCGCCCTCCAGCGGCGCGCCGTCCGCGCTGACCGGCGGGTCGGTCTCGCCGTCCCGGACGGCCCGGCGGCACTGCACGCCGTACTGCTGCCCCTCGACCGTGCGGGTGTAGTACCAGTAGCCGCCCTTGCGGCTGGGCACCGACAGGTCGGTCTCCTGGGTGCGCCGGCGGGTCTCCTCGAACAGGTCGGCGCGCAACCCGTCGAGATGCGCCGTCCGGGCCTCCGTGTACGCGTTCTCGGTGGTCAGGTAGGCGATCGTCGCCGGATCGTCCTTGGTGGCCAGCCACGCGTACTCGTCGATGACGGTGTCGCCGTGGTGGGTGCGCTCGCTGGGCACCCGCTTCGCCGTGGGCACGGGGGTCTCGGTGGTCACGGCGTCACGTTACCGGCGCGGGTCACCCTCCGGGTGGTCTCGTCGGTCGACCCGCCGCCACATCTTTCGAACATGTGTACGATGACCGGCATGGCGGCAGCAGCGAGTTCCACCGACCGACCCGGAGCCCTCGACATCACCCGGCGGTTGACGGAGATCTGCGGCCCGCCGTTCGCCCGCCTCGCCGGCCCGGCCGACGAGGTGGCCGGGCGCCCGGCCCGCTGGGTGGCCGTGCCCGGCGGTCCGCACGCCGCCGCCGAGGTGCTGCGGCTGGCGGCCCGGCACGACCTGACCGTCGTGCCGCGCGGCGCCGGCACGAAGATCGACTGGGGTGCCGCCCCCGACCGGGTCGACATCATGCTCGACACCGGCCGGCTCGCCGGGATCGGGCACCAGCCGACCGGCGCGCCCACCGCCGAGGTCGGCGCGGGCACCCCGCTGCGCGCGGTGCAGGCCGCGCTCGAACGCACCGGGCAGCGGCTCGCGGTCGACGCCCCCTCGCCCGGCGCGACCCTCGGCGGCGTGCTCGCCGCCGGCGAGGCGGGCCCGCTGCGGCACCGCCACGGCAGCCCGTGCGACCAGCTCCTCGGCGTGCGCTACCTGGACGCCGACGGCGAGCTGGTCAACGCCGGCGGCGGCGTCGACGGGCTGGAGCTGGCCCGGCTGCTCTGCGGCTCGCAGGGGGCACTCGGCGTGCTGGTCTCCGCGACCCTGCGGGTGCAGGCCGTGCCGGCCGGCCGGATCTGGGTCACCCGGCCGGTCTGGACCCCGCTCGAGGTGCACGACCTCGTCCGCAGGGTGCTCGCCGCGCGCCTCGACCCGGCCGCGGTCGAGCTGGACCTGCCGGCCGGCGCGGGACCCCGGCCGCGCCAGGACGGCCGGGCCGAGTCGATGGCACGACACCCGTCCATGGCGGGGCGCGCCGCGCTCGGCCCGGCCGGTGCCGGTCGGCTCGCGGTGCTGCTGGAGGGCGGCCCGGCCGACGTCGCCGAGCGGGCCGACCGCCTGGTCACGCTCCTCGGCGGCAGGTCCGGGGTCAGCCACTCGGCGCCGGAGTGGTGGCGTCGCTACCCGTTCGGCCCGGGCGACACGGCGCTGCGGATCGAGGTGCCGATCGCCGACCTGCACGCCGCCGTCTACGCGCTGCGCGACGCCGCCGGCGCTCCCGTCCCGGTGCGCGGCTCCGCCGGCCTGGGCGTGGTGCACGCGGCCCTGCCCGGCGCCATGGCTCCCGACCGGGTGGCCTCGATCCTGGCCGCCGTCCGCGGGGTGCTCCTCGCCCGGCAGGGGCGGTGCGTGGTGCTCTCCGCGCCGCCGGCCGTCCGGCGGGCCGTCGACCTGTGGGGCGAGCTGGCCGGGCTGCCCCGGCTGCGCGCGGCCAAGGAGCACCTCGACCCCCACCACCGCCTCGCCCCGGGCCGCCTCCCCGGCGGCCTGTGACCGTCCAGCCGGCCTCAGTCCAACCACCAGCGCTGCATGTCGGTACCGATCGGCGCGAAACGGATCGCGGCCACGATCACCGCAGTCACGGTCAGGGCGAGCAGCACCCGCCACGTGCGCCGGGAGATGGACGGCCGAGAGCCGGTCAGCAGCGCCACGGAGTAGACCGCCAGCAGCGGTCCGGCCGCCAGGCCGCAGAGGTAGAGCAGCGACACGGCGCCGTAGAGCCAGGTGAACGGGTTCGCCCCGCTCAGTCCGAACGGCACCAGATCCTTCGGGTCGTACGCCCCAGTGTGCATCTCGTCGGGGCCGACCCCGGCAGCGACCATCCGGCCCACCCAGAGCGTGAGGACGACGACGAAGGCGGCGGTGAGCGCCGACTGGGCGGCGACGACGGTACGCAGCAGCGGCGGGCGCTCGGCGGCTTCATGGACGACGCTCGACATGCCGTCAAACTAGCGAAGTCCGCCGACCGGGGCCGCCCCGATCCGCCCGGGACGGTGGGACCGACCCGGTTGCGTCGTGTCGGCCCTTCCCGTGGCGGGTCGTCGAACATGCGGTGTCGGACATCCGCCCCGGGTGCCGCGACCCGGCCGCGACCGGTGTCGATCCTGCCCGGCGCGCCATCAGGCGGCGTCGTTGCGGAGCACCAGGATGGCGATGTCGTCGCGGGGCGCCTCGGCCGAGAAGCCGAGCGCGGTCGAACGCAGCCGGGCGGCCACCACGTCGGCCGAGTAGCCGGCGAGCGGGGCGGCGGCGTCGCGCAGCCGGTCGCTGCCGAACAGCTCCCGGCCGCGCCGCCGCTCCGTGACCCCGTCGGTGTAGAAGACCAGCGAGTCGCCCGGTTCGAGCGGGATCTCCGCCGTCGGCGAGGTGATCGAGTCGAGCAGCCCGAGCGCCGTGCCGCCGGCGCCGACGAAGGCGGCCCCGCCACCGGAGCGCAGCAGCACCGGCCGGTCGTGGCCGGCGAGGTGCAACGACACGTCGAGCTGCGTGCCGTCGCCCGGCCCGACCGCCGCGAGGGCCAGCGTGCAGTACCGCCCGCCACCCCGCTCGACCAGCGTCTCGTTGACCCGGGCCAGGGCCTCCGGCAGCGGCTTGCCGTCGCCGACCAGCACCCGGATGACGTCGCGGACCAGACCGGTCACCGTGGCCGCCTGCACCCCCTTGCCCGAGACGTCGCCGACCACCACCAGCCAGCGCCCGTCCGGCAGCGGCACCACGTCGTAGAAGTCGCCGCCGACGTCGGCGTCGTCACCGGTGGGGACGTACTCGGCGGCGAAGCCGATGCCCTCGACCACGGGCAGCACCGGCGGCAGCAGCGACTGCTGGAGGGTCTGCGCGACCCGGCGGCGCTCGGCGTGGATCCGGGCGTTCTCGATCGCCAGCGCCGCCCGCCGCGCCACATCCTCCAGCACGGCGACCTCGTCCGGGTCGTGCCGGTGCCGCTGGTGCCGGCCGACGGCCAGGGTGCCGAGGCGCTGCCCCCGGGCGATCAGCGGCACCGCGAAACCCTCCATCGGCGCGCCGAGCGGCATCTGCGTGCCGTTGCGGGACGCCTCCCGCAGCCGGGCCTGGACCGACTCCGGGCCGGTCTCCTGGAGCACCTTGTGCAGGTGGGGCAGCACCGACTCGTCGGCATGGCTGGCCGCCGCGAGGCGCAGCCGGCCCCACTCGTCGGTGGTGTGCACCGCGCACCACTGCCCGAGCCGGGGCACCACGAGCTGCGGGATGAGCGCCATCGTCAGCTCGACGTCCAGGGACTGCGCGAGCAGCTCGCTGGCCTCCGCGAGGAAGGTCAGCCAGGCCTGGCGGCGGACGTCCGCCCGGCGCAGCCGGTCGTTCTCCAGGTGCAGCGAGAGCCGCTCGGCCATCAGCACCGCCAGCGGCCGGGCGTACGCCGACGGCGCCGCGTCCAGCTCCAGCTCCCCGCTGTACGGCCGGTGCACCGCCAGCGGCACCCGGAGCAGCTCGTTGCCGGGCCGGGGCTGGCGGCCGTACCGGGCCAGTACCTGTGCGCCCTGTCCGTCCCCCCGGTCCAGCCGGACCACCCCGCCGGCCGCGCCGACCATCTCGGCGACCCGGGTGAGCAGGCCGGTCGCGAAGTCGGGCAGCGGGTCCTCGGCGTACGGGTCGGGGGTGGTCTGCATCAACTCGCTCATCGCCCCCGCGCTCGGCGCGGAGCTCTCCGCCGTCGCGGCGGCGCCACCCCCGGCGGCCGCGGCGCTCGGCGCCGTCCCCCGCCCGGCGTGGGTCTCCCAGTCGCCGCCCGGGTCGGGCCGGTCCAGCCGGAACCAGACGCCCTTGCCGGTCGGCAGATAGGTGGTGCCCCAGCGGCTGGCGAAGTGGTCGACCAGCAGCAGGCCCCGGCCGCGCTCGGAGACCTCGTCGATGTCCGTGGTGTCGTTGCGGACCCCGACGGTCAGCTCGTCCACCGGGCCGGCCGCGAAGTCGGAGACGGTGACGGTGAGCCCGTCCGGGTCGGCGACGACCTCGATGTCCAGTTCGGTGCGGGCGTGCTCCACCGCGTTGGTGGAGAGTTCCGTGGTCAGCAGCAGCGCCTCGTTGACCAGCTCGTCCAGGTGTGCCTCGGTGAGCACCGACCGCACCAGCGCCCGCGCCGCCGCGGGCGTACGCCGGTCGGCGGGGAGCCGGACGCGCCGGACGTGCTCGTCTCGGCCCCTGGTCTCCGCGGGCCCCGTCTCCGCTGACACCCCCGTATCCTCCACCGCCGTCCGCTCGGCTGCCAAGCCGGTGCCGGACGAGCGGAGCGGAGGGCGCCGGGCCGGCGTGGCGGCCGGCGGCGGAACGGGACGGTTGCCGCGGGTGGCGACCGGCCGCGCGGACGGGGCGGAACGGATGGGCGGGGATGGTCGTCGCGCGCGGCGATCCGCCGCGCGGACGGGGCGGAACGGGACGGGCGGGACGGTTGCCGCGCGTGGCGAGCGGTCGCGCAGACGTGGCGCGGGCGACGTCGCGGGCACAATGATGGGATGGCCTGCGTCGCAGGAGTCGGTGGCCCCGAGCTGAGCGAGGAATGATGACCACGGCGAAACAGTCGGCGACCGCGGATCCGTCCGCGCCCGACCACGAGGCGCTCCTCGTCGAACTGACCGAGGCGCTGCGGCGGGTCGGCCGCGGCGACCTCAAGGTCCGGCTGCCCCGACGGGCGGGCCGGGCCGGTGAGGTCGCGGACGCCTTCAACGAGGTCGTCTCGCTCCAGGAGCGGCAGTACCTCGACCTGCGGCGGATCAGCCGGATCGTCGGCCGGGACGGCCGGCTCACCGAGCGCCTGGACGACGAGGGGCTGGACGGCTCCTGGGCGGAGGGCCAGCGGGCCGTCAACTCGTTGATCGACGACCTCGGCCGGCCCACCACCGAGATCGCCCGGGTCATCGTGGCGGTCGCCGAGGGCGACCTGTCCCAGCACATGGCGCTGGAGATCGACGGCCGGCCGCTGCGCGGGGAGTACCTGCGCATCGGGCGCACCGTGAACACGATGGTGGACCAGCTCTCGTCGTTCGCGGACGAGGTGACCCGGGTGGCCCGCGAGGTGGGCACCGAGGGCAAGCTGGGCGGCCAGGCCGACGTACGCGGCGTCGCCGGCACCTGGAAGGACCTCACCGACTCGGTGAACACCATGGCGTCGAACCTGACCGGCCAGGTGCGGTCGATCTCCCAGGTGGCGACGGCGGTGGCCAAGGGCGACCTGTCGCAGAAGATCACGGTCGGGGCGCGCGGCGAGGTCGCCGAGCTGGCCGACACGATGAACTACCTGACCGACACCCTGCGGCTCTTCGCCGAGCAGGTGACGCGGGTGGCTCGCGAGGTGGGCACCGAGGGCAAGCTGGGCGGCCAGGCCGACGTGCCGAACGTGGCGGGCACCTGGAAGGACCTCACCGACAGCGTCAACTCGATGGCGTCGAACCTGACGTCGCAGGTGCGCAACATCGCCCAGGTCTCCACGGCGGTGGCGCGGGGCGACCTGTCGCAGAAGATCACCGTCGCGGCGCAGGGCGAGATCCTGGAGCTCAAGGACACCGTCAACACGATGGTGGACCAGCTCTCGTCGTTCGCCGACGAGGTGACCCGCGTCGCGCGGGAGGTGGGCATCGAGGGCAAGCTGGGCGGCCAGGCCCAGGTGCGCGGCGTCTCCGGCACCTGGCGCGACCTGACGGAGAACGTCAACCAGCTCGCGGGCAACCTGACCAGCCAGGTGCGCAACATCTCCCAGGTCTCCACCGCCGTCGCCAAGGGCGACCTGTCGCAGAAGATCACGGTCGACGCGCAGGGCGAGATCCTGGAGCTGAAGAACACCGTCAACACGATGGTGGACCAGCTCTCGTCGTTCGCCGACGAGGTGACCCGGGTGGCCCGCGAGGTGGGTACGGAGGGCAAGCTGGGCGGTCAGGCCCAGGTGAAGGGCGTCTCCGGCACGTGGCGCGACCTGACGGACAACGTGAACTCGATGGCGTCGAACCTGACGTCGCAGGTGCGCAACATCGCCTCGGTGACCACGGCGGTGGCGAAGGGCGACCTGTCCCAGAAGATCACCGTGGACGCCCGCGGCGAGATCCTGGCGCTGAAGTCGACGGTCAACACGATGGTGGACCAGCTCTCGTCGTTCGCCGACGAGGTGACCCGGGTGGCCCGCGAGGTGGGTACGGAGGGCAAGCTGGGCGGCCAGGCCCAGGTGCGTGGCGTCGCCGGCACCTGGCGCGACCTGACGGACAACGTGAACTCGATGGCGTCCAACCTGACCGCCCAGGTGCGCAACATCGCCCAGGTCTCCACCGCCGTCGCGAAGGGCGACCTGTCGCAGAAGATCACGGTCGACGCGCAGGGCGAGATCCTGGAGCTGAAGTCGACCGTGAACACGATGGTGGACCAGCTCTCGTCGTTCGCCGACGAGGTGACCCGGGTGGCCCGCGAGGTGGGTACGGAGGGCAAGCTGGGCGGTCAGGCCCAGGTGAAGGGCGTCTCCGGCACGTGGCGGGACCTGACGGACAACGTGAACTCGATGGCGTCGAACCTGACGTCGCAGGTGCGCAACATCGCCTCGGTGACCACGGCCGTCGCCAACGGCGACCTGTCGCAGAAGATCACGGTCGACGCGCAGGGCGAGATCCTGGAGCTGAAGAACACCGTCAACACGATGGTGGACCAGCTCTCGTCGTTCGCCGACGAGGTGACCCGCGTCGCCCGCGAGGTGGGCATCGAGGGCAAGCTGGGCGGCCAGGCGCAGGTGAAGGGCGTCTCCGGCACCTGGCGGGACCTCACCGAGAACGTCAACCAGCTCGCCTCGACCCTCACCACCCAGCTGCGCGCCATCGCGCAGGTCTCCACCTCGGTGACCCGGGGCGACCTGACCCAGCGGATCGCGGTCAAGGCGCAGGGCGAGGTCGCCGAGCTGAAGGACAACATCAACCAGATGATCGTCACCCTCCGGGAGACGACCAAGAAGAACGCCGAGCAGGGCTGGCTCGACTCGAACCTGGCCCGCATCGGCGGACTGCTCCAGGGCCAGCGCGACCTCGGCGAGGTCTGCCGCATGATCATGATGGAGGTGACCCCGCTGGTCGACGCGCAGCTCGGCGCGTTCTTCCTGGCGGACACCTCCGAGGGCGTGATGCGGCTGCGGCTGACCGCCTCGTACGGCTACGTCGCCCGGGGGCACGACGTCACCTTCGGGCCCGGCGAGGGGCTGGTCGGCCAGACCGCCCTCTCCCGCCGGACGATCCGGATGGGCGGGACGCCGGACGGCAGGCTGATGCTCCGCTCCGGGCTCGCCGAGACCCCGCCGGCCGACCTGGTCGTGCTGCCCGTGCTCTTCGAGGGCGAGCTGCTCGGGGTGATCGAGTTCGCCAGCGTGACGCCCTTCTCCGAGCTGCACCTGTCCTTCCTGGAGCGGCTGGTGCTCACCACCGGCATCGCCGTCAACACCATCCAGGCCAACCGGCGTACGGAGGAACTGCTCGCGCAGTCCCAGCGGCTCGCCCACGAGTTGCAGGAGCAGTCGGCCGAGCTCCAGCGCACCAACGCCGAGCTGGAGGACAAGGCGCAGCTGCTCTCCGAGCAGAAGGGCAACATCGAGACCAAGAACCGCGAGATCGAGCTGGCCCGGCTCGGCCTGGAGGAGAAGGCCCAGCAGCTCACCCGGGCGTCGGCGTACAAGTCGGAGTTCCTGGCCAACATGAGCCACGAGCTGCGTACGCCGCTGAACTCCCTGCTGCTGCTGGCCCGGCTGCTGGTCGAGAACTCGGAACAGAACCTCACCCCGAAGCAGATCGAGTTCGCCCGGACCATCCACGGCGCCGGCTCCGACCTGCTGTCGCTGATCGACGACATCCTGGACCTGTCCAAGATCGAGGCGGGGCGGATGGACGTCGAGCCCACCGAGGTGCGGTTCGACGAGATCCGCGGCTACGTGGAGCAGGCGTTCGCGCCGCAGGCCGAAGAGAAGGGCCTGGACTTCCAGGTGCGGATCAGCAAGGACCTGCCGCCGGCCCTGGTCACCGACGCCCAGCGGCTGCAGCAGATCCTGCGCAACCTGCTCTCCAACGCGGTCAAGTTCACCGACAACGGCGCGGTGACGCTGCGGATCGCGCCGGCGCCCGAGAACACGGCCTTCGACGTGCCGGCGTTGACCAACGCGCAACAGGTCATCGCGTTCACGGTGGTCGACACCGGGATCGGCATCTCCGACGACAAGCTGTCGCTGATCTTCGAGGCGTTCCAGCAGGCCGACGGCACCACCAGTCGCCGCTACGGCGGCACGGGGCTGGGGCTGTCCATCAGCCGGGACCTGGCCCGGCTGCTGGGCGGCAGCATCGCCGTGTCGTCGGCGCCCGGGCAGGGCTCGACGTTCACCCTCTTCGTGCCGGACGTGCTAGCGCCGGACGCGGTGGTGGCGCCGCTGCCGCCGTCGCCGGCCCGGGCCGGGCTGCCGTCGTCGCTGCTGATGCCGCCGCCGGAGCTGCCCGAGCCGGCCTCCACGCCGGCCACCCGGCGGCTGGAGGGGGCCACCGTGCTGATCGTCGACGACGACGTCCGGAACGTCTTCGCGCTGACCAGCGCGTTGGAACTGCACGGGCTCACCGTGTTGTACTCGGACAACGGGGCGGACGGCGTCCGCCTCCTGGCCGAGCATCCGGAGGTCGACATCGTCCTGATGGACGCGATGATGCCCGACCAGGACGGTTACGAGACGACCCGGCAGATCCGGCGCAACCACCGGTTCGCCGACCTGCCGATCGTCTTCCTGACCGCCAAGGCCATGCCCGGCGACCGCGAGTCGGCGCTGGCGGCCGGGGGAACCGACTACATCACCAAGCCCGTCGACCTGGACGAGTTGATCGAACTCATGGCGTCCTGGATCAGCGGCAGCCGAACCGAGGAGAGTTCGTGACCCAGATGGCCAAAGCGCTCCTGGTGGACGACCGCCGGGAGAACCTGATGGCGCTGGAGGCGATCCTCCAGGGGCTGCCGGTCCAGTCCGTCGCCGTGGAGAGCGGCGAGGCGGCACTGAAGCAGCTGCTGGTCGACGACTTCGCGGTGATCCTGCTCGACGCCCAGATGCCGGACATGGACGGCTTCGAGACGGCGAGCCACATCAAGCGGCGCGAGCGTACGCGGCACGTGCCGATCATCTTCCTCACCGCCGCGGACCGGGACGCCCAGCTCGCGCTGCGCGGCTACGCGGTCGGCGCGGTCGACTACCTCACGAAGCCGTTCGACCCGTGGGTGTTGCGGGCCAAGGTGTCGGTATTCGTGGAGCTGTGGGTGAAGACCCGGCAGCTCGCGGCCCAGTCGGATCTGGTGCGAGAGCGCGACGCGCAGTGGCGGGTGCTCACCGACGCGGTCGACGAGGCCACCGCGATGCTGCGGACGGACGACCCGGACGCCCGCGACCGCGCCGTCGACCTTCTCGAACAGGCCCGCTGGGGCAACACCCCCTGACCCACTCCGCCCCTTCCCCCCGGGGCCCCTCCGCGTCGATCTCGCCACCCCCACACCCCCCGGCCCCGCGCCGATCTTGCACTTCCTGCCCGGGTAAAGAGCGTAAAAGCGGACAATTCAAGGGCCAAAAGTGCAAGATCGCCGGGGCCGACACCGGGGCGGGGGCGGGGCGGGCGGGGTGGGGGAGTGGGTCAGGCGGTGGTCTGGTCGTTGCGGATCATCAGGGCGCTGCGGAGGCCGGTGATGTCCAGGACGCGGAGCAGGAAGTCGCCGACGTTCGTCAGCATCAGGAGGCTCTGCGCGTGGCTGGCCTTCCGGCTGAGCACGACGAGGGTGCCCAGGCCCTGCGAGTCGCAGAAGGTGACGCCGCCGAGATCGAGCACGATCCGCGGCGGCGGATCGGCGAGCACCTCGTTGACGACGGTCGACAGCTGGGTGGCCGTGAGCATGTCGATCTCACCGGCCAGGCGCAGCACAGCTTCGTCGCCCGTCCGGTGTAGCGTGATGGACAGTTCGGCACGATCCACCGGGTCAGCCTAGCGCGATCCCGGCGACCCGGCCTGTCGAGCCGGGGTGCCGCACCCATCGAGCGGGAGCACCGCCGACCCGCAGCCCTGGAAGGGCCCGGCGAGACCGCTCGGGCGGTCGGGGCGGGTGAGCCTGGTAACCCCGGTGCGGGGTGCCTGCCGATTCGCCGCCCGGCGCTGACACAATGGCGGCATCGTGACCGATATGTTTCCCGCCGGATCCGGCCGTTACCCGGCCGACGCGCCGGCCTCCGAGGCCCTGTTCGACCGCGCCAAGGCCATCGTGCCCGGCGGGGTGAACTCCCCCGTGCGCGCCTTCCGTGCCGTCGGCGGCACCCCGCGCTTCATGGTCCGGGGGGAGGGGCCCTGGCTCTACGACGCCGACGACCGGCGCTACGTCGACCTGGTCTCCTCCTGGGGCCCGCTGATCCTCGGCCACGCGCACCCCGAGGTGGTGGACGCGATCCGGGCCGCCGCCGCCCGGGGCACCAGCTTCGGCACGCCCACCCCGGGCGAGGTCGAGCTGGCCGCCGAGATCGTCGACCGCACCCCGGTCGAGCAGGTCCGGCTGGTCAACTCCGGCACCGAGGCCACCATGTCGGCGATCCGGCTGGCCCGGGGCTTCACCGGCCGCCCCCGGATCGTCAAGTTCGCCGGCTGCTACCACGGGCACTCCGACGCGCTGCTGGCCGCCGCCGGTTCGGGCGTGGCCACCCTCGGCCTGCCCGACTCGCCCGGCGTGACCGGAGCGGCGGCGGGCGACACGATCGTGCTGCCGTACAACGACGTCGCCGCCGTGGAGCAGGCGTTCGCCGCCGAGGGCCAGCACATCGCCGCGATCATCACCGAGGCCGCCGCCGGCAACATGGGCGTGGTCGCCCCGCGCGACGGGTTCAACCAGCAGCTCGCCCGGATCGCGCACGCGCACGGCGCGCTGCTCATCGTCGACGAGGTGATGACCGGGTTCCGGGTCTCCCGCGCCGGGTGGCACGGCCTCGACGCCTCCGACGCCGACCTGTGGACGTACGGCAAGGTCATGGGGGGTGGGCTGCCGGCCGCGGCGTTCGGCGGGCGCGCGGAGATCATGGAGCGACTGGCCCCCGCCGGGCCCGTCTACCAGGCCGGCACGCTCTCCGGTAACCCCCTCGCCTGCGCCGCCGGCCTGGCCACCCTGCGGCTGGCCGACGACGCGCTCTACCGCCGGCTCGACGAGACGGCCGCCGTCGTGAGCAAGCTCGCCGCCGACGCGCTCGCCGCCGCCGGGGTCCCGCACCGGCTGTCGTACGCGGGCAGCATGTTCTCGATCTTCTTCACCGATGCCGACGTGGTCGACTACGACAGCGCCCGCACCCAGCAGGTGCCGGCCTTCAAGGCGTTCTTCCACGCGATGCTCGCCGGCGGCGTCTACCTGCCGCCGAGCGCGTTCGAGGCGTGGTTCGTGTCGGCGGCACTGGACGACGCCGCTCTGGAGCAGATCGCCGCCGCCCTGCCGGCGGCGGCCAACGCGGCGGCAGCGGCGGGTCACGGGGGGTAGCGGTGAGCGCGAGGAGTGAGCCGGGTCTGCGAGCCCCGCAGTCGCGAACGAAGGGCGTTGCGGTGAGCGCGAGGAGTGAGCCGGGTCTGCGAGCCCCGCAGTCGCGAACGAAGGGGGCGCAGCGGTGAGCAAGACGGTGGTCCACGTGCTGCGGCACGGCGAGGTGCACAACCCGGAGGGCATCCTCTACGGCCGGCTGCCCGGCTTCCGGCTCTCCGAGCTCGGCGTGCAGATGGCCAAGGCCGCCGCGCAGGGGCTCGCCGAGCGGGAGGTCGTGCACGTGGTGGCCAGCCCGCTGGAACGCGCCCAGCAGACGGCCGAGCCGATCGCCGGGCAGTTCGGGCTGCCGGTCGGCGTGGACGAGCGGCTCATCGAGAGCGCCAACTGGTTCGAGGGCAAGAAGGTCTCGCCCGGCGACGGCTCGTTCCGCGACCCGCGCAACTGGTGGGTGCTGCGGGACCCGGTCACCCCGTCCTGGGGCGAGGCCTACCGCGCGATCGCGGAGCGGATGTTCGCCGCCCTGCACGCCGCCCGCGTGGCCGCCGAGGGGCGCGAGGCCGTGCTCGTCTCGCACCAGCTCCCCATCTGGACGCTGCGCCGCCACGTCGAGCGCAAGCGGCTCTGGCACGACCCGCGTCGGCGTCAGTGCGGGCTGGCCAGCCTCACCTCCTTCCACTTCGACGGCGCCAAGGTGGTCGGCATCGGTTACTCCGAGCCGGCCGCGCACCTGATCGCGATGTCGGCGACCGCCCGGACGGCCAAGGGGGCCTGATGAACGCCCGGAGGTGGACCGCGGGTCTGCTCGCCGCCGTCACGACGGTGGCGTTGGCCGGCTGCTCCTCGCAGAGTCGGGAGGACGCCTGCGGCACCAACTCCGAGGGCGTCATCGAGTGCGCGCCCGACGAGCGTTCCGCGGCCCCGAAGATCTCCGGCGAGCTGCTCACCGGCGGCAGCCACGACGTGGCGAAGGACCGCGGCCAGGTCGTCGTGGTCAACTTCTGGGGCTCGTGGTGCAACCCGTGCCGGGCCGAGGCGGACGACCTGGAGAACACCTACCAGGCGACCAAGGGCTCCGGGGTCGCCTTCCTGGGCGTCAACATCCAGGACAGCCGGGACAAGGCCATCGCCTTCGAGGAGCGGTTCGGGGTGACCTACCCGAGCCTGTTCGATCCGCCCAGCCGGGTCGCGCTCGCCCTGGACATCCCGCCGAACACCATCCCGGCCACCATCGTGCTCGACCGGGACGGCCGGATCGCCGCCGTCATCCGCGCGGCGGTGAGGCAGGAGGGCCTCCAGCCCATCGTCGAGCGGATCGCGGCCGAGCAGCCCGCCCCCAACGGTTCCCGCTGATGGGCGAGACGTTCCGGGAACTCGCCCAGTCCGGTCCGCTGCTGCTCGCCATCGGCGCGGCCGCGCTCGCCGGCCTGGTCAGCTTCCTCTCCCCGTGCGTGCTCCCGCTGGTGCCGGGCTACCTGTCGTACGTCACCGGCCTCGCCGGGGCGGACCTGGAGGGCCGGCGCCCTCGGGTAAGGAAGGGCACCCCGTTAACGGATTCGGTAGAGGAAGGGGCCCTTCCTAACACCGGGGGCGGGGTGGCGGTGCGGGAGCGCACCGCGCCGGCCGCCGCCGTGAAGGGCCGGGTGCTGGCCGGCACGCTGCTGTTCATCGCCGGCTTCACCGTCGTCTTCACCGCCACCGCGATCCTCTTCGCCGGCGTCGGCCGGGTCTTCTTCGAGTACGAGCGCACGCTGGAGATCGTCATCGGCGCGCTGATCGTCGTGCTCGGCCTGGGCTACGTCGGGGTGGTCCCCGGGCTGCAGCGGGAGTTCCGGATCCACCGGCTGCCCGCCGCCGGGCTGCTCGGCGCCCCGGTGTTCGGCGCGGTCTTCGCGCTCAGCTGGGTGCCCTGCGTCGGACCGACGCTGGGCGCGGTGCTCGGCATGGCCGCCGTCGAGGGGCAGACCGACCGCGCCGTGGTGTTGGCCGTGGCGTACTGCCTGGGGCTGGGGATACCCTTCGTCGTCTTCGGGTTGGGCTTCCAGCGCCTGCTCGGGGTCTTCCGCGCCGTTCGGCGCCACAGCCGTTGGATCACCCGGGTCGGCGGCGCCCTGCTGATCCTGATCGGCCTCGCGCTGGTCACCGGCGGGTGGACGAATTTCGTGATCTGGTTGCAGACCACCGTCGGGGTGGGCGAGGTGAGCATCTGATGACTGTCGTGGACGAGCGGCCGGCGACGCCGGCCGAGGCGCCCCGGCGTCGCCCCAACCGGCTGCTGGCCCTGCTGCGCAACTCGTGGCGGCAGCTCACCAGCATGCGTACGGCGCTGGTGCTGCTGTTCCTGCTCGCGATCGCCGCCATCCCCGGCTCGGTGCTGCCGCAGCGCGGGGTCAACCCGGAGGACGTGCGGGACTACTTCACCGAGCACCCCGACATGGCCCGGGTGCTGGACCGGATCGGTGCCTTCGAGGCGTTCGGCTCGGTCTGGTTCTCCGCGATCTACCTCCTGCTGTTCACCTCGCTGATCGGCTGCATCACCCCCCGCCTGCGTGACCACGTCCGGGCGCTGCGGTCGAAGCCGCCGGCCGCCCCGAAGCGGCTGGACCGGCTGCCGCAGCACGCGGTGCTGCCCGCCCCCGAGGGCGGCACGGCGGCGATCGCCGAGGCGCTGCGCCGACGGCGCTGGCGCGTGGTGGTCCGCGGCGACGAGGTCTCCGCCGAGAAGGGCTACCTCAAGGAGACCGGCAACCTGCTCTTCCACACCTCGATGGTGGTCGTGCTGGTCGGGGTCGCGCTCGGCTCCTGGTACGGCTGGAGCGGCAACAAGCTGCTGGTCGCCGGCAAGGACAACGCGTTCTGCAACACCCGCCAGCAGTACGCCGAGAGCAAGCTCGGCCCCCGCGTCGGCAGCGAGGACCTGGCCGACTTCTGCATCCAGCTCGACGACTTCGAGGCCCGGTTCCTGGAGACCGGCCAGCCGGAGTTCTTCAACGCCAAGGTGACCGTCGACGAGGACGGCGGCGAGCAGCGGCAGGCGGAGTTCTCGGTCAACTCCCCGCTGCGCCTCGACGGCGCGAACGTCTACCTGCTCGGCCACGGCTACGCCCCGGTGATTCGCTACACCGACCGGTTCGGCCGCAGCCAGACCAGCGCCGTGCCGTTCCTGACCACCGGCGACATCGGGCTGACCAGCGAGGGGTTGGCGGCCTTCCCGGACGCCAACGTCGACCCGGCCACCGGCAGCCGGGACCCGGACCTCCAGATGGCCTTCTCCGGTCTCTACCTGCCGACCGCGCCGGCTTCGGCGCCGTTCGCGCGCTCCGAGTACCCGACCGAGCGCAACCCGGCGCTGAACCTCGTCGCCTACCGGGGCAACCTGGGGCTGGACGCGGGCATCCCCGGCTCGATCTACGAGCTGGACCAGCGGCAGGTGCGGGCCGGCAAGGTGAAGGAGGTCGGCACGAAGCTGCTCCGCAAGGGCGAGACCTGGACGCTGGACGACGGCACCAAGGTCGAGTTCCTGGACAGCCTGCCGTACATCACCCTGTCGGTCCGGTACGACCCGGGCTCCACGCTGCTGCTGGTCAGCTCCGGGGTGCTGCTGGTCGGGCTGATGGGCTCGCTGTTCGGCCGGCGCCGCCGGGTCTTCTTCCGGGTGTTGCCGACAGACCCCGCGGGTGGATCTCCGACGGGCGGTAGTAGGTTGGTCGAGGCCGGTGGCCTGCCGCGCACCGACAATCCAGGGTTCGCCGACGAGTTCGCGCAGCTCGTCGCCGCGGTCAGCGGCGACGGGGGGCCGGGTGGTCGCGCCGGCGACGGGCGGGCCGGATCGCGAGAAGGAGCCGAGTGATGTCCGCACTCTCCGACCAGCTGGTGTCGTTCGCGATCCTGGCGTACCTGGTCGCGATGATCAGCCACGCCGTCGAGTACGCGCTCGGCAACGCCCGCGCCCGCGTCGCGGCGCCCACCCGCGAGCTGGTCGGGGCCGGCGTCGGCGCGGCCGGCGGCAGCGTCTCGCCCGAGCCGGTGGCGAGCGGCCCGACCGCCGCCGAGCGCACCGCGCATCGGGCCCGGCTGGCCGGCCGGATCGCGGTGGGCCTCACCGCGCTCGGCGTGCTGCTGCACCTCGGGGCACTGGTCGCCCGCGGTGTCGCCGCCGACCGGATGCCCTGGGGCAACATGTACGAGTTCGTGCTCACGGTCACGTGGATCGGCGCCGCCGCCTGGCTGGTGGTGCTCTGGAAGCTGCCGATGCTGCGTCGCCTGGGGCTGTTCCTGTCGCTGGTGATGGTGCTGCTGTTGGCGACCGCCGAGCTGGTGCTCTACGTGCCGATCGTGCCGCTCGTGCCGGCGCTCAACTCGTACTGGTTCCTCATCCACGTCTCGACGGTCATCTTCGCCTCCGGCATCCTGCTGCTCGGCGCGGTTCCTGCGGTGGCGTTCCTGATGCGCTCCGGCTACGAGCAGGGCAGGCGGAGCTTCCCGTACACCCTGGCGAAGCGGGTGCCGGCGGCGGCCGCCCTGGAGCGGCTGACCTTCGTGCTGCACGCCTTCGCGTTTCCGATCTTCACCTTCGCGGTGATCGCCGGGGCGATCTGGGCCGAGGCGGCCTGGGGCCGGCCGTGGGGCTGGGACCCGAAGGAGACCTGGTCGTTCATCTCCTGGGTGATCTACGCCGGCTACCTGCATGCCCGGGCCACCCCGAGCGTGAAGCGGAACGTGGCCACCTGGCTGGCCGTGGTCGGCTTCCTCACCATGCTGATGAACCTGTTCGGGGTGAACATCTTCTTCGAGGGCCTGCACTCCTACGGCGGCCTCGACTAGCCGCTACCGCATCTCGTAGAACCACACTTATAGGAAGTGTGGTTCTACGAATTGCTTCCGACGATCCTGGTCGAGCCGGCCCGGCTCTACTCGGGCGACTGGCGGTCGCTCGACGAGCCGACCCGGCGGCACTGGAGGGTCTCGTCCACCCGCAGGGCGGCCTGGTAGGCGATCTCCGGCACGTCGGCGAGTTCGATCCGCTCCGCGCGTAGCGCGAGTTGGGCGTGCAGTTCGCGGGCGATCGCATCCCGCACCTCGGTCAGCAGCGGCGACAGCCCGTCCGGGTCGCCCACGACGTACGCGTCCGACATGCGTCCACCGTGCACCGCCGGGTCGACGCCGGGCCAGCGCCGGTGACATTTGTCGCTGGCGACGGGTCGGGTCAGCCGCCGAACCAGCCGGGCACGTCCAGGCGGAACAGGTTGGCCGGGGCGACCGCCCGCAGGTCGTCTTCCATCGCGGCGACCCGTTCCGGGCCGAGGGTGTCGGCCCACCGCTGCCGGAGCTGTTCGAAGACCACCGCCGAGCGGCGCAGTCCGTCGAGACCGTGCGGGGTCATCCGGACCAGTTTGCGCCGGGCGTCGCGGGGGTCGTCGGCCCGTTCGAGGTAGCCGAGGGCGACCAGGCGGTCCACCGTCTTGCCGGCCGCCTGCTTGGAGATTCCCAACCGTTGGCCCAGCTCGGTCGCGGTGGTGCCGTCGGCGCCGACCGCCTGGAGCACGAAGCCGTGCAGTGGCCGCAGCTCCGGGTGCCCCTGCCGGGCCAGCTCCGCGTGCAGGTCGTCGATGAGCGTACGGAAGCCGGCGAGCAGCAGCAGGGGCAGCAGGAAGCCGGGTCGATCGGGGTCAGTTGCCATGTTCGACAACCACGTTTACCATTTGGACAACCACGTTGACGATCGTACGTCACCGCCGGCGCCGTTCCGCCCTGCCGCGCCCGGCGACGCCAGTTGCTCCCGACGAAAGGTCACCCCGTGCCCGTCTTCACGCCCCACACCCCCGAGACCGCCCCCGCCGCCGCGCGCCCGACCATCGAAGGCGTACGCCGCACGCTCGGCCACCTGCCCGCCGCGGTCGGCCTCATGGCCGAGTCCCCGGAACTGCTCAAGGGGTTCCTCACCGTCAACGGCATCTTCGAGGGCTGCGCGCTCGGCCCGGTCGAGCGGGAGGTGGTCGTGCTGACCGTCGCCACCCGCAACGAGTGCCACCTCTGCGTGGCCATGCACACCGCCACGCTGACCCGGCACGGCGCCGCGCCCGAGCTGATCGAGGCGCTGCGCGCCGGCACGCCGCTGCCCGACGACCGGCTGGAGGCGCTGCGGCGCTTCACCGTCGCGGTGCTCGACCACCGGGGCGCGGTGCCCGAGGAGGGGACCCGCGCCTTCCTGGCGGCCGGCTACCAGCCCCGACACGCCCTGGACGTGGTGCTCGGCGTGGGGACGTACACCATCTCCACCTTCGCCAACCGGCTCACCGGCGCGCCGCTCGACCCACCCGTGGCCGCGTACGCCTGGCAGCCCGCCGGGTGACGGCAGGACCGACCACCGGTCAGCCCACGCATGCTGTCGCCGGGCACCCACACGTTCGCCGCCGGTGGTCGGTGTGGCGGAACGCACATGGCGCAGTCGACATCACCCGACCCGGCTGGGGTGGCCGGGGTGCCGGTGCGGGAGACTGGCAGGCATGGCGGCTCGTGGCTTCCCGTACAACGATCTGAAGGACTTCCTCGCTGCGCTGGAGCGCGCGGGCGAGCTGCGGCGGGTGAGCGTCCCCGTCGATCCCACCCTGGAGATCAGCGAGGTCGTCACCCGGACGGTCCGCGCGGGCGGCCCCGCGTTGCTCTTCGAGCGGCCGACCCGGGGCGAGATGCCGGTGGCGATCAACCTCTTCGGCACCGAGAAGCGGATGGCGATGGCGCTCGGCGTCGAGTCGCTGGACGAGGTCGGCGAGCGGATCGGCAACATGCTCAAGCCGGAGCTGCCGATGGGCCTCTCCGGGATGATGGACGGCCTCGGCAAGGTCATGCAGCTCAAGTCGATGCCGCCGAAGAAGGTCAAGACCGCTCCCTGCCAGCAGGTGGTCTACCGGGGCGACGACGTCGACCTGAACCGGCTGCCCGGCCTCCAGGTCTGGCCGGGCGACGGCGGGATCTTCCACAACTTCGGGCTGACCCACACCAAGCACCCCGAGACCGGCAAGCGCAACCTGGGGCTGTACCGGTTGCAGCAGCACTCCCGGAACACCATCGGCATGCACTGGCAGATCCACAAGAACTCCACGGCGCACCACGCGGTCGCCGAGCGGCTGGGGCAGCGCCTGCCGGTGGCGATCGCCATCGGCGCCGATCCTGCGGTCGCCTACGCGGCCAGCGCGCCGCTCCCCGCCGACATCGACGAATACCTGTTCGCCGGGTACCTGCGCGGCGAGCGGGTCGAAATGGTGGACTGCCTGACGGTCCCGCTCCAGGTGCCGGCGCACGCGCAGGTCGTCCTGGAGGGCTACCTCGAGCCGGGCGAGCGGCTGCCGGAGGGCCCGTTCGGCGACCACACCGGCTTCTACACGCCGGTCGAGTCGTTCCCGGTGATGCACATCGAGTGCTTGACCATGCAGCGCGACCCGGTCTACCACTCGATCGTCACGTCGCAGCCGCCGCAGGAGGACCACGGCCTCGGCAAGGCCACCGAGCGGATCTTCGCGCCGCTGCTGCGCTTCCTGATCCCGGACATCGTCGACTACGACCTGCCAGCCGCCGGCGTCTTCCACAACTGCGCGATCGTGTCGATCCGCAAGCGCTACCCGAAGCACGCCCAGAAGGTCATGAACGCGATCTGGGGCGCGCACATGATGTCGCTGACCAAGCTGATCGTGATCGTCGACGAGGACTGCGACGTCCACGACTACAACGAGGTCGCCTTCCGCGCCTTCGGCAACGTCGACTACGCCCGCGACCTGCTGCTCACCGAGGGCCCGGTGGACCACCTGGACCACGCGTCCTACCAGCAGTTCTGGGGCGGCAAGGCGGGCGTCGACGCGACCCGCAAGCTGCCCGAGGAGGGCTACACCCGGGGCTGGCCGGAGGAGATGCGGATGGCCCCCGAGGTCGTCTCCCTGGTGGACAAGCGCTGGAAGGAGTACGGCATCTGATGGCCACCGCCGTCGCCGAGCCGGTGGAGCGTCCCGGCCGGGTCAAGTCCTTCCTCAAGCTCGTGGCGATCGAGCACTCCGTGTTCGCGTTGCCGTTCGCGTACCTGTCGGCGTTGACCGCCATGCAGGTTCACGGGGGGCGGGTGCGGTGGGGGGACCTGCTGCTGATCACCGTGGCGATGGTGGGCGCGCGGACGTTCGCCATGGCGGCCAACCGGATCCTGGACCGGCGGATCGACGCGCGGAACCCGCGTACCGCCTCCCGGGAGCTGGTCACCGGGGCGGTCAGCGTGCGGACGGCCTGGACCGGCGCGGCGGTCGCGCTCGTGGTCTTCCTCGCCGCCGCCGCCCTGCTCAACCCGCTCTGCCTGGTGCTCGCGCCGCTCGCCGTGGTGCCGCTGGTGGTCTACCCGTACGGCAAGCGGTTTACAAACTGGCCGCACGCCATCCTGGGGGTCGCCCAGGCGGTGGGCCCGGTCGGCGCGTGGCTGGGAGTCACCGGCACCCTCGACGGCTCGTGGCCCGCCTGGCTGCTCGGCGCGGCCGTCGGGCTCTGGATCGGCGGCTTCGACCTCATCTACGCCTGCCAGGACTCGGAGATCGACCGGGAGATCGGGGTGCACAGCGTGCCCGCCCGGTACGGCCGACGCTTCGCCCTGCACGCCTCGACCGTGGCGCACGTGGTGACCTTCGCGCTCTTCATCTGGTTCGGCGCGCTGGTCGGCTTCGGCTGGCCCTGGTGGATCGGGCTGGCGCTGACCGCGCTTGCGTTCGGCTACCAGCACGTGGTCGTCACCCCGACCGACCTGAGCAAGGTCAACCGGGCCTTCTTCACCGCCAACGGCTTCGTCGGCATCGCGCTGTTCGTCTTCGCCCTGATCGACCTGGTGATCCGCCTCGACCTGCGCCCCTGACCGCGCCCGGCCGCAGCGCCCCTCCGTGGGCGGGCTCGTCGGAGGGCCGGGGTGTGGGCGGCGAGGGTCAGCGGAGGGCGGCGGGCTCGGGGCGGGAGCCCGGGTAGCGGTCGCTCTCCAGCGTCCAGTCGACGGTCGCCCGGACGGCGTTCGCCACCCCGTCGAGGCGGTCGGTGACCGCCTCGTCCAGCGCCGGCCCGAACGACGGCACCGCCGCCCGCAGCTCGACGAAGCGCCGCATCGACGCCCGCCAGCGCTCGGCGGTCAGCGCGACCGCGGTCTCCACCGGCACCCCGTGCTCGGCGGCGGTCGCCAGCACCAGGTTGTGCCCACCCGAGGTGGCCCGGTCGCGCTCCAGCGAGGCCAGGTCGTTGTACCAGGAGACCAGGTCGTTCCCGGTGGTGGCGACCCGGCGCAGCAGCGGGTGGTGGTGCACCGCGTCGGGCAGCGGACGCCCGGTGACGAACTCCACCAGCGGGTACGACACGTACGTGGCGGAGGTGGCGCGCCGCAGCTCGACGTACTCGGCGACGTCGGGATGGCGTCCGGCCGACTTGTTGACCGCCTCCCGCCACGTGCCGTCGAGGTGGTCGGCGACCGCCTCGGCGAAGCGCAGCCGCCAGCGGGCCGGCATCCGGCGGCGCGGCTCCCGCCACGCGCGCACCAGCAGCCGCCGCAGCGGCCCGGTGAGTCCGGCGTGCCGGATCCGGGGGCCCTCACGCAGCAGGGTCAGCGCGCCGGCGCGCAGCGCCCGGATCTCGTCCGTGCCGAGCCGGCCCGGCCCGTCGCACGCGTCGTCGACCAGGAAGAACCAGGTGAACAGCGCGGCCAGCACACGCAGGTCGGACTCCGTGGCGCCCGGGTAGAGGCGGCCGGCGTACCGGGCGACGCCGGCGCGGGCCAGCCGTTGCGGCGTCCCGTCGTCGGCCGGCAGGCCGAGGCCCGGCAGCAGGTCGTCGGTCAGCCAGCCCTGCACCCGGTCGGCGTGCGGCGAGAGCCGGGGCGGGATGGGGCACTCCGACCGTAGCGACCAGAGGATCTCGTCGGTCATCACCGATTCCTCCCGCGTGCGATCTGCGTCCGGTGCGAATCGTCCCGGCAGCATGTCAGGTCGCCGGGATGCCCGCGATCCCGGCCGACATCGCGCTCGTCGGGGACAAACCACCCCGGAGGCGGGTATCCCGGGCGGGCGCCGGTCCGGGGGGTGCCCGACGGCGCCGGCGAGCGACCAGGCAGGCTGGTGGCATGCGGGAACCATGGGTGGTCGGGGTCTCCGGGGCGTCCGGGACGCCGTACGCGGCGGCCGTCGTGCGGGCGCTGATCGACGCCGGGGAGCCGGTGGACCTGATCGTCTCCCGGGCCGCCCGGCTGACGGTTCTGGACGAGACCGGCCGCCCGTTCCGGGACGCGCACTGGGCGGAGGACCTGGCCACCTGGCTGGGCCGGGATCTCGCGGGCGCCGACGTGCGACACTGGCCCGCCGGCGACCTGGCGGCCGGCCCGAGCAGCGGCTCCTACCGGGTACGCGGGATGGCGGTGGTCCCGGCGAGTACGGCGGCCTGCGCCGGCATCGCCATCGGGCTCTCCAAGGACCTGCTCCAGCGCGCCGCCGAGGTGAACCTCAAGGAGCGCCGGCCGGTGGTGGTGGTGCCCCGGGAGACGCCGGTGACCCGCAGCCACCTGGAGCACCTGATCGCCCTGCACGACGCCGGGGCGGTGGTGCTGCCGGCCAGCCCCGGCTTCTACGGCGCGGGGGCGGCGGCCTCCGCCCAGCAGCTCGTCGACTTCGTCGCCGGCAAGGTGCTGGACGCCCTCGGCGTACCGCACGACCTGTTCCGCCGCTGGTCTGGTGAGTTGGGCGCGGCGCGGGACTGAGCCCGGCCGGGTTCACAGGGCCGCGGACCGGAGTCGGTGTCCGGTCCGCGCGCCGATCCGCACCGGTCAGTACATTCCCGCGTTGGCCGGGCCCGGGCCGGTCGAGGCGGCCGGCCCCGCGTTGCGCGGCTTGCCGACGTCCTCCGCCTCGTCCAACATGCCCTCACCCTCAAGCAGGGCCCGCACCTCGGATTCCCGAAACCGGCGGTGCCCGCCTGGAGTCCGGATGCTGCCTATCCGGCCCGCCGCCGCCCATCGCGTCACAGTCTTCGGGTCAACCCGAAACAGTGCGGCAACTTCACCCGGTGTCAGCAGGCGATCTCCAGTGTCCACAGCCCCCTCCTCGCGTCGACGAAGCCCCCGGCTGAACACACTGCCCCCGGCCGGTGCGAGCCCAGAGCCGTCATGAGGGACGTATGGCAATTACAGCACCAGCGACCTGGCCTGTCCGCCAAACGCGAAAAACGCACTGAGTGGGAAGTTAGGAAATATTACCTGCGGACGACTCCCTTGACTGTGAGTTTGCGAACGACTACACCCTGTCATGTTCAACGCGCTCCGAATGCCCGACGTTACGCCCGGACCGCTAGGGTCTACAGTCCGTGGACGCCATCGACCTGAGCCTCGTGGAACTGCTGCGCGGCAACGCCCGCCTGTCCTACGCCGAGCTGGCCCGGCAGGTGGGCCTCTCCGCGCCGGCCGTGCACGAACGGGTCGGCAAGCTGGAGTCCGGCGGCGTGATCCGGGCGTACCGGGCGGAGGTGGAGCCCGAGTCGATCGGCCTCGCCGTCACCGCGCTCATCGGGATCATCCAGGACTCGGGCGCCGACACCGACGACGTGCTCGAGGCGTTCCGGCAGATGCCCGAGATCGAGTCCTGCTACTTCATGGCCGGCGTCGAGTCGTTCCTGCTCAAGGCCAGGGTCGGCACCATCGCGGAGCTGGAGCGGCTGATCGTGCGGCTGAACCGGACCCCCGGCGTCGCCTCCACCCGGACCGGCATCGCCCTCTCCACCAAGTGGGAGAACCGCCCGCAGCCCCCGGTGGCGCCCACCACCTGACCGCCGCGGCACGGGGCCCGCCTGGCCCGCCGGGTCGTCCCGCCGGCCCTGGCGTCCCGCAGCCGGCGGCGATAGCGTGCGCCGATGACGAAGCCCGTCCCCGGGGCGGCCGTGGTCACCGGCGCCGCCGGCGGCCTCGGCCGGGCCATCGCCGCCGCCCTGCACGCCGACGGCTGGCCGGTGCTCCTCACCGACCTCGACGCCGGGGCGGTGGCCGACGCCGCCGCGCCGCTCGGCGGCTGGTCCCGCCCGCTGGACGTCCGCGACGAGGCCGCCTGCGCCGCCGTCGCCGCCGAGGCGGCCGGCCGGGGCGGGCTCGGCCTCTGGGTGAACAACGCCGGCATCCTCGTCACCGGCCCCTCCTGGGAGCACGACGCGGCGACCCGCCGCCGGGTGGTCGAGGTGAACACACTCGGCGCGATGAACGGCACCCTCGCCGCTCTGGCCGTCATGCGGGCGCAGGGGCACGGGCACGTGGTCAACGTCGTCTCGCTGGCCGGGCTGGTGGCCGCCCCCGGCGAGACCGTCTACGCGGCCAGCAAGCACGCCCTGGTGGCCTTCAGCATCGGCACCCTCGCCGACCTGCGGCTGGCCGGGCACCGGGGCGTACACGTGTCGTGCCTCTGCCCGGACGGGATCTGGACGCCGATGCTGCACGACCGGCTCGACGACCCGGGCGCCGCGGCCTCCTTCACCGGGACGCTGCTGCACCCCGAGCGGGTGGCCCGCCGGGCCGCGCGCCTGGCCCGCCGGCCCCGCCCGGTGGTCAGCGTGCCGCGCTGGCGCGGCGCGCAGGTCCGGCTGCTCGACGCGCTGCCCGGCCCGGCCGTGCGGCTCGCCCCGCTGATCCTCGCGGCCGGCCGGGCGGGTCAGCGCCGCCAGCGCCGCCGGGCCGGAGCCGAGCCGCGCTGAGCGGGCTTGCTAGGTTTCGGACGTGACTCATCTCGACCGGTGCGACGAGGCCAGCCGGCGCTGGGTGACCGATGCGATCGCCACCGTCGAGGCGGACGCCAACCGGTCCGCCGACACCCACCTGCTGCCGTTCCCGCTGCCCCGGGCGTGGGGGATCGACCTCTACCTGAAGGACGAGTCGGTGCACCCCACCGGCTCCCTCAAGCACCGGCTGGCCCGCTCGCTCTTCCTCTACGGGCTGTGCAACGGCTGGATCGGTCCGGGCACCACGATCGTCGAGGCGTCCTCCGGCTCGACGGCGGTCTCGGAGGCGTACTTCGCGCGGATGCTGGGGCTGCCGTTCATCGCCGTGATGCCGGCCTCCACCTCGCCGGAGAAGATCGCCCAGATCGAGTTCCAGGGCGGCCGCTGCCACCTCGTCGACGACCCGGCCAAGGTGGTCGTCGAGGCCCGCTGGCTGGCGGAGGACTCCGGCGGGCGCTTCATGGACCAGTTCACCTTCGCCGAGCGGGCCACCGACTGGCGGGGCAACAACAACATCGCCGAGTCGATCTACGCGCAGCTCGCCCTGGAGCGGCACCCCGTGCCGGCGTGGATCGTGGTGGGCGCCGGCACCGGCGGCACCAGCGCCACCATCGGCCGGTACGCCCGCTACCGGCGGCTGCCCACCAAGCTCTGCGTGGTCGACCCGGAGAACTCCGCGTTCTATCCCGCCTGGCAGGCGGCCGACTGGTCGGTCCGCACCGGGCGCGGCTCGCGGATCGAGGGGATCGGCCGGCCGACCGTCGAGGCGTCGTTCCTGCCCTCGGTGGTGGACCGGATGGTCCAGGTGCCCGACGCCGCCTCGCTGGCCGCCATGCGGGCCGGCTCGGCCGTGCTCGGCCGCCGGGTGGGTGGCTCGACCGGCACGAACCTGTGGGGCGCCTTCGGGCTGATCGCGGAGATGCTCGCCGAGGGCCGCACCGGCTCGGTGGTCACCCTGATCTGCGACGCCGGCGACCGCTACGCCGACACCTACTACGCCGACGACTGGGTGGCCGCCCAGGGGCTCGACCTGGGCCCGCACCTGGCGACGATCGAGCGCTTCCTCGCCGACGGCGCCTGGCCGGCCTGACCCGCGGCGGCACGCCCGGCTGGCCGACTCCGGCACGGGGCCAGGTAGTCAGCGCGGGTCGACGCGCTCGGCCAACCCCGGGTAGCGCACCACGTAGCCGTCGGCGTCGAGGTCGATGTCGGCGGTGAACGTGTCGCTGGTGAAGCGGACCCGGCCGGGGCCGAGCGGCGTGTAGACCTGCTCGGCGGGCACCACCATCAGGCTGGGCACCAGCACCCAGGCGACGGCGACCCGGTGCGGCGTGTCGGCCGGCGCGCGGGGCAACCCGAGACGGTGCACCGGCAGGGCGTTGAACAGCGGCGAACCGCCGAGGTCGACGTCCAGCGCCTCGGCCAGCCGGTCCGGGTCGTCCGTGCCGGGCAGCCCGGCGGGTGGATGGCCGGCGGCCCGCAGCGCCGCGTCCAGGTCGCCCTGCTCGCCGGTGGTCACCCGCCACCGGTCGCCGGCCCGTTCCAGGCGTACGCTCCGCAGCCACCCGGAGCCCTCCACCTCGACCTCGGCCCGGGCGGTCACCCACTGCGGGTCGGTGGTGAGCTGGTAGCGACAGGTGTAGGGGACCGGGTCGACAGCCGTGAGCGTGCCCCGAGCGGTCAGCCCCCGGCCGTCGTCGAACAGCGCGTGCTCCGTGCCGGCGGTGTCCGCCCGGGTCCAGAAGAGCGACTTCGGCATGGTCGGCATGAGCCGGACGTTACGCGACGCGACCGACACCGGCAGCGGATGCGGAAACGCCGCCGTGGAGCGTGGGCTCCGCGACGGCGTTCCGGTCGGTGCTCGTGATCAGTGGGTACGCGACGGCGGTCGCCCGCCGAAGCCCCGCCGCTCGTCGCGCGGCCGGTCGTCGCGACCCCGGCCCTCGGGCCGGAAGCCGCCCCGGTCGCCGAAGCGCCGCTCGCCGCGCTCGCCGTAGCCGCGTCCCTCGGTGGGCCGGTCGCCGTAGCGGCGCTCGCCCTGCGGTCGATCGCCGTAGCCCCGGCTGTCGGTGGGCCGGTCGCCGTAGCCGCGCCCCTCCGTGGGCCGGTCGCCGTAGCGGCGCTCGCCCTGGGGGCGGTCGCCGTAGCCGCGGCGGTCGCCCTGCGGCCGGTCGCCGTAGCGGCGCTCGCCGCGCCCGTCCCGGTCGCTGTAGCCGCGTCCCTCGGTGGGCCGGTCGCCGTAGCGGCGCTCGCCCTGGGGGCGGTCGCCGTAGCCGCGCTCGCCGTGCGGCCGGTCGCCGTAGCGGCGCTCGCCCCGGTCCGCGAAGCCCCGCTCGCCGTAGCCGCGTCCCTCGGTGGGCCGATCGCCGTAGCGGCGCTCGCCCTGGGGCCGGTCGCCGTAGCGCCGCTCGCCCTGGGGCCGGTCGCCGTAGCGGCGCTCGCCCCGGGCGTCGCGGTCACCGAAGCGGCGCGGGCCGCCCGGCCGGTCGCCGTGCCGGCGCGGCTCCTCGGGCTCGTTGCGGACCGGGACGCCGCTCGGCTCGCGGGCGCCGGTCAGCTCGGCGAGCGCCGGGTCGCCGGCGCGCACCCGGGTCTCGGCCGGCGCCACGCCGGCCTTCTCCAGCATGGCGAGGGTCGTCCGGCGCTGCTTCGGCAGCACCAGCGTGGCGACCGCGCCCGACTCCCCGGCCCGAGCGGTACGCCCCGCGCGGTGCAGGTAGTCCTTCGGGTCCTTCGGCGGGTCGACGTGCAGCACCAGCGAGACGCCGTCCACGTGGATGCCCCGGGCCGCCACGTCCGTGGCGACCAGGACGTTCATCCGACCCTCACGGAACTCGGCCAGCGTGCGGGTACGCATCCGCTGCGTCTTGCCGCCGTGCAGGCCACCCGCGCGTACGCCCACGGCGGCGAGCTGCTCGACCAGCCGGTCGACGCCGAGCTGGGTGCGGGCGAAGACCATGGTCCGCCCGTCCCGGGCCGCGATGGACGCCGCCACCGGGAACTTGTCGTGCGGCGGGATCAGCAGCATGTGGTGGTCCATGGTGGACACCGATGCGGTGGACGGGGCGGTCGAGTGGGTCACCGGATCGGTCATGAACCGCTTGACCAGCGCGTCGACGTCACCGTCCAGAGTGGCCGAGAAGAGCAGCCGCTGGGTGCCCGCCGGCGTCTTCGCCAGCAGCTCGGTGACCTCGGGCAGGAAGCCCATGTCGGCCATCTGGTCGGCCTCGTCGAGGACCGTGATCTCCACGTCGTCCAGGTGGCACACGCCCCGGGCGATCAGGTCGCCCAGCCGGCCCGGGGTGGCCACGACGATCTCCACGCCGCGCCGCAGGGCGTCGATCTGCCGGTCGTACGGCACGCCGCCGACGGCGGTCTTCAGGAACACGCCGACGGCCTTGCCGAGCGGCAGCAGCGCGTCGTTGACCTGCATGGCGAGCTCGCGGGTCGGCACCAGGACCAGGGCCCGCGGGTGCAGCGGCCGGGCCCGCTCGCCGTCGGCCACCCGGGCCAGCAGCGGCAGGCCGAAGGCCAGGGTCTTGCCGGAGCCGGTCTGGCCCCGACCGAGGACGTCCCGGCCGGCGAGCGCGTCCGGCATGGTGGCGCGCTGGATCTCGAACGGGGCGGTGATGCCCTGCCGGGCGAGCGCGCGGACCAGCGGCTGGGGCAGCCCCAGCGCGGCGAAGTCGGTGGCCTCGGCCGTCACCGGTGCGGCGGAGTCCTGCGGGGTGGCGTCCCGCTCGACGAGGGCCTGCGCGTCGGCGGTGTCGAGGGCGGGCGGAAACGTGCTGGGTTCAGCAAACGCGGTCAAGAAATGCCTTTCGAGCGGGGCGCATCTTCGCGTCGGCCTGCCGCAGCTGAACGCCGCCGAATCGCCCGCAAGATCGCCCATGGGCGCGCACGACGCGCGCCGGGTCAGTGATCTCCACCAGTGTACGGCGGAGCGGCGAACCCGCCACCGCACCACGGATCGGTAGTGGGCGGGCTCACCATGGTCGTCGCCGGGCGGCTCACTTGGTCAGGACGCCGCCCACCAGACCGCCCACGGTGTCGGTGGCCAGCAGGACGACCAGCACGCTGATCGCCACGAGCAGACCCAGCGAGGCGGCCAGGACGATCATGACCCTGGCCGTGCTGGACCGCTCCTCGGTGGGGGTCTCCGTCCAGCCCTGGGCCAGGATGTGCCCGGTCAACGAGCCGGAGTTCTCCTGCGGGTTGGTCGGGAAGGAGACGGTGGCGAAGCCCGGGCCTTCCGAGCCGGCACCGTAGATCGTGCCCAGGTCGGTCCCGCCGTCGAAGCGCCCGGCGGGGGCGGCGTCGGGCCGCCCGCCCGGCGCCGCCGGGCCTCCGCCACGACCCGCGTCGGCGGGGCGATCGGTCAGCCGGCGTGCCTCCCCGGGGGCCGTGGCCGGCTCGGTGCCGCCCGGCCGGCCGTCACCGGGGCTGGTCGGCGCCGGCCAGGTCGGCAGCGCGGGAGCGGGTACGGGCCCCGCGGAGACCGGCGGCGCGGACGCTGGCGGGGCGGAGAGCAGCGGCGGGGAGGCCGACGGCGTGGTGAACGACGGCGTGGTGAACGACGGCGCGGACGCCGGCGGGGCGGAGACAGACGGGACCGGGGACGCCGGCGGGCTCGCGGGCGCTGCCGGCGGGGCCGGGACGGGCGCGGTGGCCGTGGCGGGCGGCGGCGGGAACGGCGGCGCCGGCATCGGGCCGGGCGGTGGCGGCGGGGCGGGCACCGGCGGCCCGGGCGGCGGCGTCGGCGGACCCGGCACGGGCGGCACCGGGCCCGGTGGGGTGGGCCCCGGCCGGGGCGGCGTCGGGACGGGGATCGGCGGGGTCGGGACCGGTGGGGTCGGGGTCGGGACCGGCGGGGCCGGGGACGGCGGGTTCGGGCCGGGCACCGGCGGCACGGGGGCCGGCGCCGGCTCGGGCTCCGGCACCGGCGGCTTGGGCGGCTGTGCCGGTTCCGGCGGCTGGGCGGGCTCCGGCGGCTCCGGGTTGACCGGCGCCGCCCGGTAGACCCTCGCCTCGCCCGTGGTCGACCGGATGGCCGAGGCCTCGTCGGCGGAGACCCGTCGCATCCCGGGCACGGCGGCGCTGGCCCGGGCCGCCGCGGCCCGCTGCTCGGGGACCGGCGTGCCGGCCGGAGCGGCCGCACCGGTGGCCCGGTAGGTGGTGCCGGCGGTCGGGCGGGCCGGCGGTGCCGCGTCGCCCCTGCCGGGCGCGGCCGCGGTGGCCACGCTCACCCGGCCCCGGGCGGGCTGTCGGCGTACGTCGTCGGCGGGCGGCTCCGTCGACGGCCCCGACGTGCCCGCGGAGCCGGTGCCCGACGCCGGGCTGCCGTCGGCCGAGGTCGCGATGGACCCGCCGGTGGGCGCCGGGGCGTCGGCGCGGCTCCGGTCGGGCGTGGATCCGTGGTCGACCGGCTCCGCCGGAACCTCTTGCTCGGCCATGCTCGCCCTCCGCGCCGCGCTCGCGCCCGGATCCGCGACGTCGGACCGGGCGTGCCTGACTGTCACCGTGCCATATTCCGGCCCGGCGGCACAGCCGGAGTGCGTTCCGGGCCCCTGGCCCGTGGCGACCGGCGTCGGCGCGCCGGGCGGAGCCGGCGCGTCCCGGTCAGCTACCCGTGCTGGCCGAGGCGGTGGCTGACGTGCTGCCCTCCGGGTCGGTGCTGCTCGCCGCCGTGGTCGGCGCCACGCTGCCGGACGTGGCGCTCGGCTCCGACGAGGCCGAGCGGCTCGCCGCCGGCGACGACCCGGTCGGCGACGGCGACGGCGAGGTCGACGCGCTGGGCGACGTCGTGGGCGACGGCGAACCGGTGGGGGTCGCCGAGGGCGAGGTCGACGGGGACGGCGACGGGGAGGTGGGCTTCGGGGTCGGCTTGGGGCTTTCCGTCGGCTTCGGCGAGGGCGGCTTGGTCTGCGACGGCGACGGCGACGGGGTGCTCGTCGGCGCGGGCACCGCCCCGATCACCCGGGTGGCGGCGTAGAGCCGGGACCAGCGCACCGTGGAGATCTTGACGACGTCGCCGGTGGTCGGCGCGTGGATCATCTTGCCGCCGCCGACGTACATGCCCATGTGGTGGATCGTCGTCCAGCTCGTGCCGGAGGCGAAGAAGAGCAGGTCACCGGGGAGCAGCGCGCTGCGGGACACGGTGCGGGACCGGGTGGCGTAGTACTGGTCCCGGGAGACCCGGGGCAGCCCGTAGTAGCCCGCCGACCGGTAGGCGGCGTAGATCAGGCCGGAGCAGTCGAACCGGTCCGGCCCCTCGGCGGCCCACAGGTAGGGGTCGCCGAGCTGCGCCTTGGCGTACGCCAGGGCCTTCAGAGCCGTGGGGTGGGCGGCCAGGCCGTTGGCGGTCTCGTTGCCGACGTAGCCGGCGCCGAGCTGCTGGTCGAGGGCCTCCTGCTGGCGCTCCAGCTCGATGAGCTGCGCGGCGTTGTCCCGGCGCAGCTTGGCCAGCTTCGCTTCGGCGTCGCGCAGGGCCTTCTCGCCGGCGGCGTATTCCGTCTGGGCGCCCTTGAGTCGGGACTCGGCCGAGACCAGTGCCTGGCCGGCCACCTGCTCGCCAGTGCGGGCCCGGGACAGCTCGCCCTCGGCGGCGGTGGTGCCGCCCTCGGCCTTCTCGCCGCGGATGATCCGGGAGAGCCGGCTCAGCTCGTGCAGGTCGTTGGCGAACTCGCCGGGCGGGAGGGCGGCGGCGGCCTTGAACGCGCCCGCGGCGGCGGCGTCGGCGCCCTCCTGGGCGCGGGCCAGCGCGTCCCGGGCGAGTGCGAGGTCGCGTTCGGCGGTGGCCCGCTGGCCCTCGGCCTCGGTGCGCTTCTGCAGCAGCACGAGCAGTTGGTCGCGGAGCTGCCCGACCTGGGCCTCGGCGGCGTAGATCTGGGTGGCGAGCGGGCCGTCGATCAGGTTGCCGGCCGGCACGCCCGGCACCCCGCCGAGGCCCGGCGCCCCGGTGACGGGCGCGCCGCCGGGGAGCTGGAGCTGACCGGTGACGGCCGGCCGGAGGCCGGTGTCGGGGACGCTGGTGGGCAGCGCCGGGTCGGCGTGGACCGGGTTGGCGAGGACCGTGGCGGCGACGGCTCCGAGCAGGGCGGACCAGAGCGCCGGACGCAGTACCGGCGAGACCACCGGGCTCCGTCGTCGCTGCCGTCGCCCGCGCCCGCTGTCGACCATTCCGCTCCCCGTCCGGCGTGGTGTCGCCGCGTCAGGGTGGACGCGGCCGTGAGGACGCTACCAGTGTGTGGCGAACGTCCCATCCTGTCTTACCTCACCCACGCAGCCATGTCGATGCGTCGAGAGGTAACGGGAGGCTGAGAGTTCGGTGAACCGGCCCACGGGGGCCGACCGTGCTGCGGCGGCGTCGGCAGGTGGACGTAGGCTCGATTCCTACCGCAGGTGGAAGGGACGTGGCTTTCGATGGACGCCGGACTCAAGCGTGAGCTCGAAGCGAAGGTGTACGCCGGCGAGCGGCTGACCCGCGAGGACGGCATCGCCCTCTACGACAGCGACGACCTGACGTGGCTGGGGCGGCTGGCCCACCACAGGCGTACGGAGCTCAACGGCGACCGGGTGATGTTCAACGTCAACCGGCACCTCAACCTCACCAACGTCTGCTCCGCCTCGTGCGCGTACTGCTCGTTCCAGCGCAAGCCGGGCGAGAAGGACGCCTACACGATGCGTATCGACGAGGCGGTCCGCAAGGCCAAGGAGATGGAGGACGAGCAGCTCACCGAGCTGCACATCGTCAACGGCCTGCACCCGACCCTGCCCTGGCGCTACTACCCGAAGGTCCTGCGCGAGCTGAAGGCGGCGCTGCCGAACGTCAAGCTCAAGGCGTTCACCGCGACCGAGGTGCAGTGGTTCGAGAAGATCAGCGGCCTGAGCGCCGACGAGATCCTCGACGAGCTGATGGACGCCGGCCTGGAGTCGCTGACCGGCGGCGGCGCGGAGATCTTCGACTGGGAGGTCCGCCAGCACATCGTCGACCACGCCTGCCACTGGGAGGACTGGTCGCGGATCCACCGCCTGGCGCACGGCAAGGGCATGAAGACGCCGTCGACCATGCTCTACGGCCACATCGAGGAGCCCCGGCACCGGGTGGACCACGTGCTGCGGCTGCGCGAGTTGCAGGACGAGACCGGCGGCTTCATGGTCTTCATCCCGCTGCGTTACCAGCACGACTTCGTCGACTCGGCGGACGGCAAGATCCGTAACCGGATCCAGGCGCGGACGACGATGGCCTCGCCGGCCGAGTCGCTGAAGACTTTCGCGGTCTCCCGGCTGCTCTTCGACAACGTCCCGCACGTGAAGTGCTTCTGGGTGATGCACGGCCTCTCGGTGGCCCAGCTCTCGCTCAACTTCGGCGTGGACGACCTGGACGGCTCGGTCGTCGAATACAAGATCACCCACGATGCCGACTCGTACGGCACGCCGAACACCATGCACCGGGACGACCTGCTGCACCTGATCTGGGACGCCGGCTTCCGCCCCGTCGAGCGGAACACCCGCTACGAGGTGGTCCGCGAGTACGATGCCGCCCCGTCCCTGGCCGAGCGCCGCGCCGAGCCGCAGCAGGTCTGGGCCTGAGCCGGCACGTAATCTCGTAGGCCATGACCGAGCAGCGGAGCGGGTTCCCCCGGCGTGACGCCGAGGGGCGCATCCTCACCCTGGGCGACCTGCTCGGGGTGAGCCTGGCCGGGCTGGTCATCGGCGTGCTGGCGGTGGTGCTGTTCGACTGGGCGTTCGCGCTGATCGGCAGCGGTGACTTCGGCCGGGCCAACGGCTGGCTGGCGGTCATCCTGCCGGCCTGGCTGTTCTGGGACGACTTCCGGGCCTGGGAGTTCGGGGCGGCCCGGGTGGTGGCGGCGCTCGTGGCGGGCGCGGTGGGGCTGGTCGCCGGGCTGGTGGTGGCCGGCCTGGCCGCCGGGCTCGCCCCGCTGGTCTCCGGCGGGCTGGGTGCGGCGGCGTTCACCCTCGGGTACGCGGTCGTCTGGTTCCACGGCGTCCACTGGCTGGCCCGCCGGACGGGCTGAACCTTCCGCCGGGGCCACCCCGGCGGCGGAGAACGGAGTGCGCAACGTGAGCGCGGCGGTCAAGTACACGCTGGGCCGGATCGGGCTGTTCGTCGCCGTGCTGGCGGCCCTCTGGCTGGTCGACATGAACCTCTTCGTCAAGCTGATGCTGGCGCTGGCCTTCTCGGCCGCCGCCTCGTTCTTCCTGCTCAAGGGCTGGCGGGACGAGATGGCGGTGGAGATGGCCGAGGCCGCCGAGCGGCGCCGCACCGAGAAGGAGCGCCTCCGCTCCGCCCTCGCCGGCGACGACCAGGGCCCGGACGGCCCCGCCGCCGAGAAGTGACGAGGGGCTCGCGCCCCGGGGTGGACCCGGGTGACGCGAACCCCTCGACCGTGCCGTCGGGCCCGTCAGATCACCAGTTGGTGGAGCCTTCGACCGTCGGCCACGGCATCCGCTCGGGCTTGATCAGGTAGACGACGCCGCCGGAGCCGCCGGAGACCCCGCCGCTGGCGTTGATCCGCTTGGTCCGCAGCCAGATCTGCTCGAACTGCTCGCGCGGGTAGACGTTGCGCACCGCCTCGTTGCTGGACGAGGCGGGGTCGTTCACGATCACGTCGCCCTCGGCGGTGAAGCCGACGATCACGAACAGGTGCCCCGAGGTGCCGTAGCCCGCGCCGTCCAGCTCGCTGGCCAGGAAGGACTGGCTGGTCACCACCGGGATGCCGGCGGCGATGAAGCGCTCCACCTCGTCCAGCGAGTGCAGCCGGGTGACCCGCGCCTCCAGGCCGGGGAAGCTGGCCGCGTACGCGGTGTTGAACGGCCAGTTGCCGGCGCCGTCGTACTGGTAGTCGTAGACCATCCGGGCGGCGTGGTTGACCGTCGGGTCCGGGTAGGTCGGGTCGACCCAGGCGGTGTCCTCCTCGGACGCCTTCCGGCCCCAGTACTCGATCACCATCGTGGTGGAGGTGGGGGAGCACCAGGCCTGGCCGCCGCCGTCGTACTCGGGGTAGTGGCCGGTGTGGATGTTCTGCGAGTAGCGGGGGACGGCGAGTTCCCGGCCCCAGGCGATGCCGCCGGCGCTCGGCTCGACGGTGAACCGGTCGGGCACGTTCGAGCTCATCGCGCCCAGCGTGTGCACCACCGGGGCGGCGTGCTGTCCCGGCGCCCGGTAGAGGGTCAGCCGCAGCTGGTACGCCCGCAGCAGCACCCCGACGGAGGCGTCGTCGATGCTGAAGGTGTCGGTCCAGATGGTCGACCAGGGGTCGCCCTGCCGGTTGACGCTGGTGCGCTTGATGTCGGCGTCGCCGGAGGCCCACCGCCCCATCACGTACCACTTGGTCTGGACGCCGGTGTTGTAGGTGCCCTGCATCTCCACCTGGATCCAGGTGCCGGCCGGGGTGTCCGCGTTCCACGAGGCGATCAGCTCGGTGGCGTCGAACCCGACCTGGGTGACCGGGGAGGTCCAGGTCGCGTACTCCCAGCTCTTGGTGACGCCGGTGTGCGGGTCGGTGTAGTCGGTGGTGCCGAGCGGCGTGGCCAGGGTGACGCCCGGCCGGAGGCCGGGGACGGCCCGCGTGCCGGCGTGGCTGCCCTGACGCCAGTCGGGGTAGCGGGTCCAGTCCTGGAAGGTGATCTGCTCGTCGTGGACCACCGGTCGGGTGGTCGCCGAGGCGGCGACGGGCGCGGCGACGGCGGGTGCCGCGGTGCCGAGAAGGGTGAGCGCGGTGGCGGCCGCGAGGGTGGCCGCGCGCAGGCGTGGTCTGGACATGGGTCCTCCGCAGAGACAGGCGGATCGTTGCCGGTCAGTGTCCCGCTTGGAAGGAACTTTCGCCAGAGGTCGACGGTTGGAAAATCCTTGCCGGTGTGAGGATCAGGATGGCATGCAACAAGGCAGCGATGAATGTTGATATGACCATGTGGGCGGTGGTGGAGTGTCCTCCACCGAGCGGGATCTTCTCCCGCCCCCCGAGGAGGTTGTCCATGGCCTTCCGCAAGCCCGCCCTCCGCCGCCTGGCGCTCGCTGTCGCCGCCGGGTTCGGCCTGCTCACCGTCGCCGCCGCGCCGGCCACCGCCCGGCCCGCACCCGAGCCCGCCGCCGACTCCCCGGCGGCGTCCTACCGGGTGCTCGGTCCGCGTACGGTGGCCGACCGCACCGCGGTCGCCGGCACCGGCGCCGCCATCGACTACGTCGAGCACGGCGTGCTGAACGTCTCGGCCACCCCCGCCGAGGCGGCGGCGATCACCCGGCTCGGCTTCCGGCTGGAGGCGGTCCCGGCCCCGTCGACCGACGGCCACAGCCACGCCGAGGGGGACGTCGGCACGACCGCCTTCCCGCCCGCCGACTCCAACTACCACGACTACGCGGAGCTGACCGCCGTGGTCAACCAGGTGGTCGCGGACCATCCCTCGATCGCCCGGAAGATCAGCATCGGCTCCTCGTACGAGGGGCGCGACCTGATGGCGGTGAAGATCTCCGACAACGTCGGCACCGACGAGGCCGAGCCGGAGATCCTGTTCAACTCGCAGCAGCACGCCCGCGAGCACCTGACCGTCGAGATGGCGATCTACCTGCTCAACCTCTTCACCGACAGCTACGGCACCGACTCCCGGATCACCAACATCGTCAACGGCCGGGAGATCTGGATCGTGCCGACGGTCAACCCGGACGGCAGCGAGTACGACATCGCCACCGGCTCCTACCGCTCCTGGCGCAAGAACCGGCAGCCGAACAGCGGCTCGTCGTACGTGGGCACCGACCTGAACCGCAACTGGTCCTACCAGTGGGGCTGCTGCGGCGGCTCGTCCGGCTCGACCTCGTCGGAGACCTACCGGGGCCCGTCGGCGTTCTCCGCCCCGGAGACCCAGGCGCTGCGCAACTTCGTCAACAGCCGGGTGGTCGGCGGCACGCAGCAGATCAAGGCCAACATCGACTTCCACACGTACTCGGAGCTGGTGCTCTGGCCGTTCGGCTACACGTACAACAACACCGCTCCCGGCATGAGCGCCGACCAGTACAGCACCTTCGCCACCCTCGGTCAGCAGATGGCGAACACCAACGGCTACACCCCGCAGCAGTCCAGCGACCTCTACATCACCGACGGCGACAGCATCGACTGGATGTGGGGGCAGCACGGCATCTGGGCGTACACCTTCGAGATGTACCCGGGCTCGTCCCTCGGCGGCGGCTTCTACCCGCCCGACGAGGTGATCCCCGCCCAGACCTCGCGCAACCGGGAGGCGGTGCTGCTGCTCAGCGAGTACGCCGACTGCCCGTACCGGGTCATCGGCAAGGAGGCGCAGTACTGCGGCGGTGGCGGCGGCACCACGGTCTGGTCGGACACCTTCGAGACGGCCACCGGGTGGACCACCAACCCGAACGGCACCGACACCGCGACCCTCGGGGCGTGGGAGCGGGGCGCCGCCCAGGCGACCACCTCCAGCGGCGCCAAGCAGCTCACCCCGTACGGCGGGAGCAACGACCTGGTCACCGGCCGGCTGGCGGGCACCGGGGCGGGCGACTACGACGTCGACGGCGGCGTGACCAGCGCCCGGTCGCCGGCGGTGACCCTGCCGTCCGCTGGCACGCTGACGCTCTCGCTGGCCTGGTACCTGGCGCACGGGTCGAACGCCTCGTCGGCCGACTACTTCCGGGTCAGCGTGGTGCACAACGGCGGCACCACGGCCCTGTTCACGCAGTCCGGGGCGGCCACCAACCGCGACGGCGCCTGGGCGGTGGCGAACGTCAACCTCACCCCGTACGCCGGCCAGTCGGTGCGGATCCTGGTCGAGGCGGCGGACGCCTCGGGCGCGAGCCTGGTCGAGGCGGCTGTGGACAACGTCACCATCACGAGTTCCTGAGCCCGGTGGGGCCCCGTCCCGCCCCCGGCGGGGCCCCACCACCCCCCAGCACGCGTCGATCCAGGGCATATCGCTGCTGTTGTAGATCAACAAGCGCCGATGCGGCCTGGATCGACGAGGCACGTCCGGGGCGTGCGCTACGGTTCTACCGACCACTAGCAGCGAAGCCGGTGCGAAACCGGCGCTGTCCCGCAACTGTGATGCCCCACCACTCCCGGCCGAGGCCGGGCGCGGCGGGGACGAGCCAGGTCGCCTGCGTCAGTGGTCGCGACTCGCGCTCTCGAGGAAGGGCGCCTCGCGGACGGGCGCACGGGTCCCTGTCGGCGAAGCACCACGCTCCTCGACCGACAGGAGGACAGATGCTCAGACGTACCCCCCGGTTCTTCGCCGCGACCCTCGCGGTGGCCGCGCTGGCCCTCGGGGCCTGCGCCGAGAAGACCACCGACACACCCGCCGCCGGCGGCAGCTCCGCGGCGGCCGCCTACCCGGTCACCGTCGGCAAGCTCACCCTCGACAAGCGGCCCGAGAAGATCGTGTCGCTGTCGCCGTCGGCCACCGAGATGCTCTTCGCCATCGGCGCCGGCAAGCAGGTGACCGCCGTCGACGACAACTCGAACTACCCGGCGGACGCGCCCAAGACCGATCTCTCCGGCTTCTCCCCGAACGCCGAGGCGATCGCCGGCAAGAGCCCCGACCTGGTGGTGCTCTCGGACGACCGCAACAAGATCGTCGAGCAGCTCACGACGCTGAAGATCCCGGTCTACCTCACCCCGGCCGCGACCACCCTGGACGACTCGTACCGGCAGATCACCGAGCTGGGCGCGCTCACCGGCCACGCGGGCGAGGCGGCCGACGTCACCAAGCGGATGAAGGACGACATCGCCAAGCTGGTCGCCGGCCTGCCGCAGCGCGCCGAGAAGCTGACCTACTACCACGAGCTCGGCCCGGAGCTGTACACCGCCACCAGCAAGACCTTCATCGGCTCGCTCTACGCCATGGCCGGCCTGGAGAACATCGCCGACCCGGCCGACGCCGACGGCAAGAACGGCGGCTACCCGCAGCTGTCGCAGGAGGTCATCGTCAAGGCGGACCCGGACTTCGTCTTCCTCGCCGACACCAAGTGCTGCCAGCAGAGCGCGGAGACGGTCAAGGCGCGCGCCGGCTGGGCGGGCATCACCGCGGTCAAGGGCAACCAGGTCGTCGCGCTCGACGACGACGTCGCCTCGCGCTGGGGCCCCCGCGTCGTGGACCTGCTCCGGGCCATCATCGACGCGGTCGCCAAGGTGCCCGCGTGAGCCGCGCCCGTCGATGACCAAGGCCCTCGACACGGCACGACCCACCCGGCGGGCCGGGACGCTCCCCGCGTCCCGGCCCGCCGGGCTGCGGCCGCGCTGGCTCGTGGCCGGCGTCGCCGCCGTGCTGGTCGCCCTGGTCGCCGGGGTGTCGCTCGGCCCGGTCAGCCTGCCGCCGGGCAGCGTCGCGGCCGAGCTGCTCAACCTCGTCCCCGGGGTACGCATCGACAGCGGGCTGACCGAGCGGGAGATCGCCATCGTCACCGAGCTGCGGCTGCCCCGGGTGGTGCTCGGCCTGCTGGTCGGTGGGCTGCTCGCCCTGGCCGGCGGCTGCTACCAGGGCGTGTTCCGCAACCCGCTGGCCGACCCGTACCTGCTCGGGGTGGCGGCCGGGGCCGGGCTGGCGGTCACCGCCGTGATCACCCTCGGGGTGGGGGCGGGCGGCGCGCTCACCGGGCTGCCGCTCACCATCCCGCTGGCCGCCTTCGTCGGCGCACTCGGCGCGGTGGCGATGACCTACCTGCTCGGGGCGTCCGGCGGGCGCGCCCGCTCCACGGCGACGCTGATCCTGGCCGGGGTGGCCGTCTCCGCGTTCCTCTCCGCCGGGCAGACCTACCTGCTGCAACGCAACTCCGACAGCATCCAGCAGGTCTACTCCTGGCTGCTCGGGCGGCTCGCCACCGCCGGCTGGCACGACGTCCGGCTGGTGCTGCCGTACTTCCTCCTCACCGCCCTGGTGGTGCTGCTGCACCGGCGGGAGCTGGACGTGCTCTCCGTCGGCGACGACGAGGCGACCGGCCTCGGGCTGCACCCGCAGCGGTCCCGCTACCTGCTGATCGCCGCCGCCTCGCTCGGCACCGCCGCCGCGGTCTCCGCCTCCGGGCTGATCGGCTTCGTCGGGATCATCGTGCCGCACACCGTACGGCTGCTGGCCGGGTCGAGCTACCGGGTGATCCTGCCGCTCTCGCTGCTCTTCGGCGGCGCCTTCCTGGCGCTGACGGACGTGGTCGCGCGCACCGTCGCCGCCCCGGCGGAGGTGCCGATCGGCGTGGTCACCGCGCTGCTCGGCGGCCCGTTCTTCGTCCTGGTCCTGCGTACCTCCCGGCGGGTGCTCGGATGAGCGCGCGACGTGCGCCGGTGCCGCGGCCCGCGGACGGCGGGGCGCGCGGGCCCGCCCTGCAGCCGGCGGCCGGCGGTGACCGGACGGCCGGGCCCGCGCCGCGGCCGGCGGCCGGCGGTGACCGGACGACCGGGCCCGCGCCGCGGCCAGCGGCCGGCGGTGACCGGACGACCGGGCCCGCCGTCCCCGCCGTCGAGGTCCGCGACCTGCACGTCCGCCTCGACGGCACGCCGATCCTCGGCGGCGTCGACCTGACCGTCGCCCCGGGCGAGTGGGTCACCGTGATCGGCCCGAACGGCGCCGGGAAGTCGACCCTGCTGCGCGCCGTCGGCGGCCTGCTGCCCGCGCCGGGCGCCATCTCCCTCTTCGGTACGCCGAGCGAGGCGCTGCGCCGCCGCGACCGGGCCCGGGTGGTGGCGACCGTGGCGCAGTCCCCGGTCGTGCCGGCCGGCATGTCGGTGCTCGACTACGTGCTGCTGGGCCGCACCCCGTACATCCCGCCGCTGGGCCGGGAGTCGGCCGCCGACCTGGCCGCCGCGTACGACGTGCTCGACGGGCTGGACCTGACCGGGTTCCAGGACCGGGAGCTGGCCACCCTTTCCGGGGGCGAGCGGCAGCGGGTCTTCCTGGCCCGGGCGCTGGCCCAGGGCGCGACCCTGCTGCTGCTGGACGAGCCGACCAGCGCCCTGGACATCGGCCATCAGCAGGAGGTGCTGGAGCTGGTCGACCGGCTCCGCCGCGAGCACGGCCTGACCGTGCTCGCCACCATGCACGACCTTTCGATAGCCGGCGAGTACGCCGACCGCATGGTGCTCCTCGCCGACGGCAGGGTGGTCGCCGCCGGCACCCCGCGCGAGGTGCTGACCGAACAGCTCCTCGCCACCTGGTACCGCGCCACCGTCCGCGTCATCGACGGCGACCACGGCCCCCTGGTAGTCCCCGTCCGGCCCCACCCCCGCCCCTGACCCCCTCCCCTGACCCCCTCCCGCCCTTCCCGCCCCCGCTCCTGCCGTTGATCATGAAGTTGTTGTCGCCCCGCCCGGCGTGTCGCCGCAACAACCTCATGATCAACGTGAGTGGGCGGGGTGGGGGTGGGTGGGTTAGGGGCGGGTGAGGATGTTGAAGAGGGCGCCGTGGGGGTCTCGGAGGGCGGCGAAGCGGCCCGCCGGGGCGTCCTGGGGCGGGACCAGGATCGTGCCGCCCAGCTCGGCGGCGCGGGCGGCGGCCGCGTCGGCGTCGGCCACCGCGAAGTACACCGACCAGTACGCGGGCGTGTCCGCCGGGAACCCGTCGCCCAGCGGCGGCACCATGCCGGCCACGATCCGGGTGCCGAGCCGCCAGCCGGTGTAGGTGATCGGGCCTGCCGGCTGGTCGTCCGGGTGCCAGCCGAAGACCAGCTCATAGAAGACCTTGGCGCCGTCCGGGTCGGGGGTGACCAGTTCGGTCCAGGTCAGCGCGCCCGGGGTGTCGAACACCTCGGCCCCCGGCATCGCCATCGGCTGCCAGACGCTGAAGGCGGCCCCGGCCGGGTCGGTGAAGACCGCCATCCGCCCCCGGTCGAAGACCTCGAACGGCGGCACCACCACCTGCCCGCCGGCCCGCTCGACCCGGCCGGCCACGAGGTCCGCGTCGTCCGTCGCCAGGTACGTCGACCAGATTGGCACCTGGTCGGGGATGGCCGGCGGTCCCGCGCCCGCCACCGCCCGTCCGCCGAGCAGGAAGACCGTGTAGCCGCCCGCCTCGGGCTCCGGGTCTATCCGGCCCGTCCACCCGAACAGCTCCGGGTAGAACCGTCGCGCGTCGGCGAGACCGGGGGTGGCGAGGTCGGCCCAGCAGGGCGTGCCCGGCGGGACGGTGCTCACGTCGACCCCTCTCGGCGGGGGGCGACCACGACGCGCCCCTGCCGGCATCGTGGCACCGACCCGCCGCGCCACGGGGCGGATCGGACGAAACGTCAGCTGAACCGTCGACCCTCGTCGCGCCGGCACGCCCACGCGCCAGCGCCGTCAGCAGCGCCACCCGGACCACGAGCATGCCCATCGACAGCGGTTCGGCGGACAGCGGGGCGTCGCCGGCCGCTGGCCCGGCTACCTGTGAACCAATCCACCCCCGTGGGGCCGCCGATGGCTGAAACCGTCGCCGGCCGTCGTGCGCCTGTACGGTGTCGCCCGCTTCGACGGCGGGCGGGAGCGGAGTGGGCATGACAGGCCGGACAACGCTCGCGGACGTCGCGGACGACGTCTTCGGGACGACGTACGAGCGGCACTTCCGCGGGATGGTGGCGTTCGCGTACCTGACCACGGGTAGCGCTGCCGCGGCGGAGGACATCGTGCAGGAGGCGTTCATCGACCTGTACCGCCGCCGGGCCCAGGTGCGGGAACCGGAGCGCTGGCTGCGGCGGGCGGTGGCCAGCCGCTGCACCTCCTGGGTACGACGGCGCATCCTCGAACGGCGGCACGCCTTCGCCGACCCGACGCACCCGGTCACGGCGCCGCACGAGTCCGCGTCGGTACGGGCGGCGCTGCGCCGGGTCCGGCCCCGGCAGCGCGCCGCGTTGTTCCTCCGCTACTACCTCGACCTGCCGGAGCGGGAGATCGCCGAGACGCTCGGCTGCCCCGCCGGCACCGTCAAGACCCTCCTGCACCGTGGACTCGTCGCCCTCAGGGAGCACCTCGATGACTGACCCGACGCAGCAGGTCCGTGACGCTTTCGACCGGTTGCTCGCCGACGAGCGGCTGCCGGTCACCCCGCTGGGCGAGATCGTCCAGCGGGCCGAGGACCCCGCGCGACGCGGCTGGCCGGGCATCCTGGCCACCGCGCTGGCCACCGCGTTCGTGCTGGTCGTCGGGGTCGGGTTGTGGCAGGTCGGGCCGCGACTGCTCGGCGACGCCGGGCCGGGCCGGCCGCTGACCGCGATGGCGGAGCCGGAACGCGCCGATGTGCTGACCCAGTGCCGGGTGGACGGTCCGGGCGACCGACTGGTCAACGCCGTCGAGTGGCCCGACGGACGCCGAGCCGCCATCGTCGTCAACGGCACCGGAAGCGCCTACTGCCTGGCCCGTCCCGGGGGCGACCTCAGGATTTCGAGCAGCAGCCGGATGGACCCGGGGCAGGACCCGCTGTACTGCCCGCCGCGTACCTGCGCTGTTGCCGGCGGCGTAACCGTGCTCACCCTGAGCGATCTCCCCCTGGGTTACGCGAGCGTGATGGAGGGGCTCGCGCCCGAGGGCGCGACGCGCGTCCGGGTGCGGACCGACCGCGGGTACAGCGTCGAGGCGCCGGTGGTCAACGGGACGTACATCGTCCGGGCCGACAGCTGGACCACCAGCGAGGTCGAGTTCACGGAGATCACCGTGCTCGGCGCCGACGACGCGGTGCTGATGCGGGTGCCGGTGCACTGACGCGACCATCGTGGCCTGTCGTGACGAGCACGGAGCGGCGACTCACCGAGATCCGGGGCGGTGTGCCCTCGCGCCCGCACACCGCCCGGGCGACCGCCGCGCTCACCGTCGACCACGTCGACAGAGGGCCGGTCAGCCGAGCGGTGCGGGCAGTGGCGCGGCGTGCAGCACGGCGAGGCGGGAGACGGCCCGGGTGAGCACCACGTAGAGCCGGTGCAGGCCGCGCGGCTCGGCCGCCACGATCGCCGCCGGCTCGACGACGATGACGTGGTCGTACTCCAGGCCCTTGACCAGGGTCGCGGGCACCACCGTGACGCGCGCCGCGGCGGCCGGGTCGTCGACGGTCGCGGTCTCGAGCCCGGCGGCGGCGAGGGCGGCCCGCAGCCCGTCGACCGCGTCGTCGGCGGCGATCACCGCGACCGAGCCGTCGAACGCCAGCGCCGCGCGCACCTCGGCCACCGTCGCGGCGGTCAGGTCGGCGACGGTACGCACGTCGAGCGCGCCGTCGCGGCGCAGCGACTCCGCCGGCGGCACGTCGACGGCGAGCGCCGGCAGCAGCCGGTTGGCGAACGCGACCACGGCGGCGGGCACCCGGAAGCCGACCGTCAGCGGGACCACCACCGCGTCCGGCTTGCCCAGGTGGCGCAGGGACTCCCGCCAGTCGGCGGCGGCCCACGGTGCGGTGCCCTGGGCCAGGTCGCCGAGGAGCGTTATCGACCCGTGCTCGCTGCGTCGGGCGATCACCCGGCACTGCATGGGCGACAGGTCCTGCGCCTCGTCGACCACCACGTGGCCGAAGCCGGCCGGCCGCTCGACCAGCCCGGCCGCCTCGTCGATCAGCACGGCGTCCGCCGCCGTCCACTTCGTGGCCTTCGGGGTGCGTCCGAGCTTCGTCCCGGCTGCCGCGGCGCGACGCGCCGGACGCGGGGCATCCGCGCCGCCTGCCGCCACCAGGTCGGGCGTCCCGCGCAGCAGCGCCTGCTCGTCGGCGGTCAGCAACCCGTCGGCGCTGGCGGCCAGCAGCTCGGCGTCGGTGAGCAGCCGGTGGACCAGCCCTTCCGGGGTGAGCGCCGGCCAGACCGCGTCGAGGAAGGCGGCGACCGGCGCGCACCTGCCCATCCGGCGCAGCCAGGCGTCGCTCGGCGACTCGGCCCGCCGCGCCTCGGCCTGCCGCTGGAGCAGAGCCACCACCCGGGCCCGGACGCGTTCCCGCCCGGTGGCGTACGGCAACCGCTCCCGGCGGGTCTCCTCGACCAGCCGGTGCAGCGGGTCCAGCCCGATCCGCCAGCGGTAGGAGCCGTCCGAGACCATGATCGGCTCGGTCGGCTCGCCGATGTGCGCGTCGATCGCCCGGCGCAGCACCTCGGCCATCCGCACGTCGTGCTTGACGGCCGCCGCCGCGGGGTCGTCGACCGCCCGCACCGGCACCCGGGCGGCCAGGTCCTCCACCGTGGCCTGCTCGACCTCGACCTCGCCGAGTGCCGGCAGCACCGCCGCGATGTACGACAGGAAGGCCCGGTTCGGCCCGACGATCAGCACACCCGCGCGGCGCAGCCGCTCCCGGTGCAGGTAGAGCAGGTAAGCGGCCCGGTGCAGGCCGACCGCCGTCTTTCCGGTGCCCGGCGCGCCCTGCACGCAGATCGAGTCGGCCAGGTCGGCCCGGACCAACTCGTCCTGCTCCGGCTGGATGGTGGCGACGATGTCGCGCATCGGCCCGACGCGGGGCCGCTCGATCTCCGCGGTCAGGATCCGGCTGGCCGTGCCAAGTTCCTCGCCCCGGTCGAGGTGCTCGTCCTCGAAGCTGGTGAGCGTTCCGCTGCTGAACCCGAAGCGGCGTCGTACCGCCACGCCCTGCGGGTCGCGGGCGCTGGCCCGGTAGAACGACCGGGAGACGGGTGCCCGCCAGTCCAGCACCAGCGGCTCGCCCCGCTCGTCGGTGACGTGCCGTCGCCCCACGTGGTAGCGCCGACCGGCGTGGTCGGGGTGCCCGGGATCCACCCCGTCGTCGCTGCCACCGGGCGTGCCATCGGCGGGTGTGCCGGCGGTGGACGGGTTGGCGGTCCGGCCGTCGGCGGCCGAGCCGGCGGCGGGTGCCGCGTCGGTGGCCGGGCCGAAGTCGAGGCGGCCGAAGAAGAGGGGCGTGGTCGGGTCGTCGGCGAGTTCGGCGACCCGGCGGGCCAGGGTGCGCCCGAGCGTCTCGGCGGCGTAGGCGTCGCCGGCCACCTGGTCGCCGGTGGCGAAGAGGGCCTGGGCGCGTTCCCGCATCCGGGCCAGGGCGGCCCGGGAGGTGGCGAGGTGCTCGCGCTCGGCGGCGAGGTCGGTGTCGAGGTGGAGGTCGACTGCGGTCACGCTGAATCCCATCGAGGTCATCTGCTGATCGCTCGCGTGTCCGGCGGGCGGATGGCCGGCCCCCGGCGCGGGACGTCCGATGCGGTGCTCACCTCACCTCGGCCGTCAAGCGACCTGCCAGCCTACGCGTACACCGGCTCCCGCTCCACCGAATTCACCGCCCTCCGGGCCCGGCGCCCATGCGCCGGTGTGCTGACCGGTCGGCGCTGCCGGCTCCGGCGCACCGTCCTGCCGTTGCCGGTGGTGGTCGACGACCGGCGGCCGGGATCATGGGGGGATGACCGAGCCGCCTGCCGAGCGACCCCGGGTGACCATCAGCGATCCGCAGGTGATGCGGGCGCTGGCCCACCCGGCCCGACTCGCGATCACGGAACACCTCAGCTCGATCGAGGCCGGCGCGACCGCCACGGAGTGCGCGGAGATCGTCGGCCTGTCGCCGAGCGCCACCAGCTACCACCTGCGGGAGTTGGCGAAGGCGGGCCTGGTGGAGCAGGCGCCGAACCGCGGCGACGCGCGGGAGCGCGTCTGGCGGGTGGTCAGCCCGAGCTGGACCGTCGACGCCGGGCGCGGGACGGCGCCGGAGGCCCAGGCAGCCGAGCGTGCGCTGGTGGAGGCGTGGCTGGCCCGCGACCTGGAGCGCAGCCGCGACTGGTTGCGGCGCGCGCCCGACGAGCCGGCCGAGTGGTACGAGGCGAGCCGGCTCGCCGACTCGCAACTGCTGCTCACCGCAGCGGAGCTGAGCGAGCTGAACGAGGCGGTGGACCGCCTGTTCGAGCCGTACCGCAAACGGTCGCGGGTGGACCCGCCGGCCGGGGCGCGCACCGTCTCGGTGCACTACAAGGCGTTGCCGGTCGACTGAAAGGGGATTGCACCCGACAGATGTGAAGGATTATTTTCGAAGTATGTCCTTCGCATCTGGTCCGTCGCGCTGGCCGGACGTCTGGCTCGCCACCACCGCCCGGGGCGTGGCCACCTGCGGTGACTTCCTCGCCGCCAGCACGCTCACGTTGGCGTTGCAGTCGGCCGGCGCGGGCGGGCTCGCCGTGTCCGGCCTGCTGCTCGCCGCGACCCTGCCGCTGGTGGCGTTCGCGCCGCTGACCGGCCGCCTCGCGGACCGGGTGGACAGCCGAATCCTGCTGGTGACCGCGGGGCTGGCCCAGGCCGGCATCTGCCTCACGCTCGCGTACGCCGGGCACCCGGTTCTGGTCATCGCGCTGGTGGCGCTGCTCGCCACCGGCCTCGCCGTCACCCAGCCGGTGCTCTCGGCGCTGGTGCCGGCGATGGTGCGGGCCGAGGACCTGCCCCGGGCCAGCGCGCTCAACCAGTCGGCCGGCACCCTGGGCTCGCTCGCCGGCCCGGCGCTGGCCGGGCTGCTGGTGGGCGAGTTCGGCACGCGCCTGCCGCTGCTCGTGGGCGCCGGCAGCTATCTGGCGCTGGTGGCGGCCGGGCTGCTGATCCGTACCCGCAGGGGAAGCCGTGGGCCGGCGGCGGCCGGCGACGCGGCGGTGCCCCCGGCCTGGCGGCTGCGACACGACCCGCTGTTGGTGGCGATGGTCGCCAGCGTCGCCGGGGTGTTCGGCGCCGTCGGGGCGATCAACGTGATCGAGGTGTTCTTCATCCGGGAGACGCTGGGCAGCTCGACCACGATGTACGGGCTGGTGACCGGCGCCTGGACGCTCGGCGCCCTGGCCGGCGCGTGGCTCTTCGCGCGGGTGGTCCGGCGGCTCGACCGCGATGCCGGGCTGGTCCGGGCCAGCCTGGCGCTGCTCGGCGGGTGCTGCGCGATGGTGCTGGCCTCGGCGGCCGTGCCGACGGCCCTGCTGCTGGTGCCGATCTGGTTGACCGGCGGCATCTTCAACGGCGGCAGCAACGTCTTCAACAACGTGCTGCTGGCCCGCCGGGTGCCGGAGGCGGCGCGGGGCCGCGCCTTCGCCTCCTTCGGCGCGGCGGTCCAGGGCGCCGCGATGGTCGGCTTCCTGGCCGGCGGCCTCCTGCTGGAGGCGGCCGATCCCCGGCCGCTGGTCGCCGGGTGCGGGCTGGCCGGCCTGCTGGCGGTCGCCGCCGTCTCGGTCCCCCTCCGCCGCGCGGCCCAAGCGGCCCCCGCGGCCCAAGCGGCCCCCGCGGCCCAAGCGGCCCCCGCTGCCCCCGCGCCGACGCCCGCCGGTCCGCCGGTCGCGGACGCCGTCCCGGCCGGCACGGCCCCGGCCTCCGACGCCGCGGTGGATGCGGGGTTGGCCACTCCGACGCCGACCCGGTGAGCCCCGGGCGAGTGGCGGGGATACGGTCGGGGCATGGCTGAGCACGTCGCACGCCCCCGGGTCGGGCACATCCAGTTCCTGAACTGCCTGCCGATCTACTGGGGGCTGATGCGCTCCGGCGCCCTGATCGACGTCGACCTGCACAAGGACTCGCCGGACCGCCTGAGCGCCGCGCTGGTCGCCGGTGACCTGGACATCGGCCCGATCTCGCACGTGGAGTACCTGCGCCACGCCGACGAACTGCTGCTCCTGCCCGACCTGGCGGTCGGCAGCGACGGCCCGGTGCTGTCGGTCAACATCGTCTCCACCCGCCCGCTGGCCGAGCTCGACCACGGAAAGGTGGCGCTGGGCTCGACCTCGCGGACCGGGGTCCTCCTGGCCCAGCTCCTGCTCGGCGAGCGGTACGGGGTGAACCCCGAGTACTTCCGCTGCCCGCCGGACCTGACCCAGATGCTGCTGGAGGCCGACGCCGGGGTGCTGATCGGCGACGTGGCGCTGCGCGCGCTCTACGAGGCGCCGAAGCGCGGGCTGGAGGTCACCGACCTCGGGCAGGCGTGGCGGGAGTGGACCGGCCTGCCGATGGTTTTCGCCGTGTGGGCCGTACGCCGGGACTTCGCCGCCGCCCACCCGGGTCTGGTCAAGGAGGTGCACGACGCGTTCCTGCGTTCCCGGGACCTCTGCCTCTCGGAGCTGGACCAGGTCGCCGAGGCCGGCGCGCGCTGGGAGCCGTTCGACGCGGAGACCCTGGCGACGTACTTCCGGGCGCTGGACTTCTCGCTCGGCGACCGCCAGGTGGCCGGCCTGCGCGAGTTCGCGCGCCGCGCCGCCGCCCTCGGCGCCGCCCCGTCCCTTCCCGACACGGGCCCCGACTTCTTCACGGGCTGACCCCGCCCGCCCGCGACCGCCTCGATCGGCGGCGAGGGGTCAGACGGGGTCGCGGAGGAGGGCTTCCGTGATCTTCTGGCAGTTCTTCATGCCGTACTCGTAGCCCTTGCCGATCGGGTAGCGGACCATCACGCCCATCGTCCAGGTGTCGCCGATGGCCAGGCAGTTGATGTGCATCTCCTGCTCCCTGGTCCGGTCGATCCAACCGTTCTTGATGGCGATGGTCTTGCGCTCCGCGGCCGGGAACGCCTTACGGATGCCGAAGTCGCCCGCCCCCCGGACCAGCCGCATTTCCTTGATCAGCCACGTCGTCCACTTCGGCCCGGCGGCCCGGCCGTCGGCGATGCAGGCCCCCATCCGGGCGGTGTCGCGGGGGGAGAGCGCCGTGCGGCTCCATCCGCCGTCGGGGGCGACCTTGCTGTCGGTCAGCTCGCAGAGCGAGATCAGCCGCTTGATCGAGGCGGACCGGCCGACGGTGTTGTAGAACTGCTCGGCCCGGGTGTTGTCGCTGTCCCGGATGATCTTCGTGGCGTCGGCGAGCTTGGCGTCGCTCGGGGTCTGGCCGGCATCGGCGGCGCGGCGCAGGTAGTCGGCCACGATCCAGGCCTTGATCAGCGAGGCGGTGGTGCTGGTCTCGTCCATGTTGTCCGAACCGATGATCTCGCCGGTCCGGCGGTCGAGGACGCTCCAGGAGTACCAGCCCTCGATGTCCAGGTCGAGGTCCCTCGCCTCGAACGGCAGCGGCTCCGGCGTCGCGCTGGGCGACGGTGACGGCGACGGCGACTGCCGCGAGCTGCGGTCGCCCGGCGTGCTCGCGCCGCGGTCGGTCGGCACGGCGGGGTCACCCCAGCGGGCGGCGGCGGTGGACTCGAACGGCGAGCCCGGCAGCAGCCGCAGGGACACGAGCACCAGGCAGACCAGGACCACCGCGACGGCGATCAGCTTGACGGGGGAGGCGTCGCCGCGCCGGTCGTCCCGGCGCTGCCCGGCCATCAGAGCTTCCCGACCGGCTGCTGCGGCACCTTGAGGGCGGCGCCCGGCTGCGGGGTCACCAGCTGGCTGGCGACCGAGGCGCAGGTCTGCGCGCCGTAGTCCAGCCCGCTCTTCTGCGGGTAGCGCAGCATCACCGCGAGGCTCCACTTGTCGGTGACCGCGAGGCAGTTGACGTGCCAGTTGCCGTCGTAGTTCAGCGGGGTCCAGCCGTTCTTGATGCTGACCGGGCCCTGGCTGAGGATCGACTGGGGGAGCCCGTCGATGATGCCCCAACGGCCGCCGCCCGAACGGGCCTTCTGGTCCTTGGCGGCGGTGGTGCCCTTGACCTTGCTCATCTCGTCCAGCAGGTAGTCGGTCCACTTCGGGCCGGCGGCCGTGCCGTCGCCGATGCAGTCGCCGAGCCGGACGGCGTCGCGGGGGGACATCCGGGTGAAGCTCCACCAGCCCACGTAGCCCGGCACGTTGCCCGGCTTGGTGTCGGTCAGCTCGCAGGTACTGGTCATCCGCTTGATCGTCGCGGCGCGGCCCACCGCGTTGTAGAGGGCGTTCGCGGCGTCGTCGTCGCTGTTGCGGATGGCGGCGGAGATCTGCTTCTTCCGCTCGGCCGGCACGGGCTTGTCGCCGAGCTGGCGGAGGTAGTCGGCCGCGAACCAGGCCTTGATCATCGACTCGGTGGAGCTGGTCGAGGCCATGTTCTTGGCGCCGGAGATCTCGCCGGTCTCCCGGTCCATCAGGGCCCACGAGAAGAACTCGCCCTTGAAGCTCACCGACACCGGGCCGGCGGCCAGGGTCGGCGGCGCGGGTGGGGTGGGCGCCGGTGCCGCGACGCTGCCGCCGCCGCTTCCGCCGCTCGCGGCGTCGTCGCCGGCGAGTCGGGCGTACGCGGCGGGCACGAGCAGGCCGCCACCGAGGAGGACCGCCACGACGGCGAGCACCAGGGTCACGCGGGATCGCATGAGTGGATGAGCTCCAGATGTCAGGGCCGGGGGGACCGGCTTGTTGTCCGGACGGATCGGCGGCTCGCCGAGGCCGGGGGCGGCCTCCGTGTTCCTGGGGGCGATCGTCGGCAGCCGATCGGTGTGACCGGGGGAAGTCTACGTGCGGATCGGCGGCACGCCAGAACATGACACCTGGCAACTTGCCATGAAGGCGGGATATCGGACCGCTATGCGGCTATTGGGGGAATTCGTCTTCGCCGCGTGACCCAAGTCATAGTTTGGTCGCCCGGCCGAGGCTCGTCATCCGTCCCGAACTGTCCTCGGAAACCTGTTACACACCTCTGGTGCGGCGAGTTGCGAGCTGTAACACTTGGCCCCATGTATGGCAACGACTTCTCCGCCGAGGACGCACCCGGCGGTGGCCTGCTCGGCGAGGTCGAGGCGGCGGAGGCGGCGCTGCGGGAGGCCGCCGAGCGGGGGCGGCGCGCCGGTGCCCCCGGCCCCGACGAGGACCTCGCGGCTTACTTTGCCGAGGTCATCGACGCCGACCAGAAGATCGAGCCGCGCGACTGGATGCCCGAGGCGTACCGCAGGACGCTGATCCGGCAGATCGCCCAGCACGCGCACTCCGAGATCATCGGCATGCAGCCGGAGGGGAACTGGATCAGCCGAGCCCCCTCGCTCAAGCGCAAGGCCATCCTGCTGGCCAAGGTCCAGGACGAGGCCGGCCACGGCCTCTACCTCTACGCCGCCGCCGAGACCCTCGGGATCAGCCGGGACGAGCTGGTCGAGCTGCTGCTCAGCGGCCGGCAGAAGTACAGCTCGATCTTCAACTACCCCACGCTGACCTGGGCGGACGTCGGCGCGATCGGCTGGCTGGTGGACGGCGCCGCGATCGTCAACCAGGTGCCGCTCTGCCGCTGCTCCTACGGGCCGTACGCCCGCGCGATGATCCGGGTCTGCAAGGAGGAGTCGTTCCACCAGCGGCAGGGCTACGAGATCCTGCACACCCTGGCGCACGGCACGCCCGCCCAGAAGGCGATGGCGCAGGACGCCGTCGACCGCTGGTGGTACCCGTCGCTGGCGATGTTCGGCCCGCCGGACACCGACTCCACCCACTCGGCGCAGTCCATGGCCTGGAAGATCAAGCGGTTCTCCAACGACGAGCTGCGCCAGCGCTTCGTGGACATGTGCGTGCAGCAGGCCGAGATCCTCGGCCTGACCATCCCCGACCCGGGTCTGCGCTGGAACGAGTCCCGGCAGTCGTACGACTTCACCCAGCCGGACTACGACGAGCTGATGCGGGTGATCAAGGGGGACGGGCCGTGCAACCGGCAGCGGGCGGAGCACCGTCGCCGTGCCCACACCGACGGAGCCTGGGTGCGTGAGGCCGCCGCGGCGTACGCCGCCAAGCGGGCGGAGAAGAAGGAGAAGGTGGCGGCGTGAGCGAGCGTAGCGAGCGAACGGATCAGCGCGGCGTGAGCGATCCTTCGCCGTTGTGGGAGGTCTTCGTGCGGGCGCGGCGCGGGTTGTCGCACACCCACGTCGGCAGCCTGCACGCCCCCGACGCCGAGCTGGCCCTGCGTAACGCGCGGGACCTCTACACCCGCCGCCAGGAGGGCGTCTCCATCTGGGTGGTGCCGGCGGGCGCGATCACCGCGTCCAGCCCCGACGAGAAGGACGCCTTCTTCGACCCGGCGGCCGACAAGGTCTACCGCCACCCCACCTTCTACGAGGTGCCGGACGGGGTGGCCCACCTGTGAGCGAGCGCAGCGAGCGAACCATTCGGCTCAGCACCGGGGCGCGTCGCGCCGCCGCCGAGCGGAGCGAGGTGGCGGCGTGACCGGCCCCTTCGACTTCACCCTCGCCCTCGGCGACGACGCGCTGATCGCGGCGCAGCGGCTGGCCGAGTGGACCACCCGCGCGCCGGAGATGGAGGAGGACATCGCGCTGGCGAACATCGCCCTCGACCAGCTCGGCGCGGCCCGGCTCCTGCTGTCGTACGCGGGCGAGCTGGAGGGCGCCGGCCGGGACGAGGACGCGCTGGCGTTCCTCCGCGACGACCGGGAGTTCCGCAACTGCCTCCTCGTGGAGCTGCCGAACGGCGACTTCGCGGTCACCATGGCGAAGCTGCTCTTCCTCTCGGCGTACCAGCTCCCGCTCTACACCGCGCTGGCCGGCTGCGCCGACGAGCGGCTGGCCGCGATCGGGGCCAAGGCCCGCAAGGAGTCGGCCTACCACCTCGACCACGCCTCGCTGTGGGTGAGGCGGCTGGGTGACGGCACCGAGGAGTCGCACCGGCGCATGCAGGCGGCCGTCGAGCAGGTCTGGCCGTACGCGCACGAGCTGTTCGCGGCGGACCCGGCGGCACCGGTCGACCCGGCCACCCTGCGGGCCGACTTCGACGCCACCGTCTCCGCCGTGCTCGACGAGGCCACGCTGACCCGGCCGGAGGGCGGTTGGGCGCCGGCCGGCGGGCGGGACGGGGTGCACACCGAGCACCTGTCCTACCTGCTCGCCGAGATGCAGGTGCTGCACCGCGCCCACCCCGGGGCGCGCTGGTGAGGGAGCACCGGTGACCGACCCGAGGGAGGCCGCGTCGGCGGTGGTGGACCCGGAGATCCGGGTCGTCACCATCGCCGACCTCGGCATCCTGCGGGCGGTCGACGAGGACCCGGCGACCGGCCGGGTCGTCGTGACCATCACCCCCACCTACACGGGCTGCCCGGCGATGGACGTGATCCGCGCGGACATCCGCCGGGCCCTGGCCGCCGCCGGCCATCCCGACGCCGAGGTGCGCACCGTCTACAGCCCGGCGTGGAGCACCGACTGGATCTCCGCCGCCGGCCGGGCCAAGCTCGCCGCCGCCGGCATCGCCCCGCCGGCCCCCGTCCGCGCCAGCGGCGTGGTGCCGCTGACCCTCGCCGTCCGCTGCCCGCGCTGCGGCTCGCCGGAGACCGAGCAGGTCAGCCGCTTCGGCTCCACCGCGTGCAAGGCGCTCTGGCGCTGCCGTTCCTGCCGTGAACCCTTCGACCACCTGAAGGCGCTGTGACTGTCACCATCACCCGCCCGGTCCGCCGCCGGCCGGTCTTCCACCCGCTCTCCGTCGCCGCCGTCGACCGGCTCACCGACGACGCCGTGGCGATCACCTTCGCGGTGCCGCCGGAGCTGCGGGAGACCTTCGCGTTCTCCGCCGGTCAGCACCTCACCGTCCGGCGCGGCACCGACGCGGGGGAGGACGTGCGGCGGTCGTACTCCATCTGCTCCACTCCGGAGGACCTGGCGCGGCACGGCCGGCTGCGGATCGGCGTGCGGGAGATCCCGGGCGGCGCGTTCTCGGCGTTCGCCTGCGGCGCCCTGCGGGGCGGCGACACGGTCGAGGTGCTGCCGCCGCTCGGGAACTTCACTACGGCCTTCGCGCCGGACCGGGCCCGCCACTACGGCGCGGTGGTCGCCGGTTCGGGGATCACCCCGGTGCTCGCGCTGGTCGCGACGGCGCTCGCCGTCGAGCCGGCCAGCACCTTCACCCTGGTGTACGGCAACCGCACGGCCAACACGGTGATGTTCGCCGAGGAGCTCGCCGACCTGAAGGACCGCTATCCGACCCGCCTGCACCTGGTGCACGTGCTCTCCCGCGAGCAGGGCGAGTCTCCGCTGCTCTCCGGCCGGATCGACGCCGACCGGCTGGGCCGGCTGCTGGCCACCATCGTCCCCGGCGACGTCATCGAGGAGTGGTTCCTCTGCGGCCCGTACGGCATGGTGGTGGACGCCCGGGAGGTGCTCACCGGGCGTGGGGTGCCGGAGTCGGCGGTTCACACGGAGCTGTTCCACGTCGACGAGGCCCCGGCCCCGCCGCGACGTCCGGCCGACGAGCCGGGGGCCGGCGCCGAGGTGACCATCGTGCTGGACGGCCGCTCGTCGAGTTTCACGATGGGCCGCGACGAGCGGGTGCTGGACGCGGCGCTGAAGGTCCGCGGCGAGCTGCCGTACGCCTGCAAGGGCGGGGTCTGCTCGACCTGCAAGGCCAAGGTCGTCGACGGCGCGGTCACGATGGCCCGCAACTACGCCCTGGAGCCGGACGAGGTGGCCGCCGGCTACGTCCTCACGTGCCAGTCCAGCCCGACCACCGACAGGCTCACGGTCGACTACGACGCGTGATCCGTATGGCAATTCGCTCTACATCCGTTCGGCGGAGCAGATCGCCATTCGAGAGCTGAACCAGCACACCAGCAAGGTGTGGGGTGAGCCGCAGCCTGTCGGGCCGAGGCGGTCGGGCCGGCCGGGGCGACGTACGCTCGGAGGTGTGACGGTGAGCCGGGAGATCGACGACATCCTGCAGCGCGGCGCGGACGGCGGGCGGATCACGCCCGAGGAGGCCCTGCTGCTGTACACCGAGGCGCCCTTCCACGCCCTGGGCGAGGCGGCCGACGCCGTACGCCGGCGGCGCTATCCGGACAACATTGTCACGTACCTGATCGACCGCAACATCAACTACACCAACGTCTGCGTGACGGCGTGCAAGTTCTGCGCGTTCTTCCGGGCCCCCAAGCACAAGGAGGGCTGGACCCACCCGACCGAGGAGATCCTGCGCCGTTGCGGCGAGGCGGTCGAGCTGGGCGCGACCCAGGTCATGCTCCAGGGCGGGCACCACCCGGACTACGGCGTGGAGTACTACGAGGAGCTGTTCTCCTCGGTCAAGAAGGCGTACCCGCAGCTCGCCATCCACTCCATCGGCCCGAGCGAGATCCTGCACATGGCCAAGGTCTCCGGCGTCAGCCTGGACGAGGCCATCGCGCGGATCAAGGCGGCCGGGCTGGACTCGATCGCCGGTGCCGGTGCGGAGATGCTGCCCGCGCGTCCCCGCACGGCGATCGCGCCGCTGAAGGAGTCGGGCGAGCGCTGGCTGGAGGTCATGGAGCTGGCGCACCGGCAGGGCGTCGAGTCGACCGCCACGATGATGATGGGCACCGGCGAGACCGCTGCCGAGCGGATCGAGCACCTGCGGATGATCCGCGACGTGCAGGACCGCACCCGGGGCTTCCGGGCGTTCATCCCGTGGACGTACCAGCCGGAGAACAACCACCTCAAGGGCCGGACCCAGGCCACCACGCTGGAATACCTGCGGCTGGTCGCGGTGGCCCGGCTCTTCTTCGAGACGGTGCCGCACCTGCAGGCGTCCTGGCTGACCACCGGCAAGGACGTCGGGCAGCTCGCCCTGCACATGGGCGTGGACGACCTCGGCTCGATCATGCTGGAGGAGAACGTCATCTCCTCCGCCGGCGCACGGCACCGCTCCAACCTGCACGAGCTGATCGGCATGATCCGCTCGGCGGACCGGATCCCCGCCCAGCGGGACACCCTCTACAACCGCTTGGCCGTGCACCGGACGCCGGCCGACGACCCGACCGACGAGCGGGTCGTGTCGCACTTCTCCTCGATCGCGCTGCCGGGCGGCGGCGCCGGGAAGGCCCTTCCGCTGGTCGACGCCCGCTGAGCTACCGCCGCACCACCCGACACCCCACCGTCGACGGACGGTGGGGTGTCTGCGGTTCGTCGACCGGTCGGTGAACACGGAGTTGACCGAGCGTGGCCGGCGGTGCTTCCGCCGCCCGCCCGATCGGATGAGTGGTTGCCAGCCGTTGATGTCAATCTCGTTGCCGTTCCAGCCGAGCGGCCGGGGGTCAGCGAACAGTAAGACATATCAATTCGGGCAATCCTTAAGCGATTCTTAGCGGCACTGGTCAACCCGGCCGACTGCGAGGGGTGGCGAGGGTGACCGCGGACCGCTAACGTCCCCGGCCGTACCTTTCCTGCACCCCAACGGGGGGAACTCTCCATGATCTTCCGTAACCGTGCGCTGGCTGTTGCCGGCGCCGGCGCCGCCGGGATCCTGGCCGCGGGCCTCTTCGCCGCCCCGGCCCTGGCCGACACCTCGGCCGACCTGGCCATCGAGGCCACCGGCACCACCATCGCGGTCGGTGCGCCCGGCAAGATTTCGACCGTCTCCCTGCTCAACAAGAGCAAGGTGGACGCGACCGCCGTCCTGGTCGGCCTCGACATCAGCAAGCTGGACACCACCAAGGTCGACATCGACGAGAGCGGCTGCAGCCCGCGCGAGGACGGCCTGATCCTGTGCGGGATCGAGGGCGGCGTCCTGCCCGCCGGCCGCGACATCGACTGGGGCTTCCCGCTGACCCGCAAGGGCGAGGCGACGGGTGACGCCGGTCAGATCAGCGCCATCATCCTGCACGAGGGCACCGACCCCGACGAGTCCAACAACGAGGTGACCGTCAAGGTCAAGGTCGAGGGCACCGGCCCGGACCTGACCGTGGTCGCGGGCGACGTGACCAAGGCCGTCACGGTGGAGGGCGACAAGATCAAGGTCGCGGGCGACCTGCGTGCCGGCGACACCGCCCAGCTCATCTACTCCGCCTTCAACCAGGGCGACGCCACCGCCGCCGGGCTGAAGATCAGCGTCAAGCTGCCCAAGGGCGTGACCTTCGCCGAGGTCGAGGACGGCTGCGAGTACAACTCCGGCAAGACCTCGCTCGTCTGCACCTACCGCGACGCCGACCTGATCCCGGCGTCGCAGGACAAGGACGGCGACGACCTGATCTCGGGTGGCCGGTTCTACCACCTGCTCTCGGTCGGCAAGGACGTCAAGGCCGGCAGCCTGACCGGTGGCCAGGTCACCGTCGAGGCGCTCGGCAGCCAGGCGACCACCGTCCGCGCCGCGGGCAAGAGCGCCCTCCCGGCCAACGCCGAGGCCGTGGCGGCCACCGAGGTGGACGCCACCGACAACACCGACGCGTACGCTGTCGTCGTGACCGCCAAGGGCGGCGCGGGTGGCGGCGGCGAGGAGCCGGGCCTGCCGCTGACCGGTCCGCAGACCGGGCTGATCGGCGGGATCGGCGGCGCGGTGCTGGTCGCGGGCGCGGCGATGTTCGTGATCGCGCGGCGGCGTCGGGTCGTCCTGGTGACCCCGGGCGACGAGAAGCCGACGGCCTGACGGTCGTCCTCCATCGACCCGCGAGGGTCGTTCACATAACGCACGGCAGTGGGGGCGGGATGGGTGACCATCCCGCCCCCACTGTCCGTTCCGTGCGCCGGCCGCCACCGACCGGACATTCCTGGAGGGACGCTCAGCTTTCGGGCGCGTCCGGGGCGGCACACGGCATCACCGGCCGTTAGTGTGCGGTCCGGACCAGCAGCCACACCTCACGGGGGACTCGAGATGAAACTGCCCAACCGACCGCTGGCGCGGCTCGGCGCCGCCGCGCTGCTCGCCTCCGGCGCGTTCACCGCCGTCGGCACGCCGGCCCACGCCGCCGGGAGCGCCGCCGACCTCTCCGTCACCGCCGTCGTCGGCACCAAGGTGGCCGAGGGGACCCGGATCAAGACGGCGTACGCCAAGGTCACGAACAACGGCCCCGGCACGCCGTCCTCGCTCGTCGTCAAGGCCGACACCTCCAAGGTGGACCACTACGGCGAGGTGGCCTTCTTCCCGGCCACCAAGGGCTGTTCGGGCGAGGGCGCGGAGAAGCCGGTGCTGTGGACCTGCGTCGTGCCCGAGGAGCAGATCCCCGGGCCCGGGGAGACCGTCGAGCTGCCGATCGTCATGATCAAGCGGGTCCCCGACGTGGACGAGCCGTACTCCGCCCCGGTCACGCTGACCGTCGAGTCGCCGGACGACACCAACCCCGACAACAACTCCGCGACCGTCCAGATCGAGATCAGCAAGGAGAGCGGCGTCGACCTCGGCGTCGTGGTGCCCGACGTCAAGGAGCAACTCGCCTTCGACGACGTGCTGAAGGAGGACCCGCCGACCGGGCCGCTGAACCCCGGCGACGCGACCACGGTCCTCGCGTTCGTCGAGAACCAGGGCGACCGGATCGCCGACGGCCTCGACCTCAAGATCGCCCTGCCCAAAGGCGTGACCTTCGACGACAGCATCCAGGTCAAGGAGTGCGAGTACGCCGCCGACCTGCGGTCCGCCGACTGCCGGGCCGGGCTGCTCCAGCTGGCCCCGCGCGAGGGCGTCCTCGGTGCCTTCCCGGTGAAGGTCGCCGCCGGCGTCGAGGCGCCGGTCAGCCTGGCCGGCGGCGAGGTCACGGTCAGCGCGCGCGGTGAGCTTCCGGCGACCGAGGCGAACCTGGCCCGCAAGCGCTCGGCCCTGCCGTCGTTCCTGCACCGGCCGGGCGGCTCCCGCGCCGCGCAGGCCGGCGACGTCGATCCGACCGACAACCGCGACGACTTCGCCGTCGTGGTGACCGCCGCCGGAACCGGTGGCGGCGACGGCGGCGGCGAGGGTGGCGGCGACGACGACGAGGGTCCGCTGCCGGTGACCGGCGCGCAGACCGGCCTCATCGTCGGCGTCGGCGGCGCGGTGCTGGTCGCCGGCGCGGCGATGTTCCTGGTGGCGCGGCGGCGTCGGGTCGTCCTGGTGACCCCGGGCGACGAGAAGCCGACGGCCTGACGGCCGGCCCCGTCGGCCCGCACCGGCCGGGCGCACGACCCTGGAGACGGGGCGGGACGGGCGACCGTCCCGCCCCGTCCGTCCGTTCGACCGAACCGGACGGACGGATGAAAGATGATCCGCCCTGCTGGCGCACCACGTCATGCTTCGATACGGTCCGCTCGGTTCCGCAACCATCCGTTTCTTCCCTAACCCCCGGGGGACCGATGACCCTGTTCCACCGCTCGGCCCTGGCCCGCGCCGGAGCCGTGGCGCTCCTCGCGGCGGGCGGCCTGGCCACCGTCGCCGTTCCGGCGTACGCCGCCGACCAGGCGGACCTCGCCCTGAAGCCGACCAGCTACCAGTTGGCCAAGGGCGTCAAGGCGGCGAAGGCCAAGCCGTTCAAGTTCACCGTCCAGAACCTCACCGACGGCGTCGACGCCAAGGACGTCACGGTGGAGGTCGACCCCAGCGGCCTCAAGGCCAAGCGGGTCGGCTACGTCGTGCCGGACGGCTGCGAGGTGACCGGCAGGACCTTCACCTGCCTCCTCGGCGGCCTGCGGGGTGGCACCAGCGAGGACTTCGGCATCCCGTTGTTCAGCACCGGCGGCAGGGGCGACGGCGGCGTGCTGAGGGTGACGGTCAGCTCGGCCACCGGCGACCCGGACCTGGAGAACAACAAGGACATCGAAGTGCCGGTGACCGTGACGAAGCCGGGCTACGACCTCACCGCCTGGGTGCAGGACGTCCAGGCCAACGTCGTGGTCGACGGGGCGGTGACCGACGAGCCCGACCTGAAGCCCGTACGCCGGGGCGAGACGGTCCCGCTGGACTGGGCGGTCTACAACGACGGCAGCCGCCCCGCGACCGGTCTCTTCTACGGCCTCATGCTCCCGTCGGGTGTGAGCTTCGTGACGCTGCCGGAGAGCTGCGTCGAGGACGAGTTCCTCGGCAGGGCGCGGGCGCTGTGCGAGGACGCCGGCGCGATCATCCGCCGGGGGCAGTACTACACCGCCGACGTGACGGTGAAGGTCGGCGACGACGTCACCGAGCCGGTGCTCCGGGAGGGCGACCTCTTCGCGTACGGGCTGGACGCCGCCGAGGGCGAGCCGGAGGCGGAGGCGCAGGTTGCCAGCCCGGCGCAGCGGAAGAGCTTCACCGAGGCCGAGCCGATGGACAACCACGCGACCTTCGAGGCGTTCGTGGACCTGTCGGCGCAGCCGACGCCGAACCCGACCCCGACGCCGACCCCGAGCGGCGAGCCGACCCCGACCACGACCACGACCCCGGGCGGCGGCACGGGCGGCGGCGACGGTGACGGTGACGGTGACGGCGGCGGGCTGCCGGTGACCGGCGTGCAGGCCGGCCTGATCGGCGGCATCGGCGCCGCCGTGCTGCTGGCCGGCGGCGCGCTGCTGCTGATCTCCCGGCGGCGCGACATCGTCCTGGTCAACCCCGGCGACGAGAAGTCCACCGACTGACGTACGCGCGCAGGGGCGGGGTGGGCGGCCTCCCCGCCCCTGTCACGCACCCGCCGGGCGTCGGCCGGAGCCGGGCTGGCAGAGTGGAGGGGTGAGCCGTACCCCGCCGGGCCAGCGCGCCGGCCTGGACAAGCAGCCGCACGAGGTCGCCGCGATGTTCGACGGCGTGGCGGCTCGTTACGACCTGACCAACACGGTGATGACGGCCGGCCGGGACCGGGCGTGGCGCCGGGCCACCCGGGAGGCGCTCGGGTTGCGCCCGGGCGAGCGGGTGCTCGACGTGGGCGCGGGCACCGGTGTCTCCACCGAGGAACTGGCCCGTTCCGGGGCGTACGCGGTCGGCGCCGACCTGTCGCTGGGCATGCTGCACGCCGGCAAGCGCACCCGTCCGGCGGTGCCGCTGCTGGCCGGCGACGCGCTGCGGCTGCCCTTCGCCGACGGCGTCTTCGACGCGGTGACCATCTCGTTCGCGCTGCGCAACGTCGTCGACACCGAGGCCGCGCTGCGGGAGTTCGCGCGGGTCACCCGGCCCGGCGGCCGGCTGGTGATCTGTGAGCTTAGCCACCCCACCAACGCCGTCTTCCGCACCGCCTACCTGTCGTACCTGATGCGGTGGCTGCCGACGGCGGCGCGGGTGGTCTCCAGCAACCCCGACGCGTACGTCTACCTGATCGAGTCGATCCGGGCGTGGCCGGACCAGGCCGCGCTGGCGCAGCGGATCCAGGCGGCGGGCTGGGGCTCGGTGGCCTGGCGGAACCTGACCGGCGGCCTGGCGGCACTGCACCGGGCGGTCCGCGACTAGGCGGGGCACGGCGCCGGCAGGTCGCGCGCCATGAGCGGCGGCGCGGCGCCGGACGGCCCGCTTCCGGGGCGGCGGCCGGTGTCGACGGGAGGCCGATCGGCGCGCCGTACCCGCTGGGAAAGCGGCTGTTTTGTGAATATCCGTTTTTAGTCCACTTTGCGCCGTTAAGCTCGCCCCCATGACGGGACCAGAGCAGCCGACCGGTGTGGAGGCCACCGACGACGACGCCGCGGAACTCATCGCGCAGCTCAGGGAGCTGGCCGGCGCGGATCCCGCCGACGTCCGGCAGGTGGTGGCCGAGGTGCTGGCCGCGCTGGACCGCGCCGCCGGCGGCGCGCTGCGCGAGCACCTGCCCGAGACGATCCGGCTCGACGCCGGCCTGGGCGCGGCCGCTCCCGCCCGGCACTGACGCCCGGCGCCGACCGCCGCCGGCATCCGGTCCTGACCCGCCCGCCGCCCGGTCCCGACCCCGACGGGTGGGTTTCCGGCAAGTTAGGTACCCCTGATCAGGCGTGGTTATGACACCGGTCATAGACTCCCTCCGTCTGGCTTGTGAAGGATTTCACGAGCATGCGGGAGGAGGCGCGAGATGACCGCGGTGGAGCATGACGCCGACGTGATCGTCGTGGGCGCCGGTCCCGGTGGGTCGGCTACCGCGTACCACCTGGCTCGGCACGGCGTACGGGTGCTGCTGCTGGAGAAGACGGAGTTCCCCCGCGAGAAGGTCTGCGGCGACGGGTTGACCCCGCGTGCCGTGCGACAGCTGATCCGGATGGGCGTGGACACCTCGCCCGAGGCGGGCTGGCTGCAGAACAAGGGCCTGCGGGTGATCGGCGGCGGCGTCCGGCTGGAGCTGGACTGGCCCGACCTGGCGAGCTTCCCCAACTACGGCCTGGTGCGCACCCGGCTGGACTTCGACGACCTGCTCGCCCAGCGGGCCGTCGCCGCCGGCGCCAAGCTGCGCACCAGCGTGAACGTCACCGGCCCGGTGCTCGACCCGGACGGCCGGGTCGTCGGCGTCGAGGCGGAGGTCGGCCCGGACAAGGAGCCGGCCACCTTCCACGCCCCGCTGGTGGTCGCGGCCGACGGAGTGTCCGGCCGTTTCCCGCTCGCCCTCGGGCTGGCCAAGCGGGAGGACCGGCCGATCGGGGTCGCCGTCCGGCGCTACTACCGCTCGCCCGCCAAGCACGACGACAACTACCTGGAGTCCTGGCTGGAACTGCGCAGCAAGGACAGCGGCGACAACCTGCTGCCCGGGTACGGCTGGATCTTCGGGCTCGGCGACGGCCGGGTCAACGTCGGCCTCGGCGTGCTCAACTCCTCGTCCGCGTTCGGCAAGACGAACTACCGCCGGCTGCTCACCGACTGGCTGGCCAACACCCCGGCGGACTGGGGCATGACCGACGAGGCGAACGCGGAGGGGCCGATCCTCGGCGCCGCGCTGCCCATGGGCTTCAACCGGGTGCCGCACTACACCCGCGGCGTGATGCTGGTCGGCGACTCCGGCGGCATGGTCAACCCGTTCAACGGCGAGGGCATCGCGTACGCGATGGAGTCCGGTGAGATGGCCGCGGAGATCGCCGTGCAGGCCCTCGCGCGCCCGGCCGGCGCCGAGCGCGAGCGCGCCCTGACGGCCTACCCGGCGGAACTGAAGGCCCGTTTCGGCGGCTACTACCGGCTCGGCGGCGTCTTCGTGAAGCTCATCGGCCGTCCCGAGATCATGCGGATGGCCACGAAGCACGGCATGCCGCACCCGATGTTGATGCGCTTCGTGCTCAAGCTGCTGGCCAACCTGACCGACCCCCGTGGCGGGGACGCGATGGACCGGGTCATCAACGCGATGACGAAGGTGGCACCAGCCGTGTAGCGCGACGAGTGAGCTTGCGAGCCCCGCAGCCGCCGAACGACGGCGGGCTCGTGTGACGGCCGGGCCCGCGGCCGGCGACGACCGCGGCGCGGACAGAGATCGACCCCCCGGCGACAGCCGTCGCGGGGGACGTGAATAGTGTGATTTTCGTCAAGGACCAGGGGCAGGGAAGGACGAGCAGGAGAAAACGATGTCGCTCTCGCCTTACGCACCGATCATCGGGCTGTTCGCCCTCGCCGCGGGGTTCGCGCTGTTCTCCGTGGGCGCCGCCCGCTTCGCCGGTCCCCGGCGTTACAACAAAGCCAAGCTCGAGGCGTACGAGTGCGGCATCGAGCCCAGCCCGCAGCCGGTCGGTGGCGGCCGGTTCCCGATCAAGTTCTACCTGACGGCGATGCTCTTCATCGTCTTCGACATCGAGATCATCTTCCTCTACCCCTGGGCGGTCTCGTTCGACGTCCTGCCGATCTTCGGCTTCGTGGAGATGGTCCTGTTCATCGTCGCGGTCTTCGTCGCGTACGCCTATGTCTGGCGGCGTGGCGGCCTGGACTGGGACTGAGGGAGGAACCTCAGATGGGTATCGAGGAGAAGCTCCCCGCAGGTGTCCTGCTCACCTCGGTGGAGAAGCTCGTCAACTGGTCGCGGAAGTCGTCGGTCTGGGGCGCCACCTTCGGCCTGGCCTGCTGCGCGATCGAGATGATGGCCGCCGGTGGCCCGCACTACGACATGGGTCGCTGGGGCATGGAGGTCTTCCGGGCCTCGCCCCGCCAGGCCGACCTGATGATCGTGGCCGGCCGGGTGAGCCAGAAGATGGCCCCGGTGCTGCGCCAGATCTACGACCAGATGGCGGAGCCCCGCTGGGTCATCTCGATGGGCGTCTGCGCCAGCAGCGGCGGCATGTTCAACAACTACGCCATCGTGCAGGGCGTCGACCACGTCGTCCCGGTGGACATGTACCTCCCCGGCTGCCCGCCCCGGCCCGAGATGCTCATCGACGCGGTCCTCAAGCTGCGCGAGAAGATCATGCACGAGCCGCTCGGCCCGAACGGCCGCAAGATGCTCGAGGCGCGCAAGGAGCGCGGTGACGTCCCGGTCGTCCCGTACGGCTCGATGCCGTCGTCGTACCGCAGCGACAAGGCCCGGCGGGCCGAGTGGACCAAGGCGGTCCGCGAGGGCCGCGAGGAGCAGCTGCGGATCGAGAACTGGATGAAGGCCCAGAACCACCTGCAGCACGGGGGCGTCAAGTGACCGCACCTAACCACAAGGCGAACGACGGCGGCGTGCCGGTGCCGGTGACGCCGGCCGGCGCCACCAGCGGGGCCCCGGCCGAGCACCCGCCGGCCAGCCCGGCGGGCCGGGGCATGTTCGGCAACCAGGGCTCCGGCGACGTCTCCGGCTTCGGCGGCCTGGTCCGGCAGCGCCGGACCATCGAGGACGCCCCCCGGCCGTACGGGAGCTACTTCGACGAGGTCCGCGACGCGCTGGAGGAGGCGTACCCGGCCTTCGGCGACGCCATCGAAAAGGTCGTGGTCGACCGGGGCGAGTTGACCCTGCACGTACGCCCCGAGCGGATCGCCGAGGTCTGCCAGGTGATGCGGGACGACCTGGCGCTCCGCTTCGAGCTGTGTTCCTCGGTGTCCGGTGTGGACTACCTGGGCGCCGACTCGCGCCGGCTGCACGTCGTCTACCAGCTCACCTCGATGACCTACCGCCGCCGCGTGCGGCTGGAGGCCGCGGTCTCCGCCGAGGACCCGCACCTGCCGAGCGTCACCTCGGTCTACCCGACGGCGGACTGGCAGGAGCGCGAGACGTACGACATGTTCGGCGTCGTCTTCGACGGCCACCCCAGCCTGACCCGGATCCTCATGCCGGACGACTGGGAGGGCTTCCCGCAGCGCAAGGACTACCCGCTCGGCGGCGTGCCCGTCGAGTACAAGGGCGCTGAAATTCCACCGCCGGACCAGCGGAGGTCGTACCAGTGACCACGTCGAACTACGCCACCGAGCGCGACACCACCGAGGGCAAGGTCTTCACCGTCACCGGTGGCGACTGGGACAGCGTCGTGTCGGGCACCGACCCCATCAACGACGAGCGGATCGTCGTCAACATGGGCCCGCAGCACCCGTCGACGCACGGCGTGCTCCGGCTGATCCTGGAGCTGGAGGGCGAGACGGTCCGCGAGGCCCGCTCGGTCGTCGGCTACCTGCACACCGGCATCGAGAAGAACCTCGAATACCGCAACTGGGTCCAGGGCAGCACCTTCGTGACCCGGATGGACTACCTCTCCCCGCTGTTCAACGAGACGGCGTACGCGCTGGCGGTGGAGAAGCTGCTCGGGATCGAGGAGCAGGTCACCGAGCGGGCGACCACCATCCGGGTCCTCATGATGGAGCTGAACCGGATCTCCTCGCACCTGGTCTGGGTGGCCACCACCGCCATGGAACTGGGCGCGATCAACATGATGCTCTACGGCTTCCGCGAGCGTGAGTACATCCTGGAGATCTTCGAGATCATCACCGGCCTGCGGATGAACCACGCGTACGTCCGGCCGGGCGGCGTGGCCCAGGACGTGCCGGACGAGGCGATCGTGAAGATCCGCGAGTTCCTGAAGCTGCTGCCGAAGCGGCTCAAGGAGTACGAGGACCTCCTCTCCGGGCAGCCGATCTGGCTCGAGCGGACGAAGAACGTCGCGGTGCTCGACGTGACCGGCTGCCTCGCGCTCGGCGTGACCGGCCCGGTGCTGCGCTCCGCCGGCCTCGCCTGGGACCTGCGGAAGACGATGCCGTACTGCGGCTACGAGACGTACGAGTTCGACGTGCCGACGCACACCGACGGCGACGTGTGGGGCCGCTACCTGGTCCGGCTCGCCGAGATCCGGGAGTCGCTCAAGCTCGTCGAGCAGGCACTGGACCGCCTCAGGCCGGGCCCGGTGATGGTGGCCGACAAGAAGATCGCCTGGCCGGCACAGCTCGCCATCGGCGTCGACGGCATGGGCAACTCGCTGGAGCACGTCGCGAAGATCATGGGTCAGTCGATGGAGTCGCTGATCCACCACTTCAAGCTCGTCACCGAGGGTTTCCGGGTGCCGCCGGGCCAGGTCTACGTCGGCATCGAGTCGCCGCGCGGCGAGTTGGGCGTACACGCCGTCTCCGACGGCGGCACCCGGCCGTACCGGGTGCACTACCGCGAACCGAGCTTCGTCAACCTCCAGGCCCTCCCGGCGATGGCCGAGGGCGGCCTGATCGCCGACGTGATCGCCGGCGGCGCCTCGCTGGACCCCGTGATGGGTGGGTGTGACAGGTGAGCGCGAGGAGTGAGCTTGCGAGCCCCGCAGTCGCGAACGGAAGGCGACTCTGATGACGACTTTCAGTGACGAGACCCGCGAACGGGCCCGGGAGATCATCGCCCGGTACCCGGCCGACCGGTCCCGGTCGGCGCTGCTGCCGCTGCTGCACCTGGTGCAGGCCGAGGAGGGTTACGTCTCGCCGGCCGGCGTGGAGTTCTGCGCCGAGGTGCTGGGCCTGAACAAGGCCCAGGTCGGCGCGGTGGCCACCTTCTACACCATGTACAAGCGCCGGCCGACCGGCGACTACCTGGTGAGCGTCTGCACCAACACCATGTGCAACGTGCTCGGCGGCCAGGAGGTCTACGACACCCTCGCCGAGCACCTCGGCGTGGGGCACGACGAGACCACCACCGACGGGAAGATCACCCTGGAGCACGCCGAGTGCCTGGCGGCCTGCGACTACGGGCCGGTGATGACCGTCAACTACGACTTCTTCGACGGAGTGGACCCGCAGACCGCGCTCGGCGTGGTCGACGAGCTGCGCGCCGGGGGCCGGCCGATGCCGACCCGGGGCGCCCGGCTCTGCACGCTCAAGGAGATGGCGGTGCAGCTCGCCGGCTTCGCCGACGAGCGCGAGGGCGCGGTGGCCGACGGCGGGCCGGGAGAGCCCACCCTGCGCGGGCTGCGGCTGGCGCAGCAGCACGGCATCTCGGTGCCGGGCTTCGACCCGAACACCCCGATCCGCAGCAAGGCCGAGGCCGACAAGGCCGCCGCCGAGGCGAAGGCCAGGAGCGAGGCCACCGCGAAGCCGGCTCCCGCCCAGGCCGCGAGTGGCAACGGCGCCGGGCCCGCCGGCGAGCCAGCCCCCGGCACCAGGGTCCCCGCCGACAGCGTGCCGCCGGCGCCCCGCGACGCCCAGGCGGCGGAGGCCGCCGGGGCCGCGGCCAACGCGCCGGCCGGCGACCGCAAGCCCGCCGGCGACGAGGCCGGGGCGCAGGAGCGCAACCTCAAGGAAGCCGAGGCGGGGGCCGGCGCCGGTGGCGCGGGCTCCGCCCGCGCGAGCGAGACGGGGGTCCAGAAGTGACCACTCCCCGGCCGGAGACCCTGGCCAAGCTGACGCCGGTGCTCAGCAAGCGCTGGCTGTCGCCGGACGCGTGGCGGATCGGCACCTACGAGAAGCTCGACGGCTACGCGGCCCTGCGCAAGGCGCTCAAGGCCCACCCGGACGACCTCATCCAGCTGGTCAAGGACTCCGGGCTGCGCGGTCGCGGCGGCGCCGGCTTCCCGACCGGTCTCAAGTGGGGGTTCATCCCGCAGGGCGACGGCAAGCCGCACTACCTCGTGGTCAACGCCGACGAGGGCGAGCCGGGCACCTGCAAGGACCTGCCGCTGATGACGCACGACCCGCACTCGCTCGTCGAGGGCGTGATCATCGCGTCGTACGCGATCCGGGCCAACCGCGCCTACATCTACATCCGCGGCGAGGCGGTGCACGCCGCGCGCCGGCTGCGCAACGCCGTGCAGGAGGCGTACGCCCGGGGCTACCTCGGCCGGAACATCCAGGGCAGCGGCTTCGACCTGGACCTGGTGGTGCACTCGGGCGCCGGGGCGTACATCTGCGGCGAGGAGACCGCGCTGCTGGACTCGCTGGAGGGCTTCCGGGGCCAGCCCCGGCTGCGCCCGCCGTTCCCGGCGACCCACGGCCTGTACGCGAGCCCGACCGTCGTCAACAACGTCGGCACCATCGCGAGCGTGCCGTACATCGTGCTGGGCGGCGCGGACTGGTGGAAGACCATGGGCACGGAGAAGTCCTCCGGCCCGATGATCTACTCGCTCTCCGGCCGGATCGCCAACCCCGGCCAGTTCGAGTGCACCATGGGCGTCACCCTCCGGGAACTGATCGAGCTGGCCGGCGGCATGCAGCCCGGCCACAACCTGAGGTTCTGGACGCCGGGCGGCTCGTCGACGCCGCTGCTCACCGCCGAGCACCTGGACGTGCCGCTGGACTTCGAGGGGGTGGCGGCGGCCGGTTCGATCCTCGGCACCACGGCCACCCAGATCTTCTCCGACCAGGACTGCCCGGTCTACGCGACCTACCGGTGGCTGGAGTTCTACCACCACGAGTCGTGCGGCAAGTGCACCCCGTGCCGCGAGGGCAACTACTGGATGGTCCGGGTCTACCGGCGGATCCTCGCCGGCCAGGGCACCCACGAGGACCTGGGCACCCTGCTCGACACCTGCGACAACATCCTCGGCCGCTCGTTCTGCGGCCTGGGTGACGGTGCGACCAGCTCGGTGACCTCGTCGCTGAAGTACTTCAAGCAGGACTACCTCGACTACATCGAGGGACGTACCGCGCCGAAGCTGTCGGACAAGCAGCTGGTGGGAGCGCACTAATGACTGACGTCGTCAAGCAGACCGAGACCGTCACCCTCACCATCGACGGCGTCGAGGTCACCGCCCCGAAGGGGGCGCTGCTGATCCGGGTCGCCGAGCAGTTGGGCACCGAGATCCCCCGGTTCTGCGACCACCCGCTGCTGGCCCCGGCCGGCGCGTGCCGGCAGTGCCTGGTCGAGGTGGAGGGGCAGCGCAAGCCGGTCGCCTCCTGCACCCAGACCGTCGCCGACGGCATGGTGGTACGCACGCAGCTCACCTCCCCGGTCGCCAAGAAGGCGCAGGAGGGGGTCATGGAGCTGCTGCTGCTCAACCACCCGCTCGACTGCCCCATGTGCGACAAGGGCGGCGAGTGCCCGCTGCAGAACCAGGCGATGTCGACCGGCCGCGCCGACTCGCGGTTCCACGAGCACAAGCGGGAGTACCCGAAGCCGCTGCCGATCAGCACCCAGGTGCTGCTCGACCGCGAGCGCTGCGTGCTCTGCCAGCGCTGCACCCGGTTCTCGGAGGAGATCGCCGGCGACAAGTTCATCGACCTGATGGGCCGGTCGTCCGCCGAGGAGATCAACATCTACCGGGACGAGGAGTACGGCGAGGAGGGCGACGCCGGTGACGTGCCCTTCAACTCGTACTTCTCCGGTAACACGGTGCAGATCTGCCCGGTCGGCGCGCTGACCGGCACGCAGTACCGGTTCCGGGCCCGCCCGTTCGACCTGGTCTCCACCCCGAGCGTCTGCGAGCACTGCTCGGCCGGCTGCGCCCAGCGCACCGACTGGCGGCGGGGCAAGGTGCTGCGCCGGCTGGCCGGCGACGACCCGCAGGTCAACGAGGAGTGGAACTGCGACAAGGGGCGGTGGGGCTTCCAGTACACCCGCGCCTTCGACCGGCTCACCACCCCGCTGGTCCGCGACGAGCGCACCGGCGAGCTGCGCGAGGCGTCGTGGAGCGAGGCGCTGGCCGTCGCCGCCGAGGGGCTGCGCGCGGCGCGGGACGGCCAGGGCACGGCGGTGCTGACCGGCGGCCGGCTGACCGTCGAGGACGCCTACGCGTACGCGAAGTTCGCCCGGGTCGCCCTGAACACCAACGACATCGACTTCCGGGCCCGGCCGGTCTCCCGCGAGGAGACCGACTTCCTGGCCAGCTCGGTCGCCGGGGTCACGGACGTCACGTACGCCGACGTGGAGAACGCACCGGCCGTGGTGCTGGTCGGGCTGGAGCCGGAGGAGGAGTGCCCGATCCTCTTCCTGCGGCTGCGCAAGGCGTACCTCAAGAAGAAGCTGACGGTGTACGCGATCGCGCCGTTCGCCACCCGCGGCCTGGAGAAGCTCGGCGCCAAGCTGGCCCGGGTGGTGCCGGGCGAGGAGGCGACCGTGCTCGCCGAGCACGCCACGGTCGCCGAGGCGCTGAGCGCCGAGGGCGCGATCCTGATCGTCGGCGAGCGGCTGGCGAGCGTGCCGGGGGGCCTCTCCGCGGCGGCCGACGTCGCCCGGCGTACCGGCGCGAAGCTGGCCTGGGTGCCGCGGCGCGCGGGTGACCGCGGCGCGGTCGACACGGGCTGCCTGCCCAACCTGCTCCCCGGCGGCCGCCTGGTCACCGAGCCCGCCGCCCGGGCCGAGCTGGGCGAGGCGTGGGACATCGCGGCCGGGGTGATCCCGAGCCAGGCCGGCCGGGACACCGACGGCATCCTCGCCGCCGCCGCCGGCGGCCAGCTCGGCGCGCTGGTGGTGGCCGGGGTCGACCCGGCCGACCTGGCCGACCCGCGGCTGGCCGAGGCGGCCCTCGACGCGGTGCCGTTCCTGGTCAGCCTGGAGCAGCGGATGAGCGCGGTGGCCCGCCGGGCCGACGTGGTCCTCCCGGTGGCCCCGGTGGCCGAGAAGGCCGGCAGCTTCCTGGACTGGGAGGGCCGGCTGCGCACCTTCGAGGCGGTGCTGCGGACCGCCGCGATGACCGACGGCCGGGTGCTGGACGCGCTCGCCGCGCAGCTCGACGTGCAGCTCGGCACCGGCGACGTGCTCAGCGTCCGCCGCGAGCTGGGCGCGCTGCCGCGCACCCGCACCGGCCGGCCCGCCGCCCCGGCGGTGGAGCCGGCCGCGGTGCCGCAGCCGGGCGCCGGCGAGGCCGTGCTCGCCACCTGGCACCAGCTGGTCGACCTGGGCAGCCTCACCGACGGCGACGAGTACCTCGCGGGCACCGCCCGCCCGCCGGTGGTCCGGCTGGGCAAGGGCACCGCGGAGGCGCTCGGCGTCGCCGACGGTGACCCGGTGACGGTGGGCACCGACCGGGGGGCGCTGACCCTGCCGGCGGCGATCACCGAGATGCCGGACGGCGTCGTCTGGCTGCCGACCAACTCGCCCGGCTCGACCGTGCGGCGCAGCCTCGGCGCGACGTCCGGCGCGGTCGTCCGGATCTCCGCTCCCGCCCCGACCGGGTCGGCGCCGGAGGCCGGAGAGGTCGCCGCGGACGCGGCCGGCCGTCCGGGCCCGCTCCTCAACGCAGGGGGTGCAATCCAGTGAACGCGGTCTACCTGGCCCAGGATCCGACGCTGGCCGACTTCGGCCGGGACCCCTGGTGGCTGGTCCTCGGCAAGGTCGTCTTCGCCTTCGTCTTCGGTCTGCTCGCCACCCTGCTCGGCGTCTGGTTCGAGCGGCGGGTCGTGGGCCGCATGGCCGTGCGGCCCGGCCCCAACCAGGTCGGCCCGTTCGGCCTGCTGCAGACCCTCGCCGACGGCCTGAAGATGGCCTTCAAGGAGGACATCCTGCCGAAGGCGGCCGACAAGGTCGTCTACTTCTTCGCCCCGACCATCTCGGTGATCTGCGCGGTCACCGCGCTGTCGGTGGTGCCGTTCGGCCCGATGGTGAGCATCTTCGGCCACTGGACGCCGCTGCAGGTCACCGACGTGCCGGTGGCGGTGCTGGTGCTGCTGGCCTGCTCGTCGATGGGCATCTACGGCATCGTGCTCGGCGGCTGGGCCTCCGGCTCGACCTACCCGCTGCTGGGCGGCCTGCGCTCCACCGCCCAGATGATCTCGTACGAGGTCGCGATGGGCCTGAGCATCGTGGCGGTGTTCATGACCGCCGGCACGATGTCCACCAGCGGGATCGTCGCCGCCCAGGCGGACGGCACCCGGCTGAGCATCGCGGGCGTCGAGGTCCCGGCCCCCGGCTGGTACGCGATCCTGCTGCTGCCCAGCTTCATCATCTTCTTCATCGCCACGGTCGGCGAGACCAACCGCGCGCCGTTCGACCTGCCCGAGGCGGAGTCCGAGCTGGTCGCGGGCTTCATGACGGAATACAGCTCGCTGAAGTTCGCGCTCTTCATGCTCAGCGAGTACGTCTCGATGGTCACCATGTCCGCGGTCACCACGACGCTCTTCCTGGGCGGCTGGCGGGCCCCGGCGCCGATCACCACCATCTGGGCCGGCGCCAACTCCGGCTGGTGGCCGATGCTCTGGTTCTTCGCCAAGGTCGTCCTGCTGGTCTTCGTCTTCGTCTGGCTGCGGGGCACGCTGCCCCGGCTGCGCTACGACCAGTTCATGCGCTTCGGCTGGAAGGTGCTGCTCCCGATCAACCTGGTCTGGATCCTGGTCCTGGCCGGCCTGCGCTCGATCGAGGACTGGGACTCGCGCAGCAAGCTGATCGCGGTCGGCATCCCCGCTGGCATCCTGCTGCTCGCCACGCTGCTGTGGCCGAGCCGGAAGCCGCAGCCGAAGCCGACCGTCCAGGAACAGGTCGACAACCGGCCGCACGGGAGCTTCCCGCTGCCCCCGATGGACCTGCAGGTACCACCGAGCCCGCGCACCAGGCGCGTGGTCGCCGAGCGGGAGCCGGCCAACATCGCCGCCGGCTCGGACTCCAGGGAGGTGTGACGTGGGCGCGATCACCGGAACGTTCAAGGGCTTCGGTGTCACCTTCTCGCACATGTTCAAGAAGGTCGTCACGACCGACTACCCGTTCAAGCCGCCGGTCTCGGCGCCGCGCTACCACGGGCGGCACATCCTGAACCGGCACCCGGACGGGCTGGAGAAGTGCATCGGGTGCGAGCTGTGCGCCTGGGCCTGCCCGGCGGACGCGATCTACGTCGAGGGTGGCGACAACACCGACGAGCAGCGCTTCTCGCCGGGTGAGCGGTACGCCAGCGTCTACCAGATCAACTACGCCCGGTGCATCTTCTGCGGGCTCTGCATCGAGGCCTGCCCGACCCGTTCGCTGACGATGAGCAACGAGTACGAGCTGGCCCGGGACAGCCGGCAGGACCTGATCTTCACGAAGGAGCAGTTGCTCGCGCCGCTGCTGCCGGGCATGGAGCAGCCGCCGCACCCGATGCGGCTGGGCGACAGCGAGAAGGACTACTACGTCGGCGCGCTGACCAACCCGGGCACCTCGGCCGGCGCGGAGCACTCGGCCAACAACCCGGGCCGGTACCAGGTGGAGGAGCACCCCGGTGTGACCTTCCCCGGCGCCGAGCAGCACGCCCAGCGGGCCGCGGCCGGCAAGGGGGACGGAGCATGACCACGCAGACGGTGCTCGCCGCGGCGGGCGGGGTCTCCGGCGGGGAACAGGTCACGTTCTGGATCCTGGCCCCGCTGGCGCTGATCGGCGCGATCGGCATGGTCGCGGCGCGCAACGCCGTGCACTCGGCGCTCTGGCTGGTGCTGACCATGCTCTGCCTGGGCGTGTTCTACGTGCTCCAGGCTGGGCCCTTCATCGGCATGGTGCAGATCATCGTCTACACCGGCGCGATCATGATGCTCTTCCTGTTCGTGCTGATGCTGGTGGGCCGGGACGCCTCGGACTCGCTGATCGAGACGCTCCGCGGCCAGCGGGTCGCGGCGGTGGTGCTCGGGCTCGGCTTCGCCGGCCTCGTCGGCGGCGGGCTCTGGCGCGCCCTGGAGGGCACCACGGCCGTCGGACTGGAGCAGGCCAACGCCGAGGGCAACGTGCAGGGCATCGCCCGGCTGCTGTTCACCAAGTACGTCTTCGCCTTCGAGCTCACCTCGGCGCTGCTCATCACCGCCGCGGTCGGCGCGATGGTGCTGGCGCACATCGAGCGGCGCAAGCAGGACAAGGTCGACCAGCCGACGACCATGCGGGCACGCTTCGCGCCGGGCAACTACCCGGGTCCGAAGCCCGGCCCGGGCGTCTACGCGACCTCGTCCTCGGTGGCCACCCCGGCCCGCCTGCCGGACGGCCGGCTGACCGAGGTGAGCACCCCCGACATCCTGCCGGTGCGCGAGCTCACCGACCGGGAGACCTCGCTGAAGGGGACGGACCGGTGAGCGCGAGGAGTGAGCTTGCGAGCCCCGCAGTCGCGAACGAAAGGCTGACGCAGCGATGACACCCGACTACTACCTGGTGCTGGCCGCGGTGCTGTTCACCATCGGCGCGGTCGGTGTGCTCATCCGGCGCAACGCGATCGTGCTGTTCATGTGCGTCGAGCTGATGCTCAACGCGGCCAACCTGACGCTGGTCACCTTCAGCCGGATCAACGGTGACCTCAACGGCCAGATCATGGCGTTCTTCGTGATGGTGGTGGCGGCGGCCGAGGTCGTGATCGGGCTCGCCATCATCATGGCGATCTTCCGGACCCGGCGCTCCGCGAGCGTCGACGACGCCAACCTGCTGAAGTACTGAGGGGTCCTGCGGTGGGAACGATTCTGACGAACGCCCCGGCTGAGCCGGCGGGCACCGTCGCGTACGCGACGGCGGACGGGCTGCTGGGCAGCGTCTGGCTGCTGGTGGCGATCCCGCTGGTCAGCGCGGCGATCCTGCTGCTGCTCGGCCGGCGGGCGGACCGCTGGGGGCACTGGCTCGGGGTGGCCGCCATCGGCGCCGCGTTCGTGCTGGGCCTGACCTACTTCTTCCAGCTGCGTGGCCTGGAGAACAAGTCGGTCGAGCTGAGCCTGTGGGACTTCATCACCGTCGGCGACCTGCGGGTGGACTTCGGCCTGCTCTTCGACCCGCTGGCCGCCGTCTTCGTGCTGCTGATCACCGGGGTGGGTTTCCTGATCCACCTCTACGCGGTCGAGTACATGGCGCACGACGCGGGGCGCCGGCGGTTCTTCGGGTACTTCAACCTGTTCGTCGCCGCCATGCTCCTGCTGGTGCTCGGCAACAACTACGTGATGCTCTACTTCGGCTGGGAGGGCGTCGGTCTGGCGTCGTACCTGCTGATCTCCTTCTGGTACGAGCGGCCGAGCGCCGCCACGGCCGGCAAGAAGGCGTTCCTGATGAACCGGGTCGGCGACGCCGGCCTGGCGATCGGCATCTTCATCATGTTCGCCACCCTCGGCACCACCCAGTACGACGAGGTCTTCAACGGCGTCGGCTCGCTGACCGCGACCACGGTGCTGGTGCTCGGCCTGCTGCTGCTGCTCGGCGCGACCGGCAAGTCCGGTCAGTTCCCGCTCCAGGCATGGCTGCCGGACGCGATGGAGGGTCCGACCCCGGTGTCGGCGCTCATCCACGCCGCCACCATGGTCACGGCCGGCGTCTACCTGATCGCCCGCTCCAACCCGATCTTCTCGGCCAACTCCACCCTCCAGCTCGTGGTGGTGAGCGTCGGCGCGCTGACCCTGCTGATCGGCTGCGTCATCGGCGCGGCCAAGGACGACATCAAGCGGGTGCTGGCCTGGTCGACGGTGAGCCAGATCGGCTACATGTTCGTCGGTGTCGGCCTCGGTGGGGGCGCCTACGCGCTGGCCATCATCCACCTGCTGGCGCACGGCTTCTTCAAGGCCAACATGTTCCTCGGCGCCGGTTCGGTCATGCACGGCATGAACGACCAGGTGGACATCCGGCGGTTCGGGGCGCTGTCGAAGCACATGAAGGTCACCTGGCTGACGTTCATGATGGGCTGGCTCGCCATCATCGGCATCCCGCCGCTGTCCGGCTACTTCTCGAAGGAGCCGATCATCGTGGCCGCGTTCGAGCGGGAGGACTGGACCGCCTGGCTCTTCGGCGGCGCGGCCCTGCTCGGCGCCGGGCTGACCGCGTTCTACATGACCCGGCTCTTCGTGCTCACCTTCCACGGCCCGAAGCGCTGGACGGAGGACATCGAGCACCCGCACGAGTCGCCGAAGCTGATGACCGTCCCGCTGGTCCTGCTGGCGATCGGCTCCGTCGGGGCCGGCTACCTGCTCTCCACCTCGGTACCGGACTGGCTGACCGCCACCGCCGGGCTGGGCGGCCAGGAGGCCGAGCACCACCCGGTGCTCTCGCACGCCGTGGTCACGATCCTGTCGATCCTGGTCACCGTGCTCGGTGCCGGGCTCGCCTGGTTCCTGTTCCGGGGCGGCACGGCCACCGCGCCGCAGCCGGCCGGGGTGCTGGTCACCGCCGCCCGGCGCAACCTCTACACCGACGCGTTCAACGAGGCGGTCTTCGAGAAGCCGGGCATCTTCCTCACCCGGGCGCTGGTCTACCTGGACAACCGGGGCGTCGACGGGCTGGTCAACGGCCTCGCGGCGGGGATCGGTGGCGGCTCGGGCCGGCTCCGGCGGCTCCAGACGGGCTTCGTCCGGTCGTACGCCACCTCGATCCTGGCCGGCGCGCTGCTGGTGGTGGCGGCGTTCCTGGCCGTCGAGGCGGGGTGGCTGGCGTGATCGACCTCTTCCAGGCGGCCGTCGTCGGCGGACCGCGCAGTGACGACGGAGGTAAGGCCGCATAATGTCCGACTTCCCGTTCCTCTCGGTGCTCACCGTGGCGCCGCTGGTCGGTGCCCTGGTGGTGGCCTTCCTGCCGCGCAGCCGGCCGGAACTGGCCAAGCAGGTGGCGCTCGGCTGGTCGCTGCTGGTGCTGGCGCTGTCGGTGGTCATGTGGGTGACCTTCCAGGTCGGTGGTGACCGTTTCCAGTTCCGCGAGTCGTACCCGTGGATCCCGAACTGGGGCGTCAGCTTCACCTTCGCCGCCGACGGCATCGCGCTGGTGATGCTGATGCTGATCGCGGTGCTGGTGCCGCTGGTGATCCTGGCGTCCTGGCACGACGCCGAGTCGTCGAAGCGGTCGGTGCCGGTCTACTTCGCGCTGCTGCTCGTCCTCGAGTGCACGATGATCGGCGTCTTCGCCGCCGCCGACGTCTTCCTGTTCTACGTGTTCTTCGAGGTCATGCTGGTGCCGATGTACTTCCTCATCGGCAGCTACGGCGGCCACCAGCGGCAGTACGCGGCGGTGAAGTTCTTCCTCTACTCGCTCGTCGGCGGTCTGTTCATGCTCGCCGCGGTGATCGGCCTCTGGGTGGTCGGCGGGAAGACCTTCGACTGGCAGGCGCTGTCCCAGGTGGACATCTCCACCGGCACGGAGCGCTGGCTGTTCCTCGGCTTCTTCCTCGCGTTCGCTATCAAGGCGCCGTTCTTCCCGTTCCACACCTGGCTGCCGGACGCCGGTGGCGCGGCCCCGGCCGGCGCGGCGGCGCTGCTCGTCGGCGTGCTCGACAAGGTCGGCACGTTCGGCATCCTGCGCTACTGCCTGCCGCTGTTCCCGGACGCGGCCAAGTGGTTCGCCCCGTGGGCGCTGGCGCTGGGCCTGATCGGCATCATCTACGCCGCGCTGCTGGCGGTGGGCCAGAACGACCTCAAGCGGCTGGTGTCGTACACGTCGATCGCGCACTTCGGTTTCATCGGGGTGGGCATCTTCGCCTTCACCACCCAGGCGGGCACCGGCGCGGTGCTCTACATGGTCAACCACGGGCTGGCCACCGGCCTGCTCTTCCTGGTGGTGGGCATGCTCATCGCCCGGCGCGGCTCGGCGCTGATCAGCGACTTCGGCGGCGCCGGCAAGCTGGTGCCGATCCTGGCCGGGGTGCTCTTCTTCGCCGGTCTGGCCTCGCTCGCGCTGCCCGGCACCGCGCCGTTCGTCTCCGAGTTCCTGGTGCTGATCGGCACGTTCACGGTGAACAAGCCGGTCGCGGTCATCGCGACGCTCGGCATCATCCTGGCCGCCGCGTACGTGCTGTGGATGGTGCAGCGCACCACGCAGGGCACGCTCAATCCGGCGCTGACCGAGGTCGACGGCATGCGGCGGGACCTCAACCTGCGCGAGAAGTTCGTGGTCGCCCCGCTGATCGTGCTGATCGTGCTGCTCGGCTTCTACCCGAAGCCGGTGACCGACGTGATCAACCCGGCCGTGCAGGCGACCATGCAGGACATCGGCAGGACCGACCCCGCCCCGACCTCGGGCGGCACCGTCCAGGAGGCGGCAAAGTGAATGAGCTGAAACTGCCGTCGATCGACTACGCGGCGCTCGCGCCGACCCTGATCATGCTGGGTGCCGCGCTACTCGGCGTGCTGGTCGAGGCGTTCGTACCCCGCCGGCTCCGGCACGTGGTGCAGCTCTCGTTGGCCCTGCTGGCGGTGCTCGCCGCGCTGACCATGGTGGTGCTGGCGGCGGACGAGCGGTCGATCACCATCGGCGGGGCGATCGCGGTCGACGGGCCGACGCTCTTCCTCCAGGGCGCGATCCTCGTCCTCGCCGCGATGGCGCTGCTGCTCATCGGCGAGCGCTCGGTGGAGCGGGGCGGGGCGTTCGTCGCCCAGGCCGCGGTCACCGCCGAGTCCGCCGACGACCGGCGGCAGGCCGAGGGCAAGAACGGCCTCACCGAGGTCTACCCGCTGACCACGTTCGCGATCGGCGGCATGCTGATCTTCGTGGCGGCGAACGACCTGCTGACCATGTTCATCGCGCTCGAGGTCTTCTCGCTGCCGCTGTACCTGCTCTGCGCGCTGGCCCGCCGCCGGCGGCTGCTGAGCCAGGAGGCCGCGCTGAAGTACTTCATGCTCGGCGCGTACGCCTCGGCCTTCTTCCTGTTCGGCGTGGCCCTGGTGTACGGCTTCACCGCGGGCGTCCCGGGCCGGCAGGCGGGCGTCGACTTCGCCACCGTCCACGCGGCCGTGGCGAACTCCCCGGCCAGCCCGGTGCTGCTCTTCGCCGGCATGGCGCTGCTCGCCATCGGTCTGCTCTTCAAGGCCGCGGCCGCCCCGTTCCACGTCTGGACGCCGGACGTCTACCAGGGCGCGCCGACCCCGATCACCGGCTTCATGGCCGCCTGCACCAAGGTCGCCGCGTTCGGCGCCCTGCTGCGGGTGTTCCACGTCGCCTTCGACGGCGCCCGGTGGAACTTCACCCCGGTCCTCGGCGCGGTGGCGGTGCTGACCATGCTGATCGGCGCGGTGCTGGCGGTCACCCAGACCGACATCAAGCGGCTGCTGGCATACTCCTCGATCGCCAACGCCGGCTACCTGCTGGTGGGCGTGCTGGCGCCGAGCGCCGACGGGGTCTCCGGGACGATGTTCTACCTGGTCGCGTACGGCTTCTCGGTGCTCGCCGCGTTCGCCGTGGTGACCCTGGTGCGCGACGCCGACGGCGAGGCCACCCACCTGTCCCGCTGGGCCGGGCTGGGGCGGCGTTCGCCGTTCTACGCCGGCGTCTTCACCTTCATCCTGCTCGCCTTCGCCGGCATCCCGCTGACCAGCGGCTTCACGAGCAAGTTCGCGGTCTTCGGGCCGGCGCTCGACGGCGGGCAGGCGTGGCTGGTGATCGCCGGCGTGCTGACCAGCATGGTGCTGGCGTTCCCGTACCTGCGGGTCGTGGTGATGATGTGGCTCTCCGAGCCGGGCGAGTCGACGCCGACCGTCGCCGTGCCGGGCGGGCTGACCTCGGCCGCGCTGATGATCGGCGTGATCGCCACCCTGGTCCTCGGCGTGGCCCCGGCGCCGCTGCTCGACCTGGCCACCGGCGCCGCCGAATTTGTCAGATGACCGACGCTCGGGCCCGCGGGGGCCGGTACGCCACGGCGTGCCGGCCCCCGCGCCGTATCCCCCGTCCAGGGCAGGTCGGAGGGGTGTGGCATGGTTGAAGGCGTGGTGAATCCGGCTGGCGAGCGTTCAAGTGCCATCGGGTCCGGCGGCCGTCGGACCAGGGTGAGCACGAGTCAGTTCGGCGCGCTCGGCCTCTATCTCGCCGATCCCCGCGTCGAGGCGTCCGTGCTGGGCCTGCTGGAGGGCGTCGAGGTCGAGTTGCGCGCCAGTGTGGCCAGTGCCGACCCGTTCGTCACCGAGGCCGCCCGGCACCTCGTGGAGGCCGGCGGCAAGCGGTTCCGCCCGCTGCTGGTGGCGTTGGGCGCGCAGTTCGGCGACCCGACCAGCGCCCAGGTCGTGCCGGCCGCGGTGGTGATGGAGCTCACCCACCTGGCGACGCTCTACCACGACGACGTGATGGACGAGGCCGCCGTGCGCCGGGGCGCGCCCAGCGCCAACTCCCGGTGGACCAACTCGGTCGCCATCCTCGTCGGCGACTACCTCTTCGCCCGCGCTGCCGACATCGCGGCCGACCTGGGCATCGAGGCCGTACGCCTCCAGGCGCGCACCTTCGCCCGGCTGGTGCACGGCCAGATCGCCGAGACCGTCGGCCCCCGCCCCGGCGACGACCCGGTGGCCCACTACCTGGACGTGATCGCGGGGAAGACCGGCTCGCTGATCGCCACCTCGGCCCGCTTCGGCGGCATGTTCGGCGGCGCCGCCCCGGAGCACACCGAGGCGCTGGCCGGCTACGGCGAGACCATCGGGGTGGCCTTCCAGCTCTCCGACGACCTGCTCGACATCGCCTCGGAGTCGGTGGAGTCGGGCAAGACGCCCGGCACCGACCTGCGTGAGGGCGTGCCGACCCTGCCGGTGCTCTACGCGCTCGCCTCGGACGACGCCGACGCCGCCTCGGTGCGGCTGCGGGAGATCCTGGCCACCGGCCCGCTGACCGACGACGACCTGCATTCCGAGGCGCTCGGCCTGCTCCGCGAGAGCCCGGCGCTCAAGCGGGCCCGGGAGACGGTCCGCAGCTACGCCGAGGAGGCCCGGGAGCAGCTCGCGCCGCTCCCGGAGGGCCCGGCCCGCCGCGCCCTGGAATCCCTCTGCGACTACATCGCCGACCGCACGAGCTGACGCCCGTCCCGGCCGCCCCGGAGCAGGGGCGGCCCGGTTCGGCCGGTCAGTCGTGCTCGTAGTACTGGACCTGGATCCCCTCCCGGCGGACGATCACGTCGGCGTGGTCGCCGAACGTCTCCAGGAGCACGTCGTCGAAGCCGCCCGCCTCGAGGGCCTCGGCGAAGGCGTCCGCCCGCAGGTAGCGGGCCTCGTCGTGCCCTCGGTACGTTTCCCGCCTCGAGGACGCCCAACCGCCAAGGCTGGGGTGCCGGTCGGCGTACTCGCCCACGCAGAGGTCGTCCGGGTCGGCCTGCGGCCCGTCGGCGGTGGTGCGTACCCACACGTCCTGGACGCCGAAGACGCACGGCTCCCCGTCGTTGAAGTAGGGCGTGTACTGCCGCCAGCCGAACTCCGTGACGGCCTCGTCGTCGAGCAGGGCGCGCAGGAGCGGTCGCAGCTCCTCCAGGGGCCGCTGCGGGACCCGGTGGCCCTGGGTGATCTCACCCTCGACCGGGATGCCGAGGAAACTGACGTGACTCACTGGTCGCCTCCGAGCAGGGTGGAGAGGGGCAGGTCCTTGCGTTGGGCGCCGGACATCCAGGGGCGGATCGGCATCCCCTCGAGATAGTCGGCGGGGCTGGGCAGCCAGCCCAGGTCCTCCAGCACATGTCGTTCGGCGATCAGGCGGACCGGGACGCGCTTGCGGCCGACCTGCAGGGTGTCGCCGAAGATCCGCTGGCAGAGGTAGATGCCGGCGGTGTGGTGGTACATCGCGCGGTGCCGGACGTCCCCGATGATCTGTTTGGAGGAGTCGATGAACTCCTCGATCGGCAGGTAGTCCTCCGGGGTGCCGCCCCACTTGCGCGCCGCCGACTGCGCGTGGTGCCACGAATTCATGATCGACAACTAGCCCTCGGCACCGACAGGATCGTCGGCCCGGTCAGTGGCGGGTGAGCAACCGGCTGCCGGTGAGCATCAGGGCGGCGGCGGCCAGCATGGCCGCCCCGGCGGTGAGCCACATCGCGGGGTAGCCGGCGTGGGCGGCCATCGCGCCGAGGCCCAGCGGGCCGAGGCAGCCGCCCGCGTACACCCCGGTCTGGGTGATCGAGGTGGCGGCGGCCGGGGCCTGCGGGTGCAGCCGGACCACCGCGAACGTCATCAGCCCCGGCCACGACCAGCCCAGGCCGAAGCCGAGCACCACGCCGAGGACCAGCGGCGCCGGGCCGGCGACGGCGAGCAGGCCCAGCCCGGCCGCGCCGACCACGAGCATGCCGGCGATGACGGCCACGTGCCCGGCGGGGCGCCGGTCCGCCAGCCAGCCCGCGCAGACCCGCGCGGTGACGCAGACCGCGCTGCCGAGGGTCAGGGTCAGCCCGGCCAGCCCGGGGGTGAGCCCCCGGTCGACGGCGGAGTCCACCACGAAGGTACCCAGCGCGTTCGCGGCCGCCGCGGCGAGCATCGCGGCGGCCCCGACCACCAGCAGGGCCGCCGTGGCGCGGCCGGCGCGGGCGGGCGCGGCCGTCCGGCCCGGGCGCGGCTCCCGCGCGGGTACGGCGGGCAGCGCCGCCAGGGCCGCCCCGGCGGCCACCACGAACGCCCACCGCCAGCCGGCGGTCAGCGCGACCGTCGGCACCGCCGCGCCGGCCAGCAGGGTGGAGACGGGGATGGCGGCCTGCTTCACCCCGAACGACAGCCCCTGCCGCCGCGCCGGCACGTGCCGGGCCAGCGCGGCGTTGCTGGCGAGCTGGCCGAGGGCGTTGGCGGCGGCGCTGAGCGCCAGCAGCCCCACCAGCACGGCGTACGACCGGGCGAGGGCGGCGACGGCGAGCATCGCCCCGGCGGAGAGCAGGATGGCGCAGCGGGCCACCACGGCCGGCCCGTACCGGTCGACGAGCCTCCCGGAGGGCACCGACGCCAGCGCGCCGACCCCGAAGTAGACGGAGACGGCCAGGCCCAGCCCGGCGGGGGAGAAGCCGAGGTCGTCGCCCAACTGCACGGCGAGCCCGCCGACCAGGAAGACCGGCAGGACGGAGGCGATGGTGACGGCGACGGCACCGGCGGCGGCCCTGGCGGGGCGGGGCGGTGCGACGTCCGGGGCGGGGTGGAGCGCGGGGCGGGTCATGGTGCGGCAAACCTACGCGAGGCCGCCTCGGGTCACGCACTGTGCCGGTGCGGGTACGTGCTGTTCGCGACGATCTGGCATCCTCCACCCGAACAGGCATTTCGCACCGGGCCTGTATTTCATATGGTGTAAGTCCCCGGCGGCGGAGGTGGTTGTGCGCGACCCCTTGGCGGAACCTTCGGATCTCATCCGGAGCGTGTCCCGCGCGCTACGAGTGCTCGAGTCGGTCGGTCGCGCCCCGAAGGGGCTGACCGTCAAGCAGATCGCCCGGCGGTGTGAGCTGACCGTGGCGACGACCTACCACCTGGTCCGCACCCTGGCCTACGAGGGCTACGTGATCCGGCGCGAGGACGGCACGTACATCGTGGGCCTGGAGGTGGCCGACCGTTACCGCGAGCTGGTGACGGCGTTCCGGGGGCCGCCGGCGGTCGGGGAGAGCCTGCGCCGGGCCGCCGTGGACACGGGCTACAGCCACTACCTGGGCCGGTTCGTGGGCGGTCAGGTGGCCGTTACGGCGGTCGCCGAGGGCCCCCGCTCGCCCTACCTGGAGGACCTGGTGCCCGGGTTCGACGAGGGGGCGCACGCGACCGCCCTGGGCAAGGCCCTGCTCGCCACGCTGACCGCCGAGCAGCGCTTCCGTTACCTGCGCGAGTACGGCATGCGCCCGTTCACCTCCGCCACCCTGACCAGCACCGAGGCGTTTGAGGCCGACCTGGCCGCCGGCGACCGGCGCGGCATGCAGTTGGAGCTGGGGCAGTTCCGGCAGGGGGTGGCGTGCGCCGCGGTGCTGGTCAGCCCCGACAAGGACATGGAACGCCGGGTGGTGCTCGCCTGCGCCCTGCCGGCCAGCGAGATGATGACCTCCGCCCGGGTGGTCCGGGCGAAGCTGCTCACCGCCGCCCGGGCCATCGCCGACGGCCTGACGTCGGAGAGCTGACCGGCCGGGCGGGCACCGCCGCAGCGGCCGTTCCCGACCCGGCCCCGCCGCGACGGGCGCGCCGTGCCCGGTAACGGCCGTGGGCCCTCACCCCGGCTGGGAGAGGGCCCACGGTGGCGGTCCAGCGCGGACCGCCCGAGGAGGAGTCAGCTGCCGACCGGCCCGCCGTCGAGACGCCAGGTCACCACCACGCCGGGCTTGGCGTAGTCGCCGTCCGGCCAGTTCGAGGCCGGCTTCTCCACCGACGCGCCGCTGATCTCGCCCGGGTGCTGCACGGCCACGAAGACCGAGCGGTTGTCCCCGGTGATGAACGGGCCGCAGGCCTCCGCGCCCACCGGCACGGTCAGGAACTGCTTCAGGTGGCCCCGCTCCGGTCCCTCGACGGCGGTCGCGAAGAGGCCGTCGTTGCTGCCCAGCGCGTTGCCGTCGGTGGAGATCCAGAGGTTCCCGGTGGCGTCGAACGCCACATTGTCCGGGCAGGAGATCGGGGAGACCGCCGCCTTGTCGTACCCGCCGAAGTACGTCGACGGGTCGGCCGGGTCACCGCAGACGATCGGCAGCGACCAGGCGAACGTCTCGGCGGAGTTGTCGCCACGGTCCTCGACCAGCTCCAGCACCTGACCGTGCTTGTTCAGGTTGCGCGGGTTGGCCTCGTCGGCGGCCGGCTTGCCGGCCTTGCCCCGGTCGGTGTTGTTGGTCAGCGCCACGTACACCTTGCCGGTGAGCAGGCTCGGCTCGACGTCCTCCGGGCGGTCCATCTTGGTCGCCCCGACCTTGTCGCCGGCGAGCCGGGTGAAGGTCAGCACGTCGGCGGCGGTCATCCCGTCGACGTACGAGCGGTTGCCGCTGACCAGCTTGATCCAGCGACCCCGGCCGTTGAACGCGCCGTCGGCGGGGAGCTTGCCGGAACCGTCGATCTCGCCGGCGCTGGTCTGCTCCAGCTGGGCGACGTAGAGGGTGCCGGACTCCAGCAGGGTCAGGTTGTGCCTGCGGGCGACCCAGGAGTTGCCCTTCATGAACTTCTTGTCGGAGACGAACTTGTAGAGGTAGTCGAACCGCTCGTCGTCACCCATGTACGCGACCACGTGCCCGCTGGCGGCGACGATGACGTTCGCGCCCTCGTGCTTGAACCGGCCCAGCGCGGTGTGCTTACGCGGGCGGCTCTCCGGGTCGAACGGGTCGATCTCCACGATCCAGCCGTGCCGGTTGGCCTCGTTCGGGTGCTTGGCCAGGTCGAACCGCTCGTCGGCGCGCTCCCACTTGCGGCTGCCGCTCGGGTAACGGGCGGTGGTGGTGATGCCGTAGCGGGCCAGCTTCGGCTTGTCCGCCTCCGGCGCGCCGTCGCCGCCGACGAAGTACTGGTTGAAGTTCTCCTCGCCGGAGAGCACCGTGCCCCACGGGGTCACCCCGCCGGCGCAGTTGTTGAGGGTGCCGACGACCGTGCGGCCCTTCGGGTCGGCGGCGGTCCTCAGGGGGGCCGAACCGGCGGCCGGCCCGGTCAGCTCGAACTTCGTGGCCAGCGCCGTGATCCGCCGGTTGTACGGCCGGCGGCCCTTGGTGACCGGCCGCCACTGCCCGGTGCCCCCGACCCGCTCCAGCTCCACCACGGACATGCCGTGCGCGGCCATCGCGACCCGGAGCTGCTCCACGGTCAGCGCGTCCTGCCCGGTGAAGCCGGGGAACATCAGGTCCTCGTTGGTGTATTCGTGGTTGACCACGAGCAGCGCCCGCTGCCCGCGCCCGTCCAGCGGCAGCACCCCGACGAAGTCGTTGTTGTAGCCGAACTGCTTGGCCTGCGCGGCGGCGGTCTGGCCGTGCAGGTCGAACTCGGGCGCGCCCGGGACGACCGGGTCGCCCCAGCGGATGACGACCGCGTGGTCGTACCCGTTGGGGACGACGAAGGTGTCCAGGGTGTTCGGCGGGACCGGCTTGAAGGTCAGCGCGCCGCTGCCGACGCCGCCGGAGGGGCGGCCGAAGCCGGCGGCCTCGGGCACCACGGGGGTGGCGGGGGCCGCCGCGGCGGGGGCGGCGCCGGCCAGCGCGCCGGCCGCCGCGCCGCCGAAGCCGAGGACCAGCGCGCCGACCGCGCCGGCCCGGACCACGCCGCGCCGGGAGACCTCCGCGCCCACCACGTCACCGAAGTACGCGTTGTCGGAGGTGTTCGGCACCGGGTGGTCGCAGGCGTTGCCGCACCGGTACAGACAGGTCATGGCGTCGCGGCTGCCGTGGCGGGTGGCGCCCAGCAACGGGAGCAGCCGGGGACGGTCGCTCATGGAAGGAGCCTCCTGGAGGGGGGTCGGTGCACGCCGGACAGCCGCTGGCGTGCGTACCCGCCGGACGGTAGGAGGACCCGGTGAGCGGGCGTCGGCGGCAGCGTGAACCGGGCGTGAACACCTCCGCCGGGACTGCCACGATGACCTGCGGCTGAACCGATCCGGGTGACGGCACGTGTTCCCGTGCGAACGCCACCGTCGGACTCGCGCCGAGAGCGAGGAGACCGCCATCAGCGACCACGACGCCCAACTGCTCCGCGCGCTGCACGACGAGCACGCGGAGGCGCTCTACGCGCACGCCCTGCGCCTCGTCAACGGCGACCGGCAGCGGGCCGAGGACCTGGTGCAGGAGACGCTGCTGCGGGCCTGGCGGCACCCGGAGTCCCTCGACCCGGAGCGCGGCTCGGTCCGGGCCTGGCTCTTCACCACCGCCCGCAACCTGGCCATCGACGCCTGGCGGCGCCGCTCCACCCGGGTCGGCGAGGTCTTCACCGACGAGCTGCCCGAGCCCCCGGAGACGGTGGACGAGGCGGAACGCGCGGTGGAGGCGTGGACCGTCGCCGAGGCGCTGAACCGGCTCAGCCCCACCCACCGGGAGGTGCTGGTGGAGTGCTTCTACCAGGGGCGGTCGGTGGCCGAGGCGGCCTCCCGGCTGGGCGTGCCGCCGGGCACCGTGAAGTCCCGGACCCACTACGCCCTGCGCTCACTACGGTTGGTCCTGGCCGAGATGGGGGTGACCGCATGACCCGGTGCGACTTCGCGCACGACGACGGCGCGTACGTGCTGGGTGCGCTGGCCCCCGCCGAACGGGCGGCCTACGAGCGGCACCTCGCCGGGTGTGCCGCGTGCCGCCAGGCGGTCGCCGAGATCGCCGTCCTGCCCGGCCTGCTGGGCCGGCTCGATCCGGCCGGGCTGGAGCAGCTCCCGCCGTCGCCGGAGAACCCGCGGGTGCCCGAGCTGCTCACCGCCGCGCGCGAGCGCCGGCGCCGCGAGCGGTCGGCCGCCCGCCGCCGGTACGCCCTCACCGCCCTCGCCGCCGCCGCGCTGGCCCTGGTCGTCGGCGTCGGCACCGCCGTGGTGCTGCCCCGCGAGGCGGCCACCCCGCCGCCCGCCGACGTGCGGATGGTCGCCATGGAGCCGGTGGCCGGCACCGTGCCGGTGTACGCCGAGGTCGCCCTGACCAGCACCGGCTGGGGCACCGAGGTGCGGATGCGCTGCGGGTACGTCGCCAGGACGGGCTACGCCAAGGCGTACACCTTCCGGCTGGTGGCGCACGGCCCGGACGGCGCGACGGAGCAGGTCGGATCCTGGCTCGCCGGCCCCGGCGACGACCTGCGGATCACCGGCGCAACCCGCTTCACCGACGCCGAACTGGTCCGTCTGGAGCTGCTCCGCGCCGACGGCACCCCCGTCCTCGCCTACGACGTCCGCTGACCCGCGAGGGTCAGGGGATCGTGGCCGGGGCGGGGGCGGTGCGGGTCGCGGCGCGGGTCGCGGCGCGGGTGCGGCGGGATTGGCGCAGGGCGTCGACGGTGAAGACGACCAGCGCAGCCCACACCAGGGCGAAGCCGGCCAGCCGGGCCGGCGGCATCGGCTCGTGGAAGATCAGCACCCCGCAGCCGAGCTGGAGGATCGGGGCGAGGTACTGGAGCATGCCGAGACCGGTGAACGGGAGCCGGTTCGCCGCCCCGGCGAAGAGCAGCAGCGGGATCGCGGTCGCCGCGCCGGCCGACACCAGCAGCGCGGTGTGCCCGACCGAGACGTGCCCGAAGGTGGCGTCGCCGCTGGCGGTGAGCCAGCCCAGGTACGCCAGCGCGGGCAGCGCCAGCACCGCCGACTCGACGAAGAGCCCCTCCGCGGCGGGCAGCCCGAGCCGCTTCTTGACCAGGCCGTAGCCGGCGAAGCTGAGCGCCAGGACCAGCGCCAGGTAGGGCAGCCGGCCGTAGTCGACGGTCAGCACCGCCACGGCCAGCCCGCCGATGCCGAGCGCCGCCCACTGCGCGGGGCGCAGCCGTTCGCGCAGCACGGTGACGCCCAGCAGCACCACCACCAGCGGGTTGATGAAGTAGCCGAGGGCGGTCTCCACCACCCGCTCGGAGCTGACGCCGTAGATGTAGGCGCCCCAGTTCACCGCGATCAGCGCGGCGGCCGCGCCGATGCCGGCCAGCGCGCGGGGCCGGCGCACCAGCGCCCGCAGGAACCCGACGTTGCGCATCGCGCCAAGCAGCAGGGCGACGAACGCCACCGACCAGACGACGCGGTGGGCCAGGATCTCCAGCGGCCCGGCCGGACGCAGCAGCTTGAAGTAGAGCGGGAAGAATCCCCAGAGGAGGTACGCGCCGAAGCCGTAGAGGTAGCCGAGGCGGAGTGGCGTCACGCCTCCACAGTAAGGGGCGGACGGCCCCCGGGATCCTTGCCGGTGACCGGGCTCACCGGCTGATCCCGCTGGTCGAGCTGCATCCAGCGGTGCGGATCGGTGATCGTTGCGAAGCCCACCTTCGCGTACACCTCGTGGGCGTCGAAGGTGGCCAGCAGGATCCGGCGTACGCCCAGGCCGGCGAGGTGGTCGCGGACCGCGCCGGCCAGCCAGGTGCCCAGCCCCCGGCCGCGCTCACCCGGGTCGACGTAGACGTCGCAGAGCCAGGCGAAGGTGGCCCCGTCGGTGACCGCCCGGGCGACCGCCACCTGCCGCCCGTCGCCGGGGCGGTAGACGCCGAACACCACCGACCCGGCGAACGCCCGCGCCACCGTCTCCCGGTCCCGACCGATCGCCCAGTACGCGTCGGTGGAGAGCCAGTGGTGCACGCGGTCCAGGTCGATCCGGTCCGGGTCGGTGCTGAGCAGGTAGCCGTCGTGGCGGGTCAAGGTGGTCACCCTGGTGACACTAACCCGGCGACCCGGGCCGCTGAGCAGCCAGTTCCCGGCATCTGGTCGGCGGTGCGGCTCAGTCCCGATCGAGGACGGCGCCGAGGATCCAGGTGACGATCCCGACGAAGAGCGCGCCGAGCACGGCCTCCGGCCAGAAGCTGTCGACGTGGAAGGGCAACCCGGCCTGGTCGGCGATCCAGCTCGTCAGCAGGAACAGCAGCCCGTTGACCACCAGCGCGATCAGCCCGAGGGTCAGCAGGTAGAAGCCGCAGCCGACGGTCTTGATGACCGGCTGGAGCACCGCGTTGACCACGCCGAAGATCGCCGCGACGAGGACGAGCGTGGTGACCGCGTCGGTGGCGGACTCCGTTTCCAGCGTGATGCCCGGGATGAGCAGCGTGGCCAGCCAGAAGGCCAGTGCCGTGCTGGCCAGCCGGATCAGCAGCCCCTTGAGGAATCCCATGGCGGGGATCGTGCCACGGACGCGCCACGTGCGGAACCCGCGAGATCGCCGGACCGCCTCGGGAAGCCGGATCCGCGGCCGGCCGCCAGGCGAGCGGTGCGCCGGTCAGCGGCGGAAGGGATGCCGGCCAGTGGCGAGTGGCGCGCCGGTCAGCGGCGGGAGGGGCGGCCGATGAGCTGTGACTCGATCGGGGTGGGCGAGAGCAGCGCCCAGCGCAGCGCGCGCCGGTTGACCACCGCGACCATGTCGTCCCGGATCCGGGTCAGCCACTCCGCCGACCCGCCGAGGCCCAACGCGGCGCCGGCCAGGGCTGCCTCGGCCGGGTCGAGGGGTTGCAGCACGGCCAGGTCGGCCCGGCCCAGCGCGTCGGCGTCGGCCGGGGTCAGCTCGTCGCGGACCAGTAGCGTGGCCCGCCACGCGGGGCCCGGTTCCGGGTCTGCCGGAGTTGGGCCGGCGTCGACGACCACCAGCAGCGGGCACAGCGGTGAGCCCGGTCCGCCGCCCACCGGGCGGCCCGGCGGAACCAGCGGGATCATCGCGCCCGGCGTGCCGACGCCCCGCACGAACGGCTCCCAGCTGCGGGGGCGCGCCGTCTGCACCACCACCCGGGCGCCGAGCGCCATGGCCCGCAGCGCGACGAGCTGTGCCGCGCCTATCCCGCCGACGAGCATCACCCGGGTGCTCTCGGGCCGGAACAGCCGGACGGTCACCGCGCCGCCGTGCCGGTTCGTGCCGACCATCAGCCCCGCCTCGCCGACGGTCAGCTCCAACGCGTCGGGGGCCGGCCCCGGCCCCGGCGCCCCCGCCGCCGCGAGCGGCAGCGTGGTGGCCAGCCCGTCGAGCTGCGCGCCGTCGAGCCGGTGCGCCTCGCCGCCCGCCTCGGTCACCAGCCGGCGCAGCGCCTGGGCCGCGACCGAGAGCTCCGCCGGGGTGGCGGCGGCCAGCCGTACGGCCACCTCGGTCGGCGCCGACGCGGGGTCGGCGCCGGCCTGCGGCCCGGCGCAGAGCGACACCGTGGTCGCCGTCGCGGGCAGCGCGAGCAGCCGGGGCACCAGCCGCCGGCCGGCATCGGTGCGCGCGTCGGGCCAGCGGCGCAGCCGGAACGTGGTCTGGAGCAGGTCGCCCGCCCGCACCGCCTGCCAGGACTCCCGGGCCGGATGGTCGTCGTGGTGGGCCGACTCCGCCAGCACGCGCAGCGTCGCGTGCTCGCCCAGCGGGCGGGCGGTGACCGCCCCGAGCCGGCGCACGATCCGGCGTACGGTGCCGGAGAGCGCCTGCCGCAGCTCCTCGCCGGTCCAGCCCTCGGCGCGGAGCACCCGCACGGCGAGGACGGCCTGTTCCAGGCCGGCGAGCCGCCCGTCGGTGAGCTGCCGGTAGGACGTGGCGACCGTGCCGCGGCCCGCCCCGACCGTCGGCGCGGGCGCGCCTGTCAGCAGGAGCTGGAGCCGGACCGGCGGCCCGTCCGGCGCGGCCGCCGACAGCAGGGACGCCGGGAGCGGCAGCGCGCGGGGACCGTCGCCGAGCAGGTCGGCCGGGTCGCCGACCTCCACCAGGGCCACCATGCCGGCGGCGTCGTCGAGCACGGCGGCCGGCGTGCCGGCCAGCTCCACGGGGCGGACCACCGCACCCGGGTCGACCAGGTCCAGCAGGGCCGCCGGGCCCGCGGCCGGCGGCAGGGCGCGGCGGCGGGTCGCATAGCCCAGGCCGGTGGCGAGCCACTCGAAGAGCCAGCGCCCCCGCAGCCGCACCCACGCCAGGGGCAGCAGCGTCGCGGCCAGCGCCACGGCGGCCAGCGCCGCGAGCGCGCCCCGGCCGGCGGCCGCGACCAGGGCGGCCACCGCGACCTGCGCGGCGACGACCTGACCGGCCCGGACGCCGATGGTCCGCCGACGGGCGGCCGGAATCCACTGTGGCGGCAGGACGGCGCGGGGCCCCGACGCGCCCGGCGCGGGCCCGGCCGGCGTGGGTGGGACCGGCTCGGGGACGGCGGTGGCCGGCTGCGCGGCCGGCCGGGCCGGGCCCGTGCTGGTGGTCACCGTCACCGTGCCTCCTCGACCGGTCACTCGCCGCGACATCGATGCCGCCCATCGTAAGGGCCGGCCCGAGGGAGCGGGGAGCGCGGTTGTCCACAGGGGATGGCGATGGGGTAGCAGAACCGCGAGGGGGCGGCTACCGTCAGCGACGAGTTCCGCTGACCCCGCGCCCGCCGCGCTCGACGCCCGGGCGGCGCGAGCGGGGCGCCCGAGTGAGCGGGCGCGCCGACGGCCAGCCACGACCGATGAGACGAGGTGACGTCCGGGGTGTCCCAGACCCAGGCAGAAGCAGCGGTGATGCAGCAGACTGCCGCGAAGTTCGAGCAGGTGGACCAGTCCCTGCACTCCATGCTGAGCAGCCTGATGGCCCAGCTGGAGGTGTTGCAGCAGGCCTGGCGCGGCGCCGGCGGGCGCTCGTTCGAGCAGGTCAAACAGCAGTGGGCGCAGGACCAGGCGACGCTGCAGCGGGCGCTGCGGGAGACCGCGGGCGCCATCCGCACGGCCGGTCAGCAGTACGACGTCTCGGACAGCGAGGCCGCCAGCCGCGTGTCCACCACCAACCGCGGCGGCATCCAGCTGCCGCTCTGACCCGGACTTCGGGGGAGGAGACATCCGATGGACCACGGTGTGCTGGTCGTCAACTTCGCCGCGTTGCAGCAGGCCAGCGCGGACATCCAACGAGCGCTGAACACGCTCGACTCGCAACTCGGGCAGCTCGAACGCGACGCCGCCCCGCTCGTGGCGAGCTGGTCCGGCGAGGCCCGGCAGGCGTACGAGCAGCGGCAGGGCCGTTGGCGCTCCGCCTCGCAGGACCTGCAGGCCATGCTGCGCGACATCAAGCTCGCGGTCGACGACTCCGCGGCCGACTACCTCGACACGGAGAAGAAGAACGTCGGCCTGTTCCAGTGAGCCGCGCCCGGTGGTGGCGCCGACCCTGACCCGGTCGACGCCACCACCGTCGTTCCAGCTCGTGGCTGGGCGACCGGGCGGAGGGCTGGCTCCGCGGCAGCCCGCCGTCAGGCCGGGCCGGCGGGCTGCCAGCGGCGGCGGGCGCCGCGCGGCACGACCAGCGCCAGCAGCGCCGCCACCGCGACCGCCGCTCCGCTGATCCCGGCCACCAGCAGCGCCCGGTCCCGGGCCGTCGCCCGGCGGGCCTGCTGCGCCACCAGCGCCGGATCGTCGCGGTCGTCGGCGAGCGCGGTGGCCGGGCGCGGCCGTTCCGGCGCCCCGCCGCCGGTCTCGGTGACCGCCCGGTACGGATTCAGCACCCCCGCGCCGTACCCGCCGCCCCCGCCGCCACCCGGCGCCGGATCGGCGCTCGCCACGATCCGCTGCGCCACCTGCGCCGCGCTCAGCTCCGGCCGGTACTGCCGCAGCAGCGCGGCCGTGGCCGCCACGAAGGGCGCCGCGTAGCTGGTCCCCTCGGCCCGGTGGTGCCCCTGGCCGGGGGCGGCCATCAGCACGTCGCTGCCCGGGGCGACCAGGTCGACGTACGGGCCGGTCTGGGAGAACGGGGAGCGGGCCCCGTCCGCCCCGATCGCGCCCACCCCGAGCACCCCGTCGTACGCGGCCGGGTAGGGCCGGGGGTCGCCGCTGTCGTGCAGGTTTCCGGCGGCGGCCACCACGACCACGTCCCGCTCGACCGCGTAGCCGACCGCGGCCCGCACCGCCGGGTTGTCCGCGTACAGCACGACGGAGAGGTTGAGCACGTCGGCGTCGTGGTCGACCGCCCAGCGGATGGCCCGGGCGAAGTCCTCGGCGCTGACCGTGCGCCCCGACTCCCGCCCCTCGACGACCTGCTGCTCGCTGACCCGTACCGGCAGGATCCGGGCGCCCGGGGCCAGCCCGTGGAACGCCACCCCGTCGCGGGGGCTGGCGGCGATGATGCTCGCCACGCCGGTGCCGTGACCGGCGCAGTCCCGGCCGCCGTCGCCGCCCGGGTCGAGCAGGTCGGTGCCGTCGAGGACCCGCCCGGCCAGCTGCGGGTGGCGGCGGTCCACCCCGGAGTCGACGACCGCCACCGTCACCCCGGCCCCGGTGGCCAACGGCGCGAGCCGCTCCGGGGCGTACCGCTGGTGGGGCCAGGGCGGCGCGGACACCGGCCGGACCGGGGCGAGCGGGGACGGGCAGCCGGGGGCCGCCCGCGCGGTGAGCGCGGCGGGCCCGGAACGGCCGACGGTGACCGGTTCCGTGGCGGCCCGGGCCGGCCGGGCGGCGGCCGCCGGGGCGGCCGGGACGGCGGCCAGCAGCGCCGTCGTCAGGGCTGCCAGGAGCGGGCGCGCGGGGGACCGGGACATCGACCGCCTCCGTATCGTGTCGACTCCGGGACGGGATGTTAGCGCCTCCGGCGCGACGGCGCGGACCGCCGCCGGCCAGCCATTGTGATCTTGTTTCTACCTTGTAGGTTGTACGCGATGCCTATGGCCTGTTCGCGGGAGGAGGGGTGGCCGTGACCGACTGGGAGCCGGCCACCGACGCCGAAGCGGCGATGCGGGACGCGTTGCGCGCCAACGACCAGCAGCTCTACTTCCGCGTCCTGGCCCAGACCGAGCTGCTGCTGCCGGTCTCGGCCGAGGCGCTCGCCGGGAAGGCGCCGCTGGGCTGGGGCACCTGGACGACCGGCGGTCGCACCCACGTGCTGGCGTTCACCTCCGCCGCGGCCATGCGGGCCTGCCTCGGGGAGAACGCGGGCTCCGGCCGCCGCACCTCGTACGCCGACCTGGCTGCCGGCTGGCCCAACCACGAGTGGTGGCTGGCGGTGAACCCCGGCCTGCCCGTCGAGGGCTACCTGCCGGCCTGGTTCGTCTCCCAGCTCTCCCGCGGCGACGTCCGGCTGCCCGGCCGCACCCTCGGTGCGCGGGCCCGCCTGGAACGGGCGGAGACCGTCGCCCGGGTGCGGGCCCAAACCACCGGTCGCGACACGGCCGACGGGCCGGAGACCCGGCCGACCACCGGTGACCCGGGGCGGACCGCCCTGGCCGGTGCCGCCCCGGCCAACGGCGCCCCGGCGGCCCGGCCCGAGCACCCGGCGGCGTCGACGGCCGGCCGGGTGCCGGCGCCCGCCCGACCCGGGCCGCCGGAGCCGCCCCGCGCCGCCGTCCCGCCCGGGTACCCGTCGAACCGGCCGGGCCCGCAGCAGGGTGACCCGACGGCCGGCGACGCCGTGGCGGCTGTCGACCGGCCGGCGCCGTCCCGGTTCGTGCCGCTCGGCGATCGCGCGGAGGGCCGGCCGGTCCCGCCCCCCGCGCCGTCCTCGCCGACGAACGGTCGTCCCGCCGGCGAGGCTCCGGAGCGGCCCAACCACCGGTCCTTCTTCGAGCCGGCGTCCGGCCGCGCGTCCGCTCAGCGGCAGGAGGCGCTGCGCTCCGGCGAACGGGCCGTACCGCCGTCCCGCCTCGCACGCGGCGGCCAGCCGTTCCCCCGGCGTCGACCGCTCGCCGAGCCGGTGCCGGAGGGCCCGACCCGCCCAATCCCGATCGCCCCGGCCGACGGCGAGCCGACCCGGGCCTTCGCGGTGCCGGACGGGGAGAGCACCCAGGTGCTGCCGCCGCGCCGGGCGGACCCGTCCGCCGAGGACGTCACCCGCGACCTTCGCGTTTCCGCCCCCGACCCCACACTGGCGTTCGCCGCCCGCCGGCCGGACCCCGACGGTGACGTGACGCAGGCCCTGCCGCGCCCCCGGCCCACGCCGGAGCCCGGCGCGGAGCAGGAGCCGGCCTCGGCCGCGGAGCTGGTCTCCGGGCCGCCCGCGCCCCGGCGCGGGTTCACGCCGATCGTCATCGAGGGCACGATCATCGAGTCGCGGGACCTCACCGGGTCGCCCGACGCTGCCCCTGCGGAGCCCGTCTCGCTGTTCGAGCCGGTGCGGCGGTCCGACCGGCCCGCCCCGACCGCCCCCGCCGGCCCGGCATCCGCCGGCCCGACCGTCACGGCACCGACCGGCCCGACCGTCACGGCAGCCGGTGCGGTCGGCCCCGCCGACCCCGTTGCCACCGGACCCGGAGTTGCCACCGGACCCGGCGTTGCCACCGGACCCGGCGTTGCCACCGGACCCGGCGGGGTCGACGCACCCGGTTCGGTGGAGACCGCAGCCGCACCGGTGGAGACCGCGCCCGGCCTGTTCGACACCCCGTCCCGGCCGGTCGCCGCCGCGCCCGGCCTGTTCGACACCGCGCCCGAGCCGCCCGACACCGCGCCCGAGCCGGCTGCCGCGTCGCGGCGTCCCGCCCCGCCCGCTACCGGCGGCGTCGCGGGTACGGCCGCGCCGACGCCCGGCGAGGCGGTCGGGGAGGGCGCCGTGCCGGCGGGGTCCGGGTGGGGCGATGCCCCGGCGGGCGGATCGGTGGTGGCCGGGGCGGAGGACCACGCGCCGGCCCGCTTCGAGCCCGTGCCGGTCGACTTCCAGCCGGCCAACGAGGTCGAGGAGAACCTGCTCGACGCCGCCGGGAGCGGCAGCACCGACACGTTCCTGTCCACGCTGCTGCTGGCCCGTGTGCTGCTGCCGGTGGCCGCCGACTCCGCGCCGGGCAGCCGGCCCGGTGAGCCCGGCTTCGTCTGGCGTACGGAGGAGCTGGACGGCGACACGTTCGTGGTGGTGCACACCTCACCGGAGCGGCTCGCGGAGTACGCCGACGCGGCGGCCGAGACCATCGAGGTCAAGTTCGTCCAGCTGATCCGGCGGTGGCCGGACGCCTCCTGGTCGTTCGCGGTCAACCCGGGTAGCCCGGTCGGGGCGAAGCTGCCCGGTGAGCAGATCCTCGCGCTGGCCAACTGGGCGGCGGAGGTGGGGCTCGGCGACGACGCCGGGACCGAGGGCGAGGCGGCGGCCCCCGTCGAGGAGCCGGCCAGCCGCCCCCGCTATGCGGCACCTGACCCGGCCCGGCCGATCGTGATGCAGAAGGCGGTCGCCCCCAGCCAGCTCGCGTACTACCTGGAGCGGGGCTACGACCGGGTCTCCGGTTTCGTGCACCGGGCCAACGAACTGGCCCACCTGAACACCCCGGCGCAGCTGCACGACGCGCTCGGCCTCGGTCACCCCGACTCGCCGTTCGCGCGGGACGCCGAGGAGATCTACGTGCTGCGCTGGCCGGCGCACCGACCCAGCCTCTACCGGATCCCGTACGGCGGGCAGAGCGAGGCCGCCATGCGGGCCATGGAGGGCTGGGTCATCGAGCGCCCGCCGTTCCGGGGTAACGGCTTCGCCCCGGGCGAGAGCAGCGACGTGGTGGCGGAGTTCAAGGTGGACAGCGCCCGGCTGCCGCACGGCGCGCAGCTCTGGCGGATCGGCGCGGACGGCACGGAGCGGGTGGTCGCCATCCTCGACACCGACGCGCTGCTGTGGCGACAGGTCGGTGCGCAGTGACCCGGGACGGCTACGTGGCCCGCTGGCGCGGCCGGGAGTACCAGGCGAGCCCGGACGGCGACGACGTCCGGCTCTACCAGCCCGAGTCGGGCGAGGGCTTCGAGGAGGTACGCCCCGGCCGGTACGTGCGGGTGGTCCCGGCCACCGAGGTCGACGACCTGGCGTACGTGCGGACGACCTGCACCTGGCAGGGGCAGCCGTTCATCGTCCTCGGCGAGCACGACGGCTGGCTGCGGGTGGAGTACACCGGCGGGCGCTGGCCCGTCGCCCGGGCGATGGGGCTGGAGGTCTTCGACTTCGGCGTCTACCAGGGCTGGGCGCCCGCCGCCGAGGTCGCCGACCTGCGCGAGCAGCGGGTCTGAGGCCCGCGCGGGCAGCGGGTCGGAGTCAGGACTTCGCCCAGCGCAGGATCTCGCCGAGCACCACCTCGCGGGCCTCCATGTGCGGGAAGTGCCCCACGCCGTCCAGGAGCCGCCACTCGTAGGGCGCCACCACGTACCGGCCGGAGCCCTGGGCGGTGCGCGGCAGGGACGCCTGGTCGAGCGCGCCGTGGAGTTGGAGCGTCGGGGTGACCAGCGGCTTCTGCATCAGCCGGACGAAGCGGTAGCCGTGCAGGCGGAGCACCGAGCGGAAAGCCCAGCGGTAGCCCTCCAGGGCGCAGAACGCCGCCTGCGGGATCCGCATCGCCTCCCGGCACCGCCGGGCGTACGCCTCGAAGTCCGGCCCGTGGACCCAGCGCGGCCCGCCCCAGCGGCGCAGCATCTCCTCCACCGCCGCCGCGCCGTCCCGGGTGAGCACGTGTTCGTAGCGGGGCAGCTGGAACTTCAGGGTGGGCGTGGAGGCGGCGAACTGCCCGCGCGGGTCGGCGAAGATGGCCGCCCGGAGCCGCAGCGGGTGCGGGGCGCCGAGCACCACCAGCCGGCGGACCAGCGCCGGGTGGAACGACGCCACGGTCCACCCGATCATGCCGCCGATGCCGGTGCCCACCACGGTCGCGGAGCGCTCGCCGAGGGCCCGGATCAGCCCGGCGATGTCGGCGGCCAGCGTGTAGCCGTCGTACCCCCGGGGCGGCTTGTCGCTGGCGCCGTAGCCGCGCAGGTCGACCGCGACGGCGCGGAACCCGGCGTCGGCGACCGCCGGCAGCATCTCGTGCCAGGCCCACCAGTGCTCGGGGAAGCCGTGCAGGAAGAGCACCATCGGGCCGGTGCCCGACTCGACGACGTGGAACCGGCTGCCGTTCGCGCCGACGAACCGGTGCGTCCACGGCCCCTCGCTGAGGACGCAGGACTCGTCGACGGGCCCGCCACGCTGCTCGGTCATGGCAGACAGCCTATGACCCCGGTGCCGGCCGGCTCCGCCGCCGACCCCGGCCGGGTGGCCGGGGTCGCTGGCGATCGCGCGGGTGGCGGACCGCACGACCGGTCGGACGTGCCACGCGGGTTCCCCCGCCGATCGCACCTCGCTGCCTGCGGAACGGGCGATGCCCGGGCAGGTGGCCTGCCCGGGCATCGCGTGGTGCGGGTGGTGCGTGATCAGGCGATCAGGAGATGCGGATCTTGGTGTAGAGGCCGTCCTTCTCCAGGACCTTGATCTTGGTGCCGGTGGCCGGGAGCTTGACGCCGTGGTTCGGCAGCTCCGGGTACCAGTACTGCTTGGTGTCGTCGAACAGCGGCTGCGCGGCCTGGCCACGGATGTACTGCGGCTGGCTGTTGAGGTGCAGCGTGAACGAGTCGGCCTTCTTCAGGCTGAACGGCGCGTCGTAGACCTGGACGCGGGCCCGCCAGGGCTGCCCGGTCAGGTTGTAGATCGGCCGCGGGTGCGCGTCGATGATCAGGTTGCGCCCCTCACCCGGGTGCTCGAACGTGTCGTTGTCCGCCCACCGGGTGTTCCAGTAGGAGATCAGCAGACCCTCCTGGTACGCGTAGTGGTCCACGTAGTCCGGGCGGGTGTTCGCGTAGCCGAAGAAGTACGGGCCGGTCTTCAGGTACTTGTCGTACGAGGTGTACTGCCGGGTGCCCGCGATGTAGTAGTTGTCGAACTCCCGGGTGTAGGTCTCCTCGGCGACCTCGAAGCCACCGGCGAGCGTCCAACCGGCGGCGCCGGACTCGGCACCGTCGGAGAGGACGGTCTGGCCGTCGGCGGTCACGGTGACGGCGTCACCGTAGAAGCCGCCCTCGGAGACACCGCCGTCGGTCTGGTAGCGCAGCCGGAACTGCGCGACCTTGCCCGCCGCCGCGTCCATGGGGATATTGATGTCGGCCCACTCGCCGTTGCTGCTGCCGTCCAGGGCCGGACGTCCGGGCGAGATCTCCGGGAGGGGCTGGCCGTTGACCGTGCCCGGCAGCGCCGTCCAGGTCTGGCCGCCGTCGAGCGACGCCTCGAAGAACAGGTAGTCGTACCCGGCCTCGATGTCGTAGCGGCCCTTCATCGACAGCGACGCCGACGACTTCCCGGTGAAGTCCAGGGTCCGGGTCATCGTGCTGTTGAGGTCGTCCTCGTTGCCCGAGAAGAACTGCTTGGTGCCCTCGAACGGCTTGCCGTTGTCGAAGCTGTACTCCCGCTTCGGGAGCACCACCACGACGCCCTGGGCCTCGTCGGTGTTGTATTCCTGCGGGCCGAGCTTCAGGGTGCGCTGCTGCCCCGCGACGACCACCTCGTAGTCGAGCCAGCCGAGCTGGAGCTTGTTCCACGCGCCCAGGTCGCCGCCGCGGTCGCCGATGCCGGCGTCGTCCTTGGCGCCGAGCCGGCTCTGGGCCATCAGGGTCCAGTGCTCGTTGTTGTTGTCCCCACCGTTGACGACGTTGTAGTCGTCCGGCAGACCGAGGTCGTGGCCGTACTCGTGGTAGAAGACGCTCCGGCCGCCGTTCTCCGGCTGGATGGTGTAGTCACCGATCCAGATGCCGGTGTTGCCGATCTGGGTGCCGCCGGCCGGGAAGTTGACCGGGCCGGTCGAACCCTGGTCGGACGCGAAGGCGTACCAGCGGTGGCTCCAGATGGCGTCCTCGCCCTGGTACGGGTCGCCGTCGGCCTCGTCGCCGCCGGAGTGGACGATCTGGAAGTGGTCGATGTAGCCGTCCGACTCGTTGAAGTTGCCGTCCGAGTCGTGGTCGTACCGGTCCCACTGGTCCATCGCCTTGACGTCCGCGGCGATCTGGGCGTCGGTGCGGCCGGCGGCCTTCTGGTCGGCGACCCACTGGTTGGCGGCGTCCCGGACCAGTTCCCACGTGTTGGTGCAGGTGTTGTCCTCGCACGGGAAGCCGCCGGAGCGGCCGTAGCGGGCCTCGTTGTACCGAACCTTCACCCAGTCGGTGACCGTGCCGTCGACGCTGTAGCGGCCCGAGGACTGCGCCTCGTAGTACTGCTTCAGCGACTCGTCACCGGGGTTGGTGCCGAAGTAGAGCTTGCGGTAGTGGTCGGCGTTGTAGTCCGCCTGCCACACGGTGGAGTTGTCCACCGCCCGGTTGGGGGCGGGGATCTCGTTGTGCAGCGGCCCGTCGAACCGGGTCGGACCCGCCGTGGTCGGGTCGGTGTCCTGGTCCGGGTAGCTCGGGTGCCGCTCGTTGCCGAACTCGGCGAGGATGACGAAGATCCGGTCGGTCTGCTCGCGGGCGAGCTCGACGTACTGGTCCTCCATCTGGCTGGCGGCGCCGGCCCGGGTCGAGCGGGCGGTGGCCCCCTCGGCCTGGGTCTTGCCGACCTTGACGACCGTGCTGCCGTTGATCTTCTGCGCCTTGGCCCGGCCGGAGAGGACGTCGCTCAGGCCCTCCTGGCGCAGGGCGCGACGCTTGTCCTCGAGCGGGTTCGGCAGGTCGTGGTCGACATGGGCTGGCTCGGTGACCGACGGAGCGGCCGTCGGCAACTTCGGCTGCGGCGCGGCGCTGGCGGATGTGCCGACCGCCAGTCCCGTCGCCGTCAGCGAAAGCCCGAGCAGACCCACTGCGACTTTGCGCACGTGGTACCTCCGGTGTGAGGGAACCGGCCCAACGGGGGTACGGGCCGGTGGAGATCGATCCCACTAGTGGGACCAATGGTGAACATAGACACTCGTGTGACCCCTGGGAAGATGCGCACGTCTATTTGTTGCAAAGTTTTGTTGGGAATGCTTTTCACCGTCACATCCCAGCCGTTCATCAACCGTCATGAGCAGGGCATAGGGTCCCCGATGGGGCGGAAGAGATCGTTCTCGATCGGACCGGGTCACGTACGCGAAAAGTGGGGCCGGTGGCGTCACCGCCACCGGCCCCACGGGTAACCCGATCGTCAGTTGCTGACCTTCACGACCATGTCGTCGGTCGGGTTGGTGCCCTGCTGCAGGATCTCGATCCGGGTGCCGGAACCGGCCAGCTTCACCGAGTTCCACGGGTTGCCGGACGTCCAGTACTTGTTCGCCCCGCTGTCGAAGAACACCGGGTTCGGGTCGAGCGCCGGGAGCGTGACCGGGACACCGTTGAGGTGGAAGGTCTGCGCCGGCTTGGCGTACAGGCTGAACGTGGCGTCGAAGCCGTTGCGGCGGTTGGTGATGGTGCCCTGACCACCGACGTTGATCTTGTTCGGCCGGACGTCCACCGGGAGGTTCAGGCCGTAGCCCGGGTGCTCCGAGGTGTTGTTGTCGCCGTACGCGTAGTTCACGTACCAGACCAGCATGCCGGGCTGGACCGAGAACCGCTCCACCCAGTTCGGGCGGGTGTTGTTGAACCCGTAGTTGTACCCGCCGGTCCGCAGGGTGTCGTCGTAACCGAAGTAGGACCGGTTCTCCGCGATGTAGAAGCGGGGGTACGTGTCGGTCACCGAGCCGCCCATCCGGGTGAAGCCCTTGGCGGTCCACTCGGCGGCCAGCGTCTCGGCGTCGTCGGTCCAGGCGACGGCGCCGCCCTTGACCAGCGACACGTTGTCCAGGAACGCGCCGGCGAGGTGCACGCCGCCGTCGGTCTGGTAGCGGTAGCGGAACTGCACGGTCTGCCCGGCGTACGCGGACAGGTCGTAGGCCAGGTCCACCCAGGCGCCGCTGGTCGAGCCGTCGACCCCGGTCTCACCGGCGTCGATCGACGAGTTGCCCAGCGGGGTCCAGGTGGCGCCACCGTTGGTCGACACCTCGGCGTAGAGGTAGTCGTAGTCCTCTTCGATGTCGTACCAGGCCTTCGCGGTGATCGACGCGGACGTCGCACCGGTCAGGTCGAGCTGGCGGGTCAGCGTGGTGTTCAGGTCGTCCGCGCTGCCGCCCCACCACTCGTACGACCCGCCGAACGGCGTGTTGTAGCTGGTGGTCTGGGTCTGCGCCGGCAGGTTGACGACGACGGCCTGGGCCTTCGGCCCGTCGCTGTCGCCGGCCGGGCCGAGCGTGACCCGGGTGGTGCCGCTGTTCTCCTCGACCACCGAGTAGTTCAGCCAGCCCAGGAACAGCTTCGACCACGGGTCCATGTAGCCCGGGGTCGACCCGATGTCGTCCGTGCCGTGGCTCAGCCACGAACCGGAGGACATCAGGCTCCAGAAGCCCACGCCGTTGTCGCCGCCGGCGGTGTCGTAGAGGTCCGGCAGACCGAGGTCGTGGCCGTACTCGTGGGCGAACACGCCCAGACCGCCGTTCTCCGGCTCCGTGGTGTAGTCCCGGATCCACATGCCGGTGTCGCCGATCTGGACACCACCGGCCTTGTTCTCGCCCGGGCCGGCGCTGCCGGCCAGGTTCGGGAACGCCGCCCAGCGGTGCGACCAGATGGCGTCCTCGCCCTGGGCGCCGCCGCCGGCCTCCTCGCCCTCGCCCGCGTGCACCGCCTGGAAGTGGTCGATGTAGCCGTCGGGCTCGTTGAAGTCGCCGTCGCCGTCGAAGTCGTACCGGTCCCAGATGTCGAACTGGGCCAGGTACTGCTTGATCTGCTCCGGCGTCTTGCCGGCCGCGACCTGGGACTCGTACCAGGCCGTCGCGGTGTCCTTGACGAAGTTCCAGTACCCGTCGGCCTCGGAGATGGCGTTGCTGCCGTACCGGGCCTCGTTGTACGGAACCTGCACCCAGTCGGTGACGTCGCCGTTGACGGTGTAGCGCCCGCCGGACTGCTTCAGGTAGAAGTCCCGCATCGACTCACCCGGACCGAACATCATGTCCTGGTAGTGCGCCCGGTTGAAGTCCGGCCGCCACAGCGTGCTGTTGTCGTCGCTCGAGCCGCCGTCCCAGTTGCGGTCGGGCTCGGCGATCTGGTTGCGCAGCGGACCAGCGGTCCCACCGGTCCGGGGGTCGGTCTGGTCACCGAACTCGACCAGCATCGTGAAGATGGGGTCGGTCTTCGGCGCCTGCTGGTACTCGACGAACAGGTCGTCCTTGACCTGGATGACCTTCGAGCCGTTGCGCGTCTGAAGCTTGGCCTTGCCGGAGAGCAGGTCGGCGATGGCCTTCTTCCGGAGCTCCCGCTGCTGATCCGACTTCGGATCGGGGAGGTTGTCCCTGCCGTGCTTCGCCTTGTCGGAACCGGGGGCCGGGTCCGCGGCCGGTGCGCCGGAGGCCGGCGCCGACACGACTCCCGCCGCCAGCAGCGCGGCCGCGGCCGAGGCCAGGCCGGCTGTGACTCGTCTCCTCAAAGGTCCTCCTCCTTTGTGGATCTGTTACATGACGAGCGCGGCCGAAGCCACGGCTGTCATGTGATGCGCCACTCACCCTGGCAGAGGGGGCGTGCGCTTGTCACGGGTCAAATACCTGGTGGGAACGCGGCCGCCGACCTGCATATACGCATAAATGCCGACCAAATGGCGCGTTGAACCGACATCGTTTCACGTTACGTTTTGGCCACGATCACCTTGAGTGACCGGAGTTATGAAGTCCCCTTCGGGGAGCGCCCGAGGGCCGGAAATCGTCACAGAGGCCGGTCGGCGTAAATCGTGGACCACACGACGAGCGGGGCCCGCCCGGAGCAGTGTGCTCCGGACGGGCCCCGCCGTGTGTCCCGTCGGCCGACCCTGAGGTCAGTTCGTCGCCGGGGTGACGTACACCGTGGCGTACGAGTTGTCCTTCGCGGTGTGCTTGATGGTGATGGTGACGCCGTAGGACACGCCCTGGTCACCGGGGTTGCCGGTGCCCAGCACGATGGCGCCGCCGCCCAGGACGGCCCCGTAGTACGCCGGCGCCGGCGTGCCGTCCGGGTTGGTGACCCGGGTCGTGTACGGCGCGTTGCCCCTCGACGGGATGACGACCGAGGCGTCGCTGTCCCGGGCGTACGCCGAGCCGTCACGGATCTCGATGCCCGGGTACCAGCCCTTGGCGTCCGTGAAGGCCGGCACCGCCGGCTGCGCGGGGAAGTTCGTGCAGTACTCGCTGTACGGCTCGTCCTCCGCCTCCAGGCACTCCCGGAAGGGGTACGTGGGGTTGAGCGAGAAGGCCGCGTTGGCGGACTGCGGCCGGCTGGGCAGGTTGTCCAGCACCGACGGGTCCTTGACGGCCGCCTCACCCTTGCGGCGGAACGGGTCGAAGTGCGAGTCGACGATCAGCAGACCACCCTTGGCGCCGTAGCTCGGCAGCGAGGTCAGCTGTCCGGTGACGTGGTTGACGTCGCCGAGCGCGGTGTCCCGGTACCAGACCAGCATGCCCGGGGCGTTGTAGGAGACCTTGTCGACCTTCCACGCCTCGTGCGAGTACACCGTGTCGTAGGTGTACTTCAGGCCGTTGTCGAAGCCGTCGAAGTTGCGCCACTCCGCCAGGTAGTAGTGCGCCTGGGTCGAGGTGCCGCTGTCGATGCGCCAGCCCGGGCCGGTGGTGTCGACGAAGGTGCCGCCGGTCGCGGTCCAGCCGTTGGTGCCGCTCTCGACGTCGTCGCTCCAGGTGGTGGCGCCGCCGCCGGTCACCGAGAAGTCGTCGGCGAACCAGCCGCGCTCCGCGAACGCCTCGTCGGTGGCGTAGCGGAGCCGGACCTGCACGGTCTGCCCGGCGAACGCCGACAGGTCGACGTAGTCGTGCCGCCAGCCGTTGGTGCTGCCGGTGAGGCCGTACTTCTTGTTGCCGAAGTCCACCATCCGGCCGTTCGGGTCGGCGTAGCCGTCGTTGGTGGTGACGAGCTTGCCGGTCGAGTCGTAGACCTTCTGCTCGGCCCAGGTGGCGCCGCCGTCGGTCGAGACCTCGAGGAAGCCGTAGTCCCAGTCGGCCTCGATGACGAAGTTGTTCCACATCCAGAACTTCGCGTCGGCCGCCGCGGGCACGGCCACCTGGCGGGCGATCTTGACATCCGCCCAGTCCTGGTCGGCGCCGGTGTACCACATCTTCTCGCCGCTGTGCGGCGTGGCCAGGGTGATCACCTTGTTCGGCAGGTTGATCTTGATGCCGTCCTTGGTGCCGACCGGGGTCCGCGAGGTCTGACCCAGCTGCACGGAGCGCGGGTCGGCGCCGGGCGCGAGGGTCAGCGGGTCGGCCCAGCCGAGCACCCACTTGTCCCACAGGCCCATGTGCGTCGGCAGCGCCTGGAAGATCTCACCCGAGTGCGAGCCCGAGGCCATCAGGTCCCAGAAGTCGACGTCCGAGTCGGCGTTGCCCGAGGTGTCGTAGAGGTCCGGCAGGCCCAGGTCGTGACCGAACTCGTGGGCGAACACACCGACGCCGGCGTCCTCCGGCTGCACGATGTAGTTCGACACCTGCAGGTTGGTGCCGGGGATGGTGTAGCCGCCGGCGATCGACGACGAGTGCGCCCAGACGGCGTAGATGCCCTCGGCGCCGCCGCCGCGGGACTTGCCCTGGCCGGCGTGCACCAGCACCAGGTGGTCGATCACGCCGTCCGGCTCGAAGACGTTGCCGTCACCGTCGCGGTCGCCCTGGTCCTCGATGTCGTAGTCGGCCCACGGGAAGTTCGGGTCCATCTGCGCGAGGGTGGCGATCGCGTCGGTGGCCAGCCGGCCCGCGCCCTGCGGGTTGTCCGGGTGCCCGTTCATCGCCTGCTCGCGGCCGGCGACCCAGTTGCCGTTCTCGTCCTGGAAGCAGCGGGAGGCCGCGTACCAGCCCTCGGAGTGCGGCACCTTGATCCACGGGCTGGCCTGCCCGTCAACCGTGTACGCGCCCTTGGACATCTCCAGGTACATGTTGTGCATGGTCCGGCCGGCCAGGTTGATGCCCGGCTTGCCGTCCGGCCCGGTCAGGTCCGGGCGGACCCGCTCGGTGATGCCCTCCTTGGTGTAGAGCATCTTGTCGTAGTGCGTGGGCGAGAAGTCCGGCACCCACATCGAGTTGTTGTCCTCGCGCGGCAGGGACGCCGGGTTGGGGATGTTGTTGTGCAGGGGTCCGTTCTGGACGGTGCCGGGGACACAGCTCCGGTCCTCGAAAACCGTCTTGGGGACCATGACGTCGGTGAAGTCGTCGTTGGCCTGGTCGTTGAACTCCACCAGCAGGGTGAGCAGCTTCGCCGTCTGGGTGCCCTCGGCCTGCTTGATCTGCCGCGGGCTCTTGCCCGTCTTGATCGCCTCGGCCTCGGTCCTGGCGAGTTCCCGCGCCGTGACCGGGTTGCCGCGGGCGAACTTGCGGTCGTAGGCCCGCGCCTGTTCGACAGCCGGGGCGTAGACACCACCCTTGCCCTTGACCTCGCGGCCGGTGCTGTCCGGCTGGACGGCCGGCTCGGAGTAGTTGATGTAGTACTCGTCCGCCCCGATGACGGCTCGGGCGGGGCCGGACTCTGCCGCCGCCGAGCTGCCAGTCACGGTCAGTGACGTGGCCGCCAGGGCGATGGCGGGCAGCGCGACGAGTAGGCGTCGACGCGACCCAGGTTGCGGATTTCTGTTCATGCCGCTCCATTTCTCGGGCATGGGGAGGGAGGGAGCCGGACGGTTTCTGATCGATGTGACGTCCATCGAACCGACTCGGCCTGCGTGAACCTAAATCAGAAATCAGGCGAAGGACAGGGGTCCACACCCGCCTGTGTCCGTTCAGCTTCTCCCGGTTCCCCCGACCGACTGATGTGACAGGGCACCTCCGGTCCGTCGTGTACCCGTAAGAAATGACGATGGGTGACGGTCCGCGCGGGACCGCCACCCATCGGGTCGTACGCCTGCCGTCAGTCCTCGTCGGACTTGCCACCGCCGATGCCGGACGAGATCAGGTCCATCACGGACGAGTCCTGGAGCGTGGTGACGTCGCCGAGCGACCGGTTCTCGGCCACGTCCCGCAGCAGGCGGCGCATGATCTTGCCGGAGCGGGTCTTCGGCAGTTCGGGCACCAGCATGATCTGCCGCGGCTTGGCGATCGGGCCGAGGGTCTTCGCCACGTGGTTGCGCAGGTCGGCGATGAGCTTCTCGCCCGCCTCGCCGGAGGTCTCCGTGGCACCGCGCGGGATGGCGAACGCGACGATGGCCTGCCCGGTGGTCGGGTCAGTCGCGCCGACCACCGCCGCCTCGGCCACCGACGGGTGCGAGACCAGCGCCGACTCGACCTCGGTGGTGGAGATGTTGTGCCCGGACACCAGCATCACGTCGTCGACCCGGCCGAGCAGCCAGATGTGGCCGTCGTCGTCCCGCTTCGCGCCGTCCCCGGCGAAGTACATGCCCTCGAACCGCGACCAGTACGTCTCGATGAACCGGTTGTCGTCGCCCCAGATCGTGCGCAGCATCGACGGCCACGGCTCGCGCAGCACCAGGTAGCCGCCGCCGCCGTTCGGCACCGACTGGCCCTGGTCGTCCACCACGTCGGCGCTGATCCCCGGCAGCGGCGTCATCGCGGAGCCGGGCTTGGTCTCCGTCACGCCCGGCAGCGGCGAGATCATGACGGACCCGGTCTCGGTCTGCCACCAGGTGTCCACGATGGGCAGCTCACCGCGGCCGACGTGCTGCCTGTACCACATCCACGCCTCGGGGTTGATCGGCTCGCCCACGCTGCCGAGCAGCCGCAGCGAGGAGAGATCGTAGCCGGCGGGGATGTCCTCGCCCCACTTCATCATCGTGCGGATCAGCGTCGGGGCGGTGTAGAGGATGCTGACCTTGTACTTGTCGACGATCTCCCAGAACCGGCCCTTGTGCGGGGTGTCCGGGGTGCCCTCGTACATCACCTGCGTGGCGCCGTTGGAGAGCGGGCCGTAGACGATGTAGGAGTGCCCGGTGACCCAGCCGATGTCGGCGGTGCACCAGTAGACGTCGGTCTCCGGCTTGAGGTCGAAGACCGCGTGCGTCGTGTACGCCGTCTGGGTGAGGTAGCCGCCGGTGGTGTGCAGGATGCCCTTCGGGCGGGCCGTGGTGCCGCTGGTGTAGAGGATGAACAGCGGGTGCTCGGCGTCGAACGGCTGCGCGGCGTGCTCGGCCGGGGCGGTCTCCACCGTCTCGTGCCACCAGTGGTCCTTGGCCGACCAGGCGACCTCCTCGCCGGTGCGCCGCACGACCAGCACGTGCTCGATCGACGGGCAGTTGGCCACCGCCTCGTCCACGGTCGGCTTCAGCGCGGACGGCTTGCCCCGGCGGAAGCCGCCGTCGGCGGTGATCACCACCTTGGCGCTGGCGTCCTGGATCCGGTTGGTCAGCGCGTCGGCGGAGAAGCCGCCGAAGACCACGCTGTGCGTCGCGCCGATGCGGGCGCAGGCCAGCATCGCGACCGCCGCCTCCGGGATCATCGGCAGGTAGATCGCCACCCGGTCGCCCGCGGTGACGCCCAGATCGGTCAGCGCGTTCGCCGCCTGGCAGGTCAGCCTGTGCAGTTCCGCGTAGGTGATGGTGCGGGTGTCGCCCGGCTCGCCCTCCCAGTGGATGGCGACCCTGTCGCCCAGGCCGGCCTCGACGTGCCGGTCCAGGCAGTTGTACGCCACGTTGAGCTGCCCGCCGACGAACCACTTCGCGAATGGCGGCTTCGACCAGTCGAGCACCTGGTCCCACTGCCGCGCCCACGTCAGCCGCCCGGCCTGCCGCTCCCAGAACGCCAGCCGGTCGGCGTCGGCCTCCGCGTACGCGTCTGCGGTGACGTTGGCGTTCGCGGCGAGTTCGGCCGGCGGGGGGAACTGGCGTGTCTCGTTCAGCAGATTGGCCAATGCCTCGCTCATGCCGTGCTCCCTCGTCGTTCGGGGTGACCTGCGTCTCCCGCACGAGGTTAGTCGGGACACCCCGTCGTCCGACTGCCGGTCCGGCCAACTCGCGCCGAGCGGCCCCCGCCGCGCGCCGGACGGCCACCCGGATGCCAAAAGGGGCACCTTGCCGGCGCCTTCCGTCGAGGAAGGGCCCCTTGCCACCACAATCGCGGGGTGGCGGCGGTCGCTCCCCGGCGGCTCGTCGGCGGGTCGCGTCGCGCAGTCGATAGCGTGACGGGGTGACCGCTGACCCGCTCGCCCCGCTGCTCGCGCTCGCCGACATCGCTCCCGCCGTCGAGCGGGCCCGCGAGCGGTTCGACCAGGCGCTCGGGCACCGCGCGCTGCGCCGCCACGGCGGCCAGGTCGCGGCCGAGGTCAGCCTCCGGTCCGCGGTCGCCAGCGCCGCCCTAGAGGGGTACGCCCACGAGCGCGAGGCCGTCCGCGCCGGAACCGTGACCGAGCCGGTGGTCCAGGGCGCGCTGCGGGTCGCCGGGGCGCTGCCCGGGTTGAGCGAACTCTGGCCGAAGGCGCCCCGGCAGGCGCTGGCCAAGCTGCACGTGCTCGCCGCCCGGGACGTGGTAACCGAGGCCGAGCTGGGCCGGCCCGTGGCCGACCCGGTGGTCGCCGCGCGGCTGGACGGGCTGGCCGGGCTCGTCGCCGGCGGCACGAAGGTCTCCCCGCTGGTGCTGGCCGCCGTCGTGCACGGCGAGCTGCTGAACCTGCGCCCATTCGCTGGGCCGTCCGGGGTGGTGGCCCGCGGCGCCGCCCGGCTGGTGCTGCTGTCCAGCGGGCTCGACCCGCGCGGCCTGCTCGCCGTCGACGTCGGCCACCGCGAGCGCGAGCCCGAGTACGTCGGCGCGGCCGGCGCGTTCGCCACCGGCACCCCGGACGGTCTGCGCTCCTGGCTGCGGCACTACATGTCGGCCGTGGAGGTCGGCGCCGACCAGCTCACCACGATCGGCGACGAGATCCTCGCCGCCGCCTGACCCGCTCTGTCCGGATCGCTTCGGCCTGGATCGCTTCGGTCCGGGTCGCTTCGGCCTGGGTCGTTTCGGTTCGGGTCGCTTCGGTCCGGGTCGCTTCGGCCTGGGTCGTTTCAGTTAGGGTCGCTTCGGTCCGGGTCGCTTCGGTCCGGTCGCTTCGGCCCGGATCCGGTCAGGCGGGAGCGGGGGTGGCGCGGGTGCGGCGGTGACGGCCGTACCAGGCGATGCCGATGGCCACGCCGACGCCCACGCCCAGCGCCGCTGCGGCGACCGGGACGGCCGGGCGCTCCCGCAGCCGCCGGCCCAGCGGGATCGGGTGCCGGAACTCCAGCACCGGCCAGGAGTTCTCGACCGCGAGCCTGCGCAGCTGCCGGTCCGGGTTGACCACCGAGGGGTGACCGACGCACTCCAGCAGTGGGCGGTCGCTGTACGAGTCGGAGTAGGCGTACGAGTCGGCCAGGTCGTACCCGCGCCGGGCGGCCAACTCGCTGACCGCCTCGACCTTGCTCGGGCCGGCCGCGTAGAACTCCACCTCGCCGCTGTAGCGGCCGTCCACCACGCCCATCCGGGTGGCGATCACGTCGGTGACCCCGAGCAGCGCGCCGATCGGCCGGACCATCTCCTCGCCGGAGGCGGAGACCAGCACGACGTCCCGGCCGGCCGCCTGGTGCTCCTCGATCAGGGCGGCGGCCTCGGCGTACACGTAGGGATTGATCAGCTCGTGCAGCGTCTCCGCGACGATCTGGCGGACCTGCTCCACCTGCCAGCCCTTGCAGAGCGTGGCGAGATAGTCCCGGGTCTTGGCCATGGTCTGCTCGTCGGTGCCGCCCAGCCGGAACATCAGCTGCGCGTACGCCGACTTGACCACGTCACGCCGGGTGATCAGGCCATCCCGGTAGAACGGCCGACCGAACGCCAGGGCGCTCGACTTGGCGATGACGGTCTTGTCCAGATCGAAGAAAGCGGCACTTCGGCCCACGGCGCGCAAGTCTAGCCGGATGGTCTATGGTCGGCGGGTGCCCGGGGTCCGATGACCCCTCGGACTTGCGGGCAGACCGCATCACCATCGCTCATCGTGACGTCCGTCACACTCTGCGAAGTTTAATTTGCAGGGAGTGGAGGTGACACCACTCGACGTATACAGGTCCGCTCAGGCAGACTGGTCGGCACGACGAGCGTTCATATCTCGCACAACACACAGGCCCTCGGCGGTTGCACCCCCCGTGACCGCTGAGTGGGTTCGGCTCGACCCCCCCGGAGCCGAACCTCCCGACGACCCCCGTCTCCCCCCGACGGGGGTCGTCCCTTTCCCGGTTCGCCTCCGGCCCAGGTAGAGCCGTGTTTCCCGGGTCCGTCAGACGGGGCGCCGGGCGGAAAGTCAGCGAATCGTCAGCGAACGTCAGCCGCACCCGATCGGCGTAGTCGTCCGGGGTGTGCGTATAACGATTGAGCGTCGTTGACGCCTTCTCGTGCCCCACCACCCGCCGCACGATGTTGACCGGCACCCCGTCCGTCACCAGCCACGTGATGTACGAGTGCCGCAGGTCGTGGAACCGCAGCCCGCCGAACGCCGAAGCCACCACGTGCGCCACCGCCGCCGACTCGTCGGCGAACTCTGCCCGCTGCTCCCGGCCGTCCCGGTCCGGCCACGACGCCACCCACCGGCCCGGCGCCACCTCGGCCACCCGCCCGAGCAACCCGGCCCGCACCAGCGACGGCAGCCACACCCGCCGCCGGAAGTTCGACCGCCGCTGCGGCCCACCGTCCCGGTCGGCGAAGACCAACGCCCGCCCGTCCGGCACCGCGGCCCCGCGCCGCCGACGCAGCTCGTCGACGAGGAACGGCGGCATCGGCACCGTCCGCACCCCGGCCCGAGTCTTCGGGTACGCCCGCAGCAGCACCCCGCCGTGGGTCTCCACCGCCACCTGGGCGACGGACAACAACCCCCGATCGAGGTCGACCGCCTCCCACGGCAGCCCCGCGCACTCGCCCCAGCGCAGCCCCGCCCCGGCGGCGGCGCACACGATCGCCCGATGCTCCGCCGGCACGGCCGGCAGCAGTCGCCCGAAGAACGCCTCCCGGCTGATCGTGCCAGCGCGAGCCTCGCGCGCCCGATTCCGCGGCAGCCGCACCCCCTCGCACGGGTTCACGGCGATCAGCCGCGCCCGGATCGCCGTCTGCATGATCATCGACAGCAGCCCGAGGTGCTTCGCCGTTGTCGACGGCGCCAGAGTCCGGCCAAGGTTGGTCACCCACTCCTGTACCGCCAGGTAGTCGATCTTTGCCAACGGCCAGTCCGCCCACTGCGGCAGCAGGTGAGCCCGCAGCATCGACTGCGTCCGTTCGGCCGTCCGCGCCTCCACCGACCGCCCGGCGAGCCACCGCGTCACGAACTCCCCGAACCGCATCCGCCCCGCGTGCGGGTCGACGTACGTGCCCCGGTTGAGCGCGCCCTCCACCTCGGCCAGGAACGCGTTCGCCTCCTTCTTGGTGCGGAACGTCTTCGCCTTCTGCCGGTCGGCCGAGTCCCGCCAGTTCGCCCGGTACGTCCCGGCCGGCGTCTTGCTCACGAAGCCCACGATCACCAGCCCCCGCGCGGCGCGTCGGTGCCCGTTGCCGAAAGCTGACCGGAGGCACCGTCCAGCCATGCGTGGAAACGGCTACGCGGCACCACCCAGCGCCGCCCCAGCCGCTCGGCGGGGATCTGCCCGGCCCGGACCAGGGCGTAGGTCGAGCTGACCGACAGGGACAGCAGCGCGGCCACTTCCTTGACCGTGTAGACGGCCCGGACCGGCCGGGGCGGGTAGTCGCCGGGGGCCACTTCGCCAGCACGAGGCCCGGCCTGCCGAGGCGCGAACGGTACGACGATGGACAAGATTTCCTCCCCAGAGGTTCAGGCCGCGAGTGCGGCGGGTTGATCGGTTGCCGAAACGGCGGCGGCTGTTCGTAGTCGTGCGGTGTCGAGGTCAGCGCGCCAACGGATGCGGGCGGATATCGATCGCAGGAGCCGGTGTTCCAGCGGCGGCACGTCCGGGTCTTCTGGCCGGGCGAGTTCGAACCGGTACCGCTTCGACCCGTCCGCCTCGTCGGCCGCCTGGTCGTGCTCCTCGGTGTCGGCCATGCCGCCAGCGAGGATGGCGCGGACCCAGGCCCGGTTGTCGGCGCGGTGGTCGGCAAGTGTCTTGCCGGACCACTGCCGGGAGACGAGCACGCGCCGGCCGGTGAAGCCGAGGGTGGAGCGCTGGTGGACCTTCCCGGTGCAGCGGCCGGGCGTCAAGCCCGCCTTGACCCCGTCCGGCTGGACGCCATAGAGCAGCCAGTTCGCGCAGGTTGGCGAGCACGGCAGGACGGACAGTTCGGCGTGGAGCCGGTCGAAGTGCGCCTTCTGCGCGTCGGAGCGCGGCTTGGCCTGGTCGGTCAGGTCCTTGGTGACGTACTTGGTCACGTACCGGATGGAGCGCTCGGCATCCTTGGTGCCCTGCTCGATGCCCCGCGCGTCGATCCGGCCGAGCCGGGCGACGTACGCGGGCCGGCTGTCGGGCTCCTCCAGGGCGTCGAGGGCTTCGCCCCAGGTGGGCAGCGACTCGCGGGTCTTCGGGTCGACATACGCCTGTTGGTCGACGTCCCAGACCGGCGGCTTGTCGACCGGGTAGGCCAGCTCGTCGAAGGGCGGCCACCACACCTGGTGGTAGGTGGCTGCCGCGATCTGCTTGAGCAGCCGACGCGGAAGCGTGCCGCGGATGGCGAAGTGGGCGTGTGGGGCGAGTCGGCGTTGCAGCTCGACGGCTCCGGCGTATTGGACGTTCCAGCCGGCGGCGCGGCGGACGTTCTGCCACCACCGGTCGAGGACCCGGGCGAAGTGGATCGCATCGAGTGCGGCCCGCCGGTAGTCGTATGTCGTGGGGTCGACGGGGGTGCCGAGCACGTCATCGTTGGGGCCGTGCCGCTGGCCGCACTCGCAGGGGGCGATATACGCGCCGCGCCGTAGGTGGGAGTGCACCGGCCCGTGCGAGCCCAGGGTGAGCGTGACGAGCATCGACGGCCGGTGCGTCTTGCCTGCCTTACCGGCGTAGGCGCGGCCGACCGTGCGCGGGTCGACGGGCAGGCGTGGCAGGTCGGGGGTGTCCTGCCGCCGCCGGGTCGACCGTTTGCGTCGGGGTCGCTCGTCGCGTTCCTTTGGGGTGAGGTGCCCGCGCAGGCTGGTTTCGGCGAGCGCTTCGTCCAGCTCCGCGATCGCGGCGTCCACGTCGGCGATCTGCGCGGCCCGCTCGTCCGGGGTCATTGGCTGGTAGTGCAGCGCTTCCCGTTCGAACTCCAAGTGTGCCCGGACCCGGACCAGGGCGAGCACGTCCTCACCGGGCTTGTCGGGGCGGACGGCGGGTTCGTCGGCCAGGTGCCAGCCCTCGCGGATTTGCTGGATACGTAGCCGCCGGCCCCGCTCCGCGCACGGCTTGCACTTCGCCGCCAGCGTCGCCCCGCAGGGAACCTCCACCACCTCGGTCAGGCCGGTGGCGGTGTCGGTGCGGCGCAGGGCGAGAGGGCGGACGCAGACGCCGTTCTGTTCGGCGAGTTGCTTGAGCGCGTCCTTGGCCAGGGGCTTGCGCATCCGGTCAGCCCGTGACCCCGGCCGGGGCTGCTCGACGGGAGTCGTGGGGATGAGTTCGAGTTGGCTCACCGGTCACGCTCCCCGCCGAAGACGCTGCCGTTGCGGGGTGCGAACGCCGCCGCCGGTACGGGCACCAGTCCCGGCCGCCGCTCCACCGGCATCGAGGGAACCGGGCGGAGGGCTGCCGGCCGAGGCTGCTCGTTGGTGGCCTCCAGTGGGACGGTCACCGCCTGGTCCTGGTCGATGTCCGCCGACGCCTGGTCGCCAACGGGCTCGGCCCCGGGCGGCACGTTGCCCCAGCCGTCGTCTGCCTGCTTGTCGACGGGTGCCGTCGCCGTTGGGGTGGTGGAGAAGACGAGCTTGGACAGGCCGAGGAAAGCCAGCGCCGGCACGGCCGACAGCAGCCACCCGGACACGCCCGGCTTGGCCACGGCGAGCTGCGCCGACAGCGACAGCGCGACGGCACAGACGAGCAGGAACATCGGGTACCCGATCGGGCCGCCGGTGCGGCGGCGCCGCCGGATGGTCAGCAGCGCCGCCAAGGGCAGCAGTTCGGAGATCGCCGCGTTGGCCCAGCCGAACCAGTCACCCGTACCGGCCGGGGAGTTGGCCATGGTCCAGTCGTGTACGTGGGTGAACGACGCCGCCCCGGCCAGCCCGCCGACGGTCAGGACGATGAGGACCAGGACCACGCCCTCCACCCGGTCTGCGCTCGCGTTGGCCTTCACTTGGTCACCTCCTGCTCGTCGGTGTCGTCCAGCCGCCGGTAGGTGCGGCCGAGTTGGCGGATGTCGTCGTCGGTGAGGTAGGCGAAGCGGACCCGGACGGGTTCGCGGACGCCGTCGAGCACGACGAACCCCACACCGGGTGCCGACTCGGGGATGCGGTCGCACAGCGCTCCCCGGTCCCGAGCGCCGTCCCCGAGGACCATGTCCACCTGCTCCGGCTCGGTCAGCCGCAGCCCGATCCGGGTGGGGAACAGGTCCCTAAACGGCAGCACGTCCTTACGCGGATCTTGAAGTGCGGCGACCACGTGCACCCCGACCGCCCGCCCCTGGCTGAGGAGGAGGCCGAGGGCTTCCTTGATCCGGTCGCGGACTTTCCGATCGGTGATGTACGCCGTCAGCGCGGCCAGCTCGTCGACCACCAGGACGATCAGCGGCTCGTCGACCGTTGGGACGTGCTGGCGGGCGACGCCGCGCAGGCGGGCCGCTCGCAGCCGCATGCGCTTGACGGCTTCTTCGAGGACGCCGGCCATGCCGTCGGGGTCGTCGTAGGAGAACCGGGCGAACAGTGGCACGCCGGCCGCCAGCTCCATGCCGCCCTTGGGATCGAACGCCCACAGCTCCACCAGCCCCGACCGGACACCGCTGGCGAGGGAGCGGATCAGCGACCACAGCACCGACCCCTTGCCCGACCCCGTCGCCCCCGCGATCAGCACATGCGAGCCGGCCAAGCGCAGCTCATATGGCTGTCCGTCCTCCCGCATACCGAGCGGCAGCCCGGCCAGGTCCGGCACCACCGGCACCGGCAGCGGACCAACGACAGCGGCGAGAGGGTCACGACGGATGAACCGCAGCACGACCTGATCCGCCCTGTCCGTCGACCGGGCCTGACCCTGGCGAAGGCGGAAGGCGTAGGCGAGGCGTTCCGCTGCCTGCCCCCAATCGTCCGGGATCTGACCGGGCAGCATTCGCACCGTCACCTCATCGCCGTACCGGTCACAGCGCACCCGCAGCAGTTGCGGCACGTACCGGTCACCGGCGAAGGTCGTCGCCAGCCCACACGTCGCCATAACCGACGCCCACCGACGCCGATACACCGTCAGAGCCCGGACGCGATTGACGATCGGGTACCAGCCGAACCGCAGCCATGACGACCGGTGCCACCGCCACCACCCCACACACCCGGTGACCACGGCCAGGACGACGCCGACCAGGACCAGACCGCCGTACTCCGCGCGCACCCACAGGCCGAGCAGGGCGGGGGTGGTGAGCCACCAGTACCGCACCGCCAGCATGGTGAGGCGGAACAGGCCTCGGGCCAGCCACCAGAACACCAGCAGCCAGCCCGGAACTCGCCACGCCGGAAGGCGCACGTTCATCGGCGCCACGGGGATCTTTTCCCCCGGAATGATGTTGATCAGAGGCACAGGTCACCACCCCGATTCGGGCGGGCCAGGGTGGCGATGCACGAGCGGCACGACATACGGCGCAGGTCGAACCGGCGCGGCTTCACCCACGCCTCGCAGCGGGGGCAGCGGATCGCGCACACTCGCGCCGATGCCGGCGGCAACCGCAGCGCCGACCGGAGGGCCGCCTCCACCTCCCGGTAGGCGTGCCGAAGGCCGACCAGACGGGTACGGGACATCAGGACCACCACCCCGACGAGCAGCGGCCCTCAGAGCAGTTCGGGGCAGGGGGAACTACGGTGGGCATCACGCCCTCCTTCACACGTGAGGGATGGAAGAAGCGCGGGACGGGCCGGGACTCTTGGCGGGGAAACGACCCGCCCCGCGCGCCAAACGACAACCGGTCAGGCCGCCACCGAACCGGGCACCGCCGACGCCGGGCGGATCGCGGTGGCGCGCAGCGAGTACGCCATGCGGGAACGGCAGTCACCCGACGAGCGGCCCGGCTTGCACCGCTGCGAATCCACATACGGGGTCAGGGTCAGGCCCTCGAACTCCACCGCTGGCGGGTAACCCGGCACCGTCGACGGCGGCGGCACCGGCTGCTGCGCCGCCACGACCTTGACCTTCACCTCGGTCGACCGACCGAACTTCCCGGCCTCCGGGTCCAGGTCCATCACCCGCACCACCCAGACCCGCTCCCCGGTCTCCTTGTCCCGCGCCTGGTTGTCCGCCTCACCCCGCCGCTCAAAATCGATCTGCGGCGACACACCAAGGCACAACGCCCCGGCGGGGAACACGTACTCGGACGGGACCGGCACCTTCAACGTCATCGGAACCACGTGGACAGCCTCCTAGCCTTACCAGTCGTCTAGCTGACAACCGGTTGAGCTAACAAGCTACGTCAGCTTGTAAACACAAGCAAGGCCGAAGGTGAGTCTCTTGCACAATGTGGAGCCCAGCCATGTATGGCACCCAGAGGACGAGGAGCACGAGTGCGAGAGACAGCCGAGCGCCTAACGCTGGTGACTGTCGTTGACCGATGGTTCCATCTGGATCGGCCGGTGCTGATCGAACGTGGACAGTCCTACTGGATCGATCGCAAGACCAGCGAGCTGTGCATCGATCGGGGAGACGGCCGAATCACCCGGGCCGCTGGCTGGATGTGCCGTTGAGCATCGTCTGCTGACACGCCGAGCAGTCAGGACAGCGCGTAGGTGTCTTCGATCTCGTGTCGACTTCCCGGCATCACCAGCACGGAAGTCATGATCGGGTCGCCGGATGCCTGATGCACGGTGATGACGACGCTCATCACCGACTCGTCGGCCGGCACGTCCAACGCCTCAGCCTCGACCTCGCCCACCCGGCGCGCCGTCATCCGCTCGGTGGCGTAGTCGGCCCGTAGGCCCTTCTGACGCGCGATGAGGTCGAGCAGGCCGCCCGGGATCGGGCTCGGCTTGGTGATGTCGGTACCGGCCGCGATGTCCACCGGCACGAATGTGGCGACCAGGTCCACCGGCCCCGCCTCCGAGACGGTCCGGCGGCGCCGCTCGTAGACCGGCGTGCCCTCCGGGATCTTCAGCTCGGCCGCGATCCGCGGTGAGGCGAGCACGGGACCGACGTGCAGGATCTCCGCTTCCCCGGTCTCGTCCAGCTCGACTGCGTCACGGGCGTACTCAGGCGAGGTGCGGCCGGCAGCGGGCCGGCCACGGACGAAGCTGCCCTTGCCCTGCTGCGACTCGATCCAGCCGTCCTGCTTGAGGATGCCGAGCGCCTTGAGCACCGTGGGGCGGGACACCCCGAACTCCGTGCAGAGCTGGCTTTCCGACGGCAGTGCCGCACCGGGGGCGTAGTCGCCGTCCTCGATGCGCTTCCGCAGCGTGTTCAACACGCGCAGGTATTTCGGCGTCGGAATCTCGTACGCCATCGCGGGCCACCCCACCTAGGAACGCTGCATGAATCTCAGCAGCTTATGAGTTGTTTGCATGACAGAACAAGCCGACTCAGCGATCCGGCCTCGTACGCTCCACCGCTTGGACGAGCCACCCCGACCAGGACGACGGCGCGTCCACCAGTTCCGGCCGGGACGCGCCCGGCCACCGGCGCGGCAGGCACCCGTACCGGCCGAATACCCGCAGCGCCGCCCGCCGTTGTGCGCACGGGCCTTCCTCTCCGCAGCCAGAGCAGCGCCCGTCCGCGCTCGATGGCGTGTGCCGGTCGAGCTGCGCCTGTGCCGCACGGAGCTGGTCGCGCACGGCACCGGACAGGTACGTGGTCACCGGGCCGGTCCATTCGGCGGTAGCACGCTGGCGCGTACCAAAATCTGCGCCTGCGGCCCCCGGCCGCCGGACGGGCTCAGCCTCATCCCCTCGACCCAGATCCACGGCTCATGCGCTGGGCGGTTGACCACCAACCGGACCCCGGTCACCCACAGCGTCACCGGCCCGTCCGGGGGCCGGTAGCGGTCGGCAGCGTCGATCCGCAGCACCGCGCCGAGTCGTACCCGAACGTCAAACACCGCGCCTCCTCATCAACGGCGCCACGTTGCGGGGCGGCGCGCTGTCGGTCGTGCGTGGCCGGATCTGAAGACCGGCGATCTGTACGAAGACCTCGCGCCGCGCCAGCGCCTCGCCGCTCGCCGGGTCGACGGAGTAGCCGGTGAGCCACACCCAGCCGTGGTACGTCGGTTTGTCGCAGACCGAGGTAACCCGCAGCCACAGCGCTCGGTCGCCGCCGAACTGCACCGACGCACGGCCGTCGATCAGCAGCAGGTCGCCCGGCGCCGGCACGCCCGGCCGGGGCGACGCTGGTTTGCGAGGCGCCGGGGTGGGCGGGCCATTCACGGGCCGTCGTTCGGGTCGCGGCCCCACACCAGCACCCACCCCGGGCCAGCCTCAGCAGGTCGCCGAGCGACCGGAACCCGCGCAGTCCAGGCAGGATCGCCGGGCCAGGGAACGAGTCCGCTCCGACCCACGCCCCATCCCCCGGATGGCGGTGCGGGCGAGGGTGTACTTCCAGCCCGCACCCGAGCAGGATTGGCAGTTGCTCGATACGTTCAGCCCCGTCATGCAGACAGGTTGTGGCACAAACCGCCCAGCGACCCGGAAAATCCTTCCGGGGTCGCAGCCGACCGAGGGGAGACAGTGAACCGGTGCGCGGGACGACCAACACCCTGACCATCGGCGAGCGCGTCGCCTGGTACCGCCGGCGACGCGGCCTGTCCCAAGAGGTCCTAGCCGGGCTCATCGGCCGTACCGCCGACTGGCTGGGCAAGATCGAGAACAACCGGATCGAACTGGACCGGCTCTCCGTCATCAAGTCCCTCGCCGAAGTCCTGGACATCTCTCTAGGCGACCTGCTCGGCGAACCCTCGCTGCTCGACTGGACCGGGGATAGCGGCACCGAAACCGTGCCCGCCTTGCGCGCCGCCCTGATGAACTACCGCGCCATCGCCCCGTTCGGCGGCGGCACGGACGCGGAGCCGTCGAGCGTCGCCGTGCTCAAGAAGGAGGTAGGCGCCCTCTGGGACGCCTACCAGGACTCCCGATTCGGATACGTCACCGGCCGCCTGCCCGACCTGCTCCACCGCGCCCAGGCCGCCGCCGACCACCACGACGGCGACGACCAGGACCAGGCCCGCCGCCTGCTCGGTCTGGCGTACCAGCTCGCAGCTACCCAGCTCACCAAGCTCGCGGAAAGCGACCTCGCCTGGATCGCCGCCGACCGCGGACTGGCCGCCGTCCGCCCCACGGGCGACCTCCTCATCACCGGCTCCCTGTTCCGCTCCGTCGGCCACGCCCTGCACGCCACCGGCCGCTACGCCGAAGCAGTACGCCTCACCGAGGACGCAGCCGGCTACCTTGAGCCCCACCTCAAGCACGCCACACCAGCACTGCTCTCCGTCTATGGAACCCTGTTCCTGTCCGGCTCGATGGCCGCCGCCCGCTCCAACGACAGCGGCACCACCCGCGCCTTTCTCGCCGCGGCCGACCGCGCCGCCGGCCAGCTCGGAGCCGACGCCAACCACCTCTGGACCGCGTTCGGCCCGACTAACGTCGCGATCCACCGCGTTGCCACCGCCGCCGAGCTGGGCGACCTGCAAGTCGCCATCGACCTTGGGCCTCGCGTAGACACCGCCGGCCTGCCGATGGAACGCCGCGTACGGCACTCCCTCGAAGTCGCCCGCGCCTACAGCTCCTGGAACCGCATCGACGACGCCCAAGCTGTCCTGCTCGACGCGGAACAGATGGCGCCCGAACAAGTTCGACACCACTTCCTCAGCCGCCAACTCGCCCTGACCTGGGTGCGCCGGCAGCGCGGTAAGCCCTCGCCTCAACTGGTCGGACTGGCCCGGCGGCTCAAGGTGCTCGACTGAACCCAGCCCATCTAGGCTGCCCTGGTGACGGCCAACGAGATGCCACCCATGGCAACCCCACGCGTCGCCGCAGGCGCCCTCTTCTTCGACGACGAAGGCCGCGTGCTCCTCGTACGCCCCAGCTACAAGAAACACTGGGACATCCCCGGCGGCTACGTCGAACCCGGCGAGTCGCCCCGCGCCGCGTGCGCACGTGAAGTCGAAGAGGAACTTGGCATCACGCCCGCGCTCGGACCGATGCTGGTCGTTGACTGGGCGCCCGCCGAACACGAGGGCGACAAGCTCCTGTTCATCTTCGACGGCGGTTCACTCGGCGCCAAGCAAGAGCGTGACATCCGCTTCGCTGACGGTGAAATTACCGAATGGCGCTACGTGGGCGCAGAGTCCTTGGACCAGTACGGCCCGGCCCGGCTCGCCCGCAGGATCCGTTCGGCGATTGCAGCGCATAGTAATGGCATCTCCGCGTACGCCGAACACGGCAGCGTCATATAGTGCCTCGTCTTTGAAGCTTGATCGTGTAATCCGTCGACGCTGAGGGCTCTCTGGGCAGGCTGTTTCATCGTTCACGGTAGGAGGTGGCGGCCGGTGGGTAGACGGCCGGAATGTGCCGTAGTCGCTACTGCGGCAAGGTGGGCTGCGGAAGGGCGGCGGACCGATCTTCCATTAACAAATCAACGGTTGACGCGATATCGATGCTGACGGCCGACGCCTTAGCTGGTTGCTTCTGTGCTTTGACGAAGTTTGTTGCATCGACAGTAGCACTCACGAGGGCGCAGGTCGTAGCAGTCAGCGCCAGCCAGAAGGCCACCTTACTTTTGGTGTCCTCGGCGATTTTCACGGTCATGACCTCAACGCCGTCATTGGAAGCGCTGCTTCCTGGCCTCCGAACTCGAGTCGATGCACCTGCTTTCGAGGGAATGGAGTTTGGGTCTGGTTGGCGCCGCCAACCAAAGCGCGAGAAAAATTTCGCCCACGTATGATTTGATGTGCCGCAGCCGAAGATGACGCCGTTGACGTTTCTGCTGCACTTTCCACCCTTTTGTGTCGTAACCCCACAGACCGTCGGCGCTTTGACTGCCAAGACCCATGCCGGTATGGCTATCGCCAAAGACAGCGACCAGGCAAGGCTCATGAAGTCTAAAATGACTAAAAAATAGACCACCCCAACGATTGCCGCAGCCTCAATGATGAGCAGCAGGAGGGCTGCATCACGCTTAAGCATCAATGCCGGCATTGCGCATCCTTTTGGTCGAGGGGGGCTTAGTGTAACGACACATAAGCGGAGGGTAGTCGAACTGTCGGATGAGCGACTATCGCCTGAAGCCAAGGCTGCTGGTGCTCAGGCCCCTGTCAGATTGTGATCGGCTAGCATCGGGTGTTCACCTATTGATCGGGGAATGGCCTCATGTGGGACTTGTGGAACCAGCTTGTACGCCTCTGGGATTGGCTATTGCGGTCGAACCCGGATGCATGGGCAGCTGTTGCGGGATGGACAACGGCAGGCATCGCAACAGTGGCCGGTTTCATTGCCTATCATCAAGTGAAGGAAGCTAAAAGGCTCCGCCAGGAACAAGCGCAGCCTTACGTGGTCGCTTATATGGAGCCAAGCCAGGCTGATCAGCAGATCATTGATTTGGTTGTTAAGAATTTCGGCACAACGGCCGCTACCGACGTCAGAATCCAGGCGAGCCCCGGCCTGATGAGAAGTGGTGGCAGTAGTGGCGAAGTCGAGAACGTAAAGCTTTTCGATTGCCTGCCTGTCCTTGTCCCTCAGCAAGAGTGGCGCATATTCTGGGACTCTGGCCTCAGTCGGAAAGACACTCATCTTCCCGACGAGTACGAGGTGACGGTCTCGTACAAAGATTCGCGAGGCAATAAGCTGGACGACACAAAGGCAGTCCTTGACTGGGGAGTGTATAAAAGCCGGCTTTGGGTTCAGGTGTACGGCGCTCATGACACGGCCAAAGCGCTGCGCGATATGAGAGACGTTTTTAAGAGTTGGGCTGAGGGTCGCAGCGGTGGCTTGTCGGTCTTCGTCCGTAGCGGCCACGAAAAAGACCGGCGTACTAAGAGAACCCGTCAAGAGCAAAAGAGCCGCCTAGTGGCTATGCGCTCCCGCCTGTCGCCCGCCCAGTCGGGCGGAACCGATGATCGTCAACTGCCTGCGCCTAGTGCTGCATCCTCCGGAGTTGTACCCGAGGGCCCGTATGATGGCGGCACTCAGGCCGCATCGCCGAACGCTGGCCCCGCTATCGGTTCTTAGGCCATAAAGGCACGCGACGGTGGGAGATGCGGGGGCGCGAGCCGAGGCACAAGACAGCGTGAAACATCGACAAGCGGCCACCAATGATGTAAAGCTTAGAACCGGCCGTGACCAGCACGCCGAGCAGGCTCCCACAAGCCAGGCAAGAGAAGACTAAGTTCCGCTTTCATCTCCGGCACTCGGAACGGGTGGCCAGTTGGCGCGACGAAGGAGGAAAGCACCCGCCGAATGTCATTGTTTCTGGCCGGCCTATGGACCGGCAGGCAAGGCGATGGCGACCTTACGGCGATGTGCAGAACCGTCCCGAATCCACCGTGACCCCGTCAGCCTTCATGCCTTCGATTATCCGTCGAACCGGCCAACTTTCAGCGTATCTCGCCACTGCTGCTCGGGCGCCAGGCAGCCTCTGGATGATCGCCATTCTGATCAGAATAAGTGATAGGCGGCCGGCATAGATTGTGTGGAGTCCGTCTGGGAAATCGCCGCGGTCGGCGTGTTTAATCGTGTTGTATGTGTTTGCTAGCGCCCTAGCGAGTTCGACGCTGCCAGCTGCAATCGACGAAGATTCGATGCCAACGGTCTCGATAATGCGGTAAAAGTAGGTCGATGTGGTCTTCTTCGTGCCAGCCAGGGTGGGATCCTCGCCCACAACTGGGCCCAATGCGGCTCCCAGGGCCTCGATGCTCATTGAGGCGTTGACCACGTTATCCTCGGCAAATATATTTGATCTCTGTAGCGTTGAGGCGGTAGGTAAGACGAACCGCCGCGAGTCTTCGTACTGCCGGGCCCACCATGCCAAATCTCCTGGCGAAAGATCCTTAGGGGCGAGGATCGGCCAGTCCGCCGCTCCCGGAACTGATTCTTTCCTGTAGTGATCAACCGCCGTGCGGGCAGTTACCAGTCGCTCATAATCCGCACCATGGGTTTTCCCGTCGAGGGTTCGCATGCCGAACCGTCGGTCGCGAATCGAATGACCGAGAAACCGTGCTCCAGTTCCTAGAACCAGCGACATCAGGTCGCGGAACTTGCGATGCTCCACGAGGTGATCGGACACCGAGCGCGGTTCTCGGAACCGGCTTTCAAGAACCGTGTCATCCGTCAAGTGGATTCCTGGAGAGGTCTTGCCATCGTGTCTCCAGTGCGTCTTTAGCCTCATTCGGGCAGCACCCTGCATCCAGTCGAAGCCATGGCTCGACTGGACAGTGTATTTAATTCGATGCCCACGACGTTGCGAAGGGATCCCGATAGGCTCGCTGTCCCATCTGACCGACGACAGCCCGGACCATTTAGCTAAGCCATCTAGGTGAGAAACGAGCGTCGTTACTCGCAGCTCGTCATCGATGCTGCCGGATCGTTCCGCGAACACAGCCTCTTGGACCCGCAGTCGACCGATGTCGATGTAAGCGCCCTGGACGCTTCTGGTGATCCTGCACCCAAATAGTGAAACCTGAAGGTCTTCCGATCTGAACAGTAGGTTTTTCGGTGCTTGTTCCTGACGGAACCACTGGGATGGGACAGCGAACTGATCGGTGCCGAAGCCGATATAAGGGATCTCGGCAAGGACGCCGAGCTTGGGATCAATCCAGAGCACGCCAACAACGCACGGCGCGTCCTCATTCTCGGCATGGATGAACACGCCAGTCCGCTTGTCTCCCGGTTCCAAGACTGATTGTCCCACGGCCCGCCCCTGCCTTACGGCTGCACCCTGTGCCTTACCTGCACACATCCCCGCTGGCGGAACCTAACGTTAGCCGAGCGTGGATGGGTGGGCAGAGTTTACAGGCGAGAGGCCGGTTTGGGCCGTCCGGGTCGCCGTCGCGCTGGCAAGCCCCGGCCAGCGGCAGTCAACGATGATCAGCAGCGCCCGAAGAAACACCAGGCCGGCGCCGCCAGGTGAGAACGGCTGACTGGTGGGCGACGGACGACTGGCTCCGCGCGCCCGGATACAGCTATCCCTCCGCATGGCCGCTAGGCTCCCCTGGATTCGCTTACAGAACAGCGTGGAGCGTCGGCAACCAGCCAGCATTGACGGCATCCCAAAGGGGGCGCGACCAGCGTGTCGACCAAGTCGCCACAGGTCGCGCGGGAGCCGGTCGAGGATCCGCTTCAGCTCCACCACTGCCGAAACACTCTCTTATGGATCAAGGCGCCGCGCGAGCGCGGCGCGCTGCGACTGCCCTGCGGGCGGCCTTCGGCCGTCCTCGGGCGCCCGCAGCGCTACCGATTCTCGTCTCCAAGGTGGCGGGCGGCGGCGAGATTTTTCCGCGACATCAGCGTGTCCGGGTGCTCCTCGCCCAGGACCTGCTCACGCGCGGCCAGGGTTGCCTCTAACAG
>NZ_JBIDBG010000004.1:558179-558511 GCF_043202855.1 Micromonospora sp. NPDC048063 | reverse complement strand
CGTACAGCGGGATTGCCTCACCCAACCGGCCCGCCGCTCGGTAGGCGGCGGCGAGGTTGTTCCGCGATGTCAGCGTGGACGGGTGTTTCTCGCCCAGGACCCGCTCACGCGCGGCCAGGGTTGCCTCTAACAGCGGGATTGCCTCACCCAACCGGCCCGCCGCTCGGTAGGCGGCGGCGAGGTTGTTCCGCGATGTCAGCGTGGACGGGTGTTTCTCGCCCAGGACCTGCTCACGCGCGGCCAGGGTCGCCTCGTACAGCGGGATTGCCTCACCCAACCGGCCCGCTACTCGGTAGGCGGCGGCGAGGTTGTTCCGCGATGTCAGTGTGGAC